>NZ_CP173254.1:317500-963737 GCF_044881185.1 Sphingomonas sp. MMS12-HWE2-04 | reverse complement strand
GCCTGCTGCGGCGCTGCTTCGACCGGGCCGGCGCCTTGCGCGAAGGCAGGAAGCGCGAAGCCCGTGCCGATCAGCGCCAGCAAAGACACGCTGCCCTTCGCCGCAACCCGGCGACGTCGTGAATTGGTAATCATATCCCCTCCCTTTCATCGGGTACGCCGCCATTATTGACGGTCGCATCTTGTCATCTGCCAGCGTTGTCGGCCTAAGCGGACGGAAGCGCTAACACCCCGAACTAAAGGCCACAAACGCTGGGCCGAGTCCATGGATGTTAGCGCGAACAACAGCCGTAATAGTCTGATTTTAAATGCGTATTTCTGTCATAAATTCCGGTTGGCAAATATGAGGTCCGGCCTGCAAGGTCACGATCCGCTTCGCAACATTTCCGGATGTTTCACATGGTCACACTTGTCTGACTTAGCGGTCACGTAGAGATTCCGGCCGCAACAAGCCTGCATTTCGCAGCCGCGGTGCCGCCGTCCGGGGCGGCGCAAATCCTGCTAGCACTGCCTCGCGGCAAACCTCTTCATCTGATTGCCAGATTGATCGATAGTGCTGCTCATGAACCAGGCCCACAAGCTCGCGTCCGGATCGGATGCGCCGCACCCCGCGGGGTTGCTCTACGGGCCCGAGCGAGGATCGCGGCGCGATATCTGGCGCAGGAAGCTGATCGCCGCGCTCCGGATATTCCTGCTCTGGACGGCCGTGGGCGCGTTCGTGGCCGTCCCCGACATGCTCGATGGCTTCAAATGGTCCGAGACCATCGGAAAGTTCGTCGAATCCTGGTCCTGGGCGCTGCTCACCCCTGCCATACTGTTCGTGGATCGCCGGCTCATATCGGCCGACTACAGCGTTCCGCGCATCGTGGCCACGCACCTTGCGCTGAGCGTGCCGTTCAGCGTCGCGCACAGCTATCTTGCCGGCCTGATCCTCTACCCCATCCCTTCCGTGTGGTGGAATCCGCTGCGGAGCACCGAGTTCGCCATTTATTTCTACCTCAGCGGCTGGGGCACCTATTGCGGGGTCGTCGGAATTCTTCAGGCCCTCAAATTTTATAACCGCTATCTCAGCAGCCAGGTCGAGCTGGCGCGGGTCGAGAAACGATACGTCGAATCCCATCTGAACGCGCTGCGCCTGCAGCTCGAGCCGCATTTCCTGTTCAACACCCTCAACGCCATCTCGTCGGAGCTCGATGCGAACCCCGAGCTCGCCCGGGAGATGATCGAGGATCTGGGCACGCTGCTTCGCCAGTCGCTCGACTGCCAGGGCAGCAAGGAAATTACGCTGGCGCAGGAGCTGGGGCTGCTCGATCGGTATTTCGCCATCCAGAAGCTGCGCTTCGGCGACAGGATCCATGTGCAGGTCGAGGTCGAACCGGCCACGCTCTCCGCCATGGTGCCCTCGATGTTTCTCCAGCCGCTGGTCGAAAATGCCATCCGGCACGGGCTTGAGGGTCGTCTGTCGGGCGGATCCATTCTCGTCTCGGCAGAGCATGTCGACGACCAGCTGCATATCAAGGTGGTCGACGACGGTGTCGGCCTTCCGCCGCAGTGGAAGATCGAGACATCCGCAGGGCTCGGCATCAGCGTGACGCGCGAGCGCCTCGAGGCGCTCTATGCCGAGCCGGAAGGCCATGAATTCACGGTCGAGCGGCGCAAGGGCGCAGGCACTGAGGTCACGATCCGCATTCCCCTGCACAGCATTGGAAGCGAGGCACGTGACATCGCAGCCTAGGCCCATCTGCGCGCTCGTGGTCGATGACGAGGCGCCCGCGCGCCGGCGGATCTCGGACCTGCTGGCGAAGGACAGCGACGTCGCCACCGTCCTGACGGCTGAGAACGGCGTGGCCGCGATCGCCAAGATAGAGAGCGCCAAACCCGATATCGTCTTCCTCGACGTCCAGATGCCCGGCGTCGACGGCTTCGGAGTGATCGAGGCGATCGGCCCCGAGAACATGCCCCTCACCGTCTTCGTCACCGCCTATGATCATTTCGCGATCCGGGCCTTCGAGGTCGAGGCGATCGACTATCTGCTCAAGCCTTTCAGCGGTAAACGCTATGAGCGAACCATGGCGCGGGTGAAGGAGCGGCTGCGCAATCCCGATCCAGCCGATCCCGACAGCGCCACGGGCTTTGGTCCCGAGCTACTCAAGCTGGTCGCCAAGCGCGCCAAGCCTGGAGAAATCTGGGACTGGATCGCGGTAAAATCCCGCGACACGACCCGCCTCCTGATGACGGAGGAAATTGATTGGATCGAGGCGGCCAGCGTATACGTGACCGTGCACGCAAAGGGTGAGGAGTTTCTCTATCGCGCAGGCCTCGCGGCAGTCGCGAGCCGGTTGGACCCGTTCCGCTTCGTGCGCATACATCGATCGCACATCGTGAACGTCAGATCGATCGATTCGCTCGAGCGCCGTTCTCATGGCGAGTTCGAGGTGACGCTCAAAACCGGTACCCGGCTCATGATGAGCCGTACCTATCGTTCTGAGGTTGAAGCGGTATTGGGACAGCCGCTCTAATTCACCGTCGTCCCACCGGTCGGTGGCGAGTACCTCGCCGCGCCATTGGACTGAACGATTTGAGCACCGGCACCGGATCGAAGCGTGCCTCGTCCGCTTCCTGAGCAAGCGGCGCCGCGTCGTTGGCGAGCAAAGCGGCGCGCAAGGTTCAGTGAGCAGCTTCATCGCCTGCCCTCCCCCAAATTCCCGCAGGCAGTCGGAAATGGATCGAGTGCATCGCAAGCCTCCACCGCCCAGAACCAGCGTGGCCCCCGGAAACGGGGGTGGGCGGCACCAGCGAACAAAGAGGCCCGCCGTCGAACGGTCCCGGCAGCGAGCGCCGACCGCACCCGCGCTCCGGGAGCCACAAGCAACGCCGCTGCGCCAGCGGCGTCCACAGCCACACCCGCGGCGAAGCCGCCACTACAAGGGCGGGCCCACCGGCGGAGCGGGCGGACCAGCGGCGTCGAACCGCGCTTCGAGCGCCGGGCGGCAATTGTCGTCCGCGCCGAAACTGGGCGCGCCGCCCGCCCGCGTCGCCGGAGTGCCGCGGGGCCGCGATCCAGCGCCGCCCCCTGTCCGCTACGCAGCAAGGCGGCTGTGTGCTTCGTCGTTTCGGCGCTTTTGAGGCCACTATACGGACCAGTTCCGGCGACATTTTCGACCTGGGCCTGCGCCACCGGGTTGGGACGCAGTCCAGCGACCGTCCGGTTCGCCTGTGCCGCCTCGATGCCGGCATTGGCCGCGTCCGCCGACGGTGCCGCGCCGCCAGCGACGGCAACGGCCTGTTCGAGCGTCAATATCGGTGCTGACGTATCGACCGATATGCGCTTCTGTTGCGCCTGCGCCACGGAGGCACAGGACGCCGCGGCGAGCATCGCCGCGAGCAATTTCTTCATGGATATCTATTCCTGACTGATGCGCGTCAGGCCGGCATGCGCCGACCGGCGAAATCGTCAGGCTTGGGGTGGCTTCGGCAGAACATTGCCATGCGCGTTCGGCACAGGGGCGCTCAACTGACCGATCCTTGGTATGACCATGAGCACAGCAGTCTCGGGGCCGCAGGCAATGGCTGGCGTTCCGACATCATGCCCATGGCAGGCGTTGTGATGGTGCGGCAGGCCATTGTCGCGGTCTGCTGGAACTTCGTCGCCATCACCCGGCGCATGGATAGTCAACTCGATGCCGAGCACGCTCCCGCCCGCCGCTTCAGCGGCATGCGCCATGCCTGCGAAGCCGGTCAGCACCAGCATTAGACAGGCAAGAAAAGGGAGGAGCTTACGCATCATCTACCCCCTATCACTCCGCCGCCACTGTGTAACTGAGGTTTTCCCGGGCCAACTCTTTGCGCGCCTGCATGATAATTTGCGTACCCCCGGAAATGCCGAGTGCCGCCATGATGCCGGCGACGATCAGGTCGGGCCATGCGGTGCCGGTGCCGAACACACCAGCTGCGGCGAGGACGACCGCGATATTGCCGATCGCGTCATTGCGCGAGCATATCCAGACCGATCGCATGTTCGCGTCGCCGCTGCGGTAGCGATACAGCATGATGGCGACACCCGCGTTCGCGATGAGTGCTATAATTCCGACGATCCCCATGACTTCGGCCTGCGGCGTTTTGCCGTTCCAGATTGCCCCAACGGTGATCGCGAGCACGTAGAGCCCGAGCGCGGCAAGCGTAGCGCCCTTCAGCAGGGCAGCACGGGCACGCCAGGCGAGCGCCATTCCGGCAACGCCGAGGCTGATCGCGTAGTTCGCGCTGTCGCCAAGGAAATCGAGGGCATCCGCCTGCAACGCCTTAGAGCCGCCAGCGACGCCTGCTACCATGTCGGCTACGAACATGGCGGCGTTGATGCCGAGCGCGATCCATAGAGCGCGCCGCCAGGAGGGGTCATTGGTCGGATCGGGCTTTGCCGATGCACAACTGTTGCAGGCCATCTCCACCTCGTGATTCGCGATGTGGAACGCTATATGCACCCTGTAGCAACTACAGACTCAAGGACTTTCTGGTGGCCCAGGTGACAATCGGCGGTCTATCGACCGCCACAGGCGTGAAGATCGAGACCATCCGCTACTACGAGCGTGCCGGCCTGATCTCGCCTCCCTTGCGCACGGGCGGAAATTATCGATCCTATGCGCCGGAGGACGTTGTCCGGCTTCGGTTCATCAAACGAACCCGAGATCTCGGGTTCAGACTCGAGGAGGTCCGGGCGCTGCTGGACATTTCTGTTCAGCAGGATCGTGACTGCTGCGAAATCGACGCCCTTGCGACCGAGCACCTTGCAGAGGTGGATCGAAAGATCGCGGATCTGACCTCGCTGCGTCAGCAGCTGTCGTCAATGATCGCTTCGTGCCGTGGCGGCACCGTGGCTGACTGCCAAATACTGGAAGCATTCCAGCACGAGTAGCGGCTCACCTGCTCCCCAAAACTCCTCCAATTTGAGCTAAAGTCCTTCATTGAGGAGGACGGAGATGAAGCGCAGCAGGTTTAGCGAGGCTGCGGTCGCGTCTTCGCGAGATCGCGCTCGAGCGTCGCCGGTTCGGCTACCGTCGGCTGGGGATCATGCTGGCGCGCGAGGGTCTCGTCATGAACCACAAGAAGCTGCTGCGGCTGTATCGCGAAGAGAACCTGCGGGTGCGACGTCGGCGGGGTCGCAAGCGCGCGATGGGCACGCGAGCACCGATGACCTTGCCGCAAGGTCCGAACCAGCGCTGGAGCCTGGACTTTGTGAGCGACACGCTGGTGTGCAGCAGGCGTATCCGCATCCTCGCCGCCGTCGATGACTTTACGCGCGAGAACCTCGCGCTGGTGGCCGACACGTCGCTATCGGGCGCTCGTGTTGCCCGCGAGCTTGACGCGATCATCGCGGCTCGCGGCAGGCCGCTGATGATCGTGAGCGACAACGGGGCCGAACTGACCAGCCTGGCGATCCTGCGCTGGGCGCAGGACCGGCAGATCGAGTGGCATTACATCGCGCCGGGCAAGCCGCAGCAGAACGGCTATGTCGAGAGCTTTAATGGTCGCTTGCGCGACGAATGCCTGAACGAGACGCTGTTCGCGTCATTGAGCCATGCCCGCTCGGTGCGGAACGGCTGGCGCTACGATTACAACCATGTGCGGCCGCACAGCGGGATAGGCGGGCTGACGCCCGCCAATGCTGCGAGGCGGCTTGTGCAGCACCGCCCGCAAGGGCCTCGCTGCTTGGAGGCGCAGAGGATAGGACCACACTTTCGGCTCCGTCGCATTGCCACTCGCGCCGAGGCGCACTAGCCATGCCGAAACATGGATATGAGCGGGAGTTAACGTGGCCGACCCGACGATTGAACTGAAGGTTTTGGACGAGCGTCTGCACGAATGGGGATTGCCAAAATACCAAACGGCATTGTCCGCGGGCATTGACCTTCACGCTTGCCTTGCTGAACCACTTCAGCTTGCGCCGCAGGCCCCCGCGGTGCTGATCCCTTCGGGCATAGCGGTGCTGATGAACGACCCGCATATGGTTGGCTTCCTCCTTGCCCGGTCCGGCCTAGGCCATCGCAAAGGGCTGATATTGGGGCAATCAGTCGGTACGATCGATGCGGACTATGCGAATGAGATATTTATCAGCGCGTGGTTGAGGACACCCCCGGGCAGTGAGCCGCTTACGATCAATCCGGGTGATCGCATTGCTCAACTCGTTTTCGTGCCCATCTACCGACCTTCGTTTGAGATTGTTTCCGAATTCTCCTCTGCGACAGAGAGAGGGCTTGGCGGTTTCGGTTCAACCGGAATTTAGGACCGATAGCCTGCGGCACCGTCCTCACCGCCGTCGGCGGTTGCGTTCAAGGGAGGTCGAAGATGAACTTTGAACTCCCTTGAACGCCGAAATGGGTCTCGTGGAGAAGTTTCGGGTGAATCGAGGAAAGATGTTGCAGCAAACATACTTCACCCAGACGTTGGGAATAAATCATGGGTATCGCGGCGAAGTGAAGGTAATTCTGGCCAACCTGGGCGACGCGCCCTTCGTGATTGCCCGCGGCGATCGCATCGCCCAGCTCGTCCCCGCGCCGGTGCAGCGCGCCGTCCTCGACGAAGTCGAGACGCTCGACGAAACGCTCCGGGGAAGCGGAGGCTTCGGGTCGACGGGCACATGATCGTCGCGCTCGCCCTGGCCGCCGCATTGCAGGCGGAACCGCTCGACTGGAACGCGCTCCCGCCACTGCCCTATCGCGCGCCGCCGCTGATCACGCCCGAGATGGACGCTTTCGTCCGCCGCGAAGTGGCGATCCGCAAATGCCCGGTCGAGCACGGCAAGGCGCTGATCGTCGAGGTTGCGGTGCTCGTCGATCCCGCCGGCGGCATCCGCACCACCGTTCCCCGCGCGATCCGCTGCGCCTCGGTCGAGCAATATGCCGCCGCGCTCGTCGCCGGCTTCGCCCGCAACAACCTTCTCCCCCGCTCGACCGACGCCGAGCATTGGTATCGGACGAGTCTCAGCTTCGTCATCGCGAAATGAGCCTCAGCGACGCTGAACTCGATCGCTATGCCCGCCACATCGTGCTGCGCGAAATCGGCGGTGCCGGGCAGATGCGATTGAAGGCGGCCAGTGTCGCGGTGATCGGTGCCGGCGGGATCGGATCGCCGGGCATCCAGTATCTCGCTGCCGCCGGCATCGGCAGCCTCACCGTGATCGATCACGACGAAGTGTCGCTGTCGAACCTGCAGCGCCAGACCCTCTATTCCACCGAGGATATCGGATACGAGAAGGTCGCGGCTGCCGGCATCGCGGTGAAGAACCTCAATCCCCATGTCGTCTATCATGGCGGCGCGATGCGGATCGATCGCGGCAACGTCGACAGCATCATCGGCCGCCATGATGTCGTCCTCGACGGCACCGATAATTTCGCGACGCGCCTGCTCGTCGCCGATGCCTGCCTGCGCCACCGCGTCCCGCTGGTCTCCGCCGCGGTCGGCGAGTTCGAGGGCCAGCTCGCCACCTATCGCGGCTGGGAAGCGGACAAGCCGTGCTATCGCTGTTTCGTCGGCAGCGATCCAGAACGCGAAGGCGTGAGCTGCGCCGAGCAGGGCGTGCTCGGCGCACTCACCGGGGTTCTCGGCAGTCTCGCCGCGCTCGAGACGATCCGTGCGATCACGCCGTTCGGTGAGGACACGGCGGGCAAGCTCGTCCTCATCGACGCGCTCGCATTGCGCTTCCGCACGCTCTCCCTGCCCAAGGACCCGCATTGCCCGGCTTGCGGTAATGGAAATGGTAACCTTGTTTCTCCAGTGACACGATCATGACCAACCCGCGCGTTCTCGTCACCGGCTCGGCCGGCTTCATCGGCTTCCACACCTCGAGCAAGCTGCTCCAGCGCGGCGCGACCGTGCTCGGCGTCGATAATTTCAGCGACTATTATGATCCCGCGCTCAAGGAAGCGCGCAACGACATCCTGTCGAACCATCCGAACTTCAGCGTCGCCCGCGTCTCGATCGACGACATTGCGGGCTTCGGCGCCGCCTGGGCCGAATTCCAGCCGGACATCGTGATCCATCTCGCCGCCCAGGCCGGGGTGCGCTATTCGATCGACGCCCCCGAAAGCTATGTCGCGGCGAACCTGATCGGCAGTTTCAACGTCCTCGAGCTCGCCCGCCGCCACGCGACCAAGCATCTGCTCGCCGCCTCGACCAGCTCGGTCTATGGCGCCAATACCGAGATGCCGTTCACCGAGACGCAGCGCACCGCGACGCCGATGAGCTTCTACGCCGCCACCAAGGGCGCTACCGAGCTGATGGGCCACAGCTACGCCCATCTCTACAAGATTCCGATGACCTTCTTCCGCTTCTTCACGGTCTATGGCCCGTGGGGCCGGCCGGACATGGCGCTGTTCAAGTTCACCAAGGCGATCCTCGCCGGCGATCCGATCGACGTCTACAACAACGGCGAGATGGTCCGCGACTTCACTTATGTCGACGACCTCGCCGAAGCGATCGTCCGCCTGACCGACGCGATTCCCGGCAGCGAACCGGTGGAGGGCGACAGCCTTTCCCCCGTCGCGCCGTTCCGCACGGTCAATATCGGCGCCGGCCAGCAGACTCAGTTGCTTGACTATATCGGCGAGATCGAGCGCGCGCTGGGCCGCCCCGCGATCAAGAACATGCTGCCGATGCAGCAAGGCGACGTCCCCGCCACCGAAGCCTCGGCCGCGCTGCTCCGCCGGCTCACCGGCTATGCCCCATCGACGCCGCCCAGCGAAGGCGTCCCCGCCTTCATCCGCTGGTATCGCGAGCATTATCAAAACTGAAACCCGGCCCGGCCTACCCTGCCCGCTCTGACTGAGAGGCGACGGGGTTAGCATGAGCATCGATTGGCCAGCCCATGGGCTGAAGCTCCAGGCCCGGATCGAATTGGGCAATGCCCTGATCGGCGTGGTCGGCATGGGCTATGTCGGCCTGCCGCTCGCGGTGGCGTTCGGCGAAGCGAGCTGCCCGGTTCTCGCCTTCGATCTCGATTCCGCCAAGATCGACGCGCTCCACGCCGGCCAGAGCTATATCAAGCACATCGCGTCGGACCGCATCGCCCCGCTGGTCGCCGCGAAAAAGCTCGACGCCACCGCCGATCTCGGCCGGCTCGGCGAAGCCGACGTGGTGCTGATCTGCGTCCCTACCCCGCTCACCCGCCATCTCGAGCCCGACCTCAAATATGTCGAGGCCACTACCCATGCGATCGCCAAGACGCTGCGCAAGGGCCAGCTCGTCATCCTCGAATCGACCACCTATCCCGGCACCACCCGCGAGGTGATGCAGCCGATCCTCGAGGCCGCGGGGCTGGTCGCCGGCAAGGACTTCTTCCTCGCTTATTCGCCCGAGCGCGAGGATCCGGGCAACCCGACCTTCTCGACCACCAAGATCCCCAAGGTCGTCGGCGCCGACGATCCGGTCTCGGCCGATCTCGCGCTGGCGCTCTATGGCCATGTCGTCCCCCAGACGATCGCCGTCTCCTCCGCCGCTACCGCCGAGGCCGTCAAGATCACTGAGAACGTCTTTCGCGCAGTCAACATCGCGCTGGTCAACGAATTGAAGCTGATCTTCACGGCGATGGACATCGATGTGTGGGAAGTGATCGATGCGGCCAAATCGAAGCCGTTCGGCTTCATGCCCTTCTATCCGGGTCCGGGCCTGGGCGGGCACTGCATCCCGATCGACCCTTTCTACCTCACCTGGAAGGCGCGCGAATATAACCAGCACACCAAGTTCATCGAGCTCGCCGGCCAGATCAATGCCGACATGCCCCGGCACGTCGTCCGGGTGATGTCGGACAGCCTCGACGAACGCTTCGGCCGCGGCCTGCGCGGTGCGCGCATCCTCGTGCTCGGCGTCGCCTACAAGAAGAATGTCGAGGACATTCGCGAGAGCCCGTCGCTGCGCCTGATGGAGATGATCGAGGCCCGCGGCGCCACCGCCGATTTCCACGATCCCCATGTCGCCCAGATCGACAATACGCGCGAGCATCCCACGCTCAACTTCCGCAACGGTGTCGCCTGGGACGCGGCGGCGATCGCCGGCTATGACGCCGTGCTGATCGCCACCGATCACGACGCGGTCGATTATGCTGCGCTGGTCGAGGCCGCCCCGCTGGTGATCGACACCCGTAATGCCTGTGCCAGGGCGGGCGTGGTCAGCGAGAAGGTCGTCCGCGCCTGACCACCCGGCCTGGGCGTCACCCGCCAGCCGGCCGGTCGAACGCAATCAGCCCCGGCGCATCGGCAATGAACACATCGAGCACCCCGTCTGCGATCTTGATCGGCCCGCTGAACCGCGTCGCGCCCTTGATCGATTCGATCGCCGCCGCCTCGGCCGCGATCCGCTTGGCCTCGGCGAAATAGCCCCGGGCGGCCGCACTGCCTCGATCGGCAGCATCGAGACCTGCCGCAGTCAGCTGGAGCGCGCGGCCCCATTTCTGCATCGCGTCGAGCCACGGGCGCGACTGTTCGGCGAAGCCCGGATCGACCGTCCCCGAACGAATGATGTCGGGCGCGTTCGTCAGATCGTCCGCCCAGCCAGACAATTCCGCGATCGCCGCGCGCCGCGGCGCCGCGTCGCCGTCGGCAAGCGCCTCGCGCACGCCATCCAGCACCGCCTTCAGCCGCGGCGCCTGTTCCTGCCAGGGCTGGCTGCCAAAGGTCGGCGCGATATGCTGGGTGTCGAAGAAGGTGAGCAGCGCCGCCGTCGCCCGCGCATCGCCGCCCGCCAGGTCGCGCGCCGCGGCATGCCAGGTACGCTGGGCGTCATAGCCCTTGTCGTTCCAGCCGAACGCCGCCACCCCGGTCACTGCGACGCGGCTCGGCGCCTCCTGGTTCATCGGGTTGGAGAGAATGCCGGTCAGCTCGCTCGAAAGCCCCGCCTCGCGCCGCGCATAGGGCGCCATCAGCAGCCGGCCGGTGGTCTGGGCATAGTCGTTGACCGGGTAATTGTCCCACAGCAGCGTCTTGCGGCCAAAGGCCTTGGTCGCGGCCTTGGCGTCGGGGATCGAGATCGCCGGCGGCACCACGTCGGTGCCAGTCCATTGCACCACCACGCGCGGATCGAGATGCTTGCGCAGCGCCGCCTTATAGGGCGTTTCCTTGGCGTCATAATATTCGGTCGGCACCATGATCAGCGGCCGCGAGGCCGGATCCCGCGCAAGCAGGTTCGCCTGCACCGCATTCAGCAATTTCGCCTGCGCCACCCCCGCGGCCTCGGCGCCCGAAGGCCCGAACGCCGCCTTGTCGCCTTCGCAATTCCACTTGGCATATTCGATGTCGTCGAGCGCCACGTAGAAGCTGTGGATGCCAATCCCGCGCAGCGCTTCGAACTTGCGCTCCAGCGCCTGCGTGTCGGCCGGATCGGAGAAGCACACCGACGGCCCCGGCGAAATCGCATAGACGAAGTCGACATGGTTGCGCCGCGCCGTCGCCGCCAGCGTGCCCAGTTCGGCCAGAGTCGCTGCGGGATAGGCCTCGCGCCAGCGATCCCGCGCATAAGGATCGTCCTTGGGGCTGTAGACATAGGTGTTCGCCTTCACCGTGGCGAGGAAGTCGAGATGCTTGGTGCGGTCCGCCATCGTCCACGGCGCGCCGTAAAAGCCCTCGATCGTCCCGCGGATCGGCATCGCCGGATGGTCCTGGATCACCAGCGCGGGAATGGCGGAGCGCTGCACCAGCTGGCGGAAGGTCTGCGCTGCGTGGAACAGCCCGTCGCCGTCATGCCCGGCCAGCGTGATCAGTCCGCCGCTGCCCTGTGCCAGGCTCGCGATCGTATAGCCCTCGGCATTGCCGTCGACGGTGGTCCCGCTGCGCGCCAGCGCGTCGCGGACGATCGCCGCATCGCCGGTTCCGACAAGGATATGCGGCCGATCGAGCAGCGCAGGCAGCCGGCGCGCGGTGGTGATCGTCTTCACCCCTGCCGAGGCCAGGATCTTGCGAACGAGCGCGAGCGTCTCGGCATCGGCGCCCGGTGCCGCAACCAGCACGACCGAACTTCCCAGCGTGATCGCGCCATCACCCAGCGTGATCGAGGTCGGTGCGGGGAACAGCGCCGGCAAGGTCGCCGGCTGCGCCGAAGCTGCGCTCGCCGCCACGCTCGCTGCCGCCACGATCGACGAGAAAAGGGCGCCGAATATGCGGTTGTGTCGCATCAATCCCGTTACTCCGGTATCATATTGGTATTATCAGACCGAAGGGTACGGCGCTTGCCGTCAGAGAGCAAGGCGCAGCGCAGCCGATATTGCGACACAGAGTAATGGTACCTGCGCATATCCAATTGGGCGGTTGGCGCCAAGCGCACCACCTGTTGCGGCCCTTGCCCTCACGGCCTGCGCGATGCACCCTGAAGCGATGACCAAATACCTCATCTCCTTCCCCAGCGAAGCAATGGTCCTGACCGATGACGAGTTCCCCATCGTCGTCGCCGAGGCGCATGCGGTAATCGAAGAAGCAAAGGCAGCCGGCGTCTATGTCTTCGGAGGCGGGATCGATGAGCAGATAGATCCCCTCCTGGTCTCCGGTGACGGCTCGGTGTCCGACACGGTGTATCCCGGCAGCCACCTCAACGGTGGTTTCACGGTGCTGGAACTGCCGACGCGCGAGGATGCCATCCAATGGGCACGCAAGATCGCAGCCGCCTGCCGCTGCGCCCAGGAAGTGCGCGCGTTCATGTATGACCCGGCGAGCTGAAGCCGAAAATGGTGCGAATTGGTCAGGCTCATCCCGAGGCGCTGCTTCACGACCGCCCTTCCCGCCTCATGACCGTTAGAAGCCATAATCGACCGCTTTCGGGATAAGCGTTGAAGGTCCGAGGTTGGGTGGGAAGCGGACCTTTCTCTTCGTCACCCCGGGCTTGACCCGGGGTCCCGCTTCTTCTGTCCTTTCGATATGGATCAGGAAGGGCGAGGCGGCTGGGTCTACATCATGGCGGATCGCTACCGCGGGACGATATATGTGGGCGTGACCGCGAACCTCGCGGCACGCGTGCATCAGCATCGCACCGGTGACGGGTCGGATTTCTGCCGCCGCTATGCGCTAAATCGGCTCGTCTGGACCGAACAAGCGGCCTCGATCACCGATTGCATCGCGCACGAAAAGCGCCTGAAGCGCTGGCGCCGCGAATGGAAGTTCGCCCTGATCGAAGGCATGAACCCCGAGTGGCATGATTTATTCGATCGTCTCGCCTGACGCCAGAAGAAGCGGGACCCCGGGTCAAGCCCGGGGTGACGCGTGGTTGCCCAACTTCCGCCACTGGGCGGTAGCTGCCCGCGTCCGGTCGGGCCGCCACGGCCGCCTCACTTCAATTATGCAGTTCCCAATCCGGTGCCGCACCATCGAACGAGCCGGTCCCCGCCCACGGCCGTCAGACCGTCTCCATCATCCGACCGTCCCAATCGATGGGGTTGGCCGTGCAGCGGGCCGGCGCTTGGGCCACCAGCGCGTCGAGGTCGGTCCACGATGATGCGAGATGCGCGTCGACTGTCCCGCGCTGCGGCACGCTGATCGGGCCCAGTCCGACGGTTCGCCCTTCGGCGACGTAGCTAACCGCCCAGCCGCTGTGCGTGACGAGCAGCGCCAGCGCCTCGGCATCGCGGATCGTCGCCCAGTTCGACTTGAACGTCGGTCCCAGCCATCGACTGTGGCCCGCGGAATCGCGTTCGAACACGGTGCCGTCTGCCGATGCGAATCGCAGCACACCGGCACGCGCGCGTGGGCCCTTCAGATCGACTTCGTAGGACGTCGGCACCGCCGGACCTTGTTGCTCGGGATCGAGCGGCGCGAAGCGCATCGACATGAGCGCGATGCGGCCCGGCGCGGGTGGATATGGGGATCCAAAAACATGATATGTTCGCTGCCGCCGAGACGGCTTCCGATTGGCATATTCGGGATCTGCGGGGTTGTAGACCACCTCCTGTAGGATCGACCATGTGTGATCGTCCCAATCCCGCCATGCGGTGCACGTCCAGCTTTCGATGTCCTCCGGCTTGAGGACAAGCGCGCCGGCGGCCGGGACAGCGACCTCTCCCGCCCGGCAACCCATCAGCGTTACAAGGGTGGCGAGCGCCGTGACAAACCGGCCAGCTTTGATCGCCGGTCGAAGACTCATGCCCGGACCGCAGATAGGAGCCGGCTAACGGCTTCGGCGATGCCCGGTCTTAACATGCGTTGGAGTTTAGTCGGGGGCAGTTGATCGTCAACGTCGGTTTCTCATCGACGCGCGACATTGCCCGAAAGAACAAAACTTGAACCTCTGCACTGCTGCACTATGTCGCAGTGGCGATCCGATCGCCGCTCTTTGACAACGTCGCCATCGGTTTTCACGCGTGACATATCATCGGTGGCGCGTGCCTGTAGCCTCGGCGTGCGAAGGCGGCGCGTCGGTGTGACCTAGTTGTCCGCATCAGGCGCGTAGCTGTCGCGTCACGGGCGCGTAGCCGTCGCGTCGCCGGCGCTCAGGATTGAGCAGAGTCGCCGCAAATTCGAATACTATAGCGCATTTACAACATCTTAGCTGATTTTACGGAAAGCTCGAACCCCGCGATCGTGTCAACTTTGTCAACCGAGCTTCCATTCCCCGCCTCACAACTGTGACCTTTGCGACCTTCCGCACGCGCTCAGCCCGAAGTCTCGACCAGTTCGACGATTTCGAAGTCATAGCGTTCCCAGCCGCGCTGCTTCGCCGCCGCCTGCGTCGCCGCCTTCTTGCCCGTCGCCTCGCGCAGCGACTTTGCGTGGCCCCAGAAGACCTCAGTGCGCCCGCCGCCCAGATGCGCGACGATCCGCCAATAATGGGTGAACGGCGCCGATGTCGGCCCGATCGTCTTGACATACCCGTCGGGCAAGGTCGCGGTCAGGAAGCGCTTCTTCTTCGCCATGGCGCCGGCGATAGCCGATGGGGCGCGCCTCTTGGAAGCGGCCCCGCCCAATCCCCACATAAGCGGAAACGGAGGTTCCCATGACCCAGTATCGCAAGACCGAAGAAGCCATTGCCGCGCTCTCGCCCGAGCAGTTTCGCGTCACCCAGCAGAGCGGCACCGAGCGCCCCGGCACCGGCAAATATCTCAACAACAAGGATGCCGGCATCTATGTCGATATCGTGTCGGGCGAGCCGCTGTTCGCCTCGGCCGACAAGTACGAGTCCGGCTGCGGCTGGCCGAGCTTCACCAAGCCGATCGAGCCCGCCAATGTCGCCGAGCTGCGCGATGTCAGCCATGGCATGGTGCGCACCGAAGTCCGCTCGGCGAACGGCGACAGCCATCTTGGCCATGTCTTCGACGATGGCCCGCGCGATCGCGGCGGCCTGCGCTACTGCATCAATTCAGCCTCGCTGCGCTTCGTGCCCCGCGAGGCGATGGAGGCAGAGGGCTATGGCGCCTATCTCGACCAGGTCGAGCAACCCGCCTGATCTAGTGCCGGACGAGCAGCGCCTGCCAGTCGCCCGATAGCGGCTGGCTGCGCTCTGCGATCAGGCTCGGTACGATCGGGCGCGCCGAGATCTGCCGCGCCTTGGCGATCTCCGCCTCGAGCGTCGCGACGCGATCGCGCCATGCCGGGTGCGATCGGCTGCGCAGGATGCCCCCGCCTTGCTCGGCCCGAAGCTGCGCCAGAACCCCGGCCCCGCGGCCGGATCGTATCCGGCGTTGGTAAGCAGATAGACGGACAGGATATCGGCCTGAAGCTCGGTCTGGCGGAAATATTTCACATTGCCGCCAAAGCCGGAGAGCATACCGAAATCGACGCCGCGCGCTTCCAGCCGGTCGCGGTGATGCAGGATATTGTGGCTGAACTCGTGCGCGATCGCTGCGACCACCTGCGCCTCGGGATACTCGTCGAAGAAGCGCGCGCTGATCTGCACCATCGATCCGTCGGCCGAGGCATTGTAGCCGTTGACGAGCAGCAGTTCGAACCGCGAGCGGCAGGCCGTGACCGGCTGGATCGTCGCATGTACCGCAGCGCCGCCTCGCAGAACGTCGACTTCGATTGGCGCGCTGGGTGCCAGCGAGGCGATCGCCTGCTGCGCAGCAACCAGCCGATCGGTCGTGCCCGGCTTGCCCGGAATCGCAGCAATGTCGAGGTTCCCGACCCGCACCAAGGAATCGTCGGCGCGCAATCCCGCCGCTTCCGCCGGGCTGCCGGCCACGACGCCTTCGATGGCGACCGGCGTCGCGAACCCAAAATGGGCTCTCGCCGCGGCGCGATTGTCGGCATCGAACTGGTCGAGCGTGTGCAGCTGTAAGCCGGTACCCGGTTCGAGCCGATCGCAGAGAGCGGCGTTGGCGGTCGCCAGCCGCCACCCGATCGTCGCCAGACGGACATCCGCTCGTCGCACCTGTTCGAGCAAATCGGCGGATTGCACTGCAGCATTGGCAGCATATCCCCCACCGAGCGCACAAAGCCCCACGACGCCAAACATTAAAAGGCGGGTAGCGAGGCGTGCGGGGGCGAGCATGTTCATCCCATCGAGCCATAGCCCGCGCGCCACCGCACACAAGTCTCTGCGCGGCAATTTTCAGCGCAATGCCAAAGCGCTGCTTGCATGGCACCCATTCTCGCTCCAGTGCGTTTCAGCGCATGCACTGGCTTCTTTGAAGATTCGACGAACAACTTAATGAGGTCGTTAACATATTTTGTTACGGCCTTGGCGCCAATGTTGCGACGCGTTATAGAATTCGCGCTCGCAACCTGGGTCGTCGGTTGCGAGGAGAGAGTCCGAGCGAATCGGACCGGTGTTGCGCCCGCGCAACGGCAGGACGATCTTGTCGGCACGGGAAGTGAAGAGGTGTTGCGGTCGGTGATCTCCTATGCCATAGGAACGCCGGACGAGAGCACCGGAGCTCGAAGAGGGAGTTGAATAATGTTTACTAAGCTTCTTACGGCTGCCGCCGTTGTTACGATGGCTGCCACCCCTGTGATGGCGGCTCCGGCAGCCAAGCTGTCGCTCTCGCGCGCCTCGACGGCGAGCGAAAAGGACAGCGAGCTGGCTCCTGCTGTGATCATCGGTGTGCTCGCGACTGTCGCGATCATCGGTGGCGCGGTTGCGCTGGCCGACAACAACGACGATCCCGACAGCAACTAAGCTGTTCGGAGTATCCGGAATACGAGTGGCGGCCCGAAAGGGTCGCCACTTTTGTTTTGGCGGTGTTTCAGCGTAACCCAATATGCAGCGGAGCCTTGACAGCCTACGCGCTCGAAGGCTGATAACGGCATGATCTCAAGACTATTTTCCCGGCGCGCGCCCCGCGGCCCCAAAGGCAGCCTGCCCGCCGGAGAGCGCATTTACGCGATCGGCGACATTCACGGCCGGCTGGATCTTCTTGACGAGTTGTTGGCATCGATCCGCGCCGACAATCTCGCTCGTGGCACAAATTCCGGTCGAATCATCTTCCTCGGCGACCTCATCGACCGCGGCCCCCAATCCGCGCACGTCGTGGCCCGGGCGCTCGAGATTAAGAGCGACCTCCCCGACACCCAGTTCCTGATGGGCAATCACGAGGAGGTATTCCTCAAGGCGCTGCACGGCGACTTGAAGGCACTGTCCTTCTTCGCGCGCATCGGCGGCCGCGAGACGATCTTGAGCTACGGGCTCAGCGACGAAGAATATCGAGACGCGGACTATCCCGAGCTCCTCGAGTTGTTGCGCGCGCGCGTGCCGGCCGAGCACATCGCCTTTCTCGAAAGCTTCGAGGATCTGATCGTGGCCGGCGACTATGCCTTCGTTCACGCCGGCATCCGCCCTGGCGAGCCGCTCGCCCTGCAAAAGCCCGGCGATCTGCGGTGGATCCGCAACGAGTTCCTCAACCACCGCGCCGGCTTCGAGAAGATCATCGTCCACGGCCATACGATCACCGAAGAGATCGACGTCCAGGAAAACCGCATCGGACTCGACACCGGCGCCTATGCCAGCGGCAAGCTCACCGCGATGGGCTTCGAGGGCACCGAGCGATGGGTGTTGAGCACCTAAGCACCAACCCAGCAAAAAGGGGAGCGAAACCAGCGTTCCGCTCCCCTTTTCTATGTCTGGATCATCGCACCCTACTGGATCGGCGCACCCTGTGGCGGCCCGCCGGCGCCCGGCGCGGCCCCACCCGGTGCAGCGCCGCCCTGCTGCTGTTGCTGCATCATCTGCTGCATCATCATCTGTTGAATGACCGATGCAGGGACGAGCTCCTTCATGTCGACGTCGAAGATCAGCACCTTGTCGGCAAGCTCGTTCGCAGGACCGGCGCCAGCCGGCTCGGCACCATAGCCGAGCTTGGGCGGCAGCCAGAAGCGATAGTGCGAGCCCTTGCGCATCAGCTTCACGCCTTCGGTGAAGCCGGGGATCATCGGCTGGCCGACCTGGAACCGCATCGGCGCCTTGGGCTGGAACTCGGTGCCGTCGCGCAGAACGCCGTGGATCTCGAGCGAGACGCCATCCTGATCGCCGGCAGTCGGACCTTCGCCCGGCACGATCACCTGATATTGGAGGCCCGATGCCGTCGTCTGGATACCCGACTGCCCCTTGTGCCAGGTCAGGAATTGATCGTTGGGCAAGGACTGCGACACTGCCGTGCGCGTGCCGGTCCAAGCCATGCCGGAAGCGAGCGCGATCGCCGCCGCCACGCCGAGCCCGAGCCAGACCTTGTAGGAGCGCTTGACGGGCTGAAGCGGAACGGCGGTCACGGACATCGAGTCACTTCCCCACAACGGCAGACCGCCGCTTTACTTCGCAGTTTCACGCAAATCTTGAAAGAAAGCCGCGCCGAAGCGCGGAGTTCTTACCGGGCGCTGTCGCGCTCCATGCGCTTGCGCTCGAGCTTGCGCGCACGACGAACCGCAGCGGCGCGCTCGCGCGCACGCTTCTCGCTGGGCTTCTCATAGTGACGACGCAGCTTCATCTCGCGATACACGCCTTCCCGCTGCAGCTTCTTCTTGAGCGCGCGGAGTGCCTGGTCGACGTTGTTGTCGCGAACGATGATTTGCATAAAGCCGTAGAGCTCCGATAAATCCAATAGAATAGGG
This sequence comes from Sphingomonas sp. MMS12-HWE2-04, assembly GCF_044881185.1. GTDB lineage: Bacteria > Pseudomonadota > Alphaproteobacteria > Sphingomonadales > Sphingomonadaceae > Sphingomonas. Next base: position 944,734 of record NZ_CP173254.1, on the reverse strand, counting down.
TCGCCGGAACACGCGGTTGCGGCGTCGTGGCGGCCACCTATCAGCGCAAATAGGATTTTTCAAGGTGCGGCGCGTCCGATCGAACAGATTCTCGGCCGCAGCACGGGATTTGCCTAGGCCTGGCGAATGCTGTGGCGTATTTGCCACAGGGTGTCCACATTACACCGCGTTGCAGCCTTGCAACCTGGGCGATAGGTTCGGCCGCTAGCCCGCAAGGATGCAAGCAGCCCTAGCCTTGGACCTCGAAACCCGCCTCCTCATCGTCGACGACGATCCCGGAATTCGCGAGCTCACCGCGAAGTTTCTCGGCCAGCACGGCTATGTCGTCGACACGGCTTCGGGTGCCGTCGAGATGCGCGCCGCGCTGGCAAAGGACGATTACGCTTTAATCGTACTCGACGTGATGATGCCGGGCGAGGACGGCCTGACTATTCTGCGCTCTCTCGATCGCGCGACCGGGCCCTCGGTGATCCTCCACTCGGTGATCAGCGAGGATGTCGACCGCATCGTCGGGCTGGAAATGGGCGCCGACGATTATGTCGCCAAGCCCGCAAACCCACGCGAGTTGCTCGCCCGGATCCGATCGGTGCTCCGCCGCAGCCAGAACGACCGCGGCGGCGATCGGATCACTGAGCGCAACTTCCTGCGTTTCGCCGGCTGGCGGCTCGATTCCGTCGCACGCCAACTCTACGATCCCGACGACGTCATCATCAACCTGTCGGACGGCGAGTTCCGCCTGCTCCTTGCGCTGGTCGAGCGCCCGCGCCGCGTGCTCACGCGCGACATGCTGCTCGACCTCTCGCGCGGCCCCACCGCCGAGCATTTCGACCGCGCGATCGACGTGCAGATGAGCCGGCTGCGCAAGAAGCTCGCACGCCCCGGCTCGGAGGACCTGATCCGCACGATCCGCAACGAAGGCTATATGTTCGTCGCCGAAGTGGCGCAGAAGTGATGTACCGTTCCCGGTCGATCGTCGTGCCGATGATGGCGCTCGTGATCGCCGCGGTGCTGCTGGGTACGATCGTGCAATTTGCCATCATGTTCAACGGCCCGCCGCCGGGAGGCGGACCGGTTTCGATCGCGCGGGTCGCCGAGGTGCTGCGCACCGGCCAAGTTCCGCGCGAGGCTGAGCGGCGGCTGATCCTCACGCGCACCACCAGCGACACCTTCGGTCGCGCCGACGAGCGTCCCTGGCCGGCGCGCGACGCCGTCATCGCCGACATCCTTCATCGGCCCGCCGACCAGATTCGCGGCACCTATTTCTTCCCCGCGCATATGCGTGGCGGCAGCGACCCGGCACAGGATCTGTTCGGCGGGTTCACCATAGCGATGCAGGATGGCGACGGCTGGATCGTGGTCTCCAGCGCGCCGCGCCCGGCCTTCACCAGCTGGCATTTCCGCCGCCTGCTCGGCATGGCGGGGACGCTGCTCGTTCTCTCGCTGCTCGCCTGGTTCGTCGCCAGCCGCATCTCCCGCCCGATCCGCGAGCTTGCCCAGGCGGCGACGCGGGCACGATTGGGCACGCGCGAGCCGATCCCCGCCGGCGGACCGCGCGAAGTGCGTGAGCTCGCCCTCGCCTTTGACACGATGCAGACCCGCATCCTCCAGCAAGCCGAGGGCCGCACCGCGATGCTCGCCGCGATCGCCCATGATCTCGGCACGCCGCTTTCGCAAATCGCCTTCTGGGTGGAGCAGCTCCCCGACGAGGCGCGCGAACGCGCCAGCGCCGATATCGGCGAGATGCGCGCGATGCTGGGCGCGGCGCTGCGCTTCGCACGCGACGAGAGCAGCGACCCCGGCCATGGCCGGCTTGATCTCGGCAGCCTGATCGAGAGCCTGGCCGACGATCTTGCCGCCGCGGGCAAGCCGGTGGAGACCGAAGCCGGCCCGCGCGTCGTGCTGCGCGGCGATCCTGCCGCCTTGCGGCGTCTGTTCACCAATCTCATCGAGAACGCCATTCGCTATGGCGATCATGCGCGCTTGAGCTGGGCGAGCGGCGAAGGCTGGGCCGAAGTGATTGTCGACGATGATGGGCCTGGCTTCCCCGAAGGGGCCGACGCGCTGTTCGCGCCGTTCGTGCGCGGGGAAACCTCGCGCAACCGCGCGACCGGCGGCACCGGGCTGGGCCTCGCCATCGTGCGCTCGATCGCAGAAGCCCATGGCGGCCGAGTGGCGCTGGAGAACCGCCCTGCCGGCGGTGGCCGCGTGCGCGTCCGCTTGGCCGCCGAATGAACGGCCGGACTGCAATTTACTGAAATTTTTCGGCGACTGCGCGAAATTCGCCGGCGCGGCCGCAGGTCGATCAAGCACCTCATGAGTTTGGGGAGCATATCGATGGTGCATGACCACGCCGATCACGACGAAGGCCTTTCGCACGACCTGATCGCCATGGCCGCGCTGGCCAGCCGCCGCCGCGCCCTGCGTTGGTTTGCCGGCGCCGGCACGATTGCGATGCTGAGCGCCTGCGACGGGGGATCTTCGGGAGAAACCCTCACCACCACGCCGACGCCGACGTCCAGCGTGACGCCAACACCCACGCCGAGCGCCACGGCAACGCCGACGCCCAGCGCGACCGGCTGCATCGCCGATCCGACCGAGACCAATGGTCCCTACCCCGCCGATGGCACCAACACCTCGAGCGGACTGACGTCGAACGCGCTGACGGCATCGAACGTGGTGCGCAGCGACATCCGCTCGAGCTTCATCGGTGCGTCCACGGCGGTCGCCGGCGGCGTGCAGGTCACGCTCACCCTCACCGTGGTCAACGTCAATGCCGCCTGCGCGCCGCTGGCCGGCTATGCGGTCTATATCTGGCACTGCAACCGCGACGGCAAATACTCGCTCTACGACCTGCCCAACGAAAGCTATCTGCGCGGCGTCGGCGTGACCGATGCCAATGGCCAGGTGAGCTTCACCACGATTTTCCCCGGTTGCTATGACGGGCGCTGGCCGCACATCCATTTCGAAGTGTTTTCGAGCCTCGCGAACGCGACCAGCGGACGCTATGCCGTGCTCGTCTCGCAGCTGGCGATGCCGAGCGCGGTCTCCTCGACCGTCTATAACGGCGCGAGCGGCTATACGACGAGCATCAGCAGCTTCTCCCGCGTGTCGCTCAACAGCGACAATGTGTTCAGCGACAACACATCGGCACAGATCGCGCAGCAGACCCCGGCGATGACCGGGACCATCACCGATGGCTACACCGCCACCGCCGTGATCGGAATCGCGCGCTAGCGAACGGCTGGCGCGCCACGACACTCCGCACCCGTCCCCGGGATTCGGAGCGCCCCGCTTGCCGAGGATGACCTGTGCCCCGGTCATTTTACGGCAGGCGGGGCATCGGTATAACCAGGCCATGGCAAGCCCCGCACCCGCCCCACGACACCGGCTCCGTTCGATCCTGGGAGGCTCGGCGGGAAACCTTGTCGAATGGTATGACTGGTATGCCTATTCAGCGTTCACGCTGTATTTCGCGCCGCATTTCTTTCCCAAGGGCGACCAGACCACGCAATTGCTGAACAGCGCGGCGGTGTTCGCGGTAGGTTTCCTGATGCGGCCGGTCGGCGGCTGGCTGATGGGGATCTATGGCGATCGTCACGGCCGCAAGGCTGGGCTTACCCTGTCGGTGACGTTGATGTGCGCGGGCTCGCTGATTATCGCGCTGACCCCTGGCTATGAGACGATCGGCGTGGCGGCGCCGACGCTGCTGGTCATTGCACGGCTGATGCAGGGCTTGTCGGTGGGCGGCGAATATGGCGCGAGCGCGACCTATCTCTCCGAGATGGCGGGCAAGAAGCACCGCGGATTCTTCTCCAGCTTCCAATATGTCACGCTGATCTCGGGCCAGCTCGTCGCCTTGCTGGTGCTACTGGTGCTGCAATCGCTGCTAAGCGAGGCCGCTCTCGATGCCTGGGGCTGGCGAATCCCCTTTGCGATCGGCGGCGCGCTGGCGGTGCTGGTGTTTTGGCTCCGGCGGCGACTGGCCGAGACCGAGAGCTTCGCGCGCAAGGGCCTGGAACAGTCCAGCTTCTGGGCGCTGGTCACGCGGCATCCGCGCGAGGCAGCGGTGGTGATGCTGCTCACCGCGGGCGGCACGCTCGCTTTCTACGCTTACTCGATCTACCTGCAGAAGTTCCTGGTCAACACCTCGGGCTTCGATCGCGCGACTGCGTCGCAGATCAATGCGGCGGCATTGTTCGGTTTCATGCTGATCCAGCCGCTTGCCGGCGCGCTGTCTGATCGCATCGGACGCAAGCCGCTGATGGTGGCGTTCGGCGTGCTGGGGGTCGCGCTGACCTATCCGATCTTCGTCACGCTGGAGAGCGTGCGCAGTCCCGCAGCGGCATTCGCGCTGATGCTGGGCGCGCTGGTGATCGTCACCGGCTACACATCGATCAATGCAGTGGTGAAGGCCGAACTGTTCCCCGCGCATATCCGCACGCTGGGGGTCGCGCTGCCCTATGCGATCGCCAACGCGCTGTTCGGCGGGACGGCCGAATATGTCGCCTTGTGGTTCAAGGGCGCGGGCTGGGAACGCGGCTTCTATTGGTATGTCACGGCGATGATCGGCGTTTCGCTGATCACTTATCTGCGGATGCGCGACACTGCCAAGCACAGCCGTATCGTCGAGGACTAGGCTGCGAGCCGACAGACGCGGATGGCAGCGAAGCGCGCCAAGCGCGGACGTCTTGCGCCCTCCCGCTTTCGCGGGAGAGGCTCGCGGCAACGGCAATCGATCAGCCAATCTCCGCCGCTTGGCCGTGTTGCGCCTAGCCGAGCAGACCGCCGCCGCGCATCGCCAGCACGCGGCCGATCGAATCGAAAAGCGCGTCCATCGCCACCGGCTTGAACAGCACATCGTCGGCACCGACGGCTAGGCAGCGCTCGCGCAGGTCGACGGCGGTATCGGCGGTCACCACGATGACCGGCAGCTCGGCCTTGGCATCATCGCGGGCGCGGATCTGGCGGATCGTCTCGAAGCCATCGGTGCCGGGCATGCGCAGATCGACCAGCACGACGTCGAACGTCTCGGAATCGATCTTCGCGAGCCCTTCCTCGGCCCAGCTCGCCTCGGCCATCGTCGCACCCGCGACGTCGAGCATATCCTTCACGACGCGACGATTCATCGGATCATCCTCGATGAAGAGGATGTTCACAGCGTGCCGCCATGGTGGAGGGTAAACAGCTCGACCCGTTTTGTCATATCTGGTGTGCTATCGCGCTAAGCCGCCCGCGAAACAAGCGGGTCTGCAGCGCCATGCGCGCTTTTTTCTTTCGATTCCGTAATGACCGCGTCGACCAGCGCAGCGCCGCCGACCGGCTTTTCGATGATTTGTCCGATACCTGTGCGCAGAATTTCGGCGGAAATCGCCATGTCGGGCTTGGCCCAAAGGACCGCACTTTTCGCGGTGCCAGCGGTCGCGACGAGGCCGGCGAGGCTGGAAATCGGGTCATCGGCAATCTTGAGGGTGGCTTCATCGACCAGAAGCCAGTCGATCCCGCCCTCCTCCAATCGCGCTTGCGCTTCCTCGACGCTCGACGCGAAGCGCAGCGCGGGCACGCGCGGTTCGAACAAGGTGCGCAACATGCTGCGCGCGATTGGGTTGCGCTCGAGGACGAGCATGGTGCCGCCTGCCGAACCCGCCGGCACAGCGATCTCGGGAGCCTCGGCGAGCGTGAGCGGCAAATCGATCACGAAGCTGGCCCCCTCGCCCGCAACGCTGGTGACAACGATATCGCCGCCGAGCGCATGGGCGAGATTGCGGCAGATCGTCAGGCCGAGCCCGGTGCCGCCGAATTGACGAGTGGTGCCGGCATCGACCTGGCGGAAGGATTCGAAAATCTCACCGAACTTGTCGGCCGGAATGCCGATGCCGGTATCGCTGATGGCGAGCTTGAGCCGTCGCGCGTCCCCCTCGCCTTCGGCGAGCGCACGTACCGTCACGCTCCCCTTGGCAGTAAATTTAACCGCGTTGGAAAGCAGGTTGAACACGATTTGACGCAACCGTCCGGAATCAGAAACGATCCATTGCGGCGCGTGGCTGAGTTCGAGGCGGAAGAGCAACCCCTTCGCGCGCGCCTGCTCCTCCCAGATGCGCGTGACCTCGTGGAGCGTCGCACAAAGGTCCATCGGTTGCGGATCGACGGTGAGGTTGCCCGTTTCCATCTTGGCGACATCGAGGATGTCGTCGACCAGGCTGCGCATCGTCACGCCGGCACCATGGACGATGCCTATGCGGTCGCGCATCTCGGGCGCGAGCCCTTCATCGGAGAGCATGACCTGAGTCATCCCGAGGATACCGTTCAACGGCGTGCGGATTTCATGGCTCGTCGTGGCGAGGAATTCGGTCTTGGCCCTGAGCGCCTTTTCGAGTGCGGCGTTGGTCTCGCCCAGCACGACGTTGGCGGCGCGGACCTGGTTGCGGCTGCGACGGATGGTGACGAGCCCGAAGCTGAGCAACGTCAGCAATACGAGCGCAAAGGCGCCGATCCCCAGGAACAATGTGCGCTGATAGGCGGCGGTGCGGCTCGCTTCGTCGGCCTTGAGCTTTTGGATATGCGCTTCTTGGTTCGCATAATCGAAGCGCGCGCCCATCAGCGCGGCGCTGGTCGTCGTCGCCACCTTGGCAGCCTCGGCATCGAGACGCTTGAGGGCCTCCAGATGCTTGAGCGCAAGCCCCGGCTGGCCGGTCGCACGGAATATCTCATGGGCATAGAGATGAGCGTTGCGGAAATCGCCGGTCGTCGTGTCGAGATCGACTCCCTCGAACGAGGCGCGAATCATCCGCGCCGCGCGCATATAATCGCCCTGATCGGCTTCCATCCGCGCAGCGGTGGCCAGAAGCTGGCGGCGCAGCATCGTCGCGTCGCTCGTCTTCACCAGCGCGAAGGCGCGAGTCAGCGCTTCGTCCGCGGCGGCAAACTTATGCTGATCGACCTGCGCGCGCGCGAGATTGCCGAGGATGCGGGCCTCGAGCAGCGAATCGTTCATCGATCGGGCAATCTGGAGCGCCTCGCGAAACTCGGCCTCGGCCTCGGCATAATGTTCAGTAGTCAGGAAGACACTGCCCAGATTGTTGCGAAGCGAAAGCGTAAGGTTCGGATCGTCGGAGTAGCTACTCGCCGCCTGACGAAAATAGCGTACCGCTCGGACATCGTCGTTGGCCGCGTAATAGAGCAACGCGATGTTCTGGAGCGCGACGGCCGCCGGTCGCCGCTCATCGACTTCGGTGAAGATGCGATAGGCCGCCTGGAAGCGCGCAAGGGCTTCGTCGGCGCGATCCAATTCCTTGAAGTAGACACCCTGCGTCATCAGCAGGCTACCGCGCAGCTTGAGCGGCTCAGGCATGCGACCGAGCAGGCGAAGTCCGTCAGCAAGCAACGGCTCGGCCTTCCTGGCCTGGTTTGTCCGTAAATAGGCTTCGGCACCGAGCCAGCGCACCGTCGCCAGCGCGAATGAACGCTGACGCGCGTCGGGGAGCCTCTTGGCAATGACCTCGGCAGCTTGGACAGCAGGAAGCGCCTGGGCCGGATCGGCGACCATCGTCGCCTTGGCATTGTCGATCGCTGGCGCGATGGCGGGGGGCAGCGCAGGATCGGCCGCCCTTGCGGGCGCAATCGCACCCAGTGGCAGCAGGGCGGCAAGGAGCAGCCTGGCGCGCATCACGCGCGCTTCCAGAAGCTCTCGGGCCGAACGAAAGACGACTGCACCGAGCCGACGCTGGTGCGATACGGGTCCTCGGCGAGATATTTGCGGAAGGCTTCGAAATCGAGCGGGCGCGAGATCAGGAATCCCTGAACCATGTCACAACCCATCACGCTGAGCAGCGCCAGTGCCGAGGGCGTCTCGACGCCTTCGGCAGTCACTTCCATCTCGAGCGCATGCGCGAGATCGATGGTCGAGCGCACGATCAGCGGGTCACGGTTGCTACTGGTCAGCTGCAACACGAACATCTTGTCGATCTTGAGCTCCTTGGCCGGGAGCTGCTTGAGATAGGCGAGCGAGGAAAGGCCCGCGCCATAATCGTCGATCGCGAGCTGGACACCAATATCGGCGAAGGTCTGCAAATGGCGGATCGCGCTTTCGGGATCGCGGATTACAGCGGTCTCGGTGATCTCGAAGCCGAGCTTGGCGCCGCTGCGGGCAACGATCTCGCAGGCCTCGCCGACAAAGCCGGTATCGGCGAGCAACATGCCCGAGATGTTGATGAACAAGGTGAGGTCCTGACCGTCGGCGGCAAGCCGCTTCTGATCGGCGATCACCTGGTGCAGCGTCCACAGCGTCAGCGCGCCGATTTGCCCGGCCTCCTCGGCCACGCTGATGAAGTCGCCTGGCAAGATCAGACCGCGCTCGGGGTGCTGCCAGCGGACCAGCGCCTCGGCGCTGGCGATCTCCTGGCGGCGCACATTCACCTTGGGCTGATATTGCAGGAACATCTCGCCCGCGGCGATCGCGCGCGGCAATTCGCGCATCAGGGTCAGTCGATCGAAGGCGAGATCTGCCCGCGACAGATCGAGCATGACCACCCTGCTTTCGCTTCGCGCCTGCTCCAGCGCCAACTCGGCAGCTTCGATCAACCGAACGGCGTCACCTTCATCGGCAGGCGCTGCAGCGACGCCAAACTGCATTTGAAGCTGGTGCAGCTCTCCGTCGAACTCGACAGGACGCTGGAAGACATGCCGTAATCGATCGATCTCGCCCGCAGCTGCTTCCGGCCTGTCGCACGCCAAACCGATTTCAATGAGCGCGCGCGCCGCACTGACCACATGGGCTTCTGGGCAGACCGAAAGGATCTGCTGCGCTACGTCTGCAGCCAGGGTGTCGGTCCGGGTCCGGCCGAGATGCCGCCGCATCACGGCGAAATTGGTGATCTCGCAAAGACACAGAACGCGCCACTGCGCACCCACGGCTGGCTCGTCCTGATCGTTGGACGCGTTCCGCATCTGAGCAATCGAGAGGCGCGGTGCCTTGGTGGCACCTCGCGGCCGCTGGCGGCGATCGTTGGAGACGCGCGTCTCCTTCGCCGAAATCCTAGCGAGAACCGGGAGATCCGTAGGCCCCCGGGCCTCCCCAGGAGCAGCATCCGCCTTGGGCGTAGCAGGCTCGATCGGTGCCGACATCAACGCTGGGGATAAGGGGGCAGACTGAAGGAAGGGTTAAACCACGAGTCCCACTTGTCCCAAAGTGCACCACCTACGCACAAATCCCGATTGATTCGTTGTTAACATGGAATTAACTACCTGACTTGCGCAGTCATGCGCCGATGGGAGATTATCCATGTTCGCGTTCGCTTTCTTCTTCCGTGATGGTGCCGGCGGCGAGACCATTCGTCCGCTCTGAATCAATCATGATCACCGGGCCGGCAGTGCGGCAGTCTCGCTAGGAGACTGTGCTGACCGGCCCGGGTGCCTTTCGAAGCGGCCGATCTTTCGGCCGCTTTTTTATTGCCTGTCGTCCGTGAAGCCGCCGGGCTGCGGCGTGCTAGCGCTTGCTCCGCCGCCCTGCTTCGCTAAGGCGCTTCCAGACTCTGCATCCCAAAAGGACATATCGTGCGTATTGCGATGATCGGCACTGGCTATGTGGGCCTGGTTTCTGGCGCCTGCTTCTCGGACTTCGGCCACGACGTGGTCTGCGTCGACAAGGATGCGCGCAAGATCGAGTTGCTCCACCAGAATGTCATGCCGATCTACGAGCCGGGCCTGGCCGAACTTGTCGCGTCGAACGTCAAGGCGGGACGGCTCAGCTTCACCACGGATCTCGCCGAGGGCGTACGCGGCGCCGATGCCGTGTTCATCGCCGTGGGCACGCCGTCGCGCCGCGGCGATGGCCATGCTGATCTCAGCTATGTCTATGCCGCTGCGCGCGAGGTTGCCGAGAACCTGACCGGACCGAGCGTGATCGTCACCAAGTCGACCGTTCCCGTCGGCACCGGCGACGAGGTCGAGCGGATCCTTGCCGAGGTAGCGCCCAATAGTGGCGCCAAGGTCGTCTCTAACCCCGAATTCCTGCGCGAAGGCGCAGCGATCGAGGACTTCAAGCGCCCCGACCGCGTCGTGCTCGGCACCGACGACGAGGAAGCGCGCGAAGTGATGCGCCAGATCTACCGCCCGCTCTCGCTCAACCAGAGCGCGCCGATCGTCTTTGTCGGCCGGCGTACCTCGGAGCTGATCAAATATGCGGCGAACGCATTCCTGGCAGTGAAGATCACCTTCATCAACGAGATCGCCGATCTCTGCGAGGCGGTGGGCGCCGACGTGCAGGAAGTGTCGCGCGGCATCGGCCTGGACAATCGGATCGGTCGCAAGTTCCTGAACGCCGGCCCCGGCTATGGCGGCTCGTGCTTCCCAAAGGATACGCTGGCGCTGCTCAAGACCGCGGCGGATTTCGAGGCGCCGCAGCGGATCGTCGAGGCAACTGTGCAGGTCAACGACGCCCGCAAGCGCGCGATGGGGCGCAAGGTCATCAAGGCGATGGGCGGCGACGCGCACGGCAAGACCGTCGCGGTGCTCGGCCTAACCTTCAAGCCCAACACCGACGACATGCGCGATGCGCCGAGCCTGTCGGTGATCGCTGCGCTGCAGGATGCCGGTGCGACGGTGCGCGCCTATGACCCCGAAGGCGTCGAGCAGGCCAAGCCGCTGTTGAGCGGCGTCGAATTCTGCCCGAGCCCCTATGTCGCGGCCGAAGGCGCCGACGCGGTGGTGATCGTGACCGAATGGGACGAATTCCGTGCGCTCGACCTCAAGCGGATCGCAGGCACGCTCAAGACGCCGCTGCTCGTCGACTTGCGCAACATCTATCCGGCTTCCGAAGCAGAGCGCGCCGGGCTGACCCTGGTAGGCGTGGGCAAGCCGAAGCTCGATTGAGCTTCGGGGAGGAGTATCCGCCCCTAAACAATAACTAGATCGCCCGGCGGCGCGGCGCTTCCTAAATCCCGCCGCATGTTGCATCCCGAACCGATGGCCGGAGAGAACCAGCAGAGCGTCGGCGAAACCGTGGCGAGACCACGGTCGCTGACGCATCTGCAGCGGCTCGAGGCCGAGAGCATCCACATCCTGCGCGAAGTCGTTGCCGAGGCGGACCGCCCGGTGATGCTCTATTCGATCGGCAAGGACAGCGCGGTGATGCTCCATCTCGCGCGCAAGGCCTTTTACCCAGCGCCGCCGCCCTTCCCGCTGCTCCATGTCGACACGACCTGGAAGTTCCGCGCGATGTACGACCTGCGCGACAAGGCGGCGGCGGATGCGGGGATGGAATTGCTCGTCCACAAGAATCCGGATGCGGTGGCGCGCGGGATCAACCCGTTCGACCATGGCGGGCTGCACACCGATCTGTGGAAAACCGAGGGGCTCAAGCAGGCGCTCGATCATTATGGCTTCGACGCGGCGTTCGGTGGCGCCCGTCGCGACGAGGAGAAGAGCCGCGCCAAGGAGCGCGTCTTCTCCTTCCGCACCGCTTCGCATCGCTGGGATCCCAAGAACCAGCGCCCCGAGCTGTGGCACCTCTACAACGCCCGGAAAGCCAAGGGCGAGAGCATGCGGGTGTTCCCGATCTCCAACTGGACCGAGCTCGACATCTGGCAATATATCCGCGCCGAGGGCATCGAGATCGTGCCGCTCTATTTCGCCGCGCCGCGCCCGACGGTGGAGCGCGACGGGATGCTGCTGATGGTCGATGACGATCGCTTCCGCCTCGCCCCCGGCGAGACGCCGGTCGAACGCTCGGTCCGCTTCCGCACGCTCGGCTGCTATCCGCTCACCGGCGCGGTCGAGAGCGAGGCAGCGACGCTGGACGACGTGATCCAGGAGATGCTGCTCACCACTACCTCGGAGCGCCAGGGGCGCGCGATCGACCACGACCAGACGGCGAGCATGGAGAAGAAGAAGCAGGAGGGCTATTTCTGATGACCTCCTATCGCCCCGACGCGCTCATCGCGTCCGACATCTCGGCCTATCTCGCGCTCCACCAGAACAAGTCGCTGCTGCGCTTCATCACCTGTGGTAGCGTGGACGACGGAAAATCGACGCTTATCGGGCGCTTGCTCTACAATTCGAAGATGATCTTCGAGGACCAGCTCGCCAGCCTTGAAGCCGACAGCAAGCGGCTGGGCACGCAAGGCCAGGAGATCGACTTCGCGCTGCTGGTCGACGGGCTCGCCGCCGAGCGCGAACAGGGCATCACCATCGACGTGGCCTATCGCTTCTTCGCGACCGAAAAGCGCAAGTTCATCGTCGCCGATACACCCGGCCACGAGCAGTATACCCGCAACATGGTGACCGGCGCCTCGACCGCCGACCTTGCGGTGATCCTGATCGACGCGCGCAAGGGCGTGCTCACCCAGACGCGGCGGCACTCCTATCTCGCTCATCTGCTCGGCATCCGCCACATCGTGCTCGCGGTGAACAAGATGGACCTGATCGGCTATGATCAGGCCGCCTATGACGCGATCGTCGAGGATTATCGCGCCTTTGCCAACTCGATCGGCATCGCCGCGTTCACGCCGATCCCGATCTCGGGATTCAAGGGCGACAATATCACCGCCCCGAGCGACAACACGCCCTGGTATCAGGGCCCAGCCCTGCTGGCGCACCTCGAGGCGGTGCAGGTCGATGCCGACGCCGACCGGGCGCGCGATTTCCGCCTGCCGGTGCAATGGGTCAACCGGCCCAATCTCGACTTCCGCGGCTTTGCCGGGCTGATCGCGAGCGGCACCGTGCGCCCCGGCGACCCGGTGCGCATCCTGCCTTCGGGCCGGACCACGCGCGTGGCGCGGATCGTCGCACTGGGCGGCGACCGTGCCGAGGCAGTGGCGGGCGAATCGGTCACGCTGACTCTGGCCGACGAAGTCGATTGCTCGCGCGGCGACGTGATCGCCTCTGCCGACGCGCCGCCCCAGGCAGCCGATCAGTTCGAGGCGACGATCGTCTGGATGGACCAGACCGAGCTGCTCCCCGGCCGCGGCTATTGGCTCAAGCTCGGCACCCAGACAGTGAGCGCGCGCGTCCAGCCGCCACGCTATGCGATCGACGTCAACACGCTGGCCGAACTCTCGGCGCCTACTCTGGCGCTCAACGATATCGGCGTCGCGGAGGTCTATACCGACCGGCCGATCGTGTTCGAACCGTATGTCGATGACGGCGGCCAGCTGAACAAGGATCTGGGCGGCTTCATCCTGATCGACAAAGCGACCAACGCCACCGTCGCCGCGGGGATGCTGCGCTTTTCGCTGCGGCGGGCGCAGAATGTCCATTGGCAGGCGATCGAGATCACTCGTGAGGCGCATGCCGCGCATAAGGGCCAGCAGCCGCGCCTGCTGTGGTTCACCGGGCTTTCGGGGTCGGGCAAGTCGACCATCGCCAACCTGGTCGAGAAGAAGCTGCACGCGATGGGCAAGCACAGCTTCCTGCTCGACGGCGACAATATCCGCCACGGGCTCAACAAGGACCTCGGCTTTGGCGACGCCGACCGAATTGAGAATATCCGCCGCGTCGGCGAGGTCGCCAAGCTGATGACCGACGCCGGGCTGATCGTGCTCACGGCCTTCATCTCGCCGTTCCGCGCCGAGCGCGAGATGGTGCGGGCAATGCTGCCCGAAAGCGAGTTCTTCGAAATCTTCATCGATACGCCACTGGATGTCGCCGAGGCGCGCGACGTAAAGGGACTCTACAAAAAGGCGCGGACCGGCGAGATCGCCAACTTCACCGGCATCTCCAGTCCCTATGAAGCGCCGGCGCGGCCAGAGATCCGAGTCGACACGACCAAGGAAACGCCCGAGGAAGCGGCCGAGCGGATCGTCGAGACCGTGATGGGAACCTGGAGCCCGGTGATTTGACCGACGCCGAACTTGCCCGTGACATCGCCGAGGAAGCCGGCACGCTATTGTTGCGCATCCAGGCCGAATGCGCTGGTGGCGCGCGCGGTGACGAGGAAGCCAATGCGCTGATCCTCGCCCGGCTGCGCGCCGAGCGGCCCGACGATGCGATCCTCTCCGAAGAATCGGCCGACGACCTGTCGCGGCTGGCGCGTAGCCGGGTGTGGATCGTCGACCCGCTCGACGGCACGCGCGAATTCGCCGAGCGGCGCGAGGACTGGGCAGTGCACATCGCGCTGGCGATCGACGGCGCGGCCGCGGTGGGCGCAGTGGCGCTGCCGCGGCTGGGCTGCACCTTGTCGAGCGACGCCCCGCCCACCCTTGCCCCTGCCCGTACCCCGCCGCGGATGCTGGTGAGCCGCACGCGCGCGAGCCAGCTCTGCGCCGATGTTGGTGCGCTGATCGGCGCCGAGCATCTCGGCATGGGATCGGCGGGCGCCAAGGCGATGGCGGTGGTGCGCGGCGAGGCGGAGATCTATCTCCATTCGGGTGGGCAGCACCAATGGGACAATTGCGCACCGGTGGCAGTGGCGCTGGCGGCTGGGCTGCACGCCTCGCGGATCGACGGATCGCCGATCGTCTACAATGCCGCGCCCACCGACATTCCCGACCTGCTGATCTGTCGGGCGGAATGGGCGGAACCGGTTTTGCGCGCGGTTGCGGGCTGCAACCGCAGCTGAGCCGCCCCACGCTGCGCGGTGCGTGCCGTGCAAGCGCTTCGTCGCCAATGCCGATCGGGCGCCAGGCAAGCGCCGGCTCGACCGATCAACGAAGCGGCAGGCTTGACCGCTGTCAATGCGCCTCCCGACGAGGAGGCGCACGCCTCAACCAACAAGGAGACAGGCATGACGACCATCGAGACCGATCCGCTGGTGACGCGTGATGGCGTGCGGCTGCACGTCCGTCGCGCGCGCGAAGAGGACGAGCCGGCGCTCGCCGCCTTCTTCGCGCGCGTGACGCCCGACGACCTGCGCTTCCGCTTCCTGAGCCCGGTGCGCGAAGTGCGCCGTGACTGGCTGGTGGCGATGACAAGCCCTGACGATGCGAAGGACAGCCTGATTGCCTTCGACGATAAGGGCGACGTGATCGCGACGGCGATGCTGGCGGGCGACAGCGCCGGCGCACGCGCCGAGGCGGCGATCGCGATCCGCGGCGATCGCAAGGGCCAGGGCGTAGGTTGGACGCTGCTCGATCATCTCGTCGGTCATGCCCGGCGGCGCGGCTATACCTCGATCGAATCGATCGAAGACCGCGCGAACAGCGGCGCGATCAAGCTGGAGCGGGAGATGGGGTTCGAGGCGGTGCCGGTTGAGGGCGATCCGATGCTGGTCTGCGTCCGAAAGACTCTGCGCTGATTTATGCTTCATCGATAAGAGCTTAACTAACGCCTCTCAGATCCCGCCGCGGGTTCACGCCTGCGACACCATAGGGGTTCGCCCTTAGCCGCGATGGCGGGGGTATCCCGGACTCACAAGCCCGGCCCGATCGGTTAGAGGGACCTGCGCGGACGTTCCCCGTCTCCCCGGGGCCTGTCGCCAGTACTGCGCGTATCTGTGGCTCTCTCCCCCGGAGAGTCTTTGACGCTGGGAGCAAGCCCGGGCCGCGTTTTTGATCCCAACGCGGCTTGGGCTTGATGCGCTTTACCCCGGCGGCCTGCGGCACTACGCCTGCGTCCCGACCATCAGGAGGATGCATTGGCCGAACCGCTCATCGCCCGATCGCTGCTGTTCGCGCCCGGCGATTCGGAGCGCAAGCTCGCCAAGGCATCGGCGAGCGCGGCGGACCTGGTGCTGCTCGACCTCGAGGACGCCGTCGCCGAGGCGAACAAGGCTGCGGCACGGCAGCTGGTTTCGGCGCATCTGCGCGATGCCGCGCGCGCCCAGCCGCAATGGGTGCGGATCAATCCGCTCGACACCCCGCATGCGCTGGCAGACCTTGCCGCGATCGTCCCCGCCCGGCCCGACGGGATCATGCTGCCCAAGGCGACCCGCGCCGAGGCCGAGCGGCTGCATCATTATCTCACCGCGCTCGAAGCCGCCGCTGGCCTGCCGATCGGCGATATCGCACGATCGTGGTGGCGACCGAGACCGCGCCGGCGCTGTTCGGGCTGGGGGATTATGCCGACTGCCCGCGGCTCGCCGCGCTGACCTGGGGCGCCGAGGACAGCGCCACTGCGCTGGGCGCGACCGACAATCGCGACGAGGGCGGCGAGTATGATTTCCCCTATCAGCTGTTTCGCGCGCTGTGCCTGGCGGGTGCGGCTGCGGCGCAGGTGACGCCGATCGAGACGATCCACGGCGATTTCCGCGATCTGGAAGGGCTCGCCAAGGTTGCCGCCAAGGCGCGGCGCGCAGGCTTTCGCGGCATGCTGGCGATCCATCCCGACCAAGTCGAGGTGATCAATCGTGCCTTCTCGCCCTCTCCCGCCGAGATCGACCGTGCCGAGCGGATCGTCGCGGCGTTTGCGGGGCAACCGGGCGTGGGGACGATCGGGCTGGACGGCGCGATGCTGGACATGCCGCATCTGAAACGCGCCCAGGCCGTGCTTTCGATGCGGCGCGATTGATGAAGTTTAATCGATTACTCGCAGCTTGCGGCTAGGAACATATTTGATGTTCGATCGCGTACCCGCCAACCGATGACTCCGGAGCCAGCCTCTGAGCCCCTGCCTGTGGGCGAAGACGAGTTCCGCATGATTGCCGACAGCGCGCCTGTCGCGGTGTGGGTCACGCGGCTCGACCGGCGGCGCAGCTTCGTCAACCGCGCCTATGCCGCCTTTGTCGGCGTCTCCTATGAGGAAGCGCTGGCGTTCGACTGGCGCAACGTGATTCATCCCGACGATGCGGTTCGGATGCTCGCCGAATTGATTGCAGGCGAAGCGACGCTGGCGACGTTCGAGCTGGAAGGCCGCTATCGCCGCGCGGACGGGGAATGGCGCTGGCTCCACTCCACCTCGTCGCCGCGCTGGGATGCAGAGGGGCGCCATATCGGCTTTATCGGCGTGGCGCACGACGTCACCGAAGCCAAGGAGGCCGAGCTGGCGCTGCGCGAGCGCGAGGCGCAGCTCACTGCGTTCATCAACCAGACGACGGCGGGCTTTGCCCAGGTCGATCTCGAGGGCCGGTTCACGCTGGTCAACGACCGCTTCTGCGAGATTGCCGGATGGCGCCGCGACGAACTGCTCGGCATGACGATGCAGCAGATCACCCACCCCGCGGATCTGGCAAGCAACCTTCCGCTGTTCGAGGATGCGGTGCGCGAGGGCACCCCCTACACGCATGAGAAACGCTATGTCCGCAAGGACGGCGGCGTGGTGTGGGTCAACAATTCGGTCTCGGTGATCCGGCGGCCTGACGGCCGGCCATTCGGCGTGCTGGCAGTGTCGCTGGACGTCACCCAGCGGCGACTGGGCGAAGAAGCGGTGCGACGCAGCGCCGAGAGCCTGCGGCTCGCCACCGAGAGCGCCGGGATGGCAAGCTGGGAGCTCGACCTTGCCAGCATGGAAGGCGAATGGTCGCCCAATCGCTTCGACCTGCTGGGGCTTCCGCGGCGATCCGAAAGCCGCGGCACCTTCCAGGAATGGGCGGCGCGGGTGCATCCGGCCGACCGCGAACGCGCGCGCGACGCTGCCTTGCGCTGCTTCGAGGATGGCGAGCCCTATACGATCGAATATCGCATCATTCGCGCCGATGATGGCAGCGAACGCTGGCTGCAGAGCCATGGCAGCCGGATCGACTATGCCGATGGGCGCTCGAGCCGCTTCGTCGGCGTGTCGTTCGACATCACCGACCGCCGGCGCGCGGAGGACGAATTACGCGATAGCGAGGCGCGCTTCCGCACGATCTTCGAGCAGGCCAACGACTTTCTGCTGACCACGACGCTCGACAACCGTCTGACCTCGGTCAACCCGGCGGTGTGCGCCGCGCTGGGCTATAGCGAGGCGGAGATGCTGGGCCGCTCGATCGCCGACTTCATGGATCCAGACCAGTTCGGCATCGCGCTCGACGCGTTCAACAAGAAGCTCGCCGAGGGGGGATCGACGCGGCTCACGGTGGCGGTGCGTGCCAAGGACGGGCGCGCGCTGGTGTGGGAAGTCAATTCCCAGCTGACCACCGACGAGGAGGGCCGGATGACCGGGCTCCACGCGATCGGCCGCGACATGACCGATGCCAAGCGCGCCGAGACGCATTTGCGGCTGCTGATCGACGAGCTCAACCACCGCGTGAAGAATACGCTGGCGATCGTCCAGGGCATCGCCCAGCAGACCTTCAAGGGCGGCACCGACCCCGCCGTGGCGCGGCGCGCATTCGAAGGCAGGCTGGCGGCGCTTTCCGAGGCACACAACTTGCTCACCCGGCAGCATTGGGGCTCCGTCTCGATGCGCCAGATCCTCGACGATGCAGTGGCGCCGCATGGCGGGATCGAAGGGCGCTTCGCGATCGACGGGCCGGATCTGGCGATCCCGCCCAAGACCGCGATCTCGCTGGCGCTGGCGATCCACGAGCTGGCGACAAACGCCGTCAAGCATGGCGCGCTGTCCAGGCCCGAGGGACGCGTGGCGATTGCCTGGGGGTATAGCGGCGCCCCGCCACGGCTGGCGCTGCGCTGGGAGGAGCATGGCGGGCCGCCGGTGGCGCCGCCGAGCCGCCGCGGCTTCGGCACGCGGATGATCGAGCGCGGCCTGGCCGCCGAGCTTGCCGGCACGGTGACGATCGCCTTCGAGCCGGGCGGGCTGGTGTGCACCGTCGATGCGCCGCTGCCGGAGAGTGGCGAATGACGTTGAGCGGGCTGCGCGTATTGATCGTCGAGGACGAGCCGATCGTCGCGATGTGCCTGGAGGACATCCTCGAGACGCTGGGCTGCGCGATCGTCGGGCCGGCCGGGCGGCTGTCCGACGGGCTGGCGCTGGCAGAGAGCGCCGCGATCGACGCAGCGATCCTCGACATAAACCTGGGCGGCGAACGCAGCACGCCGATCGCGACGGTGCTCCAGCTGCGCGGGGTGCCTTTCGCCTTTGCCAGCGGCTATGGCATGGCGCCCGAAGGCTTTGACGAGGCGCCGTTGATCGAGAAACCGTATAGCGACGACGACATCGCCTCGACGTTGCGGCTGCTGCTGGGCTGAGCGCGCGATGCCCCGGAGATCAGTGGAAAGAGGGCGGCGGAGCCGCGGTTGCCCAGCGGTGATCGGCCTGCTGGGATAGCGTGAAGTCCAGCGTGCCGCCGCGCGCGACGAAACCGGCGGGGAGCCATGCCCGGTCCCTTGCCCGGCCGTTCACCCTCAGCGACTGGACGTAGGGCGCCGCGGCGGACGCATCGCGCGCGCGAATGACGATGCGACGGCCCGGCCGCTCGATCGTGGCACCCGGGAACAGCGGACTTCCGACCACCAGCTCGGCGCGACCGGGATAGAGCGGGTAGAGACCGAGCGCAGACCAGACATACCAGGACGACATCTGGCCAAGATCGTCATTTCCCGAAATCCCCTGCGGCGTATTGGTCCAGATCTGGCGCATCGCGGCGCGCACCGTCTCCTGCGTCTTCCACGGCTGGCTGACGAAGAGATAGAGCCAGGGCGAGGCGATCGACGGCTCGTTGTCCATCTCGGCATGCAGCGCTCCCGATTTGGTCACTGCCCAGGCGCCGTCGGGCTGGCGGAAGAATTCGTCGAGCCGGCGCGCGGCGGCATCGCGGCCGCCGAGTGCCGCGATCAACCCGGCGGGATCGAACGGAACCATCCAGAGATATTGGGCACCGCTCCCCTCGACAAATTCCTCGTCGGACGCCGGATCGAAGGCTGGCCAGCTGCCATCGGCGTTGCGTGGCTGGATATAGCCGCCCTCGGGCGTGGCCGCGGGGTTGAACAGATTGCGCCACCAGCCGGAGCGCTGGAGGAACAGCCGCCTGCCCGGCTTGTCGCCGGCATGGCGGGCAAGCTCGGAAAGGCCGAAATCGGCCGCCGCCATCTCCAGCGTGTCGGAGGCGGTGCCCCAGCCGGGCGCGCCAACGGGCATGTAGTGAAGCTGCAGCCACCGATCGAGCCCGGGGCGCTGCCCGACGCACAGCACCGGACATCCCCTGCGCTCCAGATCCTTGGGCGTCGGCACCGTGGCGGCGCGTTTCAGCGAGGCATAGGCGCGCTTCACGTCGAAGTTCCGCCCGCCAAAGGCATAGATGGCGGCGAGCGAAGGCGGCGACGGGTCCCCGTTCATCACGCCCGTCGGCCCGGTCAGATGGGTCCATCGATCCCAGACGCCGCCATTCTGATCGGCCTGGTTGAGCAGCGACTGCGCGATGTCCGATCCACGTTGCGGATCGAGAAACGTCACGAGCTGGAGCTGCGAGCGATAGACGTCCCAGCCTGAATAATTGGCATATTGCGCGGTCTGGCGCGGCGCGAGGCGATGCGCGTTGCCATCGATCCCGCGATACCGTCCGTCGCGATCGCTGTAGAGGTTCGGCGTCATCAGCGCATGGTACAGCGCGGTGTAGAAAACGGCTCGATCGTCGTGGGAGCCGCCGTCGATGCGGATCTGGCCCAGCGCCCTGTTCCACACGTCGCGGCCGGCCGCCCGCACGGCCTCGAGGCGCGTTCCGTCCGGACTTTCGGAATTGAGGTTCGCGCGCGCCCCCGCAGCATCGACATAGGAGATGCCGACGCGAACATTGATGATCGGCGTGCGCTTGGCATCGAAATGGACCCAGCCGCCGGCGCCCTTGCCGGCGGGCGGATGGCCGTGCTCGCCATAGCCGGTGCCGCCCGAGCCCGCAGCGGAGCCGGGAGTCACTTTTTCATCGCGCCAGGTTCCTCCGACCTCGAAAGGCTGGTCGAACACCGCCACGAAGTGAAGCGTGTAATAGCTCTCGCGGCGGTCCTCGGCGAGATAACCGCAGAAATTGCCGCTGGTAACCGATCCGCTGACCGTGCGGGTCGCCGGATCGATGCGGATCGTCGAATCGCTGCTGCCGACTTCGCTGTCCGAAGTGCGGAACAGCAGATTGGCCGGCTTGTCCGCGGGGAAGGTGAAGCGCCCCAGCACCGTTCGATCCGTCGCACCGAGCTCTGCCTTGACGCCATTTTCAAGGGTAAGCGCATAAGCGCCCGGGCTGGCACTTTCCTTCTGGTGATCCAGCAGACTGGCATAGCTCAGTCCGGCATCGACCGAGGAAGGCGACTGCTCGACGGCCATGGTCACCGGCATGATCGGGATATCGCCGCTCGCCCCGGTGCAGCCAGTGCCGGACACATGGGTCAGGCTGAACCCGCGCACGCCATTGGAGCGCCACTCATAGCCACCGGGCGCCGCGATCGGGAAGCGCCTGCCGGGAAGCGGGCTAAGCTCCGGACTGAACGCGGCCATGCCGAAGGGGCGCGTCGCGCCGGGAAAGACATTGCCGCCATTGGTGGTGCCGATGAATGGATTGACCTCGGCGGCAGGTCCGGCGGCGCCGCCGTCCGCGGCGTATCCCGCAGACCCGAGGGCAACCAGCAGCGCGGCAGCAGCGATTCCGTGGCGCATCATGGTTCGCTTCTCCGGCGGCATTAAATCAATTTGCTTTGCTAAAGGGGAAGATGGAGGCCAGTCAATCTGCGGCGCCGAAATAGCCATTATCGGTGGCGGCAGGTTGGAAGCTTGCCTGTTTCAACTTGCCGACAATGCGGCTATGCTTCGCCCCGTCGAAAAGGACCTGAGCGGCATCGGTAAGCCCGCTCCCTCTTCCGAGGCTCCGTGTCGCTGCAAGGCGAACCCGCGACAAGCAAACCGGCGCGTTTAGCCGGGGCTTGTCGCTTGCCTGGGATCTCCCGCGTCAAGCACGCCCCGGTCGCGCCCGACAAGGAGCGAGACCATGCCGATTATCCGTGCCGATCGCGGCATTACGACCCAGATCAACGTCTTCACGGTGCCCGCCGGCGGACAGGATGCGCTGATCGCCTATCTGATCGAGGCCGCCCATGCCGCACGCGACGTGGAGGGCTGGCTGTCGGCCAGCCTGCACCGCAGCCTCGATGGCACGCGCGTGGCCAATTATGCCCAGACCGCGGGCCCCGATGCGGCCCGGCGGGTGTTCGAGCATCTCGATGCGCAGGGCCGGATCGAGGGCAATAGGCGCTTCGGCATTGCGCATCCCGGGCTCTACGAGACGGTGTTCACGCTGGACAAATAGGGCCCTGTGTCGCCGCTAGAAGCCGAGCTTTAACGTCAGGCCGACCGAATTCTTCGGGCGGCCGCCGGCCAGGGTGGCGCTGTCCGAAAGGCGGCGAGTGTAGTGGCCCTCGGCGTCGACACTTTGCAGCGAAAGGGCGATCCACAACGGCACCGGCGCATCGGAGCCGCTGGAAGTGGCAGAATTGCGGCGGGAGCCGGGGCGGCGCTGCCGCCGCCCCGGCCTGGATCAGAACTGCTTGGAGAACAGGATCCGGAAGGTGCCCGCAGTCTCGTTGCCGCCGAAGCGCGCGCCGCCCTCGAGATCGATCGCCCAGCTCCGCGGGAAGACGAAGCGGCTGCCGACGGTCAGCTGGAACTGATCGCGCATCCAGCCCTGGGTGCCCAGGCTGTAGAAGGCAGCCCCCGGGATGTCGGCATAATCGAGCCACTGGGCATCGGCCTTGTCGAACTCATGGTTCCATTCGAAGCGCAGCCGCGGCGTAATCACCGTGGTGCCATAGCGCCGCTCGACTTCGATCCGCGCACCGAGCGTGCCGGTGAGCGACTTGAGGTCGCGGGCGTCGAAGCGCAGGTCGTAGCGCCCTGCCCCGCTTTCGACATAGGCGCCGAGATCGGCGTTCATGAACTCGCCGCGGCCATAGATCGACCAGCGGACCGCGCCGCTTGCCTGATCGATGCCGAGCGCGAGCGCGCCGACGGTGAAGCTGCCGTCGCGGCTGCCGTTGGCGGTGGCGTTGACCGCCGCCACGGCACGCCGGGTTGCGAAGCTCAAGTCACCCTTGCCGACCATCCCGTCGACGAAGATGCTCTCGAAGGGCATCAGGCTGGCATAGGCCGCGACCAGGCTGCTCTGGCTGCGCACCCGCGCCGCGCCGCCGCCGATATGGCTGACGTCGTTGCCATAGCCGCCGCCGATGCCGATCACCGCGCCCTCGGCGACCTTGATGTCGAGACCGCCGCTGAGACCCGAAGTCGTCGCGGTGATCTTCGAACGATCGGTGGTGGCGTCCTGGGTGCCGATGTCGATCGCGCCGCCGCTCCACAGCCCGACCGAACCGACGCGGCGAGTGCCGTCGTCCTCGGATTCCTCGGCGCCATAGCTGCCGGCCTGATCGCCAGGCTGGGCAGTTGCCCGCTTGGTGCCGTTGCTGCCGATTGGGACGCTGCCGCTTGGTGCATTGTTCATGCTGCCCAGCGCGCCGAGCATCGCGCCGCGATCGCTGCGGCCTGCTTGGCTGTTGAGATAGGCGCCCATCGCCGGATCTGCCGCGGTGGGCCGCATCCGTTCGGTGATCGCGAGTGCCGAGGCGTCGAAGGCCGGGCTGGCCTGGACGAGCCCGCGCCCGTCGCGCGAATTGAGCGTCACGCCCATCTGCGCGCCGGACGACCCACCGCCATGATGGAGCTGTTCGGTGCGGCGCATGAAGTTCGACACCTGGCTGCGCGCGAAGCGGCGGGCCGCCTCGGCCTGGGCATCGCTGACCGCGCGGACGTTCGGATCCGCCGTGGGATCCGGGCGTGCCGTGACGGTTACGGTCACGGTCGCAGAGGCCGAGACGCCATAGGCGTTGCTCAGCGTATACTGGATCGTGATCGCGCCGCCGAAGCGGTTATTCGCCGTGACGTCGAGGCGGTAAGCCTGGGTCGCGCCCGAGCCGCTCGCGACGATCGCCGTGGTCGCTGCATTGGCCGGCGTGACGCTCAGCACATTGGCGGCGATGAACGGTCCGTTCGACGCGCCGGCGGTGAGATCGACCGACACCGTCTGGCCGTCGCCCGTCGTCGCCACCTTAGGCAGTGCGACCGGGACTGCGCCGACGATGCTGATCGTCACCGCTGCCGGCGTGGAGGCGCCGCCCGGGCCGACCGCGGCGAAGGTGAAGCTGTCGCTTCCGACATAGCCCATGACGGGCGTGTAGGTGGCGATCACGGTCGGGCTGGCGAGCGTGCCGATGCCCGATCCGCCACCGGCCGAGCCGATGGTCTGCAGCGTCAACGTGCCGTGCGCCGGCGGGGTCTGGATCTGGATCGACGTATAGTCGCCGGTGACCAGCGCCGAGAGGTTGATCTGGACGCTGCTGTTCGGATTGACCGGCGTGCTGCCGGCCACCGTGCTGCTGCCCGGCTGGGCGGCAGGCGGCGGCGGGGTGTCGACCGCCAGGGTGACGGTCGCGGCCGACGAGGTGCCGCCGGGACCGGTCGCGGTATAGGTGAAGCTGTCGGCGCCGTAATAGCCGGCGGCCGGCGTGTAGGTGACGACATTGCCGGTGACCGTGGCGGTGCCGTGCGCCGGCGCGGTGCCGATCGCAAGACTGGTATAGACGCCGCTCACCGAGCTGGTCAGGTCGATCGCGGTGCCGGTGCTGTTGTACGCCACGGCGACGTTGCTGACGTTCGCGGCAGTCGGTGCCGGGGGCAGCGCGACGTTGAGCGTCACCGTCGCGACGTTCGACGTGCCGCCGGGGCCGGTGGCGTTGTAGGTGAAGCTGTCGGCGCCATAATAGCCGGCGGCCGGCGTGTAGGTGACGACATCGCCGGCGATCGTCGTCGTGCCGTGCGCCGGTGCGGTGCCGATCGCGATGCTCGAATGGACGCCGGTGATCGACGGGGCGAGATCGATCGGGGTGCCGCTGCTGCCATAGGGCACGGCGACGCCCGAGAGATCGGCGGCCGCCGGCGGTGCCGGGACAGCGACGTTCAGCGTCACCGTCGCCGGGGACGAGGTGCCGCCGGGACCGGTCGCGGTATAGGTGAAGCTGTCGGCGCCATAATAGCCGGCGGCCGGCGTATAGGTGACCACGTCGCCGGCGATCGTCGTCGTGCCGTGCGCCGGCGCGGTGCCGATCGCGATGCTCGAATGGACGCCGGTGATCGACGGGGCGAGATCGATCGCCGTGCCGCCGCTGTTATAGGGCACGGCGACGTTGCTGACATTGGCTGCAGTCGGCGCCGCGGGGGTGCTGACCGTGATGCTCACTACGGCGGGCGCCGAGGTGCCGCCGTCATTGGTGGCCGTATAAGTGAAGCTGTCCGCGCCGTAATAGCCGGTGGCGGGGGTGTAAGTGATGGTCAGCCCCGAGACGCTGGCCGTGCCATGCGCCGGCGCCGAGGCCACCGCAACGCTGGTCGGCGTGCCGCCCGAGATCGCCAGCGTGATCGGGTTCGCGCCCGAATTATAGGGGACCGTTTCGCTGACCGGGCCGGCAGAGGGCGCCGTGGGTACGGCGATGACCAGGCTGTACGCCCGGCTGCCGTCGAACGGCGCACCGGCGCCGGTCGAGCTGTCGGTCGCGGTGATGGTGACGTTGAACGTGCCATGGACGCTCGGCGTGCCCGCGATCGTCCCGGCCGGCGAGAGCGTCAGCCCCGCGGGCAGCGCACCCGCGGTGACGGCATAGCTGTACGGCGCGGTGCCGCCGCTGGCGCTGAGCGCCTGGCTATAGGCGACGTCCATCTGGCCGCCGGTCAGGGTCGGCGGCGCGAGGGCAATCGTCGGCGCGCCGACGGTCAGGGAATAGGCACGGCTGCCGGTATAGGGCGCGCCGGTGCCGGTCGAGCTGTCGGTGGCGGTGACCGTGAAGGTGAAGGTGCCGCTCGCCGTAGCAGTGCCCGACAGCGTGCCGGTGGGCGACAGCGTCAGGCCCGCGGGCAGCGCCCCGGCAGTGACGGCATAGCTGTAGCCGGCGGTGCCGCCCGAGGCGGTGATCGCCTGGCTATATGGCGTGGCCACCGTCGCATTGGGCAGCGCGGCGGGCGCGAGCGCGATCGTCGGCGCAGTGACGGTCAGGCTGAGCGCACGGCTGCCGCTATACGGCCCGCTACCGCCCGAGCTGTCGGTGGCGGTGATCGTGAAGTTGAAGGTGCCGCCCGCGCTGGGCGTGCCGGAGAGCGTACCCCCCGTCGACAGGTTCACCCCTGCCGGCAGCGCGCCGGCGGTGATCGCGAAGCTGTACGGCGCGGTGCCGCCGCTGGCGGTAACGGTCTGGCTGTAGGCCGCGGCGACGGTGGCGTTGGGCAGACTTGTGGTGTCGACGACGATCGTCGGGGTGCCCACGGTCACCGAATAGGCGCGCGTTCCTGCATAGGGGCCGCTGCCGGTCGAACTGTCGGTCGCCGTGACTGTGAAGGAGAAGGTGCCTGCCGAGCTCGGCGTTCCGCCGAGCGTGCCGGTCGGCGACAGCGTCAGTCCGCCGGGCAAGGCCCCCGCGGTGACCGCATAGCTATAGGGTGCCGTGCCGCCGCTCGCGGTGAGCGCCTGGCTATAGGCGACACCGGGGGTGCCGCTGGGCAGCGTCGTCGGCGCGATCGTGACCGTCGGCGCCGCGATGGTCACCGCATAAGCGCGATTGGTCGAGAAGGGCGCGCCGGTGCCGGTCGAGCTGTCGGTCGCGGTGATCGTGAAGTTGAAGGTGCCGCCCGCGCTCGGCGTGCCGGTCAGCGCGCCGGTCGAGGGATTGAGCGAAAGGCCGGCGGGCACGGCACCCGCCGTGACGGCATAGCTGTAAGGCGCCGTGCCGCCCGAGGCGCTGAGGGCCTCGCTGTACGGCGTGCCGATCGCACCATTACCGAGCGTGGCAGGCGCGAGCGTGATCGACGGGGCCGAGACGGTGAAGGTGTAGCCGGAGGCCACGCCATAGGGAGCGCCGGCACCCGCGGTCGTGTCGCGGGCAACCACGGCAAAGTTGAAACTGCCTGCCGCCGTCGGCGTGCCCGAAAGCGTGCCGTTGGACGCCAGCGTCAGGCCCGGCGGAATCGTGCCGGAGTAACGAGAATAGGTGTAGGGCGCCGTACCGCCGCCGGCGACGAAGTTACCGGTATAGGTGGCACCCACCGAACTCGACAGCGTTGGCGCCGCGAGCGTGAAGTTGGGCGAGTTCATAAGGAGCGTGTAGCTGCGGCTGCCACTATAAGGCGCGCCCGCGCCGGTGGAGCTGTCGGTCGCAGTGATCGTGAACGTATATTGGTCGTTCGCCGTCCCGTTGCCCGAGAGCACGCCGCTGGCAGACAGGCTGAGGCCCGGCGGCAGCGCGCCGGCGGTGACCGCGAAGGTGTAGGGCCCATTGCCGCCGGACGCAGTCAACGTCTGGCTGTACGGCGTGCCGGCATAACCGTTGGGCACGGATGTGGGCGAGAGCGTCACGGTCGCGGCCGCGACGGTCAGCGTATAGGAGCGGCCGGCGCTGTAAGGCCCGGAACCGCCCGAACTGTCGGTCGCGGTGATCGTGAAGTTGAAGCTGCCGCCTGCGGTCGGCGTGCCCGAAATGGTGTCGCCGGTCAGGCTCAGTCCGGCGGGCAGCGCGCCGGCGGTGACGGCATAGCTGTAGGTTGCGGTGCCGCCGCTCGCGGTGATCGCCTGGCTATATGCCGTGCCCGCTGTCGCATTGGGCAACGAGGCCGGCGCGATCGCGATCGTCGGCGCCGCGACGGTCAGCGTGTAGGCCCGGTTGCCGGTATAGGGGCCCGCACCGCCCGAGCTGTCGGTCGCGGTGACGGTGAAGTTGAAGCTGCCACCCGCGGTCGGCGTGCCCGAGAGCGCGCCGCCTGCCGTCAGATTGAGTCCTGCCGGAAGCGCGCCGGCAGTCACGGCATAGGTGTAGGTCGCGGTGCCGCCGCTCGCGGTGATCGTCGCCGAATAGGCGGTGGCGACCGTCGCGTTGGTCAGCGAGGCAGGGCTCAGCGTGATCGTCGGCGCGCCGATAGTGATCGCATAGGCGCGGCTGCCGCCATAGGGCGCGCCGGGACCGGTGGTGCTGTCGCTCGCCGTCACGGTGAAATTGAAGGTGCCACCTGCTGAGGGGGTGCCGCTAATCGCGCCGGCGGCACTCATCGACAACCCGGCAGGGAGCGCACCCGCAGTAACCGCATAGCTGTAGGTCGCGGTGCCGCCACTGGCGGTGACGGCTTGCGAATAGGCGGTGCCGATCGCACCATTGGGCAGGCTGGCCGGGGCGAGTGAGATTGTCGGCGCGGCGACAGCGATCGAATAGGAATTCGCCACCGAATACGGCCCGCCGCTGCCAGCCGTGGAGCTGTCGGTCGCGGTGATCGTGAAGTTGAAGGTGCCCACGGCGGTGGGCGTGCCCGAGATCGTACCCCCGGTCAGCGTTACCCCGCTGGGCAGGCTGCCGGCAGTCACGGCATAGCTATAAGTCGCCGTGCCGCCGCTGGCGGTGAAGCTCTGCGAATAGCTGGCGCCGGCCGTGGCGCCCGGCAACGCGCCCGCGGCGGGCGACAGGCTGAGCGTCGGCGCCGCGATGACGAGCGTCAGCGTGCTGGTCGCCTGGGTGAAGGCGGGTGTCGAGCTGTCAGTAATATTGGCGGTGAAGTTGAACGATCCGCTCGCCGTCGGCGTGCCGGTGATCGTGCAATTGCCGTTGAGCTGCGTGCCCGCCGGGAGCGCACCCGAGGCGAGCGTGGTTCCGCAAGTATAGGGTCCCGTTCCCCGGCAGGGGTGATGGCAACACCGCTAAGCGCGGTACCTCGCGTACCCGAACCGGCCAAAGTGCCCGACAGCGTCGGATTGTTGACCGGCACCGTCACCGTGGCGACATTCGAATCGCCATTGGCGTTGGAAGCACGGACGTAGAAGGTGTCGCTGCCGCGGAAGCTGGCCGGCGCGGCATAAGTGACGACGCCGGAGCTGTTGATCGAAACGTTGGTCGTGCTGCTGTTGGCGCTCTGCGCAGTTGCGGCGAAGGTCCCCCCGCTGGTTTTCGAGATGAGCCAGCCCGTCGGACTGTTGGTCGCGCTGGTGCCGGTGGCGGCGTTGATGGAGTTGCCGGTCGAGCCATAGGCGACCGCGCTCGCCGTGAAGCTGTTGAGCGCCGGCACGGGAGGCGTGCCGGGCGTGCAGGTGACCGCGAGCGTGATTGTGCCGTCCACCGTGCCCGACCGGACTGCGCGCGACTGCACCGCGGCGGTCGACGCCGAGGCCGAGAAGCTGATCGTCGTCGCATTCGAGCCGTTGCCCGTAAAGACTTCGAAGCCCTGCTGCGTGAAAGCGGAGCCGCCGGTTCCTTCGAACAGGCGTGCCGAGAGACTGCCAGTGCCTGAAAAGCCGGTGACATTGGCGGTCATGTCGATCACGTCGCCGACGTCGAAGGTGTAGAAGGTCGCGCTGTCGGGAGCCCAGCTCGCCGGCGACAGGCCGCCGTCGCCGGTCTGCGCCGAGGTGCGGGCCGTGTTCGCGCGATAGCTGGCGGCGGATCCCTTCGCCGTCGAGGACGTGATGGTGGTGCCGCTCGTCGTCATGCTGAAATTGAGGACGCCGCTATTGATCGCGTCGCATCCTGTCGACGCCTGCGCCGCGACGGGCGCAAGCGCCGCAGACACTGCCAAGGTCGCTACGAGCGCGGAACGAATGCGCTTCGAAGACAAGCGGATCGGCGACTGCGGGCGATTCGAAATCGCATCCACAATGGCGGTAAACACCTGAACAGTGCGCCGAAACATGCTCGAAAACCCCCCGGTCATCATCGTCATCCCCACGACGAATCGTGCCGCAACATAGACGAATTTACTTGGTCAGCAAGCTGACCCTCAGGGCGCTTACTGATATTTATCCTTCATTTTTGTTAACTTGTGAGCAGATCCACTAATTGCTGCAAGGAGGAGCGGTCTTGCGGTTGCCAACAACAGATTGGCCCATTACGATTCGTATCCGTGACGATCAAGTCACTCGTCATTTCCCATTTTAGCGACGAGCGGGCTTCCGAAATCCTAAGTGTCTTCGTTCGGAGACCTGATCAGGGTGCAAGCAACGGCATCCGAACCGCTGGACGGGGCATGACCGGATTCAAATGGGAGGACGACCATGGCCGACATGTATATGGGACAGATCTGGTTTGCGGGCTTTCCGTTCGCAGCGAAGAACAACGCCACCTGCCAAGGGCAGATCATTGCGATTTCGCAGAACTCGGCGCTGTTCTCGCTGCTGGGGACGACCTTTGGCGGGAATGGCCAGAACACCTTCCAGCTGCCGAACGCAGGCGGTCGCACGCTGCTCGGCCAGGGCCAGGCACCCGGCGTCGGTCATAATTACCAGATGGGCGAAATCGCCGGCACCGAGAATGTGACTCTCACCACCGCGCAGATGCCGATGCACGTCCATGCGGTCAGCTCACCGGTAACCGTCGAGGCAATGGGCGGAATCGGCGCGGCGCAGGAATCGGATGCCCCGGCAGCGGGCTCCTATCTGGGCACCGCCTATGACAGCAACGGATCGGCCGCCCCGGTTTTCTACGTCCCGGCTGGAACGACCGGCGGCACGGCGGTCAACCTCGCGGGATGCTCGGTCAATGCCAACACCACCGTGGCCGGCGGCAGCCAGGCCTTCTCGGTGATGCAGCCCTATCTGGTGATCAACGCGCTGATCTGCACGCAGGGCGTCTTCCCTTCGCGCAACTGAGCCGTTTCGATGTCGCCTGCGCGGTCCCGTTGGCCGCGCGGGCGATGTCTTTCAGGAAAACGCCGCCTGATAATGGCGCGACGTTGCACTCGGCTGGAGCTGGTTGATGAACAGCGTATGCGGCCCGCCGCGCCCGCAATCGAATTCATATTCCAGGTCGAGCAGATAGGCGTGAAGCGGCCCATCGAAGAACAGCGAGAAGGGTTCGCGAAAATCGACGCCGCGCCAAAGCGGCGGAAGCCGCTCGATCCGGTTCAGCGTCAGTTCGATCGGATTGGGCAAGGTATTGATCCGGACCTTGCGGCCCACCCATGGCTCGAAATCTTCCGGTGCGAGCAAACGCATGCCGATCCCCTCCCGCAAGCGGGCGGACCCGCGTATCGCTGGATTGACTAGCCCGCCGCACTTGCCGTGTGAAGCGGCGACACGCATCGGATCGGCACGCACGATGGAACGGACCGCGCTACCCCCCTTCCCCCGCTCGTTGGCGACGGCCGCGATCCCGAGCGACGCGCCGCGCCTCCACCTGCGCCCTGCCGGTGCCGACGACCTGGCGCGGCTGACCCAGCTCCACGCCGCGTTGCGCCTGCCCGAACTGGCGCTCGCGCCCTGGTCGGCGGCGGAGAAGCAGACGTTCCTCGACGACCAGTTCCGCCTCCAGCACCTCCACTTCGTCACGCACCATGCCAAGGCCGATTTCTGGGTGGTCACCGATAGCGCGGGCACGACGATCGGCCGGCTCTATCTCGATCGATCGCGGCGCGACTGGCGGATCCTCGAGATCCTGCTCGCCGCGGACGTGCGCGGCCAGGGGCTCGGTTCGTTGCTGCTGGCGTGGGTGCAGCAGCGGGCGATCGCCGCCGGCGCCGAGGGGGTCGCGCTCAACGTCACCGCCAATAATCCGCGAGCACAGGCGTTGTACCAACGGTTCCGGTTCGAGGCGGGCGAGAGCGACGACGGATTCAACCTGCCGATGCGCTGGCGTGCGGACGGCCCGCTCTGCTAAGGGCGCCGTTCCCATGGACATGCCCGACATCTTGCCGATTCGCGTTGCCGCGCTCTATCAATTCACGCGCTTCGACAATTGCGCCGCGATCCAGACGCCGCTCGCCGCCTTGTGCTGCGCGCAGGGCGTGAAGGGCACGCTGCTGCTGGCGCAAGAGGGCATCAACGGCACGATCGCCGGATCGCACGAGGGCATCGCCGCGGTGCTGGCGCATATCCGCACGCTGCCCGGCTGCGCGGCGCTGGACGTCAAGGAGTCGCGCGCGGCGGAGATGCCGTTCCACCGAATGAAGGTGCGCCTCAAGCGCGAGATCGTGACGATGGGCGAGCCCGATATCGATCCGCTGACCAGTGTCGGCGACTATGTCGCGCCGCAGGACTGGAACGCGCTGATCGACCAGCCGGACACGATCCTGATCGACACGCGCAATGACTATGAAGTCGCAATCGGCACCTTTTCCGGCGCGATCGACCCCAAGACGCAAAGCTTTCGAGATTTCCCCGCCTGGGTGCGCGCGCATCGCCACGAATGGGAAGCCGAGGGCAGCCAGCCGAAGATCGCGATGTTCTGCACCGGCGGAATACGCTGCGAGAAGGCGACTGCGTTTCTCAAAGCCGAGGGGCTCGACGCGGTCTATCATCTGAAAGGGGGCATCCTCGCCTATCTCGAGCAGGTGCCCGCGGCCGAGAGCCGATGGGAAGGCGAATGCTTCGTCTTCGACGAGCGCGTCGCGGTAGGCCATGGGCTGGCACTCGGCACGCATGCGCTGTGCCGCGCCTGCCGGATGCCGCTAAGCCCCGAGCAGCAGGCTTCGCCGCTCTATGTCGAAGGCGTGTCGTGCCCGGCCTGCCATGCCGAGCGTACGGACGAACAGCGCGAACGCTATGCCGAGCGCCACAAGCAGAGCCGGCTCGCCGCCGAACGGGGCGAGCCGCATATCGGCGCCGCGTTGCCACGCGCGGCACGCGACGAGCCGCTTCAGGAAAGCTGACGCTCCAGGTCGGCGAGGAGAATGCGCGCGACCGGCTCGTGCCGCTCATCCTCGATATCGAAGCTGCCGCGCATCGCCAGCGGCGCACCTTTGAGCCGCTGACCGCTGATCAACGCCCGCGCCATGCCGTGCGCACCTGCCAGCGCGGCACGAAGGTCAGGATATTCGCGCGGCGGATTGGCAGGCACGGCCTGATCGCCATCGCGGAGCTGAAAATGATAGAGCGGCATGCCGGCATAATGTTCGGCATTTCAAAACGTTGCCTCGACCAATTCAGATCAATGCGATTTTTCACGGCGGCGCTGCCGCTCGCTCATTCCACCGTCACCGACTTGGCAAGATTGCGCGGCTGATCGACGTCAGTGCCCTTGGCGACCGCGACATGATAGGCGAGCAGCTGCACCGGCACCGCATAGACGAGCGGGGCGATCAGCGGGTGGACCTTGGGCATGGTGATCGTCGCCATGCAGCCATCGCCCGCCGCCTGGACGCCGTCATAGTCCGAGATCAGCACGACCTTGCCGCCGCGCGCCTGGACCTCCTGCATGTTGCTGACGGTCTTCTCGAACAGCGGGCCCGAGGGGGCGATGACGATCACCGGCACGGCATCGTCGATCAGCGCGATCGGGCCGTGCTTCATCTCGCCGGCGGCATAGCCTTCGGCATGGATATAGCTGATTTCCTTGAGCTTGAGCGCGCCCTCCAGCGCCAGCGGATAATCGGTGCCGCGGCCGAGATAGAGCACGTCGCGCGCGCCAGCGATATTGTGCGCCATCGCCTCGATCGATTCGTCATAGGCGAGCGCGCCGTTGAGCGCCGCCGGCGCCTCGGCGAGATGCTTGACGATCGCCTTTTCCTCGGCGGGCGTGAGCTTGCCCTTGGCGCGGGCGAGATTGGCGGCGAGCGCGGCGAGCACCGCGAGCTGGCAAGTGAACGCCTTGGTGGAGGCAACGCCGATCTCAGGCCCGGCATGGGTGGGCAGCAGCAGGTCCGCCTCGCGCGCCATCGAGCTGGTGGGGACGTTGACCACCACGGCGATCGTCTGGCCCTCGGCGCGTGCATGGCGGAGCGCGGCGAGCGTGTCAGCGGTCTCGCCCGACTGGCTGATGAACAAGGCGAGCCCGCCCTCCTCCATCACCGGCTCGCGGTAGCGGAACTCGCTCGCCACATCGAGGTCGACGGGGACGCGGGCGAACTGCTCGAACCAATATTTGGCGACCATGCCGGCATAGAAGCTGGTGCCGCAGGCGACGATGGTGACGCGCTTGATCTTCGAGAGATCGAATTCGGGGATCGGCAGCGTGACGCGCTCCTCCATGCGCTGGAGGTACGAGCGCAGCGTCTGGGCGACGACGATCGGCTGCTCGTAAATCTCCTTGAGCATGTAATGCCGGTGATTGCCCTTGGAGATCAGCTCGCCGGTGACGCCGGAGATGGTGATCGCACGCTCGACGGGATTGTTGTCCTTGTCGAAGATCTCGGCGCCGTCGCGGGTGATGACGACCCAGTCGCCTTCCTCGAGATAGGCGATTCGCTGGGTGAGCGGCGCCAGCGCGAGGGCATCGGATCCGAGATAGGTCTCGCCCTCGCCATAGCCGACGACCAGCGGCGAACCGAGGCGGGCGCCGATCAGCAGATCCGGATGCTGGCGGAACAGGATCGCGAGCGCGAAGGCACCATGGAGGCGCGGCAGCACTTCGGCGACGGCATCGGCGGGCGCCATGCCGGCCTCGACCTTCTCGCTCACCAGATGCGCGACGACTTCGGTGTCGGTCTCGCTCTCGAAGCTGCGACCGCGGGCGATCAGCTCGTCGCGCAGCGCCTTGAAGTTCTCAATGATGCCGTTGTGGACCAAGGCGACTTCGCCGGTAGCATGCGGATGCGCGTTGTTGGTCGTGGGTCCGCCGTGCGTCGCCCAGCGGGTATGGGCGATGCCGGTGGTGCCGGGCAGCGGATTGGCCGCCAGCTCCTTGCCGAGATTGACCAGCTTGCCCGAGGCGCGGCGGCGCTCGATCCGGCCCTCGACATCGGTGGCGATGCCGGCCGAATCATAGCCGCGATATTCGAGCCGCTTCAACCCGTCATACAGCCGCTCGGCGACGTCTTCCCTGCCGACGATCCCAACAATTCCACACATGCGAAATGCTTCCTTCTGCCGCGCTCAGTGCGGGAATTTGGTGTCGACGAAAACCTGGACGAACTCGGCGGGATCCGGCTCG
The DNA here is from genome assembly GCF_044881185.1 of Sphingomonas sp. MMS12-HWE2-04. GTDB lineage: Bacteria > Pseudomonadota > Alphaproteobacteria > Sphingomonadales > Sphingomonadaceae > Sphingomonas. Next base: position 910,073 of record NZ_CP173254.1, on the reverse strand, counting down.
CGGCCATTGGCGGCGACGAACTTGTCATGGCCATTGTCCCACACCTGGCGAATCGCGCCGGCGATGCCCGCGGGAAACTGCATCCGCGCCTCGACGATCTCGCGCCAGCCGCCCTGTTCGCCGAATACCTCGCGGAATTTGGGCTCCATCGCGGTCAGCTTGTCGTCCTGCTCGGCGCCAAGATGGCCGATCGCATCGAGCACATAGCAATCGAGCAATCGGAGAAACGGCTTGCCTTCGTAACGGTCAGTCACTTCTTCGCCTTCCTTGCGAGCATCTTCTCGCGAAACCGCGTCGCCCAACCGGGCTTCGCTTCCTGCGTGCCGCGCGCCAGCGCCAGGGCGCCGGCCTCGACATCGCGCGTGATCACCGATCCCGCCGCGACGATCGCGCCATCGCCGATCGACACCGGCGCCACCAGCGCCGAATTGGATCCTACAAAAGCGCCCGTTCCAATCGATGACTTGTACTTGAAAAATCCGTCATAATTGCAGGTGATCACGCCCGCGCCGATGTTCGCGCCCGCACCGATCTGGGCATCGCCGAGATAGGTCAGGTGGTTTGCCTTGGCGCCCTCGCCGAGCACGGCGTTCTTGATCTCGACGAAATTGCCGACGCGCGATCCCCTTTCCAGCACCGCGCCGGGGCGCAGCCGGGCATAGGGCCCGACCGAGACGCCGCCGGCGATCGTGGCGCCCTCCAAATGGCTGAAGGCGTGGATGACGACCTGATCGGCAACGGTGACGCCCGGACCAAACACGACATGGGGCTCGATCGTGACGTCGCGGCCGATCTGCGTGTCGTGCGCGAACCACACCGTCTCGGGCGCGACCAGCGTCGCCCCCTCGACCATAGCGCGGGCGCGGCGGCGCTGCTGCCATTCGAATTCGAGCCCGGCGAGCTCGCCGCGGCTGTTGACCCCGGCGACTTCGATCGCGTCGGTCTCGATGCCGACCGAGAAGCGTCCGTCCTCGGCGGCAAGCTGGACGATGTCGGTGAGATAATATTCACCGGCAGCATTGTCGTTCCGCAGCCTGGCGAGCAGGCGGAACAGATCGGCCGAGCGCACCGCCATCAGCCCCGAATTGCACAGCGTGACGGCGCGCTCCTCGGCGCTCGCGTCCTTATATTCGACGATCTTTTCGAGACGGCCGTCGGCGCCGACGATCACACGACCATAAGCACCGGGATCGGCCGGGCGGAAGCCGAGCACGACGACGCTGGGGTCGCCGGGCCCATGGAGCGCGTCGATCATGCGGCGCATCGTCTCAGGCGTGACCAGCGGCACGTCGCCATAGAGGATAAGAACATCGCCCACGAACCCGGCGAGCGCGTCTTCCGCCATGCGCACGGCATGGCCGGTGCCAAGCTGCTCGGCCTGCTCGACGGTCTCGGCACCCAGCGGATGGACCGCGGCCTCGACCTGCGCGCGCCCGGCGCCGACCACCACGACTTCGCGCGCGGCACCGAGTGCCTTCACGCTGTCGATCAGATGGAGCAGCATCGATCGCCCGGCGATCGGATGAAGCACCTTATGGGTATCGGATTTCATCCGCGTGCCCTTGCCCGCGGCAAGGATGATGGCGGCTATTGGCGATGTCATGGAACCTCCGCAGGGCTCCCCCCTGCCACGAGATACTTGCCTTTTCCATAGCGATGCTGGCACGCGTGCGGCGATGAGCGCTTTCCCCTTTGCCATTGTCGGCTTCGATCTCGACGGCACCTTGTTCGATACCAGCCTGGACCTCACCGACGCGCTCAACCACGCGCTGGTCGGCCTGGGCCGCGCGCCCCTGCGCGTCGAGGCGGTCAAGCCGATGATCGGGCGCGGCGGGCTGCACATGCTCGAACAGGGGCTGGCGGCCAGCGGTGGGTTCGACGCGGCGATGCTCGAGCGCAGCTATGCCGAGCTGATGACCTTCTACGAAGCGAACATCGCGCGGAACACGCGGCCGTTTGACGGGCTTCTCGACGCCATGGACCTGCTCGACGCGCGGGGTGTCAAGCTGGCGGTGGTGACCAACAAGCGCGAACGCCTCGCGGTCAAACTCGTCGCCGAACTCGGGATGACGTCGCGCTTCGCCACGGTGATCGGCGGCGACACGATGGGTCCGGGCAATGCCAAGCCCTCGCCGCTGCCGATCCAGGAGATGGTCCGGCGGTGCGGCGGCGGGCCCGCCGCGTTCGTCGGCGATTCGATCTTCGACATCCTCGCCGCGAAGCATGCTGGCGTGCCGTCGGTCGCGGTGTCGTTCGGCTTCCTGATGCAACCTGTCGAGGAACTCGGCGCCGACGCAGTGATCGATAGCTATGCCGAGCTCGTGCCGGCGCTGGAGCGGCTCGGGCGCTAGGGCGTGTGGCCGCTGCGCCACTTGGTCCAGAGGTGCCGCGCGAGGAGGGCGGCGGGCATGCGGATCGCGTGGCTGCGCAGATAGAAGCCCAGCCGGGTCACGCGCCGCGACGGCCTGCCCCAGCCATCGCGGGCGAGCAGGCGGCGCCGGTAGAGCGAGTCGAGCCCGTTCGCGGTGCACCAGTCCGGGGGGATTTCGGTGCCGTAGAGATCGTGCGCCAGCCGTGCGGCGCGGCGCATCGGGGCATCCAGGCCGTGGTGCCGGGCGCGCGCGTCCAGCCCTGCGGTGCCGAATTCGCCGATCAGGCAGTGAATGTCCCAGAGATTGCGCAAGCCTCCGGCCAGATCGCCGTCGGCGAAAAGGTGCGCGGCGGCGTGGCAGAGCATGTCGTTGGGCGCGAGGATGCCCAGGCCGTTCTCGAGCGCCAGGCTGTCGGCGAGCAACGCCCCGGCATCCGGCGTGATCTTCGCGGTGAGCGGCAGGATCGTGTGGTGGACGTCGATCATCCGATCGCGCTCGCGGTGGATCAGCGGGGGCAGCTCGTGCATCCAGCGGCGATAATAGGCGTCGTCATAGGGATCGGGCTTGACCCATTCCCACCCCGCCGCGAGCAGCATCGCCTCGGCCTGGTCGATCCGATCGCGCGGCACGAGAATGTCGAGATCGCCGATCGAGCGCCCCCGCCCCGCCGCCAATCCGGCCGCGACGAAGGCTGTGCCCTTGAGCAGCACCACCGGCACGTCGCCGAGCGCGCGGCGCGCCATCTCGGCTTCCCACAAAGCGGCGACGCGGCCCTGCTCGGCCGAGGCGCGGGCATCGGCGAGGATGCGTGAGACTGGGTTCGGCACCGGCAGTCCGTCGAGCCGGACCGCCAGCGTGCCGATGAGCTGCTCGGCGCGGGCGATGGCGAGCAGCGCAGTCCAGCCGGCGGCGTCGAGCGCGGCGGTGGTGCCCGGATCGCGCAGCGCGCGGACGAGGATCGCGGCGTCCATCAGGCCTGCGCCCAGAGCCGTTCGATCAGCGCAATCGCAGTGTCGCCGTCGGGATAGTCGATCGCGCGGGCGGGCGTGCCGCGGACCAGCTTGGTAAGCGCGTCGAAGCCGCGCTCGGCAAGCGCGACATAATTGGTCGAGGCTTGGGTCAGCCGGACGAAGGTCTCGCTCGGCAGCACTTCGCGCTCCGCCGCTTCGAAGCCGAAGCTCGGAAACACAATCAGCTTCGCCGCGGCCGGCTCTGCCATACCGGCGATCGCGCGCGCGTCGGGGACCAGATGGCGTATCGTCCCCTTGGGCGTGCTAGAAAGGACCGGACCGAAGCGCGCCCGGGGCAGCGCGGCCTCGAGCACGGCAATCGCGTCGTTCTTGAGGCTGACCAGCCGCGGGAAGCCGTGGACCAGCCCGGTGGCGGGATCGAGCAGCGCGAATTCGTCGCCCATCAGCCGCCAGCCGCGCGCCATCAGCAGCGCGGCGAGCGTCGACTTGCCCGCGCCCGACAGGCCGGTCATCAACAACGCCTTGCCGTCGCGCTCGACCGCCGAGGCATGGAGCAACAGATAGCGCCGCTGCCCGAGCGCCATCTGGAGATTCATCCCCATCTCCGCGGCAAGCAGCCCCTGGGCGAGCGGCAGCGGCGCGGCGTCGGGGATGACGAAGTCGCCGCCGATATGCACCGAGGGACGCAACACCCGCCGCCACGGCCGCGCGGCGAAGAGGTGGACGTTAAAATCGGGGACGCCGCCCTCGGGCCCGGGATAGTCGACGTAGAGGCTTTCGAGCGCGGCGATCGGGCCGCGCCAGTCGCTGCCGATGCGAAAGCCGATCGGGCCGATGCGCAGCGCTGCGACGTGCCTCACAGCCGCTCGACCAATCCGGCGTCGACAAGTTCGCCCAGGCGCAGGGCAAGCAGTTCGGGCGCCGCATCGACGAGCTCGAAACGCGCGGCAAGGCGCGCGAGCAGCGCGTCGAGCGTCAGCGGTTCGTCGAGCGCATCGAGGATCTCGGGCGCGGGGGAATCGACGATATGGGTGATGCCCGAGGCGCGGTGATAGATCAGGGTCAGTGCATCGAGCGGCACGATGCGCAGCGCTTGGGGCGCCGCGGCCCGATACCGCACTTCCGCCAGCGCCTTAGCCGCGCGGCATCTGCAGCGAGGCGAAACAGGTGAAGCCGCTGGTCCCCGACTGGAGGCGGCGGATGTAATTGGTATAGGCGCGGCTCGCTTCGTAATCGGTGCCGGGCAGCGTGCCGCCGTTGAGGGCGTTGCGAACGTCCTCGGCCTTGAACGGGACGCCGGGCGCCGGGAAGGCGCCGGGGGTATTGGCGGGAACGACCGAGCCATCGGCGGCGATGAAGCTGCCGGCGCGGCCCTGATCGGGGACCGGAATCTCGCAATGCATCACCGAGGCGCTGGTCTGCGCGAGCGCCGGACGGATCGACACGATCGCCGATGCACCGGCGGCGCCGAGCATCAAGGCGCGGCGGCGCGTGGCGGTGGGTCCCTGATCATTCTCGGCCATGATGCACTCTTCCTGCGCTTCGGCAGCTTTCGCAATCGTAAATCGGGTCCTAGAGAGGGACCATGCCAGCCTTCACCGGACTTCGTGCGCTGCTTGCCCTTGCCGTTGCGGCGCTCGCCGCATTGGCCGTGCTGCTGCTGAATGGCGACGCGCAATCGGGGATCATCGTGCTGGTCTGCGCCGTCGCCGCGGTGCTGATCGCGCTGAGCGGCGGCGAGCTTGCCCCGCCCGGCCCCTCGCCGAGCAACGGCACGGTCGCTCCCCCCGATATCGGCGACGTGATCGAGGCGATCGCCGAGCCGGTGCTGGTCATTGCGGAAAGCCGGGTCGAGGCGGCCAATGCCGGCGCGCGCGAGCTGCTGGGCCAGCATATCCTGGGCGAGGACGTGCGCATCGCGATCCGCCACCCCGCCGCTGCCGAGCGGCTGATGAACCCGGGCGACGGCGCCCCGACGGCGCCGATCCACCTTGTCGGGCTTGGCACGCGCGAGCAGCGCTGGGAGTTGCGGATGCACACGCTTCCCGACGGCCGTCATGTCGTCCAGCTGGTCGATCGCACCGGCAGCTATGCCGCCGAGCGCATGCGCGTCGATTTCGTCGCCAATGCCAGCCACGAGCTGCGCACCCCGCTCGCCTCGCTGCTCGGCTATGTCGAGACGCTGCGCGACGAGGCCGGCGACGATCCCGAGACGCGCGCGCGCTTCCTCAAGATCATGTGGGGCGAGGCGCAGCGGATGCAGCGGCTGATCGACGACCTGATCTCGCTGAGCCGGATCGAGGCCGAGAAATATCGCGCGCCGAGCGACGATGTCGACCTGGCCGAGCTGATCGAGAAAGTGCGGATCGAGCTTTCGGGGAGCCCGCGCGCCGCCGATCTGGTCACCAAGATCGCCGAAGTCGGGCCGGTGCGCGGCGACCCGACCCAGCTGAGCCAAGTCCTTCACAACATCATCGGCAATGCGATGAAATATGGCCGCGAGACGACGCCGGTAACGCTGGCGCTGGAGCCCGAGGGTGAGGCGATGGTGCGGCTGAGCGTCACCGACGAGAGCGAGGGCATCCCGCCCCAGCATTTGCCACGGCTTACCGAGCGCTTTTACCGCGTCAATTCGGGGCGGAGCCGCTCGCTGGGCGGCACCGGGCTGGGACTGGCGATCGTCAAGCACATCGTCGAACGCCATCGCGGGCGGCTCGACATCAGCAGCACCGTCGGCAAGGGCACGACGGTGACGATCCTGCTTCCCGTGCAGCGGCTGTCCTAAGCGCGTCCCAGGCGACTGTCATAAAGACGTAACCGAGCTGAAAGAAAGCGGCTGCGGGTGCGGGGCGATTCTCCGGGGCACCATTCCGCAGGAGACGCGCAATTCGGGGCAGGTTCGCAATGTTGGTGCTCGCGCTCGCGCTTTCGGCGTGCGACGGCAACACTGCGCGCGAAATCCGCGTGGTCGGATCCTCGACGGTCTATCCCTTCACCACGGCGGTAGCCGAGACGTTCGTCAACCAGGGCGGCGGCCGCAAGGCGCCGGTGGTCGAATTGATCGGCACAGGCGCGGGGCTCAAGCGCTTCTGCGACGGCGTAGGCTGGGAATTCCCCGACATCGCCAACGCATCGCGCCGGATCAAGAAATCCGAATATGCCCTGTGCGAGAGCAAGGGCGTGGGGCCGATCCTCGAAGTGCAGATCGGCGTCGACGGCGTCGCGCTGGCCGAGGCGAACAACGGCCCCAAGCTGCAGCTGAGCAAGAAGGACGTCTATCTGGCGCTCGCCGCCAATCCGCTGGGCCAGCCCAATCGCGCGCGGACCTGGCGCGACGTCAATCCGGCGCTGCCCGCGATCCCGATCCAGGTGATGGGCCCGCCTTCGACCAGCGGCACGCGCGATGCGCTGGTCGAGCTGGTGATCGAGCCGGGCTGCGCCGAGGCGGATCCCCAAGCCAAGACGCTCAAGGCGGCCAAGGACACCGCGCCCTATGACAGCCGCTGCAAGCGCATCCGCGACGACGGACCCTATATCGACAAGGGCGAGAACGACAATCTGATCGTCCAGGGGCTGGCGACCAATCCCAATGCGATCGGCGTGTTCGGCTATTCCTATCTCGAGGAAAATGCCGATCAACTCCACGGCGTGCCGATCGATGGCGTCGCGCCGAGCTACAAGACGATCGCCGACAAGAGCTATCCAGGCGCCCGGCCGCTGTTTCTCTACGTCAAGACGCGGCACCTGCGCGCAGTGCCGGGGCTCAATGATTTCCTGACGCTCTACACGACGATGTGGGGACCCGGCGGCAAGCTGGCGCGGCGCGGGCTGATCGCGGCGCCCGACGACGTTCGCGCCCATTCGGCGGCGATCCTCGCGCAGCGCATCGCGCTCGATCCGGCCGGGCTGCACTGAGCGATGAACGGTTTCGCCCTCCTCTTCCTCATCGCCGGGCTCGGGCTGATTGGCTGGCTGACCGCGCGCGCGCGCGCCGGCAAGTTCGATCGCGGCGGCGCCAAGCGCCTGCACTCGCTGCCCGCGCAGCACGGCTTCTATGTCGCGATGTGGACGATGCTGCCCGCGCTGCTGTTCATCGCGATGTGGAGCGCGGTGAGCCCCGGCCTGGTCAAGCAGGAAGTGCTCGAACATCCCGCCGCGGCGCAGCTGCCCCAATTCGCCTTCGAGCGCGACGCACTGCTCGCCGAGGCCAAGCGGGTAGCGCGCGATTCGAGCGCGACCGCCTTCGATCCGGTCGCCGAGGCGCTCGTCGCCCCGACGCGCACCGCTTTGTTCCGCTATGGCTGGACCGGCGCGGCGATCGCCGTGCTGCTCGCCTTTGCCGGCGGCGCCTTCGCCTTCACCCGCTCGCGCGCCAATTTCCAGGCGCGCAATCGCGTCGAGCGCGGCGTGATGGGATTGCTGCTCGTCGCCTCGCTGATCGCGATCCTGACGACGCTGGGCATCTTCCTGTCGCTGCTGTGGGAATCGCTACGCTTCTTCTCGGTGGTTCCCGTCACCGATTTCCTGTTCGGCACCCATTGGAGCCCGCAGGTGATCGACGCCGCGCATCCGGGAAAGTCGCTGGGCGCAGTGCCGCTGTTCTGGGGCACATTCTTCATCGGCGCGGTGATCGCAATGTTCGTCGCGATCCCGTTCGGCCTGATGAGCGCGATCTATCTCACCCAATATGCCGCGCCGCGCGTGCGCCGCTGGATGAAGCCGATCCTCGAAATCCTCGCGGGCGTGCCGACGGTGGTCTATGGCTATTTCGCTGCGCTGACGGTGGCGCCGGCCGTGCGCGACTTCGCGGTGATGCTGGGGATGCCCTATGCCAGCTCGGAAAGCGCGCTGGCCGCCGGGCTGGTGATGGGCGTGATGATCATCCCCTTCGTCTCGTCGATGGCCGACGATTCGATCGCCGCGGTGCCCACTGCGATGCGGGACGGCAGCCTGGCGATGGGCGCGACGACCAGCGAGACGATCTCGCGCGTGCTAATTCCTGCCGCGCTACCCGGCGTGGTCGCGGGCGTGCTGCTCGCGATCTCCCGGGCGATCGGCGAGACGATGATCGTGGTGATGGCCGCCTCGGGCGCCGCAAACATCACGCTCAACCCGTTCGAGAGCGCGACCACCGTCACCAAGCAGATCGTCGACCTGCTGACTGGCGAGGCCGAGTTCGACAGCCCCAAGACACTGGCGGCGTTCGCGCTGGGGCTCACGCTGTTCGTGATCACGCTGCTTCTCAACATCGTCGCGCTGCGCGTAGTAAAGAAATATCGGGAAGCGTATGAGTAACGCCCCTGCCCCTGCTCCTGTCCCCGAGCGCGCACCAACCGACTGGAAGACCGCGGCGATGCAGCGGCGCATCCGCCGGCGCTATGGCGCCGAGCGGCGCTTCCGCTTCTTCGGGTTGGCCGCCGTGGTGCTGTCGGCGGCCTTCCTCGCCTTCCTGCTCGCGACGATGGTGGCGCAGGGCTGGCGCGGGTTCACGCGCACCGATGTCGCGCTGACGATCGATTTCCCCGCCGCGTCGATGCCGGTGGACCGCGCGCAGCTGAAGAGCGCGGGCGCCGACCTGGCGCTGGCCGGCGCCGAGCTGGAAGGCGCGGTGAAGGCCGCTGCAGTGAAGAGCTTCGGCACCGGTGGCGAGACCTTCATCTCCGACAGCGCCTGGCTGCGCGTGCGCGACGCGATCAAGCGCGATCCGAGCATCCTCGATCGCAAGCTGGTGATCGACGTCCCCGCCTCGACGCTGATCGACCAGGCCGAGGCCGGACGCGGCAGCGCCGAGGCGCAGGCACAGATCGTGCGATTGCGCCAGGCTGGGTTGGTCTCGCGGCACTTCAATGCCGATTTCCTCGGCGAATCCGATTCGACCGATCCGGTGGCAGTGGGCATCTGGGGGGCGCTGAAGGGGTCGCTGCTCACCATGCTGGTGACCTTCGCGATCGCCTTTCCCGTCGGCGTGCTCTCGGCGATCTATCTCGAGGAATATGCCCCGCGGAACCGCTGGACCGACCTGATCGAAGTCTCGATCAACAATCTTGCCGCAGTGCCTTCGATTATCTTCGGCCTGCTCGGGCTCGCAGTGTTCCTGGGCAGCTGGGAGATTGGCGGCGTCCGCTTCGGCCCGCTGCTGCCGCGTTCGGCGGCGCTGGTCGGCGGGCTCACGCTCGCGCTGATGATCATGCCGGTGATCGTCATCGCCAGCCGCAACGCGATCAAGGCGGTGCCGCCATCGATCCGCGACGCTGCGCTCGGCATCGGCGCGAGCCCGATCCAGGTGGTGTTCCATCACGTCCTGCCGCTGGCGATGCCCGGCATCCTCACCGGCACGATCATCGGCATGGCGCGGGCGCTGGGCGAGACCGCACCGCTGTTGCTGATCGGCATGCGCGCGTTCATCGTGACGCCGCCGGGCGGGCTCACCGATCCTGCCACGGTGCTGCCGGTGCAGATCTTCCTGTGGTCCGACGAAGTCAGTCGCGGCTTTGTCGAGAAGACCAGCGCCGCGATCCTGGTGCTGCTGGTCTTCCTGCTCGCCATGAACGGGCTCGCCATCTATCTTCGCAACAAATTCGAGACCCGCTGGTGATGCTCCACAATAGCGCCCCGACCCACAAGATGACCGCGCGCGACGTGAGCGTCTTCTATGGCGCCAAGCAGGCGGTGAAAGACGTGTCGATCGATATCGACATGGATCGGGTGACTGCGTTCATCGGCCCGTCGGGCTGCGGCAAATCGACCTTCCTGCGTACGCTCAACCGGATGAACGACACCATCCCGACCGCGCGCGTCGAAGGGGCGATCACGCTCGACGGCGAGGACATCTATTCGGACGCGATGGACGTGGTGCAGCTGCGCGCACGCGTCGGCATGGTGTTCCAGAAGCCGAACCCGTTCCCCAAGTCGATCTACGAGAATGTCGCTTATGGCCCGCGCATCCACGGATTGGCGCCAACCAAGGCCGATCTCGACGCGATCGTCGAGCAGTCGCTGAGGCGCGCCGGGCTATTCGACGAAGTGAAAGACCGCTTACACGACAGCGGCACCGCGCTTTCGGGCGGCCAGCAGCAGCGATTGTGCATCGCCCGCGCGATCGCGGTCGATCCCGAAGTGATCCTGATGGACGAGCCGGCTTCCGCGCTGGACCCGATCGCAACCGCCAAGATCGAGGAGCTGATCCACGAGCTGCGCGGCCGCTATGCGATCGTGATCGTCACCCATAACATGCAGCAGGCAGCGCGCGTCAGCCAACGCACGGCATTTTTCCATCTCGGCAGCCTCGTCGAATATGGCGAGACCGACCAGATCTTCACCACCCCCCGCGAGGAGCGGACCAAGGACTACATCACCGGAAGGTACGGATAATGGTGACGGGGCAGGAACATACCGTCAAGGCGTTCGACCAGGATATCAAGCAGCTTCGCGCGCTGATCAGCCAGATGGGCGGGTTGGCCGAGGAGGCGATCCACGACGCGATGAAGGCGCTGCAGCGCGGCGACACTGCGCTCGCCGATCAGGTGCGCGGCAAGGACAAGGCGATCGACGCGATCGAGGCCGAAGTCGAGAAGCTCGTCGTCCGCGTGATCGCGCTGCGCGCCCCGATGGCCGACGATCTGCGCGAAGTGATCGCGGCGCTCAAGATCGCGGCAGTGGTCGAGCGGATCGGCGACTATGCCAAGAACATCGCCAAGCGCGTGCCGCTGATCCACACCGAGGGCGAGGACCGTATCGAGGCATTGTCGCTCTTGCCGGCGATGGCGCAGATGGCGAGCGACATGGTCCACGACGTGCTCGATGCCTTCGGATCGCGCGACGCCGAGGCCGCCGCGGAGGTCGTGGTGCGCGATACCGCGCTCGACGACTTCTATGACAGCATTTTCCGCACGCTGGTGACCTTCATGGTCGAGAATCCCCGCACGATCAGCCAGGTCGCGCACCTGCTGTTCGTCGCAAAAAACCTGGAGAGGATCGGGGACCACGCGACCAATGTCGCGGAAATGGTCTATTTTGCCGCCACCGGACGCTATCTCGCCGATTCAGGCGAGAGCGGCGCCAACTGAGGACGATCCCATGGCTCGAGTAAAAATGCTGCTGGTCGAAGACGACGCGGCGATCGCCGAACTCGTCACCTGGCATTTCAAGCGCGAGGATTACGAGGTCAAGCACACCCCCGATGGCGAGGAAGCGCTGCTGCTCGCCAAGGAGGCGACGCCCGACATCGTGCTGCTCGACTGGATGGTCGAAGGGCTTTCCGGCATCGAAGTGTGCCGCCGCCTGCGCCGCATGCCCGAGACCGCGAACGTGCCGATCATCATGCTCACCGCCCGCGGCGAGGAAGAGGATCGCGTGCGCGGGCTCGAGACCGGCGCGGACGATTATGTCACCAAGCCCTTCTCCCCGCGCGAGCTGGTCGCGCGGGTCGGCGCGGTCTTGCGGCGCGTGCGCCCGGCGCTGGCCGGCGAAGCGCTCATCTACGCGGACATCGAGATGGACACGGTAGGCCACAAGGTGCGCCGCGCCGGCGAAGTCGTCTCGCTCGGGCCGACCGAGTTCCGCCTGCTCAAGCACTTCCTCGAACATCCGGGCTGGGTCTTCTCGCGCGAACGGCTGCTCGATGCGGTATGGGGGCACGACAGCGACATCGAGAGTCGGACAGTCGACGTGCACATCCGCCGGCTGCGCAAGGCGATCAACCATGGCGACCGCCCGGACATCATCCGCACGGTGCGCTCGGCCGGTTACTCGCTCGACGCGGGGAACTGAGCGCGGAGCGTTCAGCGCCTCTCGTCGGCCACAGCCTATCCCGATGGGACGCCGGCACCGGGTGCGACGGCGATCTTCGTCCCGAACGGTCAGACGCCGAGCCAGGCCCTCCTGCCGCCGACACTGCTCGATCACTTTATCCGGTCTGCAAGCGCGGCCAGCCCGACAAACGTATCCACCCGGCGGCCGCGAGCGACGAACCCGGCTGACTTCGCGCCGAACCGTGCCGGAGACGAAACATCTTTCCGAAATGGGCGTTCGAAGCAGCAACACGGGATAGCAATAAGAGGATCGAACGCATGAAATGGATGCTCATGGCCGCGACTGCATTGGCAATCGGCGGCACCGCAATAGCGCAGGACATGCCGGCGGCGCCGGCGACACCGCCACAAACGACGCCCGCTCCGCCGCCGCCCGCCGATCCGGCCGCGCCGACGGCTCCGCAAGCCCCGGCGGACGCTGCAGCAACCGCAGAGGCCGCGCCCCCGGCCGACCCGGCGGCGGCCACGCCGCCTCCGGCCGACCCGGCCGCCGCACCGGCAGCGCCTGCCGCGCCGGAGCCAGCAGCAGCCCCTGCTCCCGCAGCACCGCCGGCACCGGCGACCGCTCCGCCGCCGCCCGCGCCTTCGGACCCGGCGAGCTATCCGCTCTGTTCGAAGACCGTGAAAGACCATTGCCGCCAGCGCGGCGGCAAGTAGTCGGAAAAGTCGGCGGGGGCATTGTGCTTCCGCCGGTTTCCCTGACGGAGATTGCCGCCTAGGGAGGCGCTCTTCAAGGAGCGCTCAGCATGACCATATCGTTCGAAGGCCGCGTCGCGATCGTCACCGGAGCCGGTGGCGGCTTGGGGCGCGCCTACGCGCTCGAGCTCGCCCGGCGCGGCGCCAAGGTGGTGGTCAACGATCTCGGTGCGACGCGCGACGGCACCGGGCATTCCGATGCGGCGCTCAAGGTTGTCGCAGAGATCGAATCAGCCGGCGGCGAGGCGATGTCCAACGGCGGCAGCGTCACCGATTATGCCCAGATGGTCGCGATGGCGCAGGCCGCCCAGGCGCGCTGGGGCCGGATCGACATCCTGATCAACAATGCCGGGGTGCTGCGCGACAAGAGCTTCGCTAAGATGACCCCCGAGGACTTCGCCTTCGTGGTCGACGTCCACCTGATCGGATCGGCCAACGCCACCAAGGCGGTGTGGGAGATCATGCGCGCGCAGAATTACGGGCGGATCCTGATGACCGCTTCATCGACCGGGCTCTACGGCAATTTCGGCCAGGCAAATTACGGCGCGGCCAAGCTGGGGCTGGCGGGGCTGGCCAAGACACTCCACCTCGAGGGCGCCAAGCACAACATCAAGGTCAACACGATCGCGCCGGTGGCGGGCACGCGGATGACCGAGGACATTTTCCCCGAGGCCGCCTTCCAGGCCTTCGCACCGGAGAATGTCGCGCCCGCTGCGCTGTTCCTAGTTTCTGAGGATGCGCCGACCAACATAATCGTCGGCGCGGGCGGCGGCGTGGTCCAGGCGGCCTATGTTACGCTGACCCAAGGCGCCAGGCTGGCCGAGCGCACCCCCGAAAGCGTCGCGGCGCAATGGGCCGAGATTATCGACCGCAGCGGCGAGACCGTGCCCAATTCGGGCGCCGAGCAGACGACCGCGATCCTGACACGCCTCCAGTAGAATCCAACACAGCGAGCACGCGTCTGTAGGGTTTTTCACGCTTGGCGTCGCAGAATGCATGCGAATCGTGAAAGTTCGTTGCTCACGATTATAACTTAGTAACAGGCGAGTGCGTCGGGGCTTTCCTACAATCTCAAAGAGCCGGGCGTCATTCCTAGCATAGCCAGGCCCTTGTAGGACAGGAGTTCCTCCGCCATCGGTGTAATGCCGTATTGTTTCACTAATACACTCATGATACATCCTCGATCCAGAAGGAGGATTGCCGATGTATAGCGAAAGCGATCTCGCAGGCGCCGTCGAGGCGGGTGCTCTCCCCCCGACGCCGTGCGCGCGTTCCGTAACCATGTCGCCGCGCGCCGCGACACGCCCGCGGTGGACGAGGAGCATTTCCGGCTGCTCACCGGGTTCAACGACATCTTCGTCTCGATCGCCGCAGTGCTGATTCTCGTCGCGGTCGGCTGGATCGGCTTCTATGTTGGCGGCAAGCTGATGGGTATCGACGCCAACGAGGGCCCGCGCCAGGTGGGCGTCGCGATATCGTTCGCCGGGGTGATGATCGCCGGCACCAGCTGGATGCTCGCCGAATATTTCACCAAGAAGCGTCGGATGGCGCTGCCCAGCATCCTGTTGCTGATCGGCTTTGCCGGCGGCGTGTTCGCCGGCGTCGGCGGCATCTTCGGCGCCAACGCGCCCTGGCTCGCCGAGCAGTTGCACGTCACGGGCGAAATCGAGCAGCGCCAGCTCGCCGGCGCGATGGGCGTGATCGTCAGCACGCTGACCGCGGGCGCGGCCTGGCTGCACTGGCGGCGGTTCATGGTGCCGATCACGGTGGCGGTCGGCGCACTTGCGCTGGTCGGCGTCGCGATGGGCGTGATCGTCGCGGCGATCCCGGGCTCGAAGGACGCCATCCAGCCGATGCTGCTCGCCGGCGGCTTGCTCGTGTTCGCGCTGGCAATGCGCTGGGATATCTCCGACCGCGAGCGCCGGACGCGCCGCGCCGATGTCGCCTTCTGGCTGCATCTCGGCGCTGCGCCGCTGATCGCGCATCCGATCTTCCACATGCTCGGCATCTTCGACGGCAAGATCGGCGTGCCGATGGCGGCACTGGTGATCGCGCTCTACGTGGCCTTCGCCTTCGTCGCGCTGGCCGTCGACCGCCGCGCGCTGCTCGTCTCGAGCCTCGTCTATGTATTATGGGCGATGTACGCGCTGTTCGAACAGACCGGAGCAGTCGAGCTCGCCGCCGCGCTGACTGCGCTGGTGATCGGTTCGGCGCTGCTCTCGCTCTCGGCCTTCTGGCAGCCAATTCGGCGCAGCGTGGTGGGCATGCTGGGCGATCTGCAGGACCGGCTGCCGCCGACCCAACTCGCCGCGGCTTGATCGCACCCAAACCGGCAGAAGGGCTCGGACGCTTCCCGGGCCCTTTTGCCGTTCAGGCCTTTCCACGATACAGCCGCGGCATGACGCCCGCTCGCCTGTCGAAAGCCCTATTTGCGGCGGTGACCGCATGACGCTGATCCGGTTCAACAAGCCTTTCGATGTGCTGAGCCAGTTCACAGATCGTGGTACCGAAACGGCGCGGGCAACGCTCTCGGACTATATCGATCTGCCCGGAGTCTATCCCGCCGGCCGGCTGGACCGCGACAGCGAGGGGCTGTTGCTGCTGACCGACGACGGCAGACTGCAGGCACGGATCGCCGACCCCAAGTTCAAGCTGCCCAAGACCTATCTCGTGCAAGTTGAGGGCGAGCCGGACAATTCCGCGCTGGCACAGCTGCGCGGCGGCGTAATGCTGAAGGACGGTCCGACCCGGCCGGCGCTGGTCGAGCGTATCGATGATCCCGTTCTTTGGTCGCGCGACCCTCCAATCCGCGTCCGGCTGAGCATTCCCGATCGCTGGATCAGGCTGACGATAAGCGAAGGTCGCAATCGCCAGGTACGCCGGATGACGGCGGCGGTGGGACATCCCACGCTACGGCTGGTGCGCTGGAGCATCGGCGACTGGTCGATCGCGGATCTGCCGATCGGCGCATGGCGCGCGGCGTGAAGGTCTTCTTCGATGGCGGCTCCCGACCCGCGACCGGCATGGAGCTGGCGGTGGTGATCGGCGGCCGCAGCTTCCTCCGGCGCAACCTAGGGCCGGGCCTAGCAATGGATGCCGAGTGGCTCGCCTTGATCGAGGCGATGCGCATGGCGCACGCGCAGGGCTTGGCTGACGCGGTGCTGCTGGGCGATGCGGCAGCGGTGATCGCCCAGGCGAACGAGACGGTGCGCTGCCCACCGGCCTTTGCGCACCACCGGGACGTGTTTCGCGGGCTGCCGCGGCCGTCCGGCCGGATGCGGATACGCTATGTGAAGCGCGCGCAGAACCTGGCCGGTATCGCGTTGGCGGCGCTGCACGAGCGCTAGATTGAGGATTTAGGTTCCTGCTCGTCCTCTCTCCGGGCGTGGACAATCAACCTCATAACACGCGACGCGCCGAGCCTTGGATTGCGAAGATCCGAGAGACAAGCCGCCGCTTCGCGGGCACGGCGAAGCGCGCGAAGGTTTGCGAGTTAGTTCAAGCTAATGCTCGCTATCTTGAGTCTCGGACAACAACGGCAGGAGCGCCTCGCATACTGCCGCTAGCCGTCAGTCCGAGCGCCCCTCAGCTGCCGCTGGGGGCCGCGCCCGGAGCGCCGCAAGATGCGCGTGTTACGAGCCTCCCACTGACAGTCGTTCGCCGCATCGCCCGGGCTCAAGACAGCCGTGCCGCTTTGGAAATCCAGCCGGTCCGCTAACGCCTCACTTGCGGACGTCCATGCATCGTCACAGACTAAGACGATGCGCTCTACTCCTGCTTTGGTCGTCCTAGCGTTGGCGTCATGCAACGCGCCACAGTCGTCTCACATGTTTGGTCAGGAGACGAAAGCGAAGTCGGAGAGCGCCTCGGAGACTCGCATCACCGCAGAACAGGTGGTTCACTCGCAAAGCAATGAACTTGCCTGGTTCAAGCTCAAAGCCAGCCCGAGTTGTCTTGAACTAGCCGAGCGGACCACATGCCTAGAGCGTGTCCCGAGTCCTGGCCGGATAGTTCTGTCGAAACAAAGAATCTACGACCCATATTTCCTATATCGGACATAGGTGGCGAGATAATATGTTATTCTTTCTGCGTGAGCGATAATGAAAGATTTGTATTTCGTGAGGATCTGAAAAATAGAATTTTGCGTGCAGCATTCGTCCGTATAGATGGTAGTGTGGTCGGGATAATTGTTCAGATATCCGCCAAACATGGTAGCATTTTGTCTAGTTTCCATCTCACTCTAGCTGGTTCAAAGTTGAGCTTTAACGAAATCAATCACGCGCTTTTGAACGCCGTGAACATTGAGGCGTAATCTTAGATGTCAATTAGCGTGCGAAGTCCTTTCCACCAAAAAACGGCCGCTGGACCGCTACCCGCTATTTACTCGCCGACCAGCTTCATCAGCCGCCGCTCGACCGGCGCGAGCACCGGGCCGAGTTCGTGCCCGCGCTTGAGGATCATGCCGGATTCGTTGACCAGCGCCCACATGCCCTGCCGGTTGCGCAGCGCGGGGCGCTTCTCGATCCGGTATTCGGGGCGTTCGGCGGCGCGGCGGAAAGCGGCGAAGACCGCGGCATCGTTATCGAACTGGATCGCATAGTCCTTCCAGTGCCCGGCAGCGACCATCCGGCCATAGAGATCGAGGATGCGATTGAGCTCGAGGCGCTCGAAGCCGACCTGGCTCGGCCGGCCGACCGGCAGCGGGGTTACCGTCCCCATTTAGGCGCGCACCCCAGCGTCAAGCACGATCGCGGCGTTCCGCATCGCTGGCTTCGCGCTCGGCGATCATCGTGTCGAGGCGCTTGCGCAGCGTCTCGAGTTCGCAGCGCATCAACTCGAGCTTCTGGGTCGACGGATCGAACACGTCGCTGCACGGCGTGCCATAGGGAACGAAGTCCTTCTGCCACGCCGCCGCCTCGACCAACGTAGGCTTGGCGGGGATGCCGACCATCACCGCGCCGGGAGTCACGTCCTTGGTGACCACCGCATTGGCGCCGATCCGCGCGCGCTCGCCGACGATGATCGGTCCGAGCACCTGCGCGCCCGAGCCGATGATCACGCCATCGAGCAAGGTCGGGTGGCGTTTGCCGGCGACGCCATTGTCCGGGCTGGTGCCACCCAGCGTGACGCATTGATAGATGGTGACATTGTCGCCGATCTCGGCGGTCTCGCCGATGACCACGAAGCCGTGATCGATGAAGAAGTTGCGGCCGATCGTGGCGCCGGGATGGATGTCGATTGCCGTCATCCAGCGCGACCAGTGATTGACGGCGCGGGCGAGGAAAAACCAGCGCCCCTTGAACAGGCGGTGCGCGATGCGATGATAGGCGACCGCCCACACGCCCGGATAGAGCAGGATTTCCGCACGGCTGCGCGGCGCGGGATCACGCACGCGGATCGAATCGAGATATGCCACCAGACGCTGGAACATGGCCGGTTCCCCTTTGTCGCGACCATTTAGGCGCTGTCTGCGCGCTTTTCCAGTTTGGCCCCCGGAACGGCTTGGCCGGTCTAAACACTATGTATCTTGTAGGAGATGCCGAGGCGCGGCATCCATGCAGGCCAAACAGTGATTTGAAGGGCGCGGATGATCTTCGGAATTGACCTCACGGCGCTCCTCCCTTTCATCGCCGTGGGCTTTGCCGCGCAGATGGTGGATGGCGCGCTGGGCATGGCGTTCGGCGTGATCTCCAACACGCTGCTGCTCAGCCTCGGCGTGCCACCGGCTGCCGCTTCGGCGGGGGTGCACACGGTGGAAACCTTCACCACGGCGGTGTCCGGGCTCAGCCACACGCTGCACAAGAACGTCAATTGGAAGCTGTTCCTCCGCATCGCCGTCCCCGGCGTGATCGGCGGGGCGCTGGGCGCCTATGTGCTCTCCAACATCAATGCAGCGACCGCCAAGCCGTTCATACTCGCCTATCTGACGGCGATCGGCCTGTATCTGCTGTGGCGCAGCCGGCATTATCCGCCTGTGGAGCGCTCGCCCAAGATCGTCGAGCCGCTCGGGCTGGCAGGCGGGTTCCTCGATGCCGCAGGCGGCGGCGGCTGGGGGCCGGTGGTCACGAGCAACCTGCTGGTGCAGGGCGCGAGCCCGCGGATGACGATCGGCACGGTCAACACCGCCGAATTCTTCGTGACTACGACGATCTCGGCGACCTTCATCTCTCAGCTGGGCCTCGGCGCGTTCACGCTGGCGACGGTGGGCCTGCTGATCGGCGGGGTGCTCGCAGCCCCGTTCGGCGCGCTGCTCGCCAAGCGGGTGGAGCCCAAGACCCTCATGCTGATGGTCGGCGTGGTGCTGACGCTGACCAGCGTCTACAATCTGTATCTCGCGCTGCGGTAGGATATTCCTCGGCGGCGCAACGATCGCGCGCCCGTCACCTCCGCCCACACCCGACCGTCGAGCGCGCGTAACACCACTAGGCGTTCCGCGGCTCTGTCGATCAATTATTCAGCACTGATCGCCTCACTCGATCACTGCGAGCGAGCCTTCCCGTTTTGCATTGCGATGCGGCACCCCTATATCCCGCATTGCAACAACAGCCTGCCTTTGGAGGAATTACCCGCATGGCGCTCATCGGAAGCTCGATCAAGCCGTTCGCAACCACGGCCTATAAAGAAGGCAAGTTTGTCGACGTCACCGACGCTGACACCAAGGGCAAGTGGGCCGTCTTCTTCTTCTATCCGGCCGATTTCACCTTCGTGTGCCCGACCGAGCTGGAAGACCTGGCCGACATCTATCCGCAGCTGCAGAAGATGGGCGTCGAGGTCTATTCCGTCTCGACCGACACGCACTTCAGCCACAAGGCCTGGCATGATACTTCGCCGGCGATCGGCAAGATCAACTATTTCATGCTCGGCGACCAGAACCACGTCCTCGCCAGCAATTTCGACGTGCTGCGCGAAGGCCAGGGCCTGGCGGACCGCGGCACCTTCGTCGTCGATCCCGAGGGCGTGATCCAGCTCGTCGAGATCACCTCGGAAGGCGTCGGCCGCAACGCCGCCGAACTGCTCCGCAAGATCAAGGCTGCGCAGTACATTGCCGCGCATCCGGGCGAAGTCTGCCCCGCCAAGTGGGAAGAGGGCGAGGCCACCCTGGCCCCGTCGCTCGACCTGGTCGGCAAGATCTAAGACCTAAGGCGCCTCCTCTCCTCCCCCTTTGTGGGAGGCGCCGATGCGGCCCGGGGTGGACCACCATCCCGGGCCGTTTTCCTTGAGTGAGACCTAGTTTTTGGAGTTCCCCATGCTCGACGCGAACCTGACCCAGCAGCTCAAGACCTATCTCGTGAACATCCGCGAGCCCATCGAGCTGGTCGCGTCGCTGGACGACGCCGCCAAGTCGCGCGAGCTGGGCGAACTGCTCGACGAGATCGCTGCGCTTTCGGGCAAGATCACGGTGGTGGCCGGCGACGACATCCGTAAGCCGAGCTTCGCGATCCGCCGCACCGGCACCGATATCGGCGTGCGCTTCGCGGGCATTCCGATGGGGCATGAGTTCACCTCGCTGGTGCTGGCTCTGCTCCAGGTCGGCGGGCATCCCAGCAAGGCGGCGCAAGAGACGATCGAGCAGGTCCGCGCGTTGGACGGCGACTATCTGTTCGAGAGCTATTTCTCGCTGTCGTGCCAGAACTGCCCTGACGTGGTGCAGGCACTCAACCTGATGGCGGTGCTCAACCCGCGGATCCAGCATGTCGCGATCGACGGCGGACTGTTCCAGGCGGAAGTCGAGGAGCGCAAGGTGATGGCAGTGCCGAGCGTGTTCTTGAACGGCGAACCGTTCGCGAGCGGACGGATGGAGCTCGAGCAGATCGTCGCCAAGATCGACAGCGGCGCCGAGAAGCGTGCGGCCGAGAAGATCGCGGGCAAGGATCCGTTCGAAGTGCTGGTGATCGGCGGCGGGCCTGCCGGCGCCGCGGCGGCGATCTATGCAGCGCGCAAGGGCATCCGCACCGGCGTCGCGGCCGAACGCTTCGGCGGGCAGGTGCTCGACACGATGTCGATCGAGAATTTCATCTCGGTGAGCCATACCGAGGGGCCGAAGCTGGTCGCACAGCTCGAGCAGCACGTGAAGGACTATGACGTCGACGTGATGAACCTGCAGCGCGCCGCCAAGCTGGTGCCCGCGCGCCAGGAAGGCGGGCTGCACGAAGTTGTCCTGGCCAGCGGCGCGAGCCTGCACGCCCGCACGGTGATCCTCTCTACCGGCGCGCGCTGGCGGACGATGGGCGTTCCGGGCGAAGAGGAATATCGCAACAAGGGCGTGACCTATTGCCCGCATTGCGACGGTCCGCTGTTCAAGGGCAAGCGCGTCGCAGTGATCGGCGGCGGCAATTCGGGCGTCGAGGCGGCAATCGACCTGGCGGGCCTGGTCGCGCATGTCACGCTGATCGAATATGATAGCCAGTTGCGCGCCGACGCGGTGCTTCAGCGCAAGCTGGGCAGCCTGCCCAACGTCAAGGTGATTACGTCTGCCTTGACCACCGAAGTCAGCGGTGACGGCGAAAAGCTCACTGGTCTCCGCTACAAGGATCGCAACCACGGCACCGAGCATGAGATCGAGCTGGAAGGCATCTTCGTCCAGATCGGGCTGGTGCCGAACACCGAGTGGCTGAAAGATTCGGTCGCGCTGTCGAACCGCGGCGAGATCGAGATCGATGCACGCGGCGAGACCTCGCAGCGCGGCATCTTCGCGGCGGGCGACTGCACCACGGTGCCCTACAAGCAGATCGTCATCGCGATGGGCGCGGGCTCGACTGCAGCGCTCTCGGCATTCGACTATATGATCCGCTTGCCGGCCGAGCTCGAAGAGGCCGCCTGAGCCGTAAAGGGGCGTCCTGCGTCGCGCCCCTTTACCTGCCCTCATCCCTTTCGATAGCCTCGCACGGAATATCGGGAGGGATGGCCGATGCGAAAGGGCGGTTTGACCAGAGGGAGACTGATCGTTGGGCTGTTGCCGGCGCTTGGCGGGCATGCCCACGCACAAGAGCCGTCGCACGCGGAAGTGATCCAGGCGGCTACGAAGATCCTGGACCAGGAGCCGCTCTGCGCACTTCCCCCTCGGGCGCTCGACAATCGGTGGGGCGAACACCGTTTCCTGGCGGCGGAAGACCGGGCTGCGATCGAGCCATTCCTGCAGGCCGGGCTACTCCAACGCATCGACAAGCCCGCAGGAGCGCCGGACGCTACCGGGCGGCTCTGGTATGCGTTCACGCCCTATGGCGAGCAATGGTCGGCGCTGTGCCTGGTCAACCGCGATACCTACCCGGTCCAATTCCACTGGGGCTTCCGGATCGGCACACCGGAAATCGTGAAGACCTATCCCCTAACGGTCTTCACGCGCTCGGCGTGCGAAGCCAGCGCGGGCGTGATGTTCGAATTTCGGATGAGGCTGGAGCCCTGGTTCGTGCCGGGGCGTTTCGCGACCAATTTCGGGCCTGACGACGCGATGCTCTATTTCGACGCGGCGCAGAATGTCGGCCGCGCGCACGTCCGATATGCCAGCGGCGACGGCGAGCACTGGAGGGAGGAGAACACTCTCTATGGTCACCGCTTGCCGGTGATGTGCGAGAAGCTGGAGAACCCCCGCGCAGGGGTAGATTAATCGTCCCGAGCGTTTATCTAGGCAGCCTTAATCGACACAGGCGATCAATGGCGCAGACCTATCTTCCGACGCTCAAGCAGCTCCAATATCTCGTCGCCCTCCACGACGCGGGGCATTTCGGCCGTGCAGCGGAGGCGTGCTTCGTCACCCAGTCGACGCTGTCGGCGGGAATACGCGAGCTGGAGACGCTGATCGGCGTGGTGCTGGTCGAGCGCACGCGGCGGGTGGTGCGCTTCACGCCGCTGGGCGAACGGATCGTCGACAAGGCGCGGCGGGTATTGCGCGAAGCCGATGAGCTGGGCGACCTGGCGCGTGCGGCGGGGCGGCCTCTCTCCGGCGAGATGCGGATGAGCGTGATCCCGACGATCGCGCCGTTTCTGCTGCCGCGCATCCTCCCGCGGTTGCGGAGCGAATATCCCGATCTGAAGCTCTATCTGCGCGAGGAGACCAGCGGCGTTGCCTGTGAGGGGCTCCACCATGGCCGCACCGACTGCGTGCTGCTGGCGCTGCCCTATGCGTGCGGCGAAGTGGAGGTCGCGCCGCTGTTCGACGACCGACTGTTCGTCGCGTTCCACGAAGGCGAGATGGATCCGACCCCAGCGATCAAGCCATCGGACATCGACGAAACGCGGCTGCTGATGCTCGAAGATGGGCACTGCCTCAAGGACCACGCACTGGCAGCGTGCAACCGCCCCGAATTGCGCGCCGAGGCGACGATGCTTGGCACCTCGCTGCACACGATGGTGCAGATGGTCGATGGTGGGCTGGGTGTGACGATGCTGCCCGAGATGGCAGTGGATTCGGGCATTCTTGAACACACCCATGTCACCGCGCGGCCGCTCGAGGCGGAGAATGCGGCGCGCAAGATCGCGCTGGTCTGGCGCAAGGCGAGCCCGAGGGAGCGCGATTTCAGGCTGCTGGCGGGGGTGCTGGCGGAGTCGCGCTAGGGGTCAGGGTTCGAAGGCTACGCGTGCCATCTCAACCTGATGCATGCGCTCATGCAGGATCGTGCCGATGCCGACCTTTCCGTCGTCGAGAAGCCGCCAGTAGATCAGGTGGCGTTCGTATCGACAGAAATAGCCAGCTATATCGAACTCAGCGGGAAGCTCGCGCCAAACAACGGCGCGGTCGGCAAGCGCTTCAAACGTATCGAGAAGGCCTTGATAGTAAAGTTCGGCCTGCTCCTCGCCCCATCGCGCCAAGGTATAGTGATAGATTTCTGCTATGCGATGCTCCGCATCGCGCAGCAGGCGAGAGCCGCTCATCCGCGCTGACGCTTGATGCGCGCCAGCAGTTCGTCCCGATCAACTTCGACATAATCGCTATCGGGTGCCGACAATGCGCGCCTGACTTCGGCCTTCAGTATTTCAAAGCGTGCCGCGTCGGCGCGCTCCTTGTCCTGACGGATCAAATGGCGGACATATTCGCTCGCATTGTCGTAAACGCCATTCTTACCGATATTATCGGCAATGAATTCCTCGAGCAGACCATTTACGCGAACGTTCAGCGTCGTAGCCATGATGCCTCCATGTCCTCTTATAGGGGAATATAGTGGACATATCAATCGTCCCAGCGCTCCGCCGCCACCGCATCTGCGTCCCGCGGCTCGACCCATTGCGCCGTTTCGCCGCGGCGTTCGCGCTTCCAGAAGGGCGCGTCGGTCTTGAGGCGGTCGATCAGATAGGCGCAGGCGTCGAGCGCTTCGCGGCGGTGATGCGCGGCGGCACCGATGAAGACGATACGCTCCCCCACCGCCATCGGCCCGACGCGGTGGACGATCGTCACGCCGAGCAGGTTCCAGCGCTCGGTCGCGGTCTCGGCAAGAGCGGCTAGCGCGCCTTCGGTCATTCCGGGATAATGTTCGAGCGCAAGCTCGGTGACCCCGTCATCGCCGCGGACGACTCCAGTGAAAGTGGCGACTGCCCCTGCCCCGCGTTCCTCCAGCGCGGCGACTTCCATGCCCAGCTCGATCGGGGCGGGATCGACCGAGATGCGGATCATCCGCCGGTCACCGGCGGAAAGATCGCGATTTCGCGCGGGTTGCCAAGCGGCGTTTCGAGCGGAACGAAGCGCTGATCGATCGCGGCCCGCAGCCGGGACGGTTCGGCAAAAGCCTCGGCATGGCCGGGGCTGCGCTGCGCCAGCCAGGCGATGAGTTCGCCAACGCTCGCGACCTCGGCGGGTGGATCGACCTGCTCGTGCCCCGTACCGATGCGTTCGCGCACCCAGGCGAAATAGAGCAGGTCCATCTTAGCTGTCCATGTGGCGCAAGCCGACGCGCAAATAATCCCAGCCGGTGACGACCGTGAGCACCGCGGCGCCCCACAGGAAGATCAAGCCGACCGTCTCGACCCAAAGCCATTCAGGCACGGCACGCGTGAAGATCAGGAAGCCGAGCGCGCCGAGCTGGAGCGTGGTCTTCCACTTGGCGAGCCGCGAGACGGGCACCGACACCTGAATACCGCCGAGGAACTCGCGCAGCCCGGAGACCGCGATCTCGCGCGCGAGGATCACCAACGCGGCAATGACGTGCCAATCGGCGATAACGCCCTTGCCGACGAGCACCAGGATCACCGAGGCGATCATGATCTTGTCGGCAATCGGATCGAGGAAGACGCCGAGCTTCGACACCGTGCCCTGCGCACGCGCCAGATACCCGTCGAAATAGTCGGTGACACCCATCAGCACGTAGAGCGTGAAGGCGATCGCATAGCCTGCGGGCCAATCAGGCCACCAGAGAAACGCAATGAGAAGCGGGAGCGCGAGGATCCGCGACAGCGTGAGGATGTTCGGCAACGTCCACATCCGATCGCCTGTAGCACCGGCTGCGCTCGCGCCGAAAGCCTTATCGCACCCGCATTTTGCAAAGTCCGAGCAGGTTTTGCCGGCGAGATTGCCAGACACGCGATAAGCGTTGCCGCGCTCCCCGCCGCTCGGCTATGCCCCAGCCGAGTTTGGCGGTGGCATCCGCCGGTTGGGAGCAAGTACGGGATGATCGGTGCGCTCGGGTTGATGCGGGAGCGCCGTTTCCTGCCGCTGTTCGTCACGCAGTTTCTCGGCGCGTTCAACGACAATCTCTTCAAGAACGCGATGATCTTTTTCGCGACCTATCAGATCTTCAACTCGGTCGAGCAGGAAACGCAGTTCAGCGCGATCGCCACCGGGATCTTCATCCTGCCCTTCTTCCTCTTCTCCGCGCTCGCCGGCCAGCTCGCCGACAGCTACGACAAGGCGAAGATCATGCGGATCATCAAGATCGCCGAAATTGGGATCATGCTCGTCGGTTCGGCAGGCATCTTCTTCAAGAATCTCGAGCTGATGCTGGTCGCGCTGGTCGGCATGGGGGTGCATTCGACCTTTTTCGGACCGATCAAATACGCGATCATCCCCCAGCATATGGCCGATGACGAAGTGCTGGGCGGCACCGGACTGGTCGAGGCCGGCACCTATATCGCCATCCTATGCGGCACGATCGCCGGCGGGTTGATCAGCCCGCATTTCGCGGCGTTCGCCGTGATCGGCGTTGCGGTGATCGGCTGGTTCGCCTCAGCGCAGATCCCCCCTGCCCCGCCGCTGGTGAAGCTCAAGCTCGACTATAACATCTTCCGCTCGTCCTATCGGCTGATCGCGGCGACGATGCACATCAAGCGGCTGTATCTCGCCATCGTCGCGATCAGCGTGTTCTGGACGATCGCGGCAGTGCTCGCGGTGCTGTTCCCGCCGCTGGTCAAGAACGTGTTCCACGCGCAGAAGGACGTGGCGAGCGTGTTCCTGGGCATCTTCTCGGTGGGGATCGCGATCGGATCGGTGATCATCAACCGGCTGCTCAAGGGCGAGGTCTCGGCCAAATATGCCGTCGCCTCGGTTCTTGCGATGGCGGTTTTCGTCGTCGATTTCCACTTTGCCGCGCTCTTCTGGCCGGTAAGCGAGGGCCCGTTCCTCAAGACCGCGGCGTTCATCGCAATGCCGGCCGGCTGGCGTGTGCTGTTTGACCTGGCGATGATCGCGATCACCGGGGGCATGTTCGTGGTGCCGCTCTATGCCTTCCTCACCACCACGGTGGAGAAGTCTCAGACCGCCCGCACGGTGGCGGCGAACAACATCGTCAATTCGGGCGCGATGGTCGCCGGATCGGTGGGTATCTATGCCCTGACCAACGTGCCAGGCATTGGCGTGGAGGATGCGATCTGGGTGGTCGTCGCGTTGTGCATCGCCTCGGCCTATTGCGCCTGGCGGCTCCACCAGGCCGAGCATGCGCCGCACACCCCGGACGTGCTTCCCTGACGGGCGAACGCCTTCAGAGAATGAAGGTGTAGAAGCAGACGAAAAACGCCGTGAAGCTCACGGCGAACAGCCGGACATCGCTGTCGTCGCTAACCTTCTGCTGCTGCGCGAGCGCGCGGCGCATATAGCGGCGGAACGGATGGTGCGTGCGGGTCGCACCCTCGATCAACTGGCTCTGCATGACGAGCAGTTAACGTTTTGTTTACGATTATGGCCAGCGCCGAAGATGGTTAACGCACGTCCTGCTTCGAAACAGGCCGTGCGGATAAAATCTGCGGAACCGGCCGGTTAACGCGGTGCCGGCCCGGTGGTCGCGCGGACCATTAGCTTGTGGTCCAGCGTCACGTCCTGCTGCGGGGCATTGCCCGACAGCATCAGGTCCGCCGCGGCATAGGCCAGTTCGCGAACCGGCTGGCGGATCGTGGTGAGCGGTGGCCACACCGCCTTGGCGAGATCCGAATCGTCGAACCCGGCGATCGACAGCGCTTCGGGCACCGAGATGTCGCTCTCATGCGCCACGGCGAGCGCGCCGGCGGCCATGTCGTCATTGCCGGCGAAGATCGCAGTGGGCCGCGGAAGGCGCTGAAGCAGCGTACGCGCCGCCTCCTCGCCCGAATGGAAGCTGTAATCGCCGGCAACGACTCGCGTCGGATCGAAGGCGATGCCACCGGCCTCGAGCGCTTCGCGATAGCCGCGCAGACGATCCGCCGAGGAGATATGGCTTTCCGGCCCGCTGATGAACGCGATCTCGCGATGGCCGAGGTCGACGAGATGCTTGGTCAGCTCGCGCGCGGCGGCGACGTCGTCCATCGACGTGGCCATGCCGCTCCCCTTGCGCAGGCCTGGCGCAATGCGGACATAGGAGATTCCGCGCTTGTCGAGCTCGTCGAGCAGCGCGGTTGCCTCGGTGACCGGAGGGGAGAGGATCAACCCATCGAGATGCGTCTCGTCGATCAGCGCGAGGACATTGGAGACGAGGTCCGGCGACTGGCTGTCGATCGGCTGGAGGAGCAGGCGGAAGCCGAGTTCGGTGCAGCGCTGCTGCGCGCCAGCCTGGACGTGATAGACATAATAGGGGCTGGGATTGTCGTAGAGCAGCGCGACCTGGAACGAGCGGCGGCCGGCAAGCGTGCGCGCGGCGTGGCTCGGACGGAAGTTCAATTGCGCAACGACTTCCTCGACGCGGCGCCGTGTCTCTTCGCTGACATGCTTCTCATTGTTGAGGACACGCGAGACGGTCTTGAACGACACCCCCGCGATTTTCGACACTTCCTTGATCGTCGGACGGCCAGACATTTCCTACCCCCGGCCGAATTTGCAGTCGTTTCGGCTTGACCACGACATATTTGACAGCGGTGGACCGGCGCAAGCAGAGATGTTCGCATGCGCTGGAGGGGAACATGCCGATCGACACGCCGGATCTCGCCGGCCTGATCCTCGCGCGCCTGCCCGCCGTGACCCGGCGGCCGCTGGTGCTCGGCATTGCCGGGGCGCAGGGCAGCGGAAAGTCGACGCTCGCGGCGAGGATCGCCAAGGCGCGGAGCTGTCCGGTACTGTCGCTCGACGATCTCTATCTTGATGGAACGGCCCGGCAGCGGCTCGCCGAGACGGTCCATCCGCTGCTGCGCACCCGCGGCGTGCCGGGAACGCATGACGTGGCGCGCGGACGGGCCGTGATCGAGGCACTTGGCGACGGGCCCCTTGCGCTGCCGCGCTTCGACAAGGCGCGTGATGAGCCGGGACCCGACGAACTCGTCAATCCCGCGGACCTGCTCGTGTTCGAAGGCTGGTGCCTTGGCGCGAGGCCCCAGGAAGAAGCGGCATTGGGCACGCCCGTCAATGCACTGGAGCGCGACCGCGATCCCGACGGCATCTGGCGACGCTACGTCGACGCGCAGCTAGCCGGGCCGTATCGCGCGCTGTTCGCGCGGATCGACATGCTCGTGTTCCTCGCCGCGCCGGGCTTCGAGATCGTCGCCGATTGGCGGGTCGAGCAGGAACGCAATGCCGGCGGACCGATGACCGACGATACGGTCCGCGGCTTCGTGCTGCACTACCAGCGAATCACCGAAGACATGCTGCGCAGCGCGCCCGATTGGGCGGACATCACCGTGCGGCTGGACGCGCAGCGCCGGCCGATCGCGATCGAGGAACGGCGCGCGCCGGAACCCGGCTAGTTCCGGATCGTACCGCATGCGGCGCTATGCTTTGCGGGGCATAGCCGCGGTTCGGAGGTGCGCATGAAGACGAGGTCCGCCACAAGGCTGCTATCGGCGCTCTGCCTTGGCGGACTGGCGAGCGCCTGCTCGGGCGGTGGCGAGGTCAAGCCGCCGCCGCGCGCCAAGGACGCCGTGCCCAAGCCCAGCCAGTCCTCGGTGCTCGCCGTACCGATCGATCTAGACACGGAAGTCGTGCGGCGCGCCGTGGAGAATGCGATCCCGCGCCAGCTCTGGACGATCGAGCAGCATTCCTCGCGCTGCGTAAAGCCCAGGCAGGTCAAGCTGTTCGGCGCGAAACTGAAGGTCACCCCGCCGATCAGCTGCACGATCGAAGGCGTGGTGACGCGCGGCGCCATCCGGCTGCGCGGGCAAGGTCGCGACATCATCGCGGACATGCCGATCAACGCGCGGATCAGCGCGCGCGACATCGGCGGACTGCTCAAGGGTGAGACCGCGACCGGATCGGCGATGGCGCATGCCCGCATCCAGCTGGATCTTGGCGCCGACTGGAACCCGCGCGGCCGAGTGAAGCTCGGCTATGACTGGCTCAAGACGCCCGGAATCGACTTTCTCGGCCAGCGCATCACGTTCACCGAAAAGGCCGACGCGAAGCTCGCGCCGGTGCTGCGCAAGCTCGAGGCGGAGCTCCCGCGCGAACTGGCGCGCGCCAATCTGCGCGGGCAGGTCGAACGGCTTTGGCGCCAGGCCTTTACGACGATTGAGCTCAATGCCGAGAAGCCGCCGGTTTGGATGCGGCTGACCCCGCAGAAGCTGCGCTATGGCGGCTATGAAATGCACGGCCAGCGCCTCCAGTTGAACCTCGGCCTTGACGCGATCACGGAGACGTTTGTCGGCCCACGTCCGACAGACCCTGCGCCCAGCCCGCTGCCGGCGCTAGAACGCGCGCAAGGAGTGGATCGGCTACGCTTCTTCATCCCCGTTGTGGCGGATTATGGCGAGCTTGAGCCCGTAATACTGCGCGCGCTCAACAAGCGGGCCAAGCGGCCGTTCGACGTGCCCGGCATCGGCGCGGTGCGTGCGCGCTTTGAGAAGATCGTCGCCTATGGCACCAGCGGTGGAAAGATCGCGGTCGGCGTCACTCTCGCGGCCAAACCCGAGGCACTCAATGTCGGCGAGACCCACGGGCTGATCTGGCTGGTCGCGCGGCCGATCAACGCCCCCGATTCACCCCGCGTGGCGTTCGACCAGCTGAGCGTCACCGGCGACACCGACGGCATCGGCGGCGACCTGCTGATCAAGCTGGTCAGCAGCCCGGCGCTGTCCGGCGAAATCGCGGGATCGCTGACCCAGAACTTCGCCAACGATCTTTCCAAGCTGCTCGACAAGATCAAGCGCGCGATCGAGCGCAAGCAGGCGGGCGACTTCACGATCAGTGCGAAGATCGAGAAGGTGCAAACCGGACGGATCGCGGCCTATGGCCAGGCGCTGTATCTTCCGGTGAATGTGGAAGGCAGCGCCGCGATCGCCTATCGCCCGCAGCGTTGAAGGAGCGATCCGTCAGGGACCGCTCCTTCGCCGGATTCAGAAATTGAAGGCGAGCCGCGAATAGACGAAGCGGCCGTTGAACCCGAAGGGCGAGAAGGACGAATAGGGCAGGAAATAGTTGTTCGTGCCATAGACACCGCCTGCCGGCGCACGCGTGGGATAGACGTCGAACACATTGTCAGCACCCACGGCCAGCTCGACCTGGGGAACGACCTGGAAGCGCACTTCGATATCGGTGATCCATTTGGGCTGGAGCCAATAATCGCCCGGCCCATCGCCGGCAGCGACGGCAAGATCGGTCGAACTGCCGGTCGACAGCACGCGGCCATAGCGATTGGTTCGTAGCGTAAGCCCCAACGGATTGCTGTCCCAATCGAGCGAGAGGTTGAGCTTGTTGTGCGGCTGGCCATCGGTGAGCCGTAGCGATTCCGCGCGACCGAATACGATCAGCCCCGGCAGCGACGGCAACGAGGCGCGATCGGTGATCTTGGTCTCGTTATAGTTATACCCTGCCGACAGGGTGAACTTGCCTGCGCCGAAATCGGGCACGCGATAGCTCGCGACGAGATCGACGCCCTGGGTGCGCGTATCTACCCCGTTGACGAAGAAGCGCGCGGAGCTGGCGCTGGTAATCCCCGCGCCGTTCAACAGCGCGACGACCGCCGCGCCCGACAGCGACTCGCTCAGCACGACGCGGTCGCGGATCTTGATGTTGTAATAGTCTGCAGTAACCGTCAGCCCCGGCACCGCGGAGAAGACGACGCCGCCGCCGAGATTGGTCGACTTTTCGGGCTCGAGCGCCTTGGCGCCGAGCGCGATCGATACGGGATCGGAGACCGCGAAGGTGCCGGTCTCGATCAGATTTCCGCCGGTGAATACCGTCGAGGTCACCGTAAAATATTGCTGGGCGAGGCTGGGTGCGCGGAACCCGGTCGACGCCGATCCGCGGATCGCGAAGCCCTTCACCGGCTCCAGCCGGGCGGCGATCTTGCCGTTCAGCGTGTCGCCGAAATCCGAATATTTCTCGTAGCGCCCGGCGAGCTGGACCGAGAAGAAATCGGTTATGTCGGCATCCGCCTCGCCATAGCCGGCCCAGCTATGGCGCGAGACGTCGGTGGCGTTGTTCGGACGGAATCCCGGGAACACCTGCGAACCGCCCGCGGCATTGTAAGGTGCGGCCGAATAGGGTCCGTTGACATAGCTCGGCACGTCGCCGGCGACGATCTTGTAGTTCTCGTTGCGATACTCGCCGCCGAACGCGATGCCGAACGATTGCAGTCCGGCGAAATCGAACTTTCGGCTGAAATCGAGGTTGATCGTGGTCTGGCCCGAGCGCAGCCCGCCGGCATAGAAGCGCCGCGGGCTTGCCGCACCGCCGAGCGAGACGTTGACGCTGTTGTCGACACGGTAATCGAGCGCGTTCGAGCCATAGACGACCGAAAGATCGGTCTTGAACCCGCTTATGTCGCCGCGCACGCCGAGCGCGCCCGACACATCCTCTACTTCGCTGAGGATATAAGGCAGATAGCCATCGGGCGTGAGCGCGACGAAGCTGGTGGTCGACGCCGACCAGTCGCGGTTGCGGGCGTCGTTGGCGCGGCGATAGAAGCCGCCGCCCGAGGCATCGCGGATGCCATAGCTGCCGAACGCATAGAGCTCGAAACCGTCGCCCAGTTCATAGCCGGCATTGGCGAACAGATTGTAATCGGTCGCCTTGCCGTCCCCATATTGATGGGTGAAGCGATCGATCGTCAGCTCGCGCGGATCGCCGACCGAGAGATATTGGCGGCGCGGATCGGCACCGGCACGATTGGTCGGATCGCGGTCGCGGAATTGCGCGGTCAGATTGAGGAACCCGCCCTCGCCCACCGGCAAGCCGACATTGGTGGCAAGCGTCAGCGTATCGCCATCGTGGCGATCGCGATCGTCGCCGGTGTTGAGCTGCAGGATGTCGTTGGTGGTGCCGCCCGGCGTCAGCACGCTGGGGATGCCGCCACTGTTGGCGACGCCGGTGACGTCCGCCACGCCATCCATCGAAGTGGCATATTTGCCGAAGGTGATGCTCGCGCGCGCGCCGACACGGCGATTGAGCTGGAGGTTGATGACCCCGGCGATCGCATCCGAACCATAGAGCGAAGACGCGCCGTCGCGCAGCACTTCGACCCGATCGATCGCCAGCGCCGGGATTTCGTTGAGGTCGACGGCCGACGAGCCGCGGCCGACCGAACCGTTCAAATTGAGCAGCGCGGACTGGTGACGCCGCTTGCCGTTTACCAGCACCAGCACCTGATCGGGGGCCAGGCCGCGCAGCGTCGCGGGACGCTGCGAATCCGTGCCGTCGACCAACGAGGGCTGCGGGAAGTTGAACGACGGCACAAGATCACGCAGCACGCGGTTCGTCTCGGTCGCGCCCGAATGCCGCAAGGCATCGCCGCCGATCACATCGACCGGAACCGGGCTGTCCGCCACGCTGCGTTCGGAGACGCGCGACCCGGTGACGACGATGTCGGGAGCCGCGGCTTCCTCAGCTGAATCGGGAGAGGTCTCGGCAGTCTGCGCCGAGGCCGACGCCGCAAAGGCGAAGAAGGAAATGCCGACGAGAAGCGGCGCGAACTTACCAAACTGCATGGCTACTCTCCTGGAGCCTCGGGAACACCTACCCTGAACTGTCCAAGATGCCGCCACGGCCGCGGAACGAAAGCGATACCTCCTCTGACCGACTATAGATTTTCTTTGAGCCGCATTTTCGGCTCAGCCGCCGACGAGCTGTGCCAGGTCGATCAACGCGCGCGGCATCGAAATGCCCGGCGTGACACCGACGTAGCGCGGCACCCAGTTCGGCGCGAACTTGCTCTTGAACGCGCGCAGCCCGGAAAAGCCGTAGAGCCGCTCGCCATGGCCATAGACGGCGGCGCCCAACCGCGACCAGATCGGGGCAAGCCGCCCGCCCTGCAGGCCGGAAAGCGGCGCCATGCCGAGATTGAAACGCCGATAGCCACGCGCGGCGGCGAGCTGGAACAGCCGAACAAATAGCAGATCCATCGCGCCGTAGGGCGTGTCCGGGAGGTGCCGCATCATATCGACCGACATTTCAGCCCGATTGGCGGTCTCCCAGATGTTTGCGAAGGCGACGATCTCACCGTCCAGCAGCAACACCGCGCAGTCGAATCGCGCGAGGTAATCGAGGTCGAAGCGACCCAGGCTGAAGCCCTTTTCGGGGCCAACCTTGCCGACCAGCCAGGCATCCGAAACGCGACGCAGCGCACCGGCTTGGGCGGGCACCTGCGATGCCGGAATGACATCGAACACGAGGCCTGCGGCCGTCGCCTTGTTGGTCGAATGGCGCAACGACTTATAGGCGCCGCCTGCCAGGGTGAAGCCCTCGCGCAGATCGACCATGGCCTCCTCGCCATATTTCATCGGCTGGAGACCGAGTTCGACCAGGAGCGGCAACATGTCGGCGCTGACCTGGAACAGGCACAGCCGCCCGCGAGCGGCATCGCAGCGGCGCCGCAACTCCCAGACGAGCTCGGGCCAGGCGGCGTGCGGCCCGATCGGATCGCCCATGGTGATCCAGGTACGTCCCTGGACGCGGTACATGAGGAATGCGTCGCCGGCGGCGGATACCAGAAAGTTCTTGTCGCCAGTGAATGCCAGCATCGCATCGCTACGCCGGGTTGCGGCCAGCGCGGCTTGGGCGACCTCGGCCGGCAATTTGTCCGGCTCGCGCGTGCGCGGGGCGGCCGCCATGATCCGCCAGAATGCCCAGACCGCAACCAGCATCGTTGCGCCGAGCGTCGCGCGCAGAAAGCGCGGAGCATTGCCGCGCCAGGCAAAATCCCACCAGAGCTCGTCCGAATAGGGAATGTGCTTATAGGCGAAGAAGCCGGCCCAGGCACTCAGCGCCAAGGCGATCAGTGCCGCCGCCCACCACCAGCGTTCGATCGGCGCAGCTCCGATGCCGGCGCTGCGATAAAAGGCTGGGCGGCTATATTGGAGAAGCGTCGCGACGCCCAGCAGCACGCCAGCCTCCTCGTAATCGATGCCCTTGAGCAGCGAGAACAGCGCACCCGCCAGCAGGAGGATGCGCGCGACCAGGAAGCCGCTGCGTAGCCGCGCCTGCACGGCGGGAGCGACCAGCACCAGGGCGGTGCCGACCAGGCTGGCGGCGAAGTGCGACGTCTCGACGAAGGGCAGCGGCACAATGTCGCTGAGTTCGTGCATTCGGTTGTGGAGCCCCGGGAGCGCGCCCGACACCAGCAGCGCAAGGCCGCCGGCAAAGACGAGAAGCGCCAGCAACGGTGGGGCCAGTGCCCGGCCAATCCGATCAACCACACCCAGGCCGGTCAGCAGCGGCCTGCGAAGCCGCCGTGCTTCAAGTGCCACCACCACCGCCCCGGCGACGCCGAGCGGCAATAGATAGTAGATCAGCCGATAGAGAAGCAGCGCCGCGAATAGATCGGCGCGGCCAAGGGGGACCAATGCGAGCATCGTCGCCTCGAACACGCCAATCCCCCCGGGCACGTGGGTCACCAGCCCGGCAAGAATGGCAAGCACATAGGCGAGGAAAAAGGCGCCGAAGAGCGCAGCGGGCGCGCTAGGCACGAGCACGTACAGCGCCGCCGACGCACAGGCTAGATCGAATGCGGCGATGGCGAGCTGCCCGGCGAGCAGGCGAACACTGGGGAGCGGAACGCTGTGCCCGCCAAGGCGAAACTGCGCCACGCCGCGGGCGCGCAGCACGAACGCAGCCCCGATCGCTCCCGCGAGGAGGGCTCCCAGCCCGTGCTGGGGGAGAATGCCCACCTCGAAAGCACCGAAGGACAACGGGGCCTGCGCCAGCATCAGCGCAACCGCGGCCACCGCCACGATGCCGCCCCAAAACGTTGCAGAGGCAATCACCGTGATGCGCGCGACATCGGCGAAATCGAGCCCCGCGGCGCCATATGCGCGCAAGCGGGCAGAGCCTCCGGTGAGCAACGAGAATCCAAGATTGTTGCTGAGCGTATAGCTGGTGAACGAGGCGAGCGCTGCGGTTCGCCAGGGCAGCGGCCGCCCGATGGTGCGCACCGCGAACCAGTCGTACAAGGTCAGCGCGAGGTAGCTCGCCACCGTGAGCACCACTGACAGCGCGATCCGTCCGGTCCCTACCGACGCGATGGCATGGCGGATTTCACGATAGCGGACTTCGGCGAGGATGCCGTGCATTGCCGCGAACGCCAGCAGCGCGATTGCAGCGACCGCGAGCACGAGCAGCGGCGTGCGCAGGCGGCGCAGTGCCGTGCGCAGCCGCCGCCGCCTCGCGCCGAGCCGTGGCGTCAGAGGCGCGTCCAGTCCTGCGACTTGCATATGAATCCCCCGAACAGGCAGCCTGAAATCCGCAAGGTATTCGGCGAGAGCTGGACGATATGCGACGAGAAGCTGCGCCCCATGTCCGGGATGAAGACCGTTCCAGACCAGCGATCGCTGCCCGTCTTGCGATATTCACGCAGCAATTCCGTTCCGATCAACTGCGCCACTCCGGCATCGCGCGCATCCTGCAGCGCCGCGGGCGTCGCGGCGACGATGGCACCACAAAGCTCTGTGCCGCACGGTGCGGTCTTGACTGCCAGGGTGTGCTTCGGGTTGGCCCAGGTGCCGAAGATCGGATCGACCGGGGCGACCGGGGCGGAAGGATGGGACGGAAGCGCGTTCGCGGGCAGCGCGGCGCAGAACAACAGAGGCAGGAGCAAGGAGCGCATCAGTTCTTCCCTGAAGCCAGGTTGGGACGGAGAGCGCGCAGGATCGTCTGCACGAGCAGGTCATGATCGTTGCGCAGGAAATGGCCGCCCGGCAGCACGATACGCTGGACGTTGGGCATGGTCAGTGAAGGACACAGGCTGTCGGTCTCGCTGGCGCCGCGGATGCAGGTGACCGGCAGCCAGTCCAGCGCCCGCGCCTCCGCTGCATCCGCATCGGGCGTGCCGTGATAGGCGAAGTTCGAAGGATCGGCGCGGAAATAGGCGGCTTCACCCGGCACGACGAGCACCGCGGCGGAAACCTTGCTTCGAAGGTCCTGCGGCAGATGTACCAGCGCCACCCGCACCATGTCCGCGCCGAACGACTGGCCGAGCACCACGACATGGCGCGCGCCGGTGCGCCGCAGCGTCTCGCGGATCGCATCGGCGACGATCGCATCGGTCTCGGCGCGGGTCCGGTGAGTCACAAACGCGGTCGACGACGATACGCCAAGCACCGGCACGCCGGCCTTGGCGAGCGCGCCGGCGACATAGCCGCCCATACCGAAGCGAAGCCCCATGTCCCCGGAGAAATAGACCGCCGCGACGGGCTTGCGGGTGCCGTCCATGCCATAGGTGCGGATCGGATCGCGATCGAAGAAGCCTGCCGCCGCCGCGACTGCCAGCAGCGCCGCGACGATGATGCCGACGAACAAGCCGATCCGTGCCCGCCAGCTGCGCGGTATCCAGCGCGTCGTTGCGCTCGGGCGTTCCTGAGTGTCCATCCGCGTCATGTGCCAGAATTAGCCTGTCACCGGCGTTGCGAGCAGATGACTCTTCGTTCATCTTGCGCGGGCGCCGCCGCGATCCTAGGCGGCGGCAAG
Organism: Sphingomonas sp. MMS12-HWE2-04; assembly: GCF_044881185.1. Taxonomy (GTDB): domain Bacteria; phylum Pseudomonadota; class Alphaproteobacteria; order Sphingomonadales; family Sphingomonadaceae; genus Sphingomonas. Next base: position 873,010 of record NZ_CP173254.1, on the reverse strand, counting down.
CGCCTCAAGCGGGCTATCTAAGCGTCTCAAGATAGACGACGATCGCGCGACGCCTGACCGGGTCCTTTTCGCCGAAATAGGTCATCTTAGTGCCCCGGATCATTCGCTGCGGATTGGCGAGGAATGCGTCCAGATTCTGAGTATTCCAGACGATGCCGCTCGCCTTCATGCCGCTGGAATATGCATAGTCCGATCGGCTTCCCGCGCGCGACCCTACTACGCCGAACAGGTTCGGCCCGAGCAGCGGCTTGAGTCCAGGCGCGGCGACGTGACAGGTTCTGCACTGGTTGAAGGCGTTCGGCGCTGGCGCATCAGGCGATACGGCCCTGGCGACGAACGACGGCGCCGACAGCAGGACGCCCCCTGCCACGGAGAAAGCCGCACCAAGCATTTTCATCCAGCCGGTCTTGGCGCGCTCAGGCCGCATAGCCGCGGAGTGCCTTTTGGAGGCTTGGCGGAACCTCCGCAGGTATCAACCCGCTCCCGGGCGTCGTCACCTGCATGCAGGCGATCTCGTGCCAGCCCAGCGCGGCCAGTCGGCGGTGGCCATGACTTTCGAGGCAATAGCGAAATTCGAGCTCGATGCGATTGCCGCGCTGGCCGTGAAGCCGCATCTCGATCTCAAGCTTGTCGAACGCCGCCAGCTCCTCGAAATACTCGCAGGAGGTCTTGATCGTCACCAGGCGCAGGACGCCCGCGAGCATCTCGAGCACATCGGGCGCGTGCTCGGCGAGGAAGGCCTCTCGGCAGCGGCCCTGCCAGCTCACGAACTTGGCGAAATAGACGTTGCCGACAAGGTTGGTGTCTTCGAACGAAATGAACGGGCTCCAGACAAAGGCCGGCGGCGAACTTGCCTGCTGGGTCATGCTTGGCCCCGCGCGGAGAAAGCGATCGACGCGAGATGCGGGACGCCTGCCACGTCCAGCGGCGGCAGGATCATCGCATATTCTCCCGATAGCATTCGAAACCCCGAGCCGTTCACAGGCTGCAACTCGCCGATCGCGCCGATCTTGCGCAGCGATTCGACCGCCGCCCACCGCGCGGCATCCCCATTTTCGGCAAAGGCCGCGATCGATACGACATCGCAGCCGAGCGGCCGGTCTCCGCGCACCGCAAGGGTGGCGGCGTCGGTATGGGAAAGCGAGCAATGCACGCCTTCGGGAAAGACTGGCGCGCCGTCGCCGCGATGCTCGTTCGGATCCTGGATCCCGATCGCGCCAAGTGCAGCGACCCGCCGCCCGCCCCGCTCCATCCCTGCGTCGATGACGAGGCTGCACTGGAGCGAGTCATCGCCCGTCGTCTCGCGCGCGAGACGCTCGAGATAGGCTCTCAAGACACCCGGCATGGCTTCTAGCACCGGCCCGATCGCTATGCTGCCAACCTGCCGGAAAACCGCTTCGTGCCACCGCTCGACCACCTGGCCTCGGGCATCGTGCCATTCGATGTCGAAGGCGTAGTCGGTACCGCGGGTCCAGAGCTCGCGGGCGCGCATCGCGATCGGCGAGCCCCCGTGCGCCAACTCGATCCGCGCGGCGCGCACTGGCAGTACGCGTCGGTGGGGGACGCAGGCCTGGAGCAGATGGAGGCCGCAATCGCGCAATATTGGATCGCCCAACACCAGCGCCTGCGGTTCATAGGCGCCGAACAATCGGACCTCGTCGGATGGTGCAAGTCCCGCTACAAGCGTTCGCGAGGAGAGGTCGGTGATTCCCGCGACCCGCTGGAACACCGCGCCGTGGAAAAACAGCGGGCCGTAAAGACGCTCAACCGGATCGCCGCCGCGCGACTGCGCCCGTCCGGCGGGGAGCGTCGCCTTGCCGCACCGGATCGTGGCCTGGACGACCGGCGCGGCAAATCCGTCTTCCTCGCTGCGCACTTCGCAAGCGATCGCGCCGTCTTCTCGGCGCAGCGCCGCGACGCGAATGCGCCTGCCTTCGATGCCGACGGTGATCGCCGCAAGGAACTCGACCGCTTCGATCGCGCCGATCGCGGCATCGCTGGCCAACTGAGTAGCCACCTGCGCCATCGCCTCGAGCAGCATCACCCCGGGCATCACCGGCACGCCATCGACTTGATGCGACAGCAGATAGGGATCGCGCCCGTGGTTCAGCCTGGTCTCGCAAACCAGCTCGACGCCTGGCGTGTAAGCCAGCGTCAGATCGAGATAGCGCAACGAGCCAATGTTCGGCGCGGTGTCGGCGCTCGCGAACCGGCTCGTTACCACGATCGACCCCCTGGCATCCGAAAGTATCAGATCGCAGGCCTGATCGATGGCATCGCCGAGGGGGATTGCATCGACCCCTTCGCGGCTCAACTGATCGATGACGCCCAGCCGGTCGCCCATTCCCGCCCCGGCCCAGACCGACCATTCGATGTTGAGCGGCGTCATCGCGGGATTATCGCCGGCAAGCGCCTCCAGCACCCTGCCCTGTTCGGCGTTGGCGAGCGCATAATGCGCCTCTCCTTGCAACCCCAGGCGCCCGATGATCGATCCGAAGGTGACAACGCGCCGCACCTGCGCTCCGCATGCGGCAACGGCGTTGTGCAGCCCCAGGCTCTTGGGCACCAAGGTGCGTGTCAGCGCCGCTTCGTCGATCTGCATGAACGCCATCGGATCGTTGACGCCTGCCGCATGAACCAAGTGACTGGGCGGCCCAAAGCGGACGAACCATTCGGCGAGCGCCTTCTGCAGGCCGTCGAAATCGTCGACGTTTGCCTGCGCATATCCCACGCGCAGGCCGAGACCGGTTGCACGTGCGAGCGTCCTGGTGACATCGGGCGTGTCCGCCGCCGAGCGGCCGACAAGCACGATCGCCGCGCCGGATCGCTTCGCCAATTCGATGGCGACTTCGGCGCAGATGCCGCGCGCCCCACCGGTCACGACGAATAGCTCAGGGGCGGCGCCGGCGGCATAGACGGTTTCGTCGAGCGCGAGCTTGGCGCTCTCGATAGCGCCGTCGGCGCTGATCGACACGACCGCCGATCCGGAAGGCAGGGCCGGGATTGCGCCGCCAGAGCCTCCAGTGTCGATCGCACGCACCGTTTCGAAGAGTCCCTCGGCCGCGAGCGAGCGTACAAAACCTTCGATCGGCGCGCCGCTGTGGATCAGCGCGAGATGCCGGCACTGGCCCACCGCTTGCTGCACCATCGCCAGCAGACGCGGCCCATCGCAGCCCCCGTCCCATGCATCGATACGAATGGCGATCGCTGGGCTGTCCTGGGGTAAAGGCGCGCCAAGCGCGACCTCGCGCCAGTCGAACATATCGAGCGGCCCAGCCTCCGGAACTCGCCACCCTGGCCTAAACCGCCGCACCCAGCGCGCCACGCCCGTTACCCGTTCGGGTTGCGCCACGGGCCCCTGGGCTTCGAGGCTCGTCAGTTCGTCGGCAACCTCCTGGAGCGAGGCATTTGAGAATGCCGTGCGATGCCCGGGCAAGGTGATGCCGCGATGTTGCGCCAGCCCTGAGAGGATCCGGCTTACCGCAAGGGAATTGAGATGGAGGTCGTCAAGGAAGCGATGGTCCGGGAGAATCGATTGCGGTGCGAGACCGGTTTTCTCGGCAATCATCGAGGTCAATTGATCGAGGCAGGTTTCTCCCGACACCGCCGCTGGATCGACGCCCGGAGCGACCGCCGACGGCGCTTGGGGCTCGACCGCCGTGTCGAAGGGCAGATCGTCAAAGGTGCCGCACGGGTTGGTCAGCAGCACGGGAGCCATTTTCCTCGGCGCGCGATAGCCGTCGGCCGAGTAAAGGGCTGCAAGATCAAGCACCGCGCCGGCTGCGTGCAGGCGGGCAAGACACTCGAAAACGGGAATGCAGGAGGTGCCGAATACATCGAGCGACGCGGCCGGCACGGCCTGCGCTTGTGCCTGGATCAGCCGAGACATGCTGGCGCCGGGGCCCACTTCGATCGCGAAATCGCATTCCCGCGCAAAACCGTTTGCCGCTTCGGTGAATCGAACCGGCCAGACCAGCTGATCCACGAGTTGCCCGGCAAGGTCCGCGGCGGGGGCGATCGCGTCGCCGGTAACGGTCGAGATCACCTTGCCCTTCACCGGGGACGGCGCCGCCGCCAGGATCGCGGCTCGCAACGGCTCGCCCGCCGCCTTCATCATCTGCGAGTGGAAGGCATGCGAGACGTTCAGCCCCTGCGTGGATATGCCAAGCGTCGCCGCGCGCTTGGCGACGGTCTCGATCGCTGCGTGCGGTCCGGAGACCACGGTTTCCATCGCACCGTTAAGGCAGGCCACCTCCGCGTCGGAACCCTCGATCAGCGAAACCGCGGCCCCCGCTCCGCATGACAGGAGCAGCATCGCGCCACCGGGCTGCTCGCCCATTGCCGCGCCGCGTACCGCCGCTATTTCGAGGATGCCGCGGTCGTCGAACGCGCCGGCCCAATGCAGCGCGGGGAGTTCGCCAAGGCTGTGCCCCAGGGCAACTTTAGCCTTCACACCGACGAGACGCAGCAGCTCCAGCCCGGCCAGCGCCGCGCCGACGATCAGCGGCTGCGCGTTGCTGGTATGGCCCGGGTCCCCCCTCGGGGCGGACGAATGCGGTTGGATGCCAAAACGCTCGCCCCACGCGCCAGCAGTGATTCGGCAGGGCGCGCCCTGGCCAGGGAAAAGCAAACCGATGCGTGGCGCCGCCGCTGGACGGCCAAGAAAGATCCCCGCGATATCCTTGCCGTCCAGCGCCAGGAGCGCCTGATCGATCTTTCGGCAAAGCTCGTCCGGACGGCCTGCGACAAAGGCCAGCCGGATGCGCCCCGGCGCGAGGCTGCGGGCATAGTGCGCAGCAAGGTCGCGCAGTTCGGCGACCGAGGCAGACTGCGCGCGCACCTGCAATTCGAGCAAGGCTTCGCGCAGCTGACCTTCGTCCTCCTGGGCAAAGACGAACAGCTCGTCCTCGCTCCACGGCATGTGTGCCGGAACGGAGGAACTCGGTCGCGACGGAGCGCGGAGGACCGCATGGACGTTGACGCCCCCGAAACCAAAGGAGGAGACGCCGGCCAGGCGCGCCGACGCGCCGACGCGCAATTCCTCGGACTGCGCGGCAACTGCGAGACGATGGCCGGTCTCGGCGAAAACCGGATGCGGATCGTTACAGCCGGCGTGCGGAGGAACGATGCCCTCGCGCAGACCCTCGGCGGCCTTGATCAGGCCGGCAAGACCCGCCGCGGCCTTGGTATGTCCGATATTGCCCTTGATCGAACCAACCGCGACGCGCCTGCCGACGGTGTCCGTCTCGAGAAGTTGCGCCAGCGCCCTGATCTCGGTCGGGTCGCCCACCGCCGTGCCAGTGCCGTGCGCTTCGACAAAACACAGGTCGCTTGGATCGAGCCCGAACCGGTCATAGGCTTCGCGCAGGGCCCGCAATTGGCCGGAGACCTCGGGCCTGGTCAGTCCGCCCCGGCCGTCGCTCGACAAGCCCCACCCGGCCAATTCGATGCGCGCCTCCAAATTGCTGGCTTCCGCCCATCGCCGCGAACCCAGCACCACCGCGCCCGCGCCCTCGCCCGGCCAGAACCCATCGGCGCGTTTGTCGAACACACGCATCCGACGCGAAGTCAGCGCGCCGGCACGCGAAAACCCGACCAGCTCGAAAGGATCGAGGCTGAGATCTACTCCGACGACGATCATCGCGTCGGCGCGCCCGCTGGCAATGTGCTCAGCGGCGTTGGCGATCGCGACCAGGGACGAGGCACACGCTGCGTCTACCGACCACGCCCCGGCATGGAGATCGAAATAATTGGTGATCCGTCCGGCGACCGTGTTCGCTAGGCCGCCGGCCAGGCTTTCCTCGTCGGGGGTAGGAAACGCCGAATAGACGCGATCGCGAAAGGCGCCGCGGACACTTTGTCGCGTTCCCGCATCGAGTTCGAGGTCTTCGAGAACGCGGGCCAGCTGGCGATCAAGCCAGGGCCAACGAAGGCGCAACTGGCTGGTCCTGCTGAATTCGCCGGTGAGCGTGTTGGCGACGATGACCCCGGTTCGATCGCGGGAGAAATTCTCGATGCCGCCACATGCGGCGACGGCGGCATCGGCAACTTCGAGCGCGAGCCAATGGACGAGATCGGTGCTTGCGAACGTATCCTTTGGAATGCGGAACTTCTGCGGATCGAAGTGCCAATCGGTCAGCAGCCCGGCCAAGATCGGCGTGATCGAATCCGCCTCACCGATCACCGCCGCGCGATAATCCGACAGATCGAGGCGACTTTCGGGAATGGATCGAAAACTCTGGCGCTTGCCCAGCGCATTGGCGAACAATTCGGCAGGCGTCGTGGCGTCGGGATAGCGACAGGCATATCCTGCTAGAACCACCTGCCCGGCAGTTGCTGCGGTCATGGCCGCCCAACCATCGGCTCTGCCGGGAACTGTGGATACATCCGCACGCGACTAACGGCCCGTGGACAAGTGATGCGAAGAAGCAACTTCGAAGTCCGATGCGTCCGATAAAGGCATCCGCGTGTCATTCACAACCTCGACTACGAAATCATTCGAACAAACGGCATGCCTCATCGACAATTGTAACGTACCCCTCAGTATCAACGGGATAATCCGTCCGGCGCTGACCTAAGCTGCTATGAACCCCTTCAACTTGCAAGCGCCATCACCCAGAAATTTCCCGATGTGGATATTGGTGCATTTCCAGCTATCGGAAGCTGCCCAATATTCCCACGAAATCCCTACCATGCACGTTCGATACGGCATTATGGCAGGACATGCAGTTGGACGGCGGATCCTGAAAATACGTCTCCATCGTCGTATTGACGAGGTTCTCCTTGCGCGACTCCGGGAAATATACGCCGTCATTTAGGGGACTTATCGGCTGCGTGAAGGTCGGCCATTGATTGGCGACCAGCATATAGTGCTCCCACACGGTTCCCTTGACCGCAGGGAGCGCCCAATAGGCCCGATTTGTCGCCATCGTCGAAGCATGGATCGGATGCCGGCGCACGACCTGCATCGGCGTCGGCGCTATCTTGGGCGGGTTGTCTAGATTGACCGAAAGCGTGGCCGGTGAGCCGAATTTGGGCCACAGGCCGAGCTCTGGCTTCGACGCGTCGAAATAGGAATAAGGCGCGCCCGCATCCTTGGCGTCGGGTTCGCGGGCGTCGCCCTTGCCGATCGGCGGCACATTGTCGACATGCTCGAAACTGGCCCACACGCCTTGCGGCCGGAACTTTGTCCGGATCACGATGTGCAGCCCGACGAGCGCAACGTCGGCCATCGAGCAAACGACGCGCCCGGCGGCAGTGGTCTTGGCGATATCGATGACGTTGGCGCCGCTGACCACGTAATAGCGCGCGCGAACCGCCGGCGTATCCGCCGCCGTAAGCAGGCGCCAAGCCGCCTTCACAGCAACCGATCCGGCCGGCAATTGCGCAGGATTTTCCTGATCGGGAAGGTTCTTGCCCTGGCTCCAGCCGCTGAGCGAAAGCGCCAGATACTCGATCTCGTTGATGCGGGTTTCGTAGCGGGTGTAGGTGCCGTTCTGCGCAACCAGCGGATTGCCGAACGCGCCGGGCGTGAACACCGGCTGGTTGAAATCCATGAACGGATCGAACGTCGCCAACGTCTTCTGGCGGCCGTCGATATTCGCGCCACAGGGGTTCACCGCATCATAAGTCGCCCAGCGTTGCGGCGCGATCGGACTGCCATCGGGCCCAACCTGAAACAGTTCGTGCCGGGCCTTGAACGTTTCCCAGACGCGGGGTCCGGCATCGCCGAGCGCCTTCGCATGATCGGGCTCGCCGCGGTGCGCGGAATCGGTAAGCGAAGGCCAATTGAGCGCGATAAACGCGCGCCAGGCGAAATTGTCGAGTTGCGGAAACGGATCGGCATCGGCCTGGATCGAATGCACGTCGTCGATCCGCTCGGGCAAGGCGAGCGGCACTTCCTCCTCATTCGCCTGCGTGCCGAAGGCAAGCAACGCGACGGGAGCAGCCATGAGCAGGATCGCGATCGGAAGCCGGCACATGCGAAGGAAAGCACTAGCCGTCGAAACTCTCAAGCCGCGCTCCTTGTTGCTCCGCATCGCATCAGGTCCGGATTTTACGCCAACGACCAGGTCGGCCAGGTTTTTTGGGCTCTGCGTTCGAAAAGAATTCGGAAGCATGGCGTACCATGCTTGCCGAGGCCGCCACATCTTCTTGCTTGCTCAGTCTTGGCAAACCACGCGTCGACATCTTAGCAATCTCGGAGAGGAATTGCGGGTTTCAGCAATTCGGGAGAGGAATTTTCCGAAGCCATCGCAATACCATCGATATTACGGGGCCGAGATATCTCAAGCTTTAAAAGCGGGTGATGTTGCGTATGTCAGATGCGACGATTTTAGCTGAGCGATACTTGAGTGATTATGACGTCGATCAATATCTAAGCTATCTCGGCCGTCAGCATCCCGACTTACATCGCCTATTGAGCCGCGAGCGCTGCCGCGAGGCGGAGCGGCACATCGCGACGATGAACCAGGAATCCTGGGAATTCGAAGACGAGCAAGCCGGCGGTCGCGGCCTGGCCTATAATGTCGCGCAGAAGAGCGCGGACAATCGCAAAGCAGGGATGATCTCGCTCCTGAAGTGCTTCGGGCAGTCGTCGGAAATGCCCGGACCGGAGTTCAGGATCCTGGATGTGCTGGGGGGCGACGGCACGCTGTCGCGATTCTGCGAAACCTTGGGGCATCGCACCCCGACAATCTATACCGCCGACATCTCCAAGTTCATGATCGACGCCTGCCTGGCACAGGGGCTGCCCTGCATCCGCCAATCGGCGACGCGGAGCATGTTCCGGGACGATGCGCTGGACGGTGTCTTGATCGCATATGGCAGCCACCATCTCGGCGGTGACGAACGGCAGGAAGCCGCTTGCGAGGCGCATCGCACGCTCAAGCCCGGCGGCCGTCTGGTGTTGCACGATTTCGAGATCGGCGGACGCACCGCCGCTTGGTTCGACGAAGTGGTGCACCCCTATTCGCGTACCGGCCACCCCCATCCGCATTTCTCGCGCATCGAGATGTTCGATCTCTTCACAACCGCGGGATTCCGTGACGTCCGCGTATTCGAGATCCAGGACCCTTTCACGCTGGAAGGGATCTCGGCCGCAGAGGCGCGGCACAAGGCGATCCTGCACCTTTACGATATGTACGACCTGGTAAAGATCGCGGGCTCGCCGCACGAGATTGCCCCGCGCCTGGAACGATACATTACTGAGACGCTGGGCCCGATCTCCATTCGACAGGAAGGAATACGCTACCTCGCCGAGGTCGGGCGTAGCGCGCTTGTCGCCGTCGGCACGAAATGACGAACGCGCAGGTCACCAGAAATCAGGGCATGGAGACGTTGATGAGCGGCACCGAAGACAGCGTCAGAGACATTTTGCTCGAAGATCTTTTCGTAGAGCGCGAAAGGGACAAAATCCTGGTGACCGATTCCCTTCGCCAGGACCTCGGCCTGGACTCGCTCGGTTTCGTCGAGCTGAAGAGCCAGATTGAATCGCGTTTCAACATCGTCATTTCCGACGAGGATTTCACGCCAGAGAACTTCGCCACGATATCCACCCTCACCAGCCTGATCGAGCGCCAACGCGCGACGCACTGATACCTGCAGCGAAAAGGTTGGAGCAAAAGGACATGAATGCCGCCGCGAGGACGATCATCGACAGCGTGGGCGATTTCGCGCGCCGCATCTCGGACTTCAACGATACCACACCAGAATATGCGCCGATATATGAAGGCTATGCGCGGCTCTCGCTGCAGCCTGGCTCCGCGGTCCTGATCCTGGCGCCGAACGGCGTCGAATTTCTCTTCCACTGGATCGCCGTGCTCGCAACCGGCGGCGTTCCCTGCGCGATCGCGCCGTCGACAAAGACCCCCCTCGTCCTCGCTATCCAGCAATCGCTGAACATTGCCGTGATCGTCGGACCGCAACTCGATCCCACCCGGTACGATACGCAAGGTTTCTCTAGGATCGGGGCGTTCGATGTCGTCCTGCTTCCGCCGACCCCGCCTTCTTATGATCCGTTCGACGTCCTGATCCTGACGACCGGCACGTCCGGTTCGCAGACGGCCTGCGTGCATAGCCTCGAGACACTGTCGCGAAACGCGAGCATGACGAACGAGACGCTCCAAATAACGTCGGCCGACAAGCAGTTGATCATCCTGCCGATGTATCACTCTTACGGGCTCGTCACGCAGAGCATCGGATCGATCCTCAGCGGCGGCGAACTCAAGATCGACGGACCGCCGTTCAACGCCAATCGGCTCGCCGCGCTTATCGAGAAAGAGCGCATATCGATATGCGGTATCACCCCCACGATCGCCCGCCACCTGCTCGAGAAGGGCACCGTCCTGCCGCGTCTTCGATCGTTGAGCATCGGGGGAGACAAAGTCTCTCCCGACGAGGTGAAGAGCCTGCTGGAAAAGCCGTTCGTCGAGGAACTCTACATCACTTATGGCCTTACCGAGGCCGGGCCGCGCGTCTCTGTCCTGCCCGCCCATGAGGCCCCCGCCACTGCCCATGACTCGGTCGGCAAACCGTTCAACGGCGTGGCGACCAAGATCGATGCGCCGGATGCAGACGGTATCGGCCAACTCCTGGTGAAGACGCCATCCGCATGCCGCAGGAAGGTCGGCAAGAACATCCAGCGCCAGCCTTTTACGCAAGAGGGGTATCTCGAGACGGGCGATCTCTTCACCCAGGATCCGGATGGTTATCTCCGCTATGTCGCGCGCAAGGCCGATATCCTGATCGTGAACGGCGAAAAGCTGAACACCCGGAGCATAGACCAGGTGGCGGAATCGCATCCTGACGTCGAATTTGCCCGGACCTCCGAGGCCGATACCAATTCCCTCGTCACCCGGCTGTGGGCGAAGAACAACAAGCCGCTCGATCTCGATCAGATCAGGACATTCATGAAATCGTCGCTCCGCCTGCACGAGGTACCGGATCGGCTCATTCAGCAGGGCGGCGATGTCTTCCATAAATGACGCCATCGACACGGGGTCGAGACGCGGATCTGGCGACGCCGCAGGCGCGCCGCGATGAGAACAATCTACATTTTCCCCTATGGGGGCGGCAGCGCCGGCAGCTACCGCAGCTATGCCGCCAGGTTCCCCACCGAAGTGGCGCGGGTGATCCCGGTGGAGATATCGGGGCATGGCAAGCGCGCGCAGGAAGACTTCGCCACATCCATCGAGGAATGCGCCGCCCGCACGCTGGAGCAGATCGACACGACGGGTGACTATATCCTGCATGGCCATTGCATGGGCGCGCTCCTGGCCTTCGAAGCGACCAAATTGATCGAAGCCCGCCAACGACCGCTCCCCTCTTTGCTGGTGGCGTCCGGGCGCAATGCACCGAGGCATGCAAGCGCATGGCTTAGCCGCGTGCCGGAACTCGATGATCAAAGCCTGTTCAAGGAAATGCAGGAGTTCGGCGGCATTCCCAAGGGGTTGAGCTTTGCGATGGCACGCGACTTCCTCACGGTGATCCGCAGCGATCAGGCGATGTTCCGCGACTACGACCCCGGCGATACCAAGATTGACGTGCCGATCCTGGCGCTCGCCGGCAGCGAGGATCAGATGACCAACGCCGCGGCACTCGCCGAGTGGCAGAACTACACGTCGGGCGCCGTCGCGATCGAATGGCTGGAAGGAGGCCATTATTTCCTTCTCCAGCAGCCCGATCGCGTCGCCGCACTGGTCGAGCATTTCGGCGGACGGGCGGGCTCGTCGGCGCTTGCCGAAGGTCACGCGGCCTGAGCAGTATATCGGCCATCGATCGGCGCGGCCGACCTCTCCCGGCTGCCAGCCGGGCCGCGTACAGATGCCCCTTGCTGCCTTGAAACCGCTAGCAGTCGCCAGCTGGTCGATGCTGACGCCGTTTGGCGAAGGCGATGCGACGATCGATGCGCTTTTCGAGGGTCGCACCGCATTTTCGACGCCGGCATCGAAGTGGAAACTCCGAAATTCCCAAGCGGCAGTGATACCACAACGGCCCGATGCCATGCGCGACGGGCAATGGCAGCGACATCTTGCCACACGCGTAGCAAGCGAGGTGCTGGACGCCCTGCCAGCAAACATCAGGGATCGACCCGAGCGTTGCGCGTTCGTGTTCGCCACGAGCTATGGCCACCTGCTTGACGATGCCGGCGACGATACCATGTCGACCTGGGCAAAGGACTGCGTTCTGCGCCTGGGATATGATGTCGAGCCGATCCTCGTTGGATCGGGCTGTTCGTCTGGTTCCGATGCGCTGGGCGTCGCTGCCGCCATGATAGGTTGCGAAGCCATCGATATCGCGATCGTCGTTGCTACGGACATCGTTACCTCGATCAAGCGGCTCGCGCATTCGACGTTGGGAACGATGACGGCTGCCGAACAACGGCCCTTCGACATCGGGCGAAGCGGAATGCTTCTCGGCGAGGCGTCAGCCGCGGTTGCCCTGATGCGAAGTGAGGATTGCGCCGAGAATGCAGGAGAACTGATCGGCGTCGGCGCGGCCAACGACGCCTTTGGATTGACGGCACCCGATCCCTCCGGCCTGTCGGTCCGCTTAGCGCTCGACAGGGCGCTGAGCGCGGCAAACCTCACCTCAGCCGATTTGGCACTCTATTTCGCGCACGGCACCGGCACCCCTCTCAACGACGAGCTTGAGGCGAAAGTCGTCGAGCAGGTCTTCGCGGACAATCACGAACTGGCGATCGTGGGAACCAAGGGCGCGCTCGGCCACGCGCTGGGTGCCTGCGGTCTGGTCGAGTTCATTCTTCTGCTCCAGATGCTGCGTCGCCAGCAGGTTCCCCAAACGGTCGGGCTGATCCATCCGATAGGCGAGATTGCGAAGAGATTTTCGAACGCGGATGGCAGGGCGCTGAACGGCCATTACGGCGTCAGCGTCACGCTCGGATTCGGCGGCTTCAACACCGCCTTGATTGCGCGGGCCTGACGCATGGCTGCTGAGGGAGCGCCGCCATGGTGGTGAAGACGGCCCTGTATAGCGACATTGCCTCGCGCAACCGGCCCTCCTTCTACGCCCCCCCGGTGGCCTGGGCCGTGGCACAGTTCACGGAGTCGCTGATCGAGGACACGGGTGGCATTCTGCCGGACCAGAGCGGGATGATCGTGGCGAGCGACGAATGCAGCCTGGAAACGGTGCGGGAAATCGCGAACACGGCCTTACAAGGCACGATCTCGCCGCTGCGGTTCGCGGGGTCTAGCCCGAGCATCCTGGTGGGCCTGCCAGCGCTTCAGCGGGGAATTCGCGGCCCCAGCCTGTCTCTCACCATGCGCCCCGAACATGCTGCGCCCGCGATGCTGGCGATGATCCGCTATTGGATCGAGCACAATGCCATCACGGCAGTCATCGCAATTGCGCATCACCGGCAGGGCAAGGACCACCTGTTCAAGGGCCTGATCGCGCGTTCGATCGACGATGCGTTAACGCAGCAGATCCGCGAGCTCGGCTATTGCTAGTCCGTGGGTTGCGCACACCGGATGTGCGCCATCGAATGCGGCATCGGCCGGGCCATATCGCTCGTGCGTTGATCCCCGCCCTGGCCAGAGCTGGCCGCGGCTGTCGCCTAGCGTGATGGTACGAGTTGGGATCACTCCGCCGCGAACGCAGCCTTATGATGCGATTGATCGCTAGAGCCCGAGATCCTGCGAAAACGGCAGCATTTCGGTAAAGCTGAAGGCGGGACAGAATTTGTCGCCGGGTCCGAACGAAGCGAGGCTGTGACGCCGGACTTGCCCGTTCTCTTCCTTGTAGAGCGTCGACACACCGGGCCACGCGCTCTTGTCCGGCTGTTCGAAGCCCATGTCGCTGAACAGCGACGTCCCCTTTGTCGAGAGCATCTTGAACTTCCATCCGCGTTCGGCGGATGCAGCCTTCTGCACCTCGACGTCGTCGGGGCTGACGATGACGAAAGCGGCTACGCGCTCAAGATAGGGAAGAAGGCCAGTGAAGCCATCGGCCCACATCGTGCAATAGGCGCAACCCACGCCCATATTGTGGATGAGGATGAGTTGGTTCTTGTCGCCGAACAAGCTCGACAATCGGGCCGGAGCACCATCCCAACCCGTCAGCTCATAATCGGTGACGAGTGCGCCGCGGATCTGCCGTTGCCGAAGCTGATCCAGCTTCAATTGGGTGTCGATGATCTCCTGCTCCAGGCTGAAGATCTCCTGGTTCGCTTCCGGCAACTCGTCCAATTGACGCTCCTGATCCGCTCAAGAACCCTGGCTCCGCACCTTTTGGCGATGCGGCCGACAACGAGGTGGCTTCGGCCCTCATGGAGCCAAAGCCACCGCGCCCGGGGGGTTTAGGCGATCTGCTTACCCTTGGCGTCGAAAATCTTCGCCGGGCCGCCTTGCGACACGTGCCAGTGCACGAACTTCCAGCCGTCCGGCGTCTTGGCAAGCGCCGAGGTCCCGCGATGCGGCAGCACATGGCGCGAGCCATCGGCCTGCCGCTCGACCAGGTCGCATTCCTCGGTGCAGATCGCGAAGGTCGAGGTCGCGCGCACCTGGTGGGTGCGGTTCGGCGATGCCTCTTGACGGGCGCCGCTCGCCTTTTGATCGTCGATCAGCTTCTCGACAAAGGCGAGCAGTTCCTGGCGGGAGTTCAGCACCGCGGCATTTTCATCGCCGGTGAGCTCGAACGTGCCGACAAAGCCTTCCTCGGCAACGGAATTCTTGATGAAGGCGAGATCGCCGTCGTTCCAGGCGTGATGCATGCGATGCAACAGCATCATCACCTCTTCACCGGCAGCCTCGTCCCACTGGACGGTATGCGTCGGATCGACAGGGGTGGCGAGCGCCGTCTTGCTGGCGAATGTCGCGACGGACGCAACAGCAGCGCCTATACCAAGGACTTGGCGGCGGGGAAAGTTGACATTCATTTTGTCACTCCAGCGCGGTTTCGGGTTGCCCCCTTGCCTGCAACGGCCGCAATCGTCCCCAGTAAGTAACGAGAGGTATCCCGTTCACCTGGAGAACTATTGCCTCCAATTGCCGCACGGTTCAGTAGGGTGAAAACATAGTGCTTGAACCCTTGCTGGCTATCCTCTCTGTGCTTGCTAACTTGCCGCACTAGTCTGCAATGCAAGCAATCGAGGGAAGAATTACGCTGGCTCGCCTCGCCAGGAACACGCTCGCACCAAGCCGGATACGGGCGCGCCGGACGAGACTTATTCGCTCGGCGGGATCGCGCGCAGCCAGGCGATGAGGGCGTCGATATCCCGCTCGGTCATCCTGCTGTAAAAGGCCTGCCGCGCCATCGGCAGCTTGAACACGCGGCCGTCATGGCCGACGCCGTCGGTGAGCGCGCGCCTGAGCTGCGCGTCGCTCAAGGCGCCGATGCCCTTCGACTTGCTCGAGGTGATGTTGGAGACGCTGACGGTACCGAAGCCTCCCTTCATCACGAAGCCGCCCTTCCCCCACCAATTGCGGGTGTCGACCACGCCGTCGGGCCGGCGCGAATGGCAAGCCATGCAATAGGCGAGCGATCCCAGATAGGCGCCGCGCGACGCCGGGTCTTCCTTGCCCTCCGCTTTGGCCGGTTTGGCGCTGTCGTGCTTCGCCGCAAGCAGCGGCCCGGCATAGGCCTCGGTCTTGTACACCGGCGCCGGCATCTCGTTGCGCAGCGGCGCGACGCTGCGCACATAGCGCACCACCGCGTCGAGATCGCGCGGCGTGAGCAGCCGGTACAGGCCATAAGGCATTTGCGGCGCGACCCGCACGCCGTTCGGGCGGACGCCCTGGGTCAACAGCCGTTTCAGATCGTCTTCGCTCCAGGCGCCGATGCCGGTATCGCTATCGGGCGTAATGTTGGAGCCGTGCACGGTAAAGTTCGGCGTGTCCCAGACCTCGCTGCCGCCGGAAAAGCGCCGGGCGAGATCGAGCCGACCGTCCTCCCGGCGCGGGGTGTGGCAGCTGTCGCACGCCATCACTGCATTGACCAGGTACGCGCCGCGATCGAGTTCGGCATCGGCCGCGACCCCGGCGTTGTTCGCGGCCTTTGAGGGAAGGTGCGGCGCTCCCGCCAGCGCGCTGGTCAAGAATACGCCCAAGGCGATCGCTAAAACTCTCAACTCGGTCTCCCGACATGACCGCCCAATTCTCTCGTCACGAGGCTGCAAGAGGCGCGGCGCCGGCGCAAATGAATCCGGGGGCCATGCGGCCCCCGGATCCATTTCTCGGCAATGTCACTCTTGCGAGCTAGTCCTCAGTGCCAGTCGTCCGGACGAACCGGGTCGGGCGCGAAGGTGCCGTCGCCATTATAGTCGAGCCGTGCATCCTTGTCGCAGTGCACGTCGCGGGCGTTGGTGCGCAGATTGCCGTTCTCGTCCATGTCCGTCAGCTTTCCGTAGAAAGTGCCGTAATAGGAAGTGTTGGCCGGCTCACCGGTTGCCGGGTTGTGCGACGACGAGATCTGGAAGTCGCCGACCCCGATCTTGCCGCCCCGGGCCAGCAGGACCCGCGGTTCGACATGGCCGAAGCCGAAGAAGATGCCACGGACGCTTTCGGGAAGCGGCTGGTTGTCGATCCGATAGGCCGCCGGCGCCGAAGTGATCGCCATGCGGAAGAAGGTCATCGGGACATCGACCAGGACCGGATGCCTGTCGTCCACGACTTCTGCAGTGCCGGAGGTGTAGAAGGGCCGGCGGATCTCGGACCAGTAATTGTGCAGATGCAGGTTCCCGCCCAGATCCTTGGTCTCGCCCTGGAAGGGGAAGTGCTCGTAGTGCATGCTGCCATCGGCATGCAGGCCGGCAACCTGCTTCTCCAGGATGATCTGGTTCTGGAACGTCTCTGCCCGGACCAGCGCCATGGCATCGCCGAAGATCCGGCTGAACCATTCGGGCGAAATCACGGTGCGGACGGTCGCCGAACCGATACGGGTGACCGCGATGCACTCGAAGTGCAGCGGCATGGTCACGTCGAACCGGTGCGAGGGATTGTGCGACCAGGGACGCTTGGCAACCGAGTCGCCCAGCTGATGCGGACCGCTGCCGCCTTCATACTGGATTTCCTGGAGCGCCAGGGCCGCCCATTCCGCAACGTCGACGCTGGTCAGATCGCTGGCCACCGATTCGAGGAACGAGTTTGCACGATCCAGATCGAAATGCGCGAGCTTGCGCAGCGCCAGAAGCGCCGAGAGCTGTGCACGATAGGTCTGCCCGGTCTCGAACGAGCGGATGACGGTCTTGATGTCGTCATTGCCCGAGTCGACGATCGACCACAGCGCCTGGTCGCGAGCGACCGGATCCTGCGACGAAACCGCGTCGCGCACGTCACGCGAGAAGATGCGGCTGATATTCACGCCGGTCTTCTTGACGAAGAGCTGGCGCATGCGGGCCGCCGCGGCTTCGATCTCCGAGCAAGTCTCCGGCTTGAACTTGCGGAGAATTTCCTCATCGACCGAATAGTTGGTCAGCCCCGCAAGCATCCGGGTGGGAATATCGCGGCTGCTGATGCTGCCGGGCGAAACATATTTGGCGATACCTTCCAAGGCATTCATTTGACTTCCCCATGCCAATTGCGAGGCCATGAAGGACATCTTATCGCGCTTTCGGACGATCGAGGCCGCACGCAGCCGCCTGGGGTCACCAGCCAGTACGTAAAAGCATCGAACAACTAAAGCGGTGAACCGTAGCGGGACTTAATAAGTCCCCGGAGATAAGTATGTCCTCCTGTCGATCTTGGTAACATCGCCTAGTAGGGCAAACTCCTTTGGGATTGCTCATTTCAAGCAACCACTGGAACCTTCGCCGGAAGTTCGAATCACTTTCGGCCGCCAACACCCGTCTCAGGGCGCCGTCGCCGCGATCCTGACATAGCCGAGCTCGCCCGAGACAAAGGCCGCCAGATAGCGTTCGGACAGGATCTTCCAGTCGACGATCTTGTCTGCGGGAACGTCGTGCCAATCGTCGCTCTGCCTGACGCTCTGATAGATCAAGGTGAAGGCACGGACGGCCTCATCAGCGAGCGAGACGATCTCGACATCGCGAAAGCCGGCTTCCGCGATGACCTCGCCAAGATGCTCGGCCGTGACGAGAGTCACCGCACCGTCCTCCGCCAGCGCGAAGGCGCGCATCTCCTCGCTCAACTCCGGCCCCGCGACCACTTCAGCCACTTCCAGCCGCCCGCCCGGGCGGAGCGCGGAGAGACAGGTGCCGAACAGCCTAGGCAGGTCGGCGATGAGCGTGAGCGAATCGAGCTCGAAGACCAGATCATAGTGCCGATCCGGCAACCAGTTGCACGCATCCGCCTGGAGAAAGCGCAACTGTCTCAGGCCTTCGGCCCGCTCGCGCGCGCGCTCGATCTGGCTCGCATTGATGTCGAGCCCGGTCACTGCGTTGCCGAAGTGCTCGCCGAGATAACAGGCCGCCGCCCCCGAGCCGCAGCACAGGTCCAGCACATGGCTCCCCGGGCCCAGCCGCGAATTGGCGGCGATCAGATCGAGAAACCGGCGTCCGCCGATATTGGCGAAGTGCCAGCCGTCATGCACCGGCTGATACACCGCGCGCTGCCAGATCGCGTCATCGGCATGGTCATAGATTTCGCGGTTCTTGTCGGTGCCGAGGTCAGGCTGCACGGGCTTCTCCTATCGCGGCGTCGAGGCCACCGCCCGGGAACGCCGTACGCGGCCCTTCCCCAGCGTCGGTCCTGCGGCCATAACGCGCAACGAGCAGCGCCGAAAAGGCCATCGGCACGGCGAGGACCAGCGCCGCCGCCGCCACCGCAGGGACTGCGCCGGCGAGTGTGGCAATCTGCGCGCCAATCCCGCCGAACTTGCTGGCGCCAGCGACGAAGCCGGTCGCTTGGCCACGGATCACCGAAGGGTAGCTCTCTGCGCAATAGGGCAGCATCACCGCGATCATCCCGTTGCTGCCGATCATCACCAGCGCGATCAGCTGGATGGGGCTGGCGCCGATCCACGATCCGGCCTGATCCCACGCGCCGAGCAGGCAGAGGCCCAGCGCCGTGACGAGCGCGAGCAGCACCAGCAGCCGCTTGCCACCCCACCATTGGTACAGCGCCGCCGCCACCACCGAGATCGGCAGGGCATAGAGCGAGGACTTGGCCAAAAGCGCATTGGCCTCGGCCATACCCAATCCGCGCGCCTGCAACTCGGTCGGCATCCACAGCAGCAGGCCGAAATTGACCAGCCCCCAGATCACCGCCATCAGGTTCAGCGCGATCGACATGTTGAGCATCGGCGGCCCGAACACACGAGGCTTGCCCGAAGGGCGGTCGAACTCCGCCGAGAGGGACGGCGCATCGGCATCGCGCGCGGGCGTGAGGTTAAAGCGGGCCATGACGCGGTTGAACTCGTCGGTCCGGCCATGGAGCAGCAGAAAGCTCGGCAACTCCGGGATGCGCGTGTTCAGCGCGATCAGCGCGAGCCCGGTCGGCAAACCGAGCAGCCACAGCACCCGCCAGCCATAGATCGGCTCGAGCACCGTCGCGGCGCCGCTCGCCGCGAGATAGCCCCCGGCCAGCGCAAGGCCACCCAGCATGACCAGCAACCAGCCGCGATGCCGCGCCGGCGCGACTTCGGAGAGCAGCGTGAAGGCGATGGGCAGCATGCCGCCCGCCGGCAGCCCCATCAGGAAGCACATGACGAGGTTCCAGCCGAAGCTGGGCATCGCGCCACAGATCGACGTGCCGACGAACAGGATCGCGGCGAGCAGGATCGTGGCCCGCCGGCCGAAGCGATCCGCCAGCAGCCCCCAGATGCAGGAACCGACTGCCGTGCCGGTCAGCGCAACGAAGGGCAGCAACGCCACCTGCGGCCGGCTGAGCCCATATTCGCGCGCCATGCCCGGCATCACAAAGCCCAAGGTCGCGGGTTTCATGACATCGATGATCACCGCGATAATCAGGACCAGGGCCAGCTCCCAGTGCGCGCGCGTCATGTTGCCCTGGAAGCTCGATATAACGCGCTTCGCGGGTCGGGCGGCCTGGCCGCTCGCCTTGGGAAGGAGTCCATAGCCTGCCGCGATCGTGCCGCCGACGATCAGCGCCATGCCGATCAGCATCATCACGTCCATCGGCGCGCCGAAGATCCCGTCCATCGCGCCGGCGCTGCACATCGGTACGCCGCCGTGATGCGCGGCATCGACGGCACCGGGAAGGTGCGCGGCGACGCCCAGCGCGACGGCGAGCACGCCGCCCCAAAAGGCCAGCGGCCCAAAGCGTCGGTCGCCGGCAAGGATCGAATGGCTCATGACGCGACTCCCCTGGAAACAGGCACCGCAAGCTGTTCAGGCACGCCTACTGCATCGCCGTTTCGGAGGAAGCATCGCGTGCGGAAAGGCGCCAGAATGCTGGCTGCAGCAATGGGTGCGAAAGGATCCAGATCGAACACGCCAGGCCCCCGCCCTTGATGATTGAACCCCGAACCCCTGGGAGCCCGGAATATCAAATCCCGGCGGAGTCGACCTCCCGCGCCGAGCGCTTAGTCATTATTTCGTCATCGAAATCTATAGTTACAGGTCACGATCGGAACATCGCCCCGTCGCAGCCTGTTCGGAAACAACGCATGACATAACTTCATATTACGCGCCGTCGATCAACAGCTATTTTTGCGATCCAGCACGCCAAACCGCTTCAGCGCGGTGGCGCGGTGTCAAATGCGCCGGAAGCTAGCGCCGCTTCCCAGGCTAGCTTCAGCGGCCTGCCCTTCACCGTCGGCGCGGCATCGCTGATCTTGTAATAGCGATCGACGATGCCGTCCTGGCAGAGAGTGTAGGTCAGGGTCGGAGGCGTACCCGCCTTGCCGCCGGGGGAAACGCGCACCGCGTCCACCGGCGTGAACCGGTCGGCTCCGCTTGGTCCCTGCGCCTCGCCCACCGCCATCGGCGGCGCCCGCCACGGATGCAGCGTGGCATAGCCGGCGCCATCGCGATACAGCGTGCCGGTCTCGGTGAAGCGGAAGCCGCTCCGGGGATATTCCTCGCCGGTGCCGCGATAGTCGCCATCCAGCGCCAATGTGAGCCCTGCATGGCCCTGGCTGGCCGCGTCCGCTGGCGCCGGCCGGATCGAGACCGACCAATAGGCCCCTGTCGTCGCCGGCGCCTCGCCTTCGGCTGCTGAGCCACCCGACTTGGCTGCGGGACGCGATCCTGGGACCGAGCTGATGGAGTCCCACCCCTGATAGATATGATCGATCATCAAGGCGTGGCCGACGCCCGTTTCGGGGTTCGGAAAATCGAAGTAGAAGAATGAGTTGGTCTCGATCGGCGCGCCACCCATCGTCAGCCGCCGCACCCAGGTCCCGTGCAGCAACCGCGCCAGATCCGCCACCTTGGCGTCCGCGGGAACGACCGCGGCCGCGCGCAGATCGCCTGCGCAAGATTGCCCTCCCGCGGGCACGCTTGGGCCTTGCTGTGCCTCCGCCAACTGCACCACCCACAGCCAGGCTGAAGCGGCGGCCAGAGCGGCAACGCATGGCGACGTCTTCCGGAGCACACCCATCCGTTCCCCCGATATTCAGATCGCCGGTACCGCGTTCGCCGCGACGATGCCTTGGCCGGTAAAGAATTGCGACGGCCCGATATCATCCTCGGGCGGCTCCTCGGGCAGCCCGACGAACTGCTCGACCAGCTGAAACGCCAGCGAGGGCGGGATCGGCGCGTCCACCGGTTGGCTGGGCTCCAAATGGAAGTCGATCGGGCTGCTCAACCCGCTGGGCGAGATGCAGATCGGCAGCATCTTCGTCCGCAGGCAATCGGGCTGGAGCAGGAAATCGGCCATCTGCTCGTGCCAAGTGAACCCGACCGCCATGACGTAGAAATTGCCGGCCTGCGCGACCGGCGGGAGCGCATAGCAGCCATGTTCGGAAAGGACGCAGGCGATCGGAAAGGCGTTCGAGGATGGCCCTGGGAACAGCGCCATCATCGACACTCCGGAGAACTCGGCCGGCGCTTCGATCTTTCCCCAGATCGAGCAGGGGTCGCGCCGCAGCAGCCCCCCGGGGCCGGCGCGCAGTTCGATCAGGCGGCGCAGTTCCACTGGATCGACCCGCGACGCGAGGGCGCGGATCCGCCGTGGCGAATAGCCGACCAGCGAGACGAAGCGATTGTTGAAACTGCCCAGGCTGTTGTAGCCGACTGCGTAGCAGATATCGATTACCTTGAGCCGCGTCGTCAGGATCAGGCGCTTGGCCTCCGCGATCCGAAGCGCATAGAGATAGCGGACCGGCGAGACCCCGGTGATCTCGCGGAAAATCCGATTGAAGTGGAACGCGCTCAGCATCGCCACATCGGCCATGTCGTTGAGCGTATGGTCCTCACCCAGGTTCGCCGTCAGATGCGCAATGACCCGTGCGACGGCCCGGCGATAGACCACGATCGTCGACTCCCGGTGCGGGTGGTTCGGTGACGCGGCTGCGGCTTTCATGCGGTCGCCCCTTGCTAGGGTTGGAACATCGATGACAAACGTCGGGCCGAAATACGGCCTTTTGTTTTCGGCGAATGCGCTCCGATGCGACCCAATGCGGAGCTGAAGGATGTCGACTAACGCCGAGCCCGCCGATCTCGCGATCAGCCAACCCAGATCATGTATTAGTAATTCTATACTTCGCGCGCGCTGCAGTTTTGAATTGCACCCTCGAGCGCGACCATGAGCAATTATCTAATCACTTATACTGTAGCCGGATGGTGACACGCCCAGGCTGCGATTACAACACGTAACGGTCCAGATTTCGACATCTCTAGGGTCACGCGCGGATCCGCACAGTCACCGTTCCAACAAGTGCCTAAATCCGCTCGCATTTTTCTCGACGATCCGATCCGCGACTTCCGGCCTGACGGATCACACGAGGATAGATTGGCGCCGATGCGAGCCGAATTGAGGTGCACCGACGAAATGCGCCTCGGGTAGCGGGCATGGAAATTACAATGCTGCCCTTCAGGCGCAGATCGAACGGCGGGCGCCGCGGGGAACGCTAGGCTCCACCGCGGCGCACGCTTCATTCCTCTTCGCCGCCGGCATCGCCTTCGATAATGCCGAACACTGCGCCCGCCGGATCCTTGAGAATGCAGAAGCGCGCCTCCCCAAAGCTCTTTGGCCCGGCCAGCAGCGTTCCGCCCTGGCGCTTCGCCGCCTCCAGGCTTTCCTCAAGGCTCTTCACCTTGATGTAGATGATCCAATAGGGCGGCAGATCGGCATTTTCGCCCTTGGCATGGACGATGCCTGCCACGGTTTCCTTGCTCTCCGGGCTTGCCACGACGTAATCGCTATAATCGCCCATTTCGAACTCGCTCGAGTCCCAACCGGTGACGAACTCGTAGAATTCCCGCACGCCCTTAGCGTTGGGAACCGTCAAGTCGATCCAAGCGATTTCGCCGATTTTGTTGCCAATGCTTCCCATTGCCGATCCTCTTCTGTTGACGCCAGTGAGATGTCTAATGCCGCGCAGCCGAACTGCAGTGTATGCAAGATCGCTGGACAGACGAAAGCACGGGATGAGTGGAAATACCACCCAAGCCCGTGCCATGCATTTACATTATTGCTGCCGTCGTTCCCGATCGCGCGGCTTCACTGCTCGAGCGGCCCCAGCGAAACCTGATCGAAGGCAAGATCATAATCCCCGCCGGCGACGACTTCGACTTTCCACAAATTGCCATTGCCCGGCGAAGACACGAGATAGTCACCGGTGGTCGCGGCAGCGCCAACAAACTGGACCTGCTCGCTGCCGGTCATCGGCACGCCGGTGGTATATTTCAGCTTGGTCGATCCGCCGCCGCGATATTCCGCGTCCCAGCGCATCGAGACCTGGGGCGCCGCGCCCTTGGTAAGACTGGGCACCGAGGCGATCTGGATCGGCTTGAAATAGCCGCCTGCGTAGGCGACGTAGGGAAGGCTATCGAAATATCCCGACGAAATCAGACCGCGCCACAGATCTCCCAGGCTCGGCTTGGCCATGACGGACTTCTGCCCGGTAGCCTTTTCCACGATCTCGGCAGCGTTCGCAGTGCTGGTGGAGACCCGGACGAACTGGTGGATCTGTGGCGTGTTGCTGCCCGGGGAGTATCCGTCATGCGCGCACATCAGATAGGTCAGCTTCGGCGCGTTCGCAGGCAAGGTCGGCGCATCGAGCGTCTCTTTGCCGCTGCGCTGCGCAATGATCAGCGCCTCATTGGCCTTGGTGTCGATGATCCAGAAATAATCGACATGAACGTCGCCGGTGTCGCCGACCACTTCGCCACGCCAAACGCCGTTCAGCGTCTTCGCGATCCGGGCCGCGGCCACGGACTTGCGATTGGCGACGGGGAGGATGCGCGCGGTGTTGAGCTTCGAGCTTTCCACCTTGGCGGTCGTGGCGGCGCCGCTTATCGCATCGCAGGTCTTGAGCGTCGGCTTCACGATCGCGTCGACTTGAGCAGCGCTTAGCGCCTGCTGAGCATATGCTGGGCTCTGCAAGGCAAAACCGCAGATAACAACTCCAGCGAGCAACCTGTAGTTTTTCATTGCTCTTCCCCATCACTGTTTTGGATGCGTGTAGATGAGCAAGGTTATTGCGAGATCATCCGGCGAATTCCTCTCCCGGATTGCTGAGATGCCCGGCAGAATGAAAGTCCGCACTGCGCCGTCACCTTCTCCATTCTTTGCCTATGCTCGGCAAAAACTGTTCGAATCGAGCAATCTCGAAGAAGTTGAAGCGCCGAAGCGGCATTTGCCTAGTTACGATCGCGCGATCGGCCATGCCCCCGTCAGCCTGGCGAGTTGCGCCGGCCCGACTCGTCCTTGCCGACTATTGCCACCCGCTTATCGTTCTGCACGAAGATCATCGAACCGGCTTCCGTCAGGATATCGAAAGATATGCGCGGATCGGTATAGCTGAAGAACTCCGCCCAAAGGCTTGGACCAGCCGTGCCGGGACTCCCGTTTTCGGCAACCGACATTGCGATATCGATCAGCGTCAGCGCCGGCACATGATCCACCCGGCGGCCATCGGAGACTCTGTCGCCCTCCGAAGGATGATAGCGAAACCGCCCTTCGGCGATGATCGAAAGCTGCGGCTCGGTCCCGCCCATCGCCACCTCGGCGAAATCCAGGAACTTGCGTTCGCGTCGCACGAAGGTCGCAAGGGCCGAAGGGATCACGTCGAATGTGGTGGTTACCGCGCGCCCCGTCGCACCTCCAATTAACAACACCGTCTTGAGGCCGGTGACCGCGCCATAGCGCTTGGCGGTGACTTCGAAATGCAACTCGATTTCGCGGGCCATGGCTGTGCCGTGGCGGCCAGCGCTTGCCTCGATCCGCCGTATCGCGAACGCCGAATCCTCAGGCATCCCGAACTTGTGGCGACCAACGGCAAGCGACAGCCGATGGCTCACTGCCATGTCGTTCAACACCCCGGCGTGTGAACGGAAGGCCATCGACTGTGGATCGATGAGCGGTTCGGGGACGCCAAAGTAGATCGCGTCCTCCGTTTCGCGATAATCGCGGATGCCAGACATCGCGTAGCAAGAGATGATCACATCGGTAACGCGCGTTTTACCGGGCATCGGCGCTCCTCAAATTCTTGCTCCTCCGCTTATAGTGTCAATATCGCGCGCCCTGCAGCTTCACCCCAGGACCGCGCGGCAGCCACATTCAACCGAAAATTTTATCCGCCAACATCAAAACCGGTCCGATTCTCGACATTTATTATCCTGCCGCTTTATTTCGCGTGCAAGCCACGCTGCGCAATTCGATAAAGCTGGCGAAGTGCGTTGATAGTAGAATTGAAACGGCGTAGTTTTCTCCCAGATTTGTAGATCGATGGTCGAATCGCCCTGGGGTCGAGCGTTCGACTGTCTTCGTTGCGCTGAGCACACATGCGACGAAGTAGATTTGCTGAGCTGAGCTTGCAATCCGTGGGGGAGGCAGTTGCAATGTTGTTTAATAGTTTAGCGGAATCGGATGGCGTCCGGCAGGCCCTGTTTCTTAACGAACAAGCAGGAAGGTTGTTGAGCGGCTATCACCAGCAACTGCTGCGGGGCGATTCACCGTTGAGCGTGGCAGAGCGCGAACTGATCGCCGCCTATGTCTCGGGCCTCAACAATTGCCGATATTGTTATGAGACGCACCGCGAGACGGCGATGCAATTCGATGTCTCGGGCGATGTGATCGCGGCGCTCGTGGCGGATCCCGAGGTCGAGGCGGCACCCGAGCGGCTGCGCCCGCTGCTGCGCTACGCGCGCAAGCTGACGCTCGACCACAACAATATGCAGGGCGAAGATGCCGATGCCGTGCGCGAGGCGGGCTGGGACGAGCGCGCCTTGCACGATCTGATCCTGGTCACTGCGATGTTCAATTTCATGAACCGCTTCGTCCATGGCCACGGTATCCACGGCAGCCCCGAACAATGGAAGATGAGCGGGCGATATCTGTCGCAGCGCGGCTATGCCGATCTTACACCACCGGTAGCGGTGCTGCAGAGCACCTGAGCCACGGTAAGCCCGGCAACGCAGCTTGCCGATCACTTTAGGGTCGCTAAATCTTAAGTCTTGGGCGGTGCCCAGGGGGAGAAGTGCGATGAGCGAAGCCGAAGCGGTGGCGACGAACCCCGTCGGGGGCGGCATGCCCCGACAGCGCAGCCTTTTACACACATTGTTCGGCATCCCGCCGGAGGAGGCGCGTTTCGCAAAGCGCGGTTTTCCCGCATCGCCCGCGCAACCCGTGCTCGAGGCTGCCGGCGGCACCTTCGTCGATGGCTATAATCTTGCCCTCACGGCATCGATGGACGCCATCGAAGCCGGCCTGGCTGCCCACCCGGCGCATCTCCGCGGCTTCTTCGCCGAAGGTGCGGCGATGGGCATCGCGATTGCGAGCCTGATGCCGCCCTGGCACAATCGCCTGCCCGCCCTGCTCGATCAGCTCGGCGATCGCTATCCTCATCTCATGCATGTCGGCGTCGGCTGGGCCGTGGCCCGCGTGCCCTTTGTCCGATCCCGGTTTCTGCGCCCGCTCGACACGCTGCTCGCGCCCCTCGCGCTCGACGGTCGCGGTTTCCACGATGGCTATTTCCATGCCGCGCGAGTGGCGGCCGGCTGGCGCGCCGTCCGCGGTGCCGCTTCGGCGGTGTATGACCAGGGTGTCGGGCGCTCCTTGTGGTTCTCCTGCGGCGCCGATACGCATCGGATCGCCGCGACCATCGCCGCGCTGCCGGCCGATCGCGCCGACGATCTCTGGGCCGGCGTCGGCCTTGCTGCGACCTATGCCGGCGGCGTCCCGCTGGAGGCACTCGACGATCTGGCGCCCGGCGCCCCGCGCCGCTGGCTGAAGCAAGGTGCGGCCTTCGCCGTCACCGCCCACGCCCGCGCCGGCACGCCGCCCGCGGCAAGCGTTACCGCCGCCGAACGGATTACCGGCCTCGCCTGGCCCGTCATCGTCGCGCTGGTCGCCGAAGCAGAAGCGGTGGCGCGTGCGGCGAAGCTGCCTGCGCTCGACCAATATCGGCTGTGGCGCTCAAGGATCGCCGACTTCATCGAAGAGAGGAGCTTGTGATGCTCTCGACCTATGCCTGGCGCGTCCTGCCCGCGGCGATCGCCCTCGTGCTGTTCGGCTTTGCGAAGGCGACCACCGGCTATCCGGCGACCGCGCCGACCAACCTGCGCTTCGCCGAACTGCCGCTCGCCGCAGCTGAGACCCCGGCGGATCGCAACGTTCGGCCGGTCAATCCGCGCTACGAGGCCATTCGCGGCTGGATCTCGGCGGTCGGCGCGGGAGTCGCCGTCGGAGATATCGATGGCGACGGCAAGACCAACGACATCTGCCTCGTCGAGACGCGCGACGACAGCGTGCGCGTCCAGCCGGCAGAGCCCGGTTCGACTCGCTACCCGGCCTTCCGTCTGGCGCCGCAGGTCGCGGACTATCCGGCCGGCACGGTCGCACCGATGGGCTGCCTGCCGGGCGATTTCGACGAAGACGGCACCACCGATCTGCTGGTCTATTATTGGGGCCGCCCGCCGGTGATCTTCTATGCCAAGCCGGGCTCGATGGCGCAGGCGGACTTCCGCCCCGTGTCGCTGCTCGCCGCGCACGAGGCCTGGTACACCAATGCCGCGATCCAGACGGACGTCGATGGCGACGGGCATGTCGACCTGGTGTTTGGAAACTATTTCCCCAACGACGCGCGCGTGCTGGATGCCTCGGCAACCAGCGGCGGCGTGATGCAGCATTCGATGTCGCGCGCGTTCAATGCCGGTGCCAACAAGCTGTTCCTCTCTGACCGCAGCGGCGCCGTCCCGTCCGGCTTCGTCGATCACAGCGCGGCGTTCGATCGCGAGATGGGCAATGGCTGGACGCTCGCTTTGGCCGCGGCCGATCTCGATGGCGATCTGCTTCCCGAAATCTATGTCGCCAATGATTTCGGTCCTGACCGGATGCTGGTCAATCTGTCGCGCCCGGGCGATCCGCAGTTCCGGCTGGCAAAGGGCTCGCGCGATCTGATGACGCCGCGCTCGCGCACGCTGGGCCGGGATTCGTTCAAGGGCATGGGCGCCGAATTCGCCGATCTGAATGGCGATGGCCGTCTCGATCTCGCGGTCAGCAACATCGCCCAGGAATATGCGCTGTTCGAAAGCCACTATCTCTTCATCAACGGCGGCAGGACCGATCAGTTGAAAAAGGGATATGCCGATTTCACCGATGTGAGCGGCGCCCGGGGCATCGCGCGCAGCGGCTGGGGCTGGGATATCAAGGCGGCCGATCTGGACAATGACGGCAAGCCCGAGATCGTCCAGGCGCTCGGCTTCCTTTCAGGCAAGCACGATCATTGGCCCGAACTCCAGGAACTCGCCATCGCCAATGACGATCTGCTCGCCCATCCCGGGGTCTGGGGCCGCTTCTCGGGCGACGCCGATCTTTCGGGGCATCAGCGCAACCGACTCTATGCCCAGGACGATCGCGGCGTGTTCCACGATGTGGGTTCCAGTGCCGGCTTTGGCCGCACCGGCGTCACCCGGGGCGTTGCAATCGCCGATGTCAATGACGACGGCCTGCCCGACATCGCTCTCGCCCGGCAGTGGGGCCAGTCGGAACTGATGGTCAACACCACCAAGTCGGCGAACAAATATATCGCGCTCGATTTGCGCCTGCCCAATGCGAACGGCTCCTCGCGCCCCGCGATCGGCGCGCTGGTTCGCATCCTGCGGGATGGGCAGCCCCCGATGATCGGCTTTGTCGACGGCGGCAACGGGCATAGCGGCAAGTCTGCACCGACCGTCCAGTTCGGGCTCGGCGCCTGGGCGCTACCGGTCACCGTCGAAGTCGAATGGCGCGATCCCGCGGGACGCCACCGGGCGCGTAGCACCCTTGCTCCCGGCAAACATCGGATCATTCTCGGCAGCAGGAGGACCGCATGAACGCGCCTGAAAAGATCGCCCCGCCGATCGACGTAGCGCCCGCGATCGGCGTTATAGCGCGACGCGAAAAGGCGCTCATGCGCTTCGCGACGGCGATCACCGTGCTCAACATCCTCGGCCATTTGTGGCTGGGGTTCGAGGCAAGCTGGATCACGCCCTTCGTCGCGCTCGCCGCGGCCTATTCGACCGAAGTCGCCGGCGAAGTGGCGATGGCCCGCTCGCTCGGCCGCACACCGCGATTCCTCGGCGGCGGCTTCAAGGGCCTCGTGATGTTCATGCTCTCGGCGCACATCACGGGGCTGGCAGTGTCGATGCTGCTTTATGCCGCCGAGCAGTTGTGGGCGGTCGCCTTCGCAGCAAGCGCCGCGGTGGCGTCCAAATATCTGTTCCGCATGCCGGTCGGTCCCAACGGCGCTAGCCGGCACTTCCTCAACCCGTCCAATTTCGGCATCGCGCTCACGCTCGTGCTGTTCCCGACGATCGGCATCTCGGCCCCTTATCAGTTCGCCGAGAACATCACTGGCGCGATCGACTGGCTGTTGCCGCTGGTGATCGTCACGACCGGCTCGATGATCAATATCAAGCTCACGCGGCGCCTGCCCCTGATCGGTGCCTGGCTCGCCGGCTTCGCGGCGCAGGCGGCGATCCGCGCTGCGATCTTCGGGACCCCGCTCGCCGCGGGCCTGGCGCCGATGACGGGCTTCGCCTTCGTGCTGTTCACCTTCTACATGGTGACCGATCCGGCCACGACGCCCGAAAGCGCGCGCAACCAACGCTTCTTTGGCGCAGCAGTCGCGTTTACCTACGGGTTGCTGATGATGGCGCATATCGTCTTCGGACTGTTCTTCGCACTGGTCATCGTTACCGGGGTGCGGGGCATTTTCCTGACGCTGGTGGAGTGGCAGCGGCGCTGGTCGGCGCGCCAGATCCTTGCGACCTCAGCGCCTGTCTATGCCGAGTGACGCGTTGCGCCGCGCGCGCTGCAATGGGCTGAGACGCGCGGGTCCGTTGCTTGCCGCCTTGTCTGTGTCCTGGATGGCAGCACCTGCAAGCGCGCAGCCGGTTGCCGACGCCAAACCGGTGCTGATCGCCAGCGATGCGAACGGCGCTGGCGACGGATCGGCATCGGCCGACGGACGCTTCATCGCCGCCTCCTCCACGCGGCTCCACAAGCAAGCGGCGATCTGGCTGTTCGACCGCAAGGCCGCCAATTGGCGCCAGCTGACCAAGGTCGGAAGCAACGATCGCGAACCCGCGGTTTCGCCGGATGGGCGCTTCGTTGCCTTCATTTCCGACCGCAGCGAACAGACCGATGTCTGGGCAGTCGAGGTCGCCAGCGGACGCGAATTTCGCCTGACCGATGACAGCGTCGAAGAGGAATATCCCGCCTGGTCTAACGACGGGCGCCAGCTGGTATTCACCGGCGGGCCGTGGAAGGCGCGCAATTTCTACACGCTGGATTTCGCCGCCCCGCCAGGCGCACTGGCCCGCCCCAAGCCCGTGCTCAGCGATGCGGGCCATGTCGGAGCCTGCCATTTCAAGGGCGCAAGCAAGCTGATCTGCCATGTCTATGAAGGCAATGCAGGCAACCTCGTCGAAATCGATCTGAAGACGCGCGCGACGCAGCAGCTCACCAATGGCGGCTGGTGGTTCTACAAGCCCGATGCCGCGCCAGATGGATGGATCGCGACCACCGTGATCGGCGACGAAGGCGACACAATTCGCTTCCTGCCGGGTGGTAGCAAGGGTGATCCGTTGCCCAGCCCTTCCTTTGCCGGCAGTTGGCCCCAATTCGTCAAGGATGGGCGCGAACTCGTCTATCATCGCCAAATCAGCGAGGGCACCGGCCTCCGACTACTTGACCTCCCCAGCGGCAAATGGCGGGACCTGACGGTCCAGGGCCAGCTTTCGGGCTTTGCGGCGCTCTCACCCGACGGCCGGCAGGTCGCTTATTGCCGTAAGGACGACGAGCATTGGTCGGTGCGCATCCGCTCGCTCGAAACCGAAAAGGACTGGGCGCTGCCGCTCCAGCGCGAGGCGTGCAATCCGGCCTGGTCGCCCGATGGTGCGCGCATCGCGATCAGCCTGCGCGACGGCGCGCATTGGGCGCAGGCGACGGTCCGCGCCGACGGCGGCGACCTGCGCGTCCTCCATCGCGGCACCAGCACCGATTGGCAGTTGAACGCGCCGGCCGCCTGGTCGCCCGACGGCCGGCAACTTGCCTTCGCCGCTACCACAGCGCCCTATGAATCCGATCTCTTCGTCGCCGACATCGCCACGGGCACCCTCCGCAACCTGACCAGCGACACTTGGTATGACGAAGGCCCCAGTTGGTCGGCAGACGGCAAATCGCTAGTGTTCATGTCTACCCGCGGAGGCAGTTGGACGTGGGGGCTGTTCGCCATCCCGGCGACGGGCGGTGAGGCCCGGATCCTGGTCGCACCGGATTCGGTCGAGCGTCGTTTTCCACAACTCGATGCCGATGGCACGATATGGTGGATCGAGAGCGATCTGTGTCTCGGCGCAACCTATCTCGTGCGCCAGCTGGTCGGCAGCAAGCCCGTGAAGTTTTTCGAGTTGCCGGGCGCGTCTTGGTTCAGCCGTTCGGCGGACGGGCATAAGGCCGTCCTGCCGATCTCGCAGCAGCGAGTTGAATATTGGAGCCTGGCCATGCGCGAGAAAAAGCTCGCCAGCCAGTGATCTGGACCAGCCGCGCGCTCAAGCTGACGGTCCTTGCTGCCTTCGCGGCGTTGGCGGCCACGGGCGTCGAAACAATGTCCAGAGCCGATGAAAATGCGCGGACGCTCTGGGGCTCGGTAGCCTCGACAATGGAGGACGCCGAACAGGGTGCAGCCGCGCCGTACCCCGGGTCGAGCAGCATCCTTCTGCTGAGCGCGCCGCTCTCGGACTCAGGCCGAGAGCAGTTGCTCGCGTTCGCGCAAAAGACCGGGCTGATCGTGGCAGCACCCATAATCGGCCGGCGAGATCAGGCGGGCCGCATCGGTCGCACGCTGGCTCTGACCATGGTTGCCCCAGACGGGCGTATTCTGGCGGACCGCGACGCAGGCACGCCAGCCTTGCCGATGGCAGGCGTCACGTTCACGCGCAGCGATTTTCCCAATCCGTTCGATACCGTCGACGTCGACGGCGTCCGGCTGGGGGTTGCCGCCATCGGCGATGCGGAGCTGGCGATTCCTCTCCTCGGAGATCGCGGTGCAAGGCTCGTGTTGCTAACGGGCGGGCCGGTTACCCCGGCGCAGGTCGAAAGGTTTGCACGGGCAGCGCGGGCAAATCGCGTCGCGCTGCTCATCGCCGGCAAATGCGACAACACCCCATCCTGCATGGCCTCCGCCGCGGTGGATTCCAGTGGCAGGATCGACGGGATCGACGGCGGACGTCACGCGTTCGCCCTGCCGCCACGCTGGTCGCCACCGAGCGCCCTAGGGTTGCCTCCGTCTGTGCCGCAACCCTCGCGCTACACCGCGTCCCCTGGAGTGACCGAGCTCGGTCGCCGTCTCTTCTTCGACAAGGGGCTTTCGGACACCGGCTCGCTTTCTTGCGCTAGCTGCCACGACCCTTCCCACGGCTTCTCGGACCGGAAGAGCGGGAGTGCGGGCACGCGACGGCGTTCGACCCGGCGCAACACGATTTCGCTGCTCAACGTCGCGTTTCGACCGACTTTGCGCTGGGACGGGTACGCATCCTCGCTCGACAACTTCGTGAAATATCCGATGAGCAGCGACGACGAGATGGGCGCGCACGATCTCGATGGCGTTGTTGCCAGAGTTAGCCGGTCGCCCCGCTATCAGGCGCAATTCGCAGCCGCCTTTGGCGCCGGGCCGATCCGCTTCGAGGAAATCGAGCGCGCCCTGGCTGCCTTCATGCGAACCTTGGTTTCGGGAGATTCCCCGTTCGATCGGGCGATGGCCGGCGAGCGCGAAGCGATGTCCCGTTCGGCGTGGCGTGGCTTTGCCTTGTTCGACGGGCGCGGGGGCTGCGCGAGTTGCCACAGCTACTCCAAAACCTCGCCCTTTTTCACCGATTTCCAGACCCATAACACTGGCTTGGGCTGGGATGCTGCCACATCGCAGTATCACGACGCCGGCGCCGGCGCGATCAGCGCGAATGCGCGGACAGGCAGCTTTCGCACGCCGACGCTGCGCGATGTCGCGCAGACGGCCCCTTATATGCACGACGGCAGCATCGCGACGTTGCGCGGCGTCATCGACTATTTCGATCGCGGTGGCGGGGATGGGCCGGGGCGCGATGCGCGCCTGAGCGCGCTTCACCTTTCGGAACAGGACAAGCGAGACATCGAGGCGTTCCTGATCGCGCTGACGGGAACGACCCGCTTCGACAACGCTGGCCGCCGCAGCTCTCCGGATATCGCGCACCAGCGCTAAGCCGGCGAAGGCAGTATCCCTGGAACGGCGGATGCGGATGCTGCCATCTCCGCCCCGCGCGGAGCCTTGCACGGAGCAGGTGCGTTATCGGCGGATGGCCGAAACGATATCCGACTTGCACAAGCGCATGGAAGCCGCCGCCGAGGCAATGGACTTCGAGGAGGCACGCCGGCTGCGGGACCGGATCAACTTGATGCGGGGTGGCGCGTCGCGCGAGGACGTCGATCAGGTCGACACGTCGGGATTGGCGCGTCAGCAGCCCGGCGCGATGGGGATCGGCACCAGCCAGCAACGTGTGACGCCGCCACCGGGCTGGAAGCCGCCGAAAAAACCGGATCTGATGACCAGGGGAACCAGCCGCCGCGGCAAGGGCCGTTGACGAGATTGCTTTGATGCGCCCGCGTCGAATATTCCTGTCGGGCGCATCGAATGCAGCGGTCGTCCGTTCGAGCAGTCGAAGGGAGATCGCCTGTGGAGATCATAAGGCTGCCGCCAAATGTCATGGCGAGCGAGGACACGGACTGCATCAAGATCAACGAGATGCCCGACGGCAAGTTTTCGCTGGTTGCTTCTGCGCTGATGGGCTGCGGCGATGGCGAAAACCTGGAGTCCGTGGCGCTCGTAGGGAGCGAGCCCTATCCAACCTACGAAGCCGCTGAGGCTGCCGGGCTGGCCTGGGCAGAAACGCACTGCGTCTCGGTCATCCATATCGAGACGGGCGGTGGTTTAGAGCCCGTCAGACCCTCTGCAAGCTGACGGTGCGGCGCCACCCGCCAGCCCAGTCGAACTAATCCAGATCAACACTAATTTTCGGCTGCCTGCTCAATTGCTTACGTAACGCACGTCCGTCGGAACGATCCCCCTCGGGCTCTGTTTGATCCCCTGCTGGCAAGAGTTGGCGATGCAATGCCGCCTCTGCGGCACGAAGGGGGATTATGCGCGTCGAGCTTCAAGGTCAGGGCGAGCCCATAGTGCGGACCCCGAAGCGCATGACGGTGCCGATCGGGGTGGTGGCGACCGCCTTGGCCGAAATGCTCGAAAGCGGGGATGTGATCTTCGTCGCGTCGGACGAGCAGCGCGCCGAGGCGGTTGCCGCCGCGCTGCAATGCGCCGCGCCGGACGCCGAGGTCATTCATTGCCCCTCGAGCGATGCCCTGCCCGGCGATTCTGCCCCCGCGTCGCCGGCAAATGTCGGACGGCGGGTCGCGGCGCTTCGACGTGCGCGGCAGGCAGCGCTCGATGGCACGCGATCGATTGGATTTGTCACCACCGCTGAGGCAGCGGCCCATCCGGTTTCGCCCCCGGCAAGTTTCGACGCCGCACCTCCCGCGATCGCCGTCGGAGACATACTCGATGTCGAGAGCTTTACCGTGACATTGGAGGAAATCGGCTATTTCGCCGACGACCGCGTGGACGAGCCGGGCGAGATGGCCGTGCGCGGGCAAGTCATCGACCTGTTTCCGGCGGACGCCTCCCTTCCTGCCCGTATCGAACTTGAAGAAGGCCGCATCGTCGCACTCCGCGCCTATGATCCCGCCAGCCAGCTCGGCAGCGAAGCGCTGGATCGACTGGAGATCGGCCGGGTGTCCGAGCCGCCCCTCGGCGATGACTGGACCTCGCTTTTCGACCATGTTCCGAGTGCCGCGATTGCGACCGACCCGGATGCGGAGAAACGTCGCGACCGGTTCGTGGCGCTCGCGCGAGATCCGGCCGGCTCCGGACGCACGATGCCGGTCGTCGATCGGGCGGCATGGGAACGCGCAGTTTCGGGACGACGAATGCTCGATCTCGGGGCAAACACCGGCGACGCCCCCAGGTTCGTCGAGGGCAAGGCGCCGCTGCGCGCATTCGCTCGGGCCGCGGCGACCATATTTGCAGAAGGGGGACGCGTCGTCGTCGCCGGCGCTGCCCGCGACATCCGCTTCCTCAGCGGCCGCGTTGCCAAGGCATTAGGCAGGGCGCCCGTGCCGCTGCCGCAGTGGCGCGACCTCGATGCCATCGCGCCGGGCACTGCGGCGTTGCTGGGGATGCCGCTCGATCGCGGCTGGACTGCGCCGGGCCTGCTGGTGGTTGCGGCGAGCGACCTCCTCGGAAGCCGTGCCCTCACCAGCGATACGGCCCATGGCGGGGTCGACGCACTGCGCGGCCAGACCGGCGAGATCCGACTAGGCGATGTCGTCGTGCACGAGCAGTTCGGCATCGGCACGGTCGGCGGGCTCGAACCGATGACCGGCGACGGCGACGATCTTGGCGACGCGATCGTGCTGGAATATGCCGGCGGCGGGCGCCGGCTGATGCCGGTCGGCGATGCCGACAGGCTGTGGCGATACGGTGCCGAGGCCGACGCAGTCACGCTCGACAAGCTGGATGGGTCGAGCTGGGAAAAACGCCGCGGCGCGATCGACCTTGCCATCGCGGACAGCGCGCGGGGGCTGACCAAGCTCGCCGCCGAACGCGACGGGCGCTCGGCGCCGGTGTTGGAGCCCGAGGCTGCTGCATATGAGCGCTTCGCCTCGGGCTTTCCGTTCACCGAAACGCCCGATCAGGCGCGCGCAATCGCCGCAGTGCGCGACGAACTGGCATCCGGCAAACCGATGGACCGGCTCGTGGTCGGCGATGTCGGCTATGGCAAGACCGAAGTCGCGCTGCGCGCGGTTGCGCTGGCGGCGCTGGCCGGAAAGCAGGCGATCGTCGCCGCACCGACCACTGTGCTCGTCCGACAGCATCTCGACAGTTTCCGACAACGCTTCGAAGGCACCGATATCGTTGTTGCCGGGCTTTCGCGGCTATCGAGCCCAGCGGAGAGAAAGACGGTCAAGGCGGGACTTGCCGACGGCTCCGTGCATGTCGTGATCGGCACCGGGGCAGTCGCCGGCGCGGACTATCGCGACCTGGCGCTGGTGGTGATCGACGAGGAACAGCGCTTCGGCGCTGCCGACAAGGCCAAGCTGCGCGGGCTCTCGGTCGCGTGCCACATTCTCACCCTGACCGCGACGCCGATCCCGCGCACGCTCCAGACCGCCCTGGTCGGCCTGCAGCAAGTCTCGGTGATCGCGACGCCCCCGGCACGCCGCCAGCCGATCCGGACCAGCATCGACGGCTTCGATCCCGCGACGGTCCGCACGGCCTTGATGCGCGAAAAGAGCCGCGGCGGACAGAGTTTCGTCGTGGTCTCGCGGATCGAAGACATGTCGCCCATGGCGGAGAGGCTCGCCGCGCTCGTGCCGGACCTGCGCATCGCCCAGGCCCATGGCAAGATGCCGGCAGTCGAGATCGACGAAGCGATGGTGGCCTTTGCCCGCGGCGACGGCGATGTGCTGCTCGCTACCAACATCATCGAGGCGGGGCTCGATGTGCCGCGCGCCAATACGATGATCGTCTGGCGCGCCGAGCGCTTCGGCCTGTCCCAGCTGCATCAGTTGCGCGGACGCGTGGGGCGCGGCAGCCGCCGCGGGCAGATCCTGCTGCTCACCGATCCGGATGCGGCGATCGCCGAGGCCACGTTGAAGCGGCTTCGCACGCTTCAGGCATTCGACCGGCTCGGCGCCGGCTTTGCGATCAGCGCCCGCGACCTCGACATGCGCGGCGCCGGCGATCTGCTGGGCGATGCGCAGGCAGGCCACATGAAGCTGATCGGCGTCGATCTTTACCAGCATTTGCTCAGCGCCGCGTTGCGCACGGCGCGCGGCGAGACCGTGGATTATTGGTCGCCCGAACTCCATTTGGGCGTGGCTGGCCGGCTGCCGGAAAAATGGATCCCCGAGATCGATACGCGGATCAACCTCTATGCTCGCTTGGCGCGGATCACCGAGGCAGCCCGGCTCGACGCGTTCGAACTTGAGATCGAGGATCGCTTCGGGATCGCACCCGAAGATGCCCGGCGGCTCCTGACGGTCGCGCGCGCGCGAATGCTGGCACGAGACATCGGTATCGCGCGGATCGATGCCGGTCCCGCGGCAGTCGCATTGACGCCCCGTGCCGGCGCGACGATCACGACCGTCGGCACTCCGCTGGAGGACCGCAACGGCCGCCTGATCCTCGCAGAGCGAATTGAGGATGCGGACGAGCGCCTCGAACGGATTCGCGCTCTTCTCGAGGAAATGGCCAGCGTCGGGTCGGATTGATCGGAAGCACTTGCATCGGGCCCCATCGCGGCTTTTGACGGGCAGCGCCTGTGCAGGCATCCTGGTCCGCCGGAGGAACTTGCGTGCGTCCAACCATCAGCGACGTGTCCCGTTTGGCGGGCGTGTCGATCAAGACTGTATCTCGCGTCCTCAACCATGAAGCCCGCGTCGCGGAGAGCACCCGGGCTCGCGTCAATGCCGCCGTGGCCACGCTTAACTATCGCCCTAACCTTGCCGCGCGTTCGCTGGCGGGCCATCGCAGCTTTCAGATCGCGCTCGCCTGCGACAACCCCAGCCCCTATTATGTCTATGAGATGCAATCGGGCATCCGCGACCGCTGCCTGCTAGACGGCGTCCGGATGATCGCTCAACCTTATGATCATGATTCAGAGCGGCTGATCGACGATATCGAGGCGCTGGTGACGGCCGCGGGAATCGACGGCCTGATTCTTACTCCACCGGCCACCGATTATCCCGAAGTGCTTGCGCTGCTCGAACGGCACCAGGTCCGG
Source organism: Sphingomonas sp. MMS12-HWE2-04 (assembly GCF_044881185.1). GTDB lineage: Bacteria > Pseudomonadota > Alphaproteobacteria > Sphingomonadales > Sphingomonadaceae > Sphingomonas. The sequence continues at coordinate 834,612 of NZ_CP173254.1, read as the reverse complement.
TTCGTTCGCGTGTCGCCAGGTTCCGAACTGGCGCTGACGGCGTCGGTCTTCATCGACAATCCCGGCGCCGCACTGGCGATGACTCGTCATCTCCTCGCCCTGGGGCATCGCCGCATCGGGTTCATTTCAGGCCATCCAAGCTACGCGACGAGCACCCAGCGCCTCGAAGGCTATCGCCTCGCCCTGAACGCAGCCGATGTGCCTTTCGACGCGCGGCTGGTTCGCGAAGGCAGCTACGACTTTCCGTCCGGCGCCGACGCCGCCGAGGCGCTTTTCGCGCTTCCGCAGCCGCCGACTGCGATCTTCGCATCGAACGACGAGATGGCGGCCGGGGTGTTGAGCGTCGCGCATCGGCGGGGCCTGGCGGTGCCCGGCGACCTCTCGGTCGCCGGATTTGGCGACGATGCGATATCGCGCTTCGTCTGGCCGCAGCTGACCACCATCCGTCAGCCCGTCCGCACGCTCGGCTATGCCGCCGCCGACCTGCTGCTCGCGGCGGAATTCCGCATCGAGCATCGCGAAACCCCGTTCGAGCTGATCCGGCGCGAATTTACCGGGCCGGTTCGATCCGCGGGATGAGCAGCTGGATGAAGCCTAGCGCGGCGAGGTAGCTGAATGCACAGATCACCAGCATCGGCGCATAGCCCCAGCCATGCCCCAGCGACCAGGCGGAGAGCTGGATCATCGCGATCGAGCCCATATTGCCGCAAAAGGCCGCAATGCCGATCGTCGATCCGACGCTGCGCGCCGGGATGACGTCGGTGGTGAGCGCGAAGACGTTGGTCGAGAAGCCTTGATGCGCGAACAGCCCCATTCCCAGCACCAACGCTGCGACCCAGGGACTTTCGAGCGACAACACGATCGGAATTGGCAGGATAAGGAGGGCGTAAAGCAACAACGTCCCCTTCCGCGCACGATCCAGGCTCCAGCCCCGCGCGATCAAACGGGTGGGCAACCAGCCACCGGTCAACGCTCCGCACGCAGCCAGCGTATAAACGATGGCCACTGGTATGCCGACGGTACCCTGCTCGAGCCCGAACAGCCGGTGAAACAGGTCCGGCAGCCACGACAGCATGAAGAACCAAACCTGGTCGGACAGGACTTTCGCGATTGCGATTGCCGCGGTTCGCCGATCGCGCAGCAGGTCGACCCACCGGATCGGCGCGGGGCCTTCTGCATCGGCAATTACCGGCGGCACCTTGATCGAAAACCAGGCCACTACCCAGACCAGCCCTAGCCCGCCCGCAACCAGGAAGGCTGCCTGCCATCCGAACGCCACGGCGAGCGCCGGAATCGCGAGCGGCGTGATGATCGCGCCGATATTGGGCGCGGTATTGCCGATGCCCAGCGCGATCGAGCGATCCTCGGGCGCGAAATAGGTCGCGGCCGACTTCACCGCCGCGGGTGTACCCACCGATTCAGCGGCTCCCAGCACGACGCGGGCGCCGACGAAACCGGCGACGGTGGTGGCGAAGGCGTGCGCCATGCCGGCCAGGCTCCACACCGCGACTCCCAGGGCAAAGCCCCAGCGCAGTCCGACGCGATCAATCAGCCAGCCCGTGCCGAGGAACGCGACCGCCGCGGCGAACTGGAAGGCCGAGGCCATGTTGCCATAATCCTGGTCCGACCAGCCGAACTGCACTTCGAGCGTCGGCTTGAGCAGAGCCAGGATCTGGCGATCGACATAGTTGAGCATCACCGCGCAGAACACGAGCGCCACGATCACCCAGCGCCCGGCGCTTCGCTCCACCGTCATTCTCCCGGTCGTCAGAAGTTCAGTCGGGCGGTCACGCCGGCATAGCGATCGGCCTCGCGCGGGATGATGTACCGATAGGCGCCACCGGGTCCACTGCTGACGATCGATGCGGGGAAGCTGGTGTCGAGCAGGTTCTTGACCTGGAAGGTAACCTTAAACCGGTCTTTCGCGTCGATCAGCGAGGCCGACAGATTGACCAGCGTATAGGCCGGGATCTCGGTCAGCGCCCGGATCACGGGATTGGCGTCGAACTGGCCGGCCTGCGCCGATTGCGTGCTCACCTGCCCGCCGAGCCCGAAGTCGACCGCGCCGCCGGTGCGCAGGCGATAGTCGGCGGCGATCGAGCCCTTCCACGGGATCGAGGCGCCCAGCCGCGTGCCGTCGGCGATCACGCCCGTGACGACGCCGTTGTCCGGGACTTTGAAATGATCGACATGCGCGTCGGTATAGGCAAGCCCGCTCGAGATCGAGAGATCGCGCACCGGCCGGAACAGCAGATCGAGCTGCGCCCCCCGCGTCGAGACGTCACCGGCATTGGTGAAGCGCGTGACGAGCACCCCGGCGACGAGATCGGGATTGTTTGCCTGATAGTTGTGATATTTGGCGTACCAGCCGGCGAGGTTGAGCACGAGCTTGCCATCGAAAAGGCTGTTCTTCAGGCCGATCTCATAGCTGTCGGCGGTCTCTGGCGCGATGATGTTGGTGCCGCTCGCGGTCAGGTTGAAGAAGACGTTGTAGGCCGGGCCCTTATAGCCGCGCGCATAGGTGGCGTAGACCATAGCCTGCGGAACGATGTCATATTGCAGGCCCACCTTGCCCGAGACGTTCTGATGGCTGGTGCTGTCCTCGAACGGTCCGAAGCTGGGATTGATGCCGGGACCGGCAAGCGCGGTCACCCGCTGGTGGAAGACGTTAAGGTCGTCGATCGTGTAGCGAAGCCCGACGATGCCGCGCAGCGTCTGCGTGAAGTTCAGCGTGCCCTGGCCGAACAGCGCATAGTTCTTGAAGGTCGAGCCGAAATCGGCGGTGCCGCTCGGCCGGGTAACGGTGGCGCCGGGCGTGGTGCAGGGCACCAGCGCGGTTGCCGCCGGCGCCGGCGTCACGGTGCAGACGATGTCGTCGCGGCGGAAGATGCGCTCCGAAAAGGCGCGAGAATAGAAGGCGCCGACGACATATTCGAAGAACTGCCCCGTCGGCGATGTCAGCCGCAGTTCCTGGCTGAAGGTGTTGCCGGTCTGCGGGCCGGTATCATGGAGCTGGCCCAGCCCGACATAGGCGGCAGGCAGCCAGTCGCCGTCGCGGATTTCCTCATTGTCCCAGCGCCGATAGGCAGTGATCGAGGTGACCGTGTGCCGGCCCAGCGTCCAGTCGGCCTGGAGCGAAAGACCCCAGCTGGTCTCCTTGGTCGAAGTGATCAGATCCTGGTTGATCGTACGGGATTCGCGCCCGTTGATGTCGGGCAGAAGCGCGGCCGAGGCGCCGCTGACCGGGGGCGTTCCGATCACCTCGGCACAGCAATCGTCGTTGCTCTTGCGATAGTCGCCGATCAGCGTGAGGCTGAGGTCCGGCGACGGATCAGCCACCACGATACCGCGAACGCCCCAGTGATCATAGCCGTTCACCCGCTCCCCACCATGGGCGATGTTGCGGATATTGCCGTCCCAATTGCCGTAAAAGCCGGTGAAGCGGCTCTTGACGCTCTCGCCGAGCGGGATGTCGACCGCTGCACGGGCACGATATTCGTCGCCGCCGGTGAAATAGCTTCCTTCGACGAAGCCGCCGAACTGATCGCCGGGCTTCTTGGTGACGATGTTGATGACGCCCGCAGACGCATTCTTGCCGAACAGCGTCCCCTGCGGTCCGGGCAGCACTTCGATGCGATCGATGTCGATAAGATCGCTGAACGCCTCGCCGGCGCGGCTGTAGACCACGCCATCGACCACCGTCGAGATCGAGGGCTCGCCCGCGATCGAGAAGGTCGAGGTTCCCACCCCCCGCAGGAACAGCGACTGGTTGAGCGTGGTGCCCGATTTGCGGAAGTTCATCGTCGGAACGAGATATTGTGCGTTCTCGAGATTGACTCCGGCTTGGGCGGCAAGCGTGTCGCCGCTGATCACCGTGACGGCGACAGGCACGTCTTGCAGCCGCTGGCTGCGCTTTTGCGCAGTGACGACGATCTCGCCGGGGTCCCCGGCATCGTTCGATGCCGGCTTGCTGCCCGCCGCGTCCTCCTGCGCCGCTGCCGGCAATGCTGCGAAGACCGCCAGCGCAGCGCCGGTCAACAAAATCGACTTTACCACAAGCAATCCCCTTTATAATCCCTACTCGTCCGATAGGGTATATAAATGTCCCGCGCTGTCACGCCCCAATTTGTCTTTGCCGAGGCCAAGCCCCGCTTCATTCAGAAACCCAGCTCGCGCATTTCGACGACGCGCCTCTCGCGCGCGCTGATCTCGGCCGCAGTTCCGATTGCCACCGCCATGAGCCCGTCGGTGGCCGTCACCTCCACGGCGCCTTCGCCCCGCACGGCGGCGATGAACTTCTGATGCTGATAGAAGGTGGAGCCGTGGTGGCTGCCGGCATCGAGTGCCGCCTTGTCGACCTCGACGACACGACGCTCTACGCGCTTGGCATTGCCGAAACCCGTTCGCGGGCTGAAGACGAGCGCGCCTTCCGGGATGAGGACGTCGAGCCGGGCCGCATCGCCCACTGCGCTGATCTCTTCCTGGTTCTCGGCGCCCTCGGCAAACATCGCCAGGTCGAGCATCGCCCGCACGCCATTGGCGAAGTCGACGACGGTATAGCTGTTATCGATGATATCCGGCCGCTCCCCGGCATAGCGCTCATCGACATGGTTCACGTCCATAGCGCCCGAGCAATAGACCCGCACCGCCTCGGCGCCGACGATCAGGCGCATCAGATCGAAGAAGTGGCAGCATTTCTCGACCATGGTGCCGCCGGTGTTGCGGCTGAAGCGGTTCCAGTCGCCGACCTTGACCAAGAAGGGAAAGCGATGCTCGCGGATCGAGAGCATGCGCAGCTGCCCGATCCTGCCGCTACGCACCTGCGCGATGAACTCGGCGGCGGGCGGCATGTAGCGATATTCCATGGCAGTCCAGAACGGCTTGGACATGGCTTCCGCCCGATCGACGATCCAGCGTGCATCCTCGATCGTCGTCGCCAGCGGCTTTTCGCAAAGGATCGCGACATCGGCGTCGAACAACGGCTCGAGCACGGCGCGGTGCGTATAGTTGGGGCTGGCGACGATCACCGCATCGACCAGACCGCTCCGCGCCAGCGCCGCGGCATCGTCGAATGCCTGCACCCCGTCAGCCCGCGCGCCGAGCGCGGCGCGTGCCCAGCCGAGCGAATGCCCCACCGGATCCGCGATCGCCGTGACGACCGCACCCGGCGTGATCGCCAGGTTCTGGAGATGCTCGACGCCCATCATGCCGGTTCCAACCAGCCCATACCGCACTTGCTCAACCAAACTCATAAATCCTAAGGAGTGACAGCGATGTCGCAGCTTGAATTCTCTCCCGAACCCCGTCCGCTCGGCAAGAGCGGAATCCTTGTCAGCCCGATAGCCTGGGGCATGTGGCGCTTCGCCGGCCGCAGCGTGAGTGAGGGGACAGCCCTGGTCGAAGCGGCGCTCGACGCCGGAATAACGCTGTTCGACACAGCGGATATCTATGGGTTCAACGGCGCTTCGGGCTTTGGCGATGCCGAATTGCTGCTCGGCGAGGTATTCGCCGCCAGCCCCGGGCTGCGCGCGCGGATGGTGCTGGCGACCAAGGGCGGCATCCTGCCACCGCTCCCCTATGATTCGAGCCCGCGCTATCTGGTCGCCGCGCTCGATGCCTCGCTCAAGCGCCTCGGCGTCGAGCAGGTCGATCTCTACCAGATTCACCGGCCCGACATCCTCGCACACCCGCAGGAAGTCGCCCGGGCGCTCGAGGATGCCGTCACCGCCGGCAAGGTGCGTGCGGTCGGCGTGTCCAACTTCACGACGGACCAGGCCCGGGCGCTGGCATCGTTCCTGACCATCCCGCTGGCCAGCCACCAGCCCGAATTCTCGCCTCTCCATCTCGATCCTCTGGTCAACGGACTGTTCGACCAGGCGATGGAGCGGGACATCGCGGTGCTCGCCTGGTCGCCGCTCGGCGGTGGTCGGCTGGCCGCACCGGCCGACGCTCGGGCGCTCGCAGTCGCCGAGCAGCTGGATCGCAAGGCGGAGGAAGCCGGCGTGAGCCGCGCTGCCGCCACCTATAGCTGGATCATGGCGCATCCGGTCCGGGCGATCCCGATCGTCGGCAGCCAGAACCCGGCGCGCATCGCCGAGGCGGCGAGCGCTTTGCAGGTGCGTTGGACCCGGCAGCAATGGTATCACGTGCTCGTCGCCGCGCGCGGGGAGAAGCTGCCGTGAAGCGCGTATTCCTTGCCGCCCTACTGGCGCTGACAGGCACGCCCGCCGCGGCACAGGCCGTCCACACGGCACAGGGCGACGTCTCCGGCATCACCCTGAACAGCGGCGTCGAAGCGTGGCTCGGCATCCCGTTCGCCGCGCCTCCGGTGGGCGACCTGCGCTGGCGGCCGCCGCAACCGGCTGCGCCTTGGCAAGGCGTCCATCCAGCCACGCAGTTCGCTCCGTCCTGCATGCAGCCGCTGCGCGATCATGGCATCGCCTATTATGTCGGCGACGATCCGGTGGCGGAGGACTGCCTCTATCTGAACGTCTGGGCGCGCAAGGGAGCGCGCGCCGACGCCAGGCTGCCGGTCATCGTCTATGTCTATGGCGGCTCGTTCGTTGCCGGCTCCGCGCGCAAGCCGCTCTATGTCGGCGACAGGCTCGCCGCCAAGGGCGCGATCGTGGTCGGTTTCAACTATCGGCTCGGCGCGCTGGGTTTCCTCGCCCATCCGGACCTGACCGCCGAGTCGCCCGCCCATGCCTCCGGCAATTACGGTGTGCTCGATCAGATCGCGGCGCTGCAATGGGTGCACGACAATATCGCCGCGTTCGGGGGCGATCCCGCCCGGGTGACGATCATGGGGCAGTCGGCCGGCGCGATCAGCCTTGCGTTGCTGCAGGCTAGTCCCGCCGCCAAGCCGCTCTTCCAGCGCATTATCGCGCTGAGCGGCTCGCCTTATCTGTCGGCGGGCACCGGACGCAGCCAGACCCTCGCCTCGGGCGAAGCCGCCGGCACCGCCTTTCAGCAAAAGCTCGGCGCGCCGGATCTCACCGCCCTGCGCCGCATCCCCGCCGATCGCATCGTCGCAGCCCAGGGGCCGCTGGCGATGCCGATCGTCGATGGCCTGGCGGTCCCCCGCGATCCGGCCGAAGTCTATGCAGCGGAGGCCCAAGCCGATGTCCCGATCCTGCTCGGCACGGTGCGCGACGAGGCGCTGAGCCCGCTCGCCGCCGTCTCGACGCTCGCCGACTATCGTGCGGCGCTCGCCAAATCCTTCGGCGACCGGGCGGATGCCGTGGCGGCGCAGTATCCCGCACGGTCCGATGCCGAGGTGCCCACCGCGGCGCGGGCGCTGGCGCACGATATCGGCTTCTCCACGATGATGCGCAGCTGGGCGCGGATGCAGGCGACGCACGGCAAGGCGCCGGTCTATGCCTATTGGTTCGACCGGCGGCATCCCTATAGCGCCGGCGTGCGCTTCACCGACCTCGATCCGGCGACCACCGGGGTCAACCACACCGATGACGTGCCCTATTGGCTCGGTACCTTCGAGAGCCTCAACGGCCCGCGCCGCACGCGCGACTGGTCGCCGGCGGATCGGGCGCTTGGGGACCGGATGCAGGCGGCGATCCTCGCCTTCGCCGCCACCGGCGATCCCAATAGCCCCGCGCTTGGGATCAGCTGGCCGCGCTACGACACACGCAGCGAACGCATGGCCGGTTTCGGCGACACCGTCCGCGCCCTTTCCTGGCCGGATCGCGACCGGATGGACAAACTCGCGGCGCTCGGCATTCCCGACCCGCGCACCGCCAAGGACAAGAAGAAATGACTCCGACCTGCGAAGTAAGCTGGTTCTCGGCGCTGTGCGACGACGACTATGAGTTTCTCGGCGTGCCGGACGCCCGCCTGCAATCGAGCTGGGAGCATTGCCGCGACATCGTGCTGCAGGCCGAGACCGGCGGCTATGACAATATCCTTCTGCCCTCCGGCTATGCGCTAGGTATCGACACCACGGCCTTCGCAGCGGGCATCGCGCCGATGCTCAAGCGCCTGGCACTGCTGATGGCAGTCCGGGTGGGCGAGAGCTGGCCGCCGCAGCTCGCCCGCCAGATCGCGACCATCGACCAGATGCTGGGCGGTCGGCTCAACATCAACATCATCTCGTCGGACCTGCCCGGCGAGACGCTCGCCTCGGGCCCCCGCTATGCGCGGACCGTCGAAGCCATGCGTATCCTCAAGACGCTGCTCAACGGCGAACCGCTCGACCATGACGGCGAGTTCTGGAAGCTCAAGCTCGATCCCCCGCGCATCCGCACCGTCTCGGGGAAAGCGCCGCTGCTCTATTTCGGCGGCCTCTCCCCCGACGCCCGCGACGCCGCGGCTAAGGCGTGCGACGTCTATCTGATGTGGCCCGATACGAAGGAGAATGTCGCGGCAATCATCGCCGACATGCAGGAACGCGCCGCGCGACACGGCCGGACACTGCGCTTCGGATACCGCGCCCATGTCATCGTTCGCGAAACCGAGGACGAAGCTCGCAGCTATGCCGAGCGCCTGCTCTCGAAGCTCGACGCAGCGTCGGGCGCCGCGATCCGGGCAAAGTCGCTCGACGCGCAGTCGGCCGGCGTTGCCGCGCAGACGGCGCTGCGCGAAAACGCCGCGGCCGACGGTTATGTCGAGGAAAATCTGTGGACGGGGATCGGGCGCGCGCGCTCAGGCTGCGGCGCGGCGATCGTCGGAGATCCCGATCAGGTCCTCGCAAAACTCGACAGCTACCGCGCGATGGGGATCGAGGCTTTCGTCCTCTCCGGTTACCCGCATGCAGCAGAAGCGGATCTGTTCGCGCGCCATGTTTTGCCGCGGATCGAGCACGCCAGACTGGCGCGCTGACGCCTCAGCCTATCGATCGGGCCCGGAGGCAGCGCCCCGGGCCGTGGATTGTGATGCTCTCGAGAGTGCCGGGGAACGCTATGGTGGCTTCGCCTGGATGCCTCAGAGCACGGGTTGACCGTCGATGATGCCGGCCGCGGCGTGGCGGCCGGCGAGCACGGAGGATGGCGCCCTTCAACGCACCGGACGGTAGGCCGGGTCGCGCGCTTCGATCGCCGCCTGCCAGACGCGCAGGATGTTGCCGCTCCACAGCCTGGCGATGTTGCCGTCGCTATAGCCACGGCTTGAGTGCGGCAGTCACATTGCGGGTTCACCCCGCTCCGCGCGCCTGCGCACGATGCTGCGGGCTTGGGCGCCGAGAATGCCGGTTCGGGACCGATAGCAAGTCTGCCGCCAGGCGTTGGAGCTGCTCGCGTTCCTTGACTCCGCTGAGCAGCAGATCGACCAGCGCCTGACCGTCCGGCCAATCGGCGATCCCCGAATCGGCATTGATATGGCCAAGTTCGCCGACATCGACGAAGGCCGCGCCCCATTGGTCGGCGATCTCGCGCGACCGCCCGATCGTCGCATAAGGGTCGTCGCGGCTTGCCACGACAAGCGCAGGACACGGAAACGCGGCCTCGGGATTGGGCGCGAACCGGTCGAGCCTGCGATCGACGTCTTGCCTGTCGAGGTCCGGCGGGGCCACGAGGAGAGCCGCACGAACCGAGGACACGCCGCTAGCGCCCAGCAGGCGAGCCCACCACGCTACCGCCTGGCACCCGAGGCTATGGGCGACCAGCACGACATCGCCGCGCGCGTCGTGGACAGCCTGATCGATCCGGCTGATCCAGACATTGCGGATCGGCTGGTCCCAGCACCCGAGTTCGACCCGATGGCAGTCTTCGAGATCGCGCTCCCATTCGCTCTGCCAATGCCGTGCGCCGGAGCCGTCGATACCGGGGACAATGAGGAGTTTGATGCGGTCGTGATCAGACAATTGCTGTCTCCTCTCGCGAATATGGGCGTGCCCGCAAGGGGATCGCCGCAGCGCCGCTCGAATCGGCAGAACGCAGCCTAGCAAGCCTAGTTTTAATTCCTAGTTCAATGATGGGATTAATCGCCCCGAAAAGCTATCGAGTATCTAAGCTGCCGTTGCACAAAGAGCATTTGACGCAGGCATCCTGCTGTTTTGCTCCTCGCGGTGTGTGGATACCTCGGCGGTCTCGCGATCCGCTGCGGCTATCAGCGCTTTCAGACGACGTGATGCTGGTCACCGTCGCGCTGCTGCTGCTCGTCCAAATCCTCCAGATGGCCGGCGACCGCCTCGTCCGCCACTTCGCCCGACGCTAGAAAGGCCATCATGCACCGTCGCATCGACGCTGGCGCTGTCGCTCGTCGGCTGCGGCGGCAAGCCCAAGGGCGACGCAGCCGACACGCTGAGCGTCGCCGCCACCGCCATGCCGCATGCCGAGATCCTCGACTTCGTCAAGCCGGCGCCGGCCAAGCAGGGCGTCAAGCTCGATGTCCGCGTGTTCAACGATTATGTCCAGCCCAACACCCAGCGCGCTGGCGATCGAGGACAAGGATAGCCCATACGGCAATTTCATCGTCGGACCCGAAAGCGCCCGCAACGACCCCAAGGTCCAGAAGCTCGTCGCGGCGCTGCGCAGCCCCGATGTGAAGGCATTTATCGCGCAAATATGCCGGCGCGGCGCTGCCGGTTTTCTGAGCCGAGCCCCGGCGGCGCGACCGGCCGGTAACCGGCCTGCGCTCCGGGCTTCGACCGGCCGCGCCATCGATTTGCCGGCGAGGAATGCCCCGCCGACATGCGATGCGCAGTTGCTGGTCCTATGGCCGGCGGCGCGCGGCCGACCGGAAGAAAGATGGCGGGAACGGCGCCTGCTTCGATCCCTCGGCGCTGCGCAGTTCGTTGCGTCCTCCGGCATCGACGCTGAGCGGAATCTGCATGCCATCGGTCTGCTCGAGCAGGTCGAACAGCTTGCCGCTCAGTCGGGAAACGAGATCCTCATGGCCGGGCTTTGCGAGAAGATTGTCGTTCTCGTGCGGGTCGGCGGCGAGGTCGTAGAGCTCGTCCAGATCCCAGATGCCGTGGAAGTGGATGTACTTGTAACGGTCCTCGCGCAACGCGTGCACCGTCGGAGTCTGCGGGAAATTGCGCTCCCAATAATATTCATAAAGGAATTCCTCGCGCCACGGCGCGTCCTTGTCGTGCGCGAGCGGAAGCATGTTGGCGCCGGCCATGTGCGCCGGCGCTTCCAGCCCGGCGGCAGCCAGCAGCGTCGGCGCGACGTCGATATTGGCCACGACCTGCTCGACCACGCTGCCGGCGGGAAACAGTGACGGGCAGCGCGCGATCATCGGCACGCGCATCAATTCCTCATAGGCGGCGCGCTTGTCGATCAGCCCGTGCTCGCCGAACATGAAGCCGTTGTCGCCCATATAGAGGATCAACGTGTCGTCGAGCTCGCCGCGCTGCTCGAGCAGGTCCATGATCTTTGCCAGGCTCTCGTCGACCGCGAGCAACGTCTCCATGTAGCGCTTGTAATAGTCGGCGATGTCGAGCGTGCCGTGATAGGCATAGTCCACACCGTGCCAGCTATTGCGCTGGTTCTCGACCCACATCGGCCGGCCAGGAATGCCGGGCTTCATGTTCTCGGGGTAGCGGAAGGTCTCGTTGTCGTAGCGCCCCTTGTGGCGCTCGGCGGGAATGAATTCCGAATGCACCGCCTTGTGCGCCATGTGCATCATCCACGGCTTCTTGGGATCGCGCTTGCCGATCCAGTCGAGTGCATAGTCGGTCAGCTCGTCGGTGATGTATCCCTTTTGCGGCACTTTGCGGCCGTCGACGTTCAGGCCGTTGGGGCCCGGCAGATAGTCGCCCTGGCCCTTGAAGCTCACCCAGTGGTCGAAGCCGGGCTGCGGATCATCGCCCTCGCTGCCCATGTGCCACTTGCCGATGAACGCCGTGTCGTAACCCGCCTTCTGCAGATATTGCGGGAAAAAGATCAGTCCCGGCGGGATCGGATGGTTGTTGTCGACCACCTTGTGCTGGTGCGCGTAGAGGCCGGTGAAGATCGACGCACGGCTCGGTGAGCAGAGCGCAGTGGTGACGAAGGCATTCCTGAAGTGCGAGCCTTCGCGCGCGAGCCGGTCGAGCGTCGGCGTTTCGCCGAAGTCCTGCGCCTTCATAAATCCCAGCGCGTCGTAGCGATGATCGTCGGTGAGCACGACGAGGATGTTCTTGGGCTTGATGCCGGGGCGCCGCTTGAGCCGCAAGTCTTGCGGCGCAGACCGCCCCGGCGCGGCGTGCGGCGCGGTCTGCGCGCCCGCCGCCCAGGAATAGAGGCCGAATGCCCCGCCGCCGCCGGCCAGCAGTACGCCGCGCCGATCCACCTTGTCTGTCACGTCACAGGTCTCCTTTGGGCAACCCCTTCGGGGAGCGTCCGGCATTATCAGAAGTTGAAGCGAATCCCGCCGAACACGCGTCGTCCGGCGTCGAGGTAATTGGCCGGCAGTCCTGTCGTGTATTCGACGATCTCATCGCGATCGAGCAGGTTGACCGCCTCGAGCGTGAGCGACGCTTGGGGCGCCAGCTTGAGGCTGATGCTCGCGTCGAGCGTGCCGAAGGCGCGGTTGACCCGGCCCATCGCTGGCGCGGTCGCTGCCGCGGCGAGATAGGAGCTGCGCCACGAATAGGACACGCGCGCCCCGATCGGGCCCTTCTCGTAGTAGCCGATCAAATTGTAATTATGCTTCGACGCGGCGGTGAGCTGGTTGGGGTCGCTATTGTCGATATAGGTGTAGTTGGCGATCACCCCGAGCCCGTCGAGCGGACCCGGCAGCCAGGTCAGCGCCTGCTGGAAATAGAGTTCCACACCCTTGAGATCGACCCCCGAGCCATTGACCAGCTGGCTGACGGTGAAGTCGGTCTGGATCGTCGTGGTGCCGGTAGTGCGGATGTACGAGACTGGCAATTGGATGATGCTGGTCTCGCGCCGGATCAGGCTTTCGAGGTTCTTGTAGAAAAGCGAGGCGCCGACCAGCGAATCACGCCCGAAATAATATTCGACCGTCGCGTCGAGATTGTTTGAGCGGAAGGGATCGAGATAGGGGTTGTTGCGCGTCACCGTCAGCGCGTTGCCGTTCGCGGTGGTGGTCGGCGAGATGTCGCCTAGATTGGGCCGCGAGATGGTCCGCGAGGCGGCGAAGCGCAGTTGCAGCTGGTCGGTCGCTTCGAACTTCAGGTTGAGGCTCGGCAGCCAGTCCCAATAGCTGCGCTCAACCCGCAGCGGCCCGGCTGCGGGCACGCGGGTCGTCATGCCCGTCTCGACCGCGACGGTGATGCCGTTGAGATCGGGCGCCACGCCCACCGTGGTCTGGTTGGTGCGCACCGCGCGCAGCCCGATATTGCCGGTGAGCTTGCCGAAGGCGAGGTCGCCGCGGCCGTACAAGGCCAGGATCTTCTCCCTGACATCGAGGATGCCGGTGGCGTCGTTGGTATAGGTGCCCTCCGCGATCAGCTGCGCCTTGCTCAATCCCGCCACGAACGACTTCGCGTCCGACCCGAGCCACTGCGTCGGAAAGGCGGCGTTGCCGTCGTAGCTGCCCAGGAAACTGCCCGAGCCCGCCTCGATCGGGATCATGAACGGCGCCGCGCTGAACGAGCCCGCGATCGGCCCGGCCGGCAGCCCGCCATAAAGCTGCGACACGTCCGCCGCCGCGATCGTCAGCGTCTTGTTATCCGAGTAGAGCGCGCGATCGGTGTATTTCACGCCCGCGCGCAGTCCGGTCAGTCCGCGCTCGCCCAGGTCGCGGCGTACGTCGAGCTTGATGTCGCGCAGCCGATCGGTGGTGAGACGATCGAGTTCGCCGTTAAGGCTGAGCAGACGGAAGTTGTTCGGATCGAGCTTCCGATCGGCGAAACCGTCGAGATAGGTGATGCTCGGGAGCGAATTGCCCGGGTTGGCGACGACGCGGACGGTGCCGTTGATGCTGTCGGCGATGTTGAGCGTGTTGCGGGTCTGGCGCGAGCGCTGCTCCGAGCCTTCGAGCACGATGGTCCAGCCATTGCTCTCGAACTTGCCGCCACCGACAATGGAGCGAATGTGACCGCGGCGATCCTGGTAGCGCCCGCCGTCGCGCAGATCGATCCCGCTGACGGTGAAGTCGGTCGCGGTCTCGACGCCGTCAAGCACCTGAGTGCGCCCCGCGACCACGCCGCTCGCGCCGGCGAAATTCTGCCAATTTTCCTGGCGCACGGCCTCGACATCGACGCGCGTGTAGAAGCCATCGACATAGAGTTCGAGATTGTCGCTCGGGCGATACTGGACCGAGGCAATACCGCTCAGCCGGCGGTTGTTCTCGGTGAACATGTCGTGGATGATCAGCCCCGGGATGCGGACAAGCTTGGTCGGCTCGATCACGCCATTGCCGTTGAGATCGTCGGCGCCGCCGCCGAGCGGCACGCCCTGCGCCTCGGTGACGGTGTTCCAGCCGGTCTCGACCTGATGCGTCTGCGGGCGGCGCTGGGTGTACGAAGCGCCCAGCGTGACGCCAACCCGCCCATCGAGGAAGGTGTCGGCGTACAGCCCGGAGATGCGCGGCGAGACCCTGCCCGAATTGCTCTCATATTCGGCCTGTCCTGAGAGCGCGAGCACCCGGCGCCCGAGATCGAGCGCGTGCGGCGTCCGGACGTTGACCGTGCCGGCGAGCCCGCCATCTTCCAGACCGGCGGTCGGCGACTTGTACACTTCGAGCGTGCGGACGAACTCTGGTGCCAGCGCCGAGAAGTCGAAGGAGCGCGAGACGCCGGCGAACAGGTCGTTGAGCGCGTTGGGCACAGAACGACCGTTGAGCGTGACGAGCGTGAATGTGTCCGGAAGCCCGCGGATATTGACGCTGCGCCCCTCACCGCGGGTGCGATTGATCTGCACGCCGGTGATCCGCTGGACCGACTCCGCCACGTTGACGTCAGGGAAGCGGCCGATGTCCTCGGCGCTGATCACATCGACGATGCTATCCGCCTCGCGCTTGATCCGAACGGCCTGCTCGATGCCGCCGCGGATGCCGGTGACGACGATGTCCTGGCCGCCCGTGGTCTCGGAGGACTTATCCTGTAGATCGGCCGTGGGAGCAAACGTGTCGCTTCCGGAAAGCGCCTGCGCTGTCGCCACTTCCGGAATCATCATTAGCGCCACCACGGCGCCACCGACCATCCAACTCGACTTCTTCTGCATTCGCGCCCCCATTCTTTGAGGGCGCGTTATTCCCATTGACGCGGTAGGTTTTACGAGAAAGCTTTCCTTGGGTCTCCCCACGGCGGGATTGCAGGGCGGCCTGCAAACCGGCTTTTGGCCAGGGCAGCACGCGTCGGCCAACTGTGCTTGAGCGTCACGTGGGGGGTCACCTGCCCGAGCGTAAAGCAGCGAGGTCGAGTGCTTGGATCGCCTCCCTACAGCTCGGGACAGTGCACCGTAGCTGTGAGACAGTTTTGAGGGACCGATCCCGGCCCATTCCCGCTAAGGGATTGATCTTAAATCAAGATTTTTCGGTGGGATGGTGGAGCCGAGGCACACCGTATTTGGCAAAATAAGGCATTGATAACACTAAAGAAAACTTGCCTTAAGGCTCTGTTTTTGCTACCTTTTAGTGACGATCTCCGTTCGTGGACGTTCAGATTTGTTCGCCATTGTTCGTAGTTATTCGCGACGAAATTAGGCTTCAAATTAGGACGCAAATCACTGCGGCGAGCGCGCACCAACTCTGAGAGGTAGAGGCACGCAGAGCATGGCAAGGCCAATTCACAAGCTGACCCCTCGGAGCCTGGAGAAGCTCTCGACGCCGGGCTGGCACGGCGACGGAGGTAATCTCTGGCTCCGGATCGACGACAATGGCGCCAAGCGCTGGGTCTTTGTCTGGATTCGCGACAAGAAGCGCCGGGAGATGGGCCTTGGCTCCTTCCAGTCAGTCCGCCTGGAAGAAGCCCGAGCAATGGCCGCGGCTGGCCGTGAACTGCTGAGGGACGGCCTGGACCCGATCGCGCTTCGGCACGAAGTGGCGCAGGAAGCCAAGGCTGAGCAGGAGGCGAAGGCAGAAGAGGAAAAGGCCGCAACGTACACTGCCCCGACCTTTCTGGAATATGCCAAGCTCTACATCGCCGCGCACGAGGAAGGCTGGTCCAACGAGAAGCATCGTTGGCAGTGGACCAACTCACTGACCAAGCATGTCAAACCGATCCTCAGCAAGCCGATCGATACGATCACGGTCGATGATCTCGTCGCAACGCTCAAGCCGATCTGGTCGAAAATACCAGACACTGCGGGCCGGGTGCGAGGAAGGATCGAAAATATCCTCGATGCGGCCAGGGTCCAGAAGCACATCAAGGGACCGTGGGAAAACCCGGCCCGTTGGAAGGGAAATCTTGAGCATCTCCTGCCCAGGCGCAAGCGCATGGCGAAAGGGCACTATGCTGCCCTCCCGTATGACGAAATGCCCGGCTTCTTTGACGCGCTCCGGACCCGTCCCGCCCCTGCCGCCCGCGCTCTGGAACTGACCATTCTCTGCGCGACGCGGACGAGCGAGACGCTCGAGATGAGATGGCAGGAAGTTGATCTCGAGCGAGGTATCTGGACCGTTCCTGGCGACCGCATGAAAATGCGCGTGGAGCATCGCATTCCGCTTTCACCAGCTGCCGCCGACATTCTCAAAATGATTTCCGACGAACAGGGTATCATCAAACCCAAGGCGTTCGTGTTTCCCGGCCAGAAGCCCGGCAAACCCCTTTCCCAGATGTCGATGACCATGGTGCTGCGCCGGATGAAGCTCGGCCATTACACCGTGCATGGCATGCGAAGCGCTTTCCGCGACTATATGGGCGACATGACGGACCATGCCGAAAACGTCATTGAGCAGGCACTGGCCCACTCCGTGGGTGACTCCGTCAAGAAGGCCTACAGGCGGAAGGACGCCTTCGAGAAGCGCAAGCGGGTGATGATCGACTGGGCGGACTATCTCCTCTCGACAGCGGTGAACACAGAAGTCGGAGACGAAGAAAAGCTGGCAGCCTGAGCGCCACTATTCCAACTTGGAACCGTACTTGCGCTGCAGCGCTTTCGACAGCTCGGTCACTCGCCAAGGAGATGAATTGAATGCCGTCCCAGCAGCTTGGAATCGACGATTCCACCATTTTCGACAATCTGGATGATCGCCAGGTGGAATTCGACGGGGAGGTCGATGGCGAGGAATATCAATTCGCCGTGCAATACAGTGTCATCGAAGCCCTGACCGGGGACGCACCCGATGGCGACGCGGAAAGCGGCTTCCGGCAGCATATCGACACCATTCGGGAGGCCGCGCTCTCTGCGTTGTCCAACGGTCCCGATCGCGCGGTTATTGTGATCAGCGAAAGCGACCTCGACTAGTTGCAGCCGCGCTCGGCCAGCTCATTCGCTTCGCTTGCGAGCGACACTGTGCCGCGCGACGAAGGCCTCGAGGCTCCGAACCGGTATCAGGACGGATTCGTCGAGCTTGATGGTCTCAAGTTCCCCGCGGTTGATCAGCTGATAGACCTTGGTTCGGCCGATCCCGAGCATCTTGGCGGCCGCGGGAATTCGGACGCATAGCGGCACAGGTTGAGGCGCCGGTGGCGGCTGCCTCGCTTCGGGTTCGGTCCGTGGTTCCGCAGGCCGTGGCTCGGCTTTCCGAGCAACGCGGCCCCGGAGTAGCATGTCCATGCCCCGGCTCTGGCTATCACCGCCTGGCATCATTGCCTCCAGCAGCAAAGACCGCTGGTCCAAAGCGGACGGTCAGCTTGCTCGCGACCAGCCGAGCATATCGACGCTGCCGCCATCCGGTCGGGCTGTGATAAATCCCGATGGCACGCCAATAGTCGCGGGTGGTCCTCAGCCCTGACAGGAAGATCCAGCGCGCAACATCGACGTTGAAGCACGCGTCATGGATCAGCCAGTACCGGACCTGGACCTCGGGCCGCGCGACAAGCTGCGAGATGCGTCCGACCCACCAGCTATTCACCTGCAGCGGGCCGAGATCATGGCTGCCATCGGAATTTCTCACCTCGGCACCGATCCAGCCGCCCTCCTGATCGCGGAGGCCCCATAGGGTCTTTTCGAGCCAAGGGCGCCCTTGTGCCGCCCGGCGAATACAGGCGCTGAGCGTTGCCACGTCGGTGGTTTCCCGCGCCTGGGCTGGCTGCGGGACCAGCGCGGAGCCGAGCGCCCCTGCCAGCGGAATGAAACGGCTAGCGATCATGGCTGCCCTCCCTGTCCGAGTGACTCGCATGCTCGGGTTGGTGCTGAGAGCTGTTGCCACTCGAGCGTCCGCCAGTCTCACCGTCTCGCTCCGAAATACCCGTCATCCATCGGTCCATCATCTGCGCTACGGATTGGGCACGCCCGGCAAGAAAGGCGGCAATACCATCTGGCCGTTCGCTCTCGCGAATCCCCTTCCCAGAGGCTTTCCGATCGGCGCGCGCCTCCCGCTGCTGAGCCCGCAGCAAGTCCAGGCGCTCGCCATGCATCGCCCCCCGCGCCTTTACGGTACTGCTGTCGAGGCGACCCAAGCCTTCGAGCGAAGACGTCTTCTCGCCAGATCGCCGCTCAAGCTTTTCGATCAGCCGCTTCTCGTCCTCGGTCCAGAGCTTGACCCCGAACCGGGCTCTGGTGATCGCCGTGTAGTAGTTCTGGCCGTTGACCAGCGGCGAGTTCACCGGCGCCACGACATAGACGCGGTCATAGGTTTTGGACTGGGCCGAGTAGACGGTCTCGGCATAGCCATGATCCCAGTTCTTGTGCTTCCCAAGGTCCACCGGCTGGAGCCGGCCATCCCGGTCCCAACGGATCGTCGCGTGGTGGCCCTCCAACCGCTCGACAGTGCCGCGGTCGGCGTTGCGGATTCCAAGTTCGTGATTGACGAGCCGCCACTGGATGCGGTCGCCGGCGGCAAGGTCGCGCTGCTCGCTGTTGAAGACATTGACCTGCGAGGCGCGACCCAGCCGCGGGTCCCAGGAAATTGTCCGGCCATGTTCGTCGACCAGCCGGACGACCTGGCGACCACGGGCATCGCGGCCTGTCCCGAGCACTCGATATTCGGTCTCCCGCGCTATGCCGAGACCGGCATTGTCGCGCGCGAACACGAGCACCTGACCGCCGGAATAGAAGCGGGCGAGATGCTTCTCCTGGTCGGTCATCCCGCTCGGCGTAAGCGCCGACAGCCGTGCATCCTCGGCCGCGACCGAGCCCTCCGACTTCAGCGCTTCGCGAACCTTCGTGTTCACGATCAGCCGGGTGGCGTTTTCCAGGACCAGGATGTTGGTGTTCGCCCTGCTTTCCGGCTTGAGCCGGCTCCATTCGCCGACCAGCCGCTCGGCGAGCTTGTCGGCACTCTCTCCGCTGGTGACCTTGTCGAGATTGGCCAGCGAGGCCGCGTAATTGTGGAGACGGGCCTGGGTGACCGCCGCCTTCATCGCCCTTGTCTCCTGTCGAACCGACTCCGTCAGCTCCGCGCGGGACAGGCCGAGCCGCTGCATCAGCCAGAAGGGCTTGCCCTGCTCGATCGCGCCGGTCTGGCGGTTATCCCCAAGCAGGATGAGCCGGGCGCCGGTCAGCCTGCTGATCTCCAGCACGCGCAGGGCCTGCCGGTTGCCCAGCTGTCCGGCCTCGTCGAGTACGAGGACGTGGCTCTCGTCCAGATTGCGCCCACCGCTAGCGATTAGGCTCGCCACCGTCCTCGCCTCGATCCCGGCACTCGCGCCCAGATTGGCGGCCGCCGATGAGGTAGGTGCAAGCGCGATCAGCGTGGTCGCCGGGTCCGCCGCTTCCCGCAGCGCGCGGATAAGGGTAGACTTGCCCGAGCCGGCCACACCATGGACCCCCACGACCCGGTTGTCGGTGGTGCCGATATGAAGCAGTGCCCCTTCCTGTGCCGGGTTCAGCCCGTTTGCCTCCCCGATTGCGCGAAGTCGCTCCGGCGTCGCGATCGGGGCGGCGTCGTTGAGCGCCAATGCAAGATGATCCGACAGCGCCAGCTCCAAGCGCGCCGTTCGCCGCGAGGTCCGCCCGCGGGTGTGGATCTCGTCGCCGGTCGCCTCCCTTGTTTCGAGCAGCTTGCGCCGCACCATGTGCTCGTTTGCGAAGGAACGGACATCTTGCAGACGGACCTCGCCGACATGGCTGGCAAGCGCGCGGGCCAGCAACCGGCCCAGATTGTTGACTGCCTCGCGTCCCTCCTCCTGCCGAAGACCGAAGAGCATGGCCTGGGCCGAGATGGATACGGAGGGCTGCTCCGAAGCCTGTTCGGACCGCTCCGCCGCCGTGCGAACGGCATCAAGCGTCGCCCCTTGCTCCGCTGCGCGCGCGTTCCACCTGGCGTGCAGGGCCTCCAGCGACAGCTTCTCCTTGGGGCCCCTGGTTTCGTAGAAGGACACCCGGCGGGCTGCCTGACCGGTGAGACCATGTTCCTGGGCATGCGCTTCGATCTGCCCGGCGCGTTGGGACATGTCGGCGATGAGCTGCTTCGGCACGCCCCGGATTTCGAAGAGCCCTCGCCTCGGGTCGAACTCGATCGCGTAGCCGAGGTCCTTGAGGGCGTGCGCGAGGTCGTTGCGATAGACCTGCCCCGCCACCATCTGCTCGGCGAACATTGCCCGGGTTTCGAGACTGGCCATGGGCTCGGCGTCGACCCGGTTGGTCATGTTCATGACTACGACATGGGTATGAAGATGAGGGTCGAGCTCGCGCGAGGCATGCTCTGTGAAGCGAGCGAAGATCAGGCGGCCGGTCGTTTCATGCCGGATTTCGCCCTCGGAGCGATGCCGCAGCGTTGCATGCTCCTCGAGATAGCGTAGCGCGGCACCGACCGCGTCCTCGTGCGCGGTCAGGATGCGGGCATCGCCGGAGACCAGCGCCATGATCGATACCGATTTCGGGGCGCTTACGGCGAAGTCCCATCCCGGATGATGCTGGATCGTATCACCCCGCCGACGGCCCAGCTGCTGATCTCCGACCTTGCCGGAAAGCAGTTCCTCGAACAGGCCCGGCTCGACTCGTTGCCCGGCCAGGCCAAGCTCAGCGGCGATCTGGCCACCCCATTCGGAATGCTCGTCGCCGCCCTTGGTGTAATAGTCTCCGACCGCATAGTAGCGCGCGATGTTTGCGGGCATGCCCTTCAGGCGCCGGGGATGGATCATGCCGGCCTCGCCGCGTCACGGTCGCCGGCAAGCCGGCCATGCTGATGAAGCCGGAAGCCCGCGGGCTTGCCGAGCAGCGTGATTTCGGGGGCCTCTGCCGGGACGGTGGCAGGCGCCGGATCGTCCTCCATTCGCTCCACGACCGGATCCGCAGCGGCAGCCAGGTTTTCCTCGGGAGGCTGCAGCGGCAGCTCGGGCATATTGGCCCTTGGTCTGTCCCCTGCCCGGCGCCTGGGTGCGGCTGCGGGCACATTTTCGACAGCGACTGCCGGGGCCGCCACGGCCAGCCTGACGGGCGGGGCGAGGCGCTCCACAAAGGCGGCGGAGACGGACAGCACCTTGTTATACCGGTCCTCGAACCGGACGACCGGCAGATTGCGCCCGAACCGCAGATAGCCAGTGAGGTTTGGCAGGTTGGTGACCTCGGTGTGGAGCACCAGCGGGCGGGTGACCTGCATCCGTGAAAGGTTCACGCCGTCGCGCATGTCGTTCACGCCATAGGACATGCCTTCATTGGCCTCGACCTGCTCGACCTGGCCGAGATTCTCGCTGACATGCTTGGCGGTGGGGGTGTCGTTGGCGCGCAGGGCAACCCAGGTCGAGCAATAGCCGGTGATCGCGGCAGCATCCTGGATGCCATAGGTCGCCTCCAGTTGCGGATAGCTCTGGAACCCCAATATGCCGCAGCCGCCATATTTGCGGGCGCGGGCGAGAAAGTCGGAAAGCGAGGGCAGCTTCTGCAAGGTCGGCAGCTCGTCGATCACGACATAGAGTCGCCGGTCGCGGTCGGGCTGGAGGCTCATGATCGCGCTGATCGCGATATCGAGCCAGACCGTGATCAGCGGGCGAAGCGAGGGGAGCTGGTCGGCCTTGACGGTGATGAACAGCCAGCTGTCATCCTGCTCATGGGACACCCAGTCACGGATCGAGAGGCCGTCCTCGGTGTCGTCGAGATAGGAGAAGCTGCGCATGATCGAGGCCAGCTCGGCCTGGATGCCGGCGCTGGTGCGCTCCCCCTCCGTCGAAATGAATGCCGCGGCATCGGTGCCCGCGGCAAAGGTCGCCAGGTCCTTCAGCCGCGAGCGCAGCAGCGTGTCGAGCAGGATCGAGACCAGGGTGCGTTCCTGCCGCGCGAGCTTGCGCAGCACCGCCACCAGCGTGCCGCGCGCTGCCTTTGCCCAGAAGGGATCGCCGGCCTTGTCCGGGATCGTCAATTCCGCAATCTGGTCGTAGTGATAGTCCCGCGGGACATCGACCCAGGGGCTCCAGCGGTCCGAGCGGGCATCGAGCGGGTTCAGCAGAACGTCCGTGCCGGGCCGGTAGAATTTCTCCACGAAGGTCCCGGCCGTGTCATAGACGATCGCCCGGCGCCCACTCTTGCGGATGCCTTCGAGCATCTTGACGATGAGGTTGGTCTTTCCGGTTCCGGGCGCGCCGCAGATCAGGATATGCTCGGGCTCGAAGGCATCGGGGACCCGGACACCGCCGATCGAGAAGCTGCCCTTGTGCTGCCAGCGCAGCGCCCGGCGGACCTGGCGAAGCGTCCCGAACCGGGCCCCGCGCAGGAACTGGTTGGATCCCAGGCCTCGCCCGGTACGCGTGAAATAGAACCAGGCCCAGAACAGCATGGCGAGCGCGAAGACGCCCGACAGCGCTGCCCCATGGATCAGATATTTCTCGAACGCGGCCAGGGTGCGATGGGCGACGGGCGAGTCGAGCAGACCCCGGGGCGAAGTCCAATATTGGTGGCCGTGCGGCCCCTTGAACAGGATCGGGGTGGCGTTCCCTGGGACCGCGTCGCCCATGACCGCGGCCTGGGCAAGCTTGCCCATCACATAGCGCTCATAGTCGCTCGAGGTCTCGAGCGCGTACCAGGCAATGCCCCCGATCCAGATCACCAGCCCGGCGAGCAGGGTCTGATAGAAGACCTGCGTCGTCATCCGGACATTATGGACGATAGCCTGCCCGCCCCGCGTCCAGCTGCCCAATGTGTCGTGCCGGAAGATGCTCATGCGCGGTCCTGCTCGGGATCGAGCAGCCCCCTGTCGCGCAGCAGCCGGCGGGCTTCGCCGAGCCCCTCCTCCAGGGTCTCGGGGGACCTCTTGCCGACCGACTTGGCGAGGATGGCGAGTGTCTGGATCGCCGTCGCGTGGAGCTCGTCGAAGCGGGCATGATAACCGCTCGGGTCGGCGCCCTGGAAGCGTTCGAGAACATCTCGGATATAGGCGGAAGGAGTCGAGCCTCCGGCCCGGGCAAAGTCGAGAACGCGGTCATAGAGACCGTCGTCCAATCGGATCGTGATGCGTGCCATGCTTGGACCCTGTCCAGCGCCGGCACGTGATGAAGCATCGCTGTCATAGCAAAAAGCGGTCGCGATCTCAAGAATTTAGCGGTGCGGACGCGTCCGACGGGAAGTGACGCGCCGCTTCATGCACTTAGCGGGGCGACCCATGAGAGACGTCCGACACCGACGGACATTTGGTGACGCGCGGTCCGCCAGAAGGAGACGCCCGAGAGCCGCGGAAATGAGCGGTTCCGGCGCCCGCAGCACCCGTGCGTACGGTGCATTACAAACGCCCTCGCGGCGTGCGTCCTCGAAATGCTGCGATCCTTGATCGCAGCCCGCCTCGACCGGGCACGGGCGTGGCCCCCGAAGGGTGACCAAAACGCCGGCGAGAGCCGGCATTTCCCCATGCCGCAGATGGACCCCGGCCGTTGACGTCCCGCCGCTTTCACCCGAGAATATCGCTCGGCGGGCAGACCGATCGAGGAGATCGACATGCCCAAGATGACAGACCGGGAAAAGCTCAGCGACCTCGAAAAGCGCCAGCGCCAGATGGCCGACGAAGCGGACGCAGTCCGCAGATCCCTGCGCGCTCGTTACGCCGCCGTCCTCGCGGAAATCCCCGTGGAGAGGCTCAGCGAACGCGAGTTTCGAGACATTGTTGGACAGGCTATCCGGGCAGGCGGTTCCCCTGCCCTTGCCGCTTTGAAGGCGTTGCCGCCGGCGCCTGGCTGACCAATCACGCCCACCCGAAGGGTGGCCCCTGCGACGAGCACGGCGGAGCCGCGCGCAGGAGGCCGGTACCGCCCACGGTATCGCATCGCCTGTGCGACGGGCCCCGACAGGGGTCCCTGAGCACAGGCGAACTTCCCCGCAAAACGAATGAAGGGCCGACCCGGACGAACCGGGCCGGCCCTTTGCTTTCACCGCGCCACGCGCTGATCCGCCAGCCGGAAGAAATGCGCCGGCACCCCGGCGGCGCGCACCATTCGCGCAAGGTGCGACTGCAGCCCTGACCCCTCGCAAACCACCGCTTCCACCGGCTTCAGCGCCAGCAGCTGTTCATTGCGCGCGAAGCCCGCCCGCTGCCCAAGGGCTCGGTTAAGTGTAAAGGCAATTAGGGGCGTGCCGGTCCGCGCGGCCCAGGCGGCGGCGACAGCGTCACATCCCTTGCTCTGGGCGGTGGTCGCCAGCACCATCGAGGGGACCCTTGCGCGGATGGCATCGAGCCGCTCGCTGAGAGAGACATGATCCTCCCATTGCTGGCCGCCCGAGAATATCACCACCGGACCCTCCGGAGCATGGGCGTCGGTGCGCCGCCGGCGCCGGGCTGCCAGGAAATCCGCCGCCGCAATCACCGTAGCCGTGCGCTTGCTCGACACCAGCGATCCCCGCGGGCTCGACCAGGGCCGGCCCGTCTCCGCATGATAGGTCCCGGCGGCATGGTCGCGCATGCAGGCCACGGCATCGCGGGCTTCGTCCAGCGACTGACAGAGAAGCTGGGCCTCCTCCAGCTCCCCCATCATCACCTCGCTGCCATCCGCGTCGCGCAGAAGTTCCTTGATCCGGACGGCTGCCTTGTCGGCCTCGCCATCCAGCTGCCCCGCCACCTTGTGCAGGCTGTGCACCACCCCCCAGGCGATCCGGTCCGCCACCACCTCGAGCCGAGTATCGCGCAGCACGTCGAAGATGGTCCGTACCAGCAACTCGGTCGCCAGCTGCACCTCCCGGGCGTCCGGCATGGGAGCGTCGCTTGCCTCCCCGCCCGCCGTGATGCTGAACCCGTCCACCGTCTCGGTGAAGGCGGTGGCGAATGCTTGGCTGGGTTGCGCGGTCTCCAGGCTAATGAGGTCAGCGATCTCCGAGAAGTCTCGGACGGAACGGATATGATGAGTCATGAGAACCTCCTTGATTGAAGAGGTCACTCCCTCTGCACGGGCTCCGAGCGCCGGGGTCAAGGAGCGCGGAGCGACCGCGCGGCGGCGGTGGGGGTCACGATTTTGCGAAGCAAAATGGTGGGGCCCCGCCGTCCTTGAGGCCGGTGCGGTCCCGTGCGATCCTTGGACGACTTGAGAGAAGAGAAAAGGCTGAATTTTGCCGGGCTCGATGCCCTGCAAAATTCATCGGAGGCTGGGCGTGCGCGTGCCACCGATGCGATGTTCCCGCCTCCGCCGGGCTTGCCACCGCCAGCTTCGTCAACCAATCAGTGCCGATAAGGGGTGATTCATTGAGCAACGAGACAGCCGGGTGCACCGCGCGACGCGCGTCATCCTGGCATCGCCGCGGACCTTGTTCCGCACCTTTGTCGATGCCGAAACCATGGCTGCCTGGCGCGCGCCGGATGGCATGACGGCTTTCCTCCGCGGCTTCGATCCGCGCGTCGGCGGCTACCGAATGATCCTGACCTATGACGATCCCGCCCGCGGAGCGGGCAAGACCGCCCCGGGCCGGGACGAGGTAGAGGTCCGGTTTGTCGAGCTCGTCGCCGAGGAAAGGTGACGGAGCGCGTGACCTTCGTCTCCACGGATCCTGCTTTCGCGGGCGAAATGCTACTCATTAGCAGCTTCTTCCCCGTATCGGACGGCACCCGGGTGACGATCACCGCGGAAAATGTGCCGCCCGGCATCGACAGGCAGGAGCATGAAGCTGGATTGGTCAACGCGCTCCGCAATCTGGCCAGGCTCACCGAGTAGCGCTCAGCCTTCGGGCCGCGGTGGCAGATAGGCTTCATAAGGGTTGCAGTCGTGGAGGTGGCCGAACGGCACAAAGCCATATTCGCCGGCGTCCCACTCGACAGCGCAGAGCACATAGCGGGGCTGGAGGGTGACTGCGTCCTGGCATTCCATGAGCGCGAGATCGCCAGCCCGCGCGGCCCGCGGCAACGTCTCGAAATTGGCCTGGTGGCCCGGTGGAATGGCCATCACCGCCTCCCGGGCACTAGACCGCGAGGCAGAGGCTGCGGGTCCGCCGCCTGGTCCGCCTTGCGAAAGGCATGGATTGGCACCCCCGCCTCGCGGAGCAGCCCGTAAAGATTGGCCTGAAGCCCGGACCCTTCGCACAGCACCGCCTCGACGGGCCTCAGCTCGACCAGCTTTCGGTTGCGGGTAAATGCTACCTTCCGGCCGGCGCCATAGAGCCCATAGGTCACCAGAGGAACCTTGCGCTCGGCCCGCGCCGCCCAGGCCGCGGCGATCGCGTCGGCACCCTTGCGTTGCCCGGTCGTGACGAGCGTCATGGTCGGGATCCGGGCATGGATCGCATCTAGCCGTTCCCAGATCTGCTGGAAGTCGTGCCAGACCGCGGGCCCCGAAAACACCACGATGGGTCCTTGGGGCAGGTGCCGCTCTCGCGCCGCAAGTTGGCGCGCGCGCAGGAAGTCGAGCGCGTCGACCTGGCTCGCGCTCGTCGGTGAAGTCCGGCTTCCCCGGGCCGGCGACCAGGGCCAGCCCGACAAGGCGCGATAGGTTTCGGCGGCGAAGTCGCGCATCGTCTCGACCGCGGCACGCTGTTCGGCGACCGACTGGCAGAGTAGCTGCTTCTCCTCGAGTTCGCGGACATAGACTTCGCTCATATCGGGCGCGCGCGCGAGTTCGCCCAGGTCCTGGGCCAGGCTGTCCTCGCGCCGCTCGAGCTTGCCGGCGACGAAGTGGAAAGAGTTTACAACGCCCCAGGCAAGCTCGGGCGCGAGATGCTCTAGGCGGGTGTCGGCAAGCAGATCGAACAGGCAGGCGATCACGCCCCCGCAATCGGCCTGTACGGCGAGCGGCTCGGGCATGTCGAGTTCGGCGGGATCCTCTCCGACCTGGGTCACGGTGAGGCCGAGCGGCTCCCCGAATACGGCCTGGAACTCGGGGGTGGCAGTCATCTCGGCATAGAGCCGGCCGAGATCCGCGAAACGGTGGACATTGTGCGCCAGGGTCATGGCGATGCTCCTCTAAAGCGGGACCAGGGGAACCGGAGGAAGCCAAGGCCCCCTCCGGCCCATTGCGGTCACGCGAACGGAATCTCGTCCTCGAGATCCGCCCGCGTCTCCGCCAGCGCGCCATCGGCCCCGGCCGTGCTGTCGCCGAACCCGTCCCCGGACCCGTGCCCATCGCCACGGGCGCCATTCGCCCGGCTCACCGGCGCAAAGGCATCGCGGGGCTGCGGCCTGCGCCAGGCGACGCGGAAGCCTTCCTGCTCCGCGCCGAACAAGGCGATCGGCAGCGGCTCGGACAGGCTGGGATCGTCAATCGTGCCCTGGAGGAAGACCTCGCCGGTGGTGTGTTTGGCGACCGCTTCCCAAAGCGCGCCGATCTGGACCCAGCGATTGCCGACATTCAGCGCCAGGATCTCATAAAGCGGCGCCCGGTCGTTGGCGCTTTCGACTTTGCGCAGCCCGAGCTGCGGCAGGTCGATCGTGCGGGTTGCGATCGAACCCAGAAGACGGCCGTTCACAGCTGCGAATTCCCCAATATTCATCAGACTTCTCCTTGACGTCCGCCGCCTCGGCCAATCCCGAAGCGACACCCCCCAAAGTCCCCCTCTCCTCTGATGCCTGAACCTCGCCGCCCGCCCCGCGTCTGTTGCGCGCAATTTCCTCGCGGGGCGCCCACACTGCCGACGCGACATCCGGCAGCCTCCTTGGAGCGCCGCGGCCGATCGGGCAGAGGTTGCCGTTTTCCGAAACCGGTAGGAATGGGGCTGCCTGAGATTATTGACGCTGCAGCCGGGACAATGCATTTTTCTTGTCTTCCAGAGCGTAGGGGCGCGCCTTTGGAGACGAAGAATGGCTACGCGCGACATCGCTCAGGATCGCGACTATTTTCTGAAACGCGCCAAGGAAGAGCGCGAAAGAGCTGCAGTCTGCGAGGACAATGCAGCCGCGCTGGTGCATCTCAGATTGGCGGACGAATATGACAGGCAGGCCGTGGACCCTGCCATGACGCCAAGCCCGATCTCGAACTGACCGCGCACGCGCTTCCATACCGGTTCAGCCGGCGGGATATCTGGCCACAACGATGCGAATGATCGTGCCCGGAATCTGTCCGCAGGCCATATGAAGCTAAGGGCGGGCGAGATCCGACATCTCCGCAATTACCATGCCTGCGAACGTCGAATTGGCGACCCGTATTGAATTGGCCCAAAGGTCCCCGTCGGGGTTGCTGAGCGCTATCCGCACCATCCTGTACAATGCGCCCTGGCCGATCTCTTCCATCGGATGCAGATCGAGTTCTTCGGCCCAGTGCGCACGTGATCGAAAATGCCTTGCCGGGGAGAGGGGACCTAGAGCCCGCATGCCGGCCTCAGGATGCAGCGCAATTGACGATCGTCACCTTCAATTCGCGGCGCCTTGGCTTCGTTGCTGACGGGCGGACAGTCCGACGGCTTCCGCGCCGCGTGCGACGGCCCTCGGATCATGGCTGCCGATATCCTGACCGCGCCGGAGCAAACCCGATGCAACGCCGCGAGATCAGCCCAGAACGCGAACCGCGAATGCCGCGGCTGCGGCAAGTCCGTCCTGCCCGACGCTGTGCGCCACGCCCCGGGAGACATGGGTCTCGACCGTGACAGCCGCCTCGGTCAGCGCCGTCGAGGCGAGCTCCATCGATCGGAACGGAACCACGTCATCCTGATCGCCATGGATGAGCAGCACCGGCGGCCGGCTTTCGATCTCCGCCTGAAGCCGCTCCGGCGCGACGAGCATGCCGGAGATCCCGATGATGCCAGCAAGCGCTTGCGGCCGGCGTAGCCCGACATGCAACGCCATCATCGTGCCCTGGCTGAAGCCGACGAGGAGGACGCAGTCGGCCGCGAGGCCCGCCTGTTCCATCTCCTGCGTGATGAACGCGTCGAGCCCCGGCGCGGCGGCCTTGGCACCTGCGGCGCGCTCCGCCATCGAGAAGGTCTCGATCGGCCACCATTGATAGGCGGCCGCAAGCCCCGGCATCCGCGAGGGTGCGTTGGGTGCCACGAACGCGGCATTGGGAAGTGCCGGCTGGATCACCCGCGCCAGCCCGATCAGGTCCTCCCCGTTCGAGCCATAGCCATGGATCAAAATAACCAGCGCATCCGGCTTCAAGCCGGAAAGCGGTGCAAGGCGGGGACCATCGATCGACACGGAAAGCCTTTCCATCAAGAGGCACCGGTCACCCTGCCCCAGTTCATAGTGAACGCCAGCCTGTTACTTGTCGCGTTCCGCTCGCTTGCGGTCCGCCTTGCGCGCCCGGCTGATCGCCGCTGCGCGCTCCCGCGCCCGCTTCTCCGAGGGCTTCTCATAGTGGCGGCGAAGCTTCATCTCGCGATAGACGCCCTCACGCTGCAGCTTCTTCTTGAGCGCCCGCAGCGCTTGGTCGACATTGTTGTCGCGAACGATGATTTGCATAGGAACCTGATTTCCAGCTGGAGTTGCTTGGCAATGTCCTCCGGCTCTAGCGCCGGCGCCCATCAGGGCAAGCCCGAAACCCGCCGCCCGACGCGGCGCCCGCCCCTCACACCTTCCCTCCCGCGCCCTGCCCTTTCGGCAGCGGATCGTCGCCCGAAGGGACGGGATCCGACGCAGTCGGAGCCCGGTCGCCGCGCAGCGGCGATAGAGCCGCGGTGCCCGCGCAGCGGGCGGCCGCCTAGCGCCGTTCGCCCTCCAGCGCCGCTCCCGGCCAGGGCTCCCATCAACGTCGCGCCGCCAGCACCCAGTCGGCACATCGCTCCGCGATGACCATAACCGCCGCCTGGGTATGCCCGGCCGTGACCCTCGGCATTACGCTCGCGTCGCAGACCCGCAGCCCGGTCAGGCCGTGCACGCGCAATTCGGGGTCGACCACGACATCCGCATCGAGACCCATGCGGCACGCGCCGGACATATGCGCGAAGCTATGAGCGGCGGACCGCCGCCATGCCTTCAATTCCGCATCGGACATGTCCGACCGCAATCCGGAAACCCCGTCGACACCCGTCGCCCAGCGACTGAGCGGCGCAGCCCCGACGATGGCAAGCGCCTGGCACACCCCGGCCGCGAGGCGATCCAGGTCGCTCTCGTCCTGGAGGAAGCTCGGGTCGACCAGCGGCATCTCCGTCGGGTCGGCCGATCGCAGGCGCACCGAGCCGACCGAGCCGACCGAGGCAGGCCGGACCAGGGCCGTCCGCAGCGCCATGCCCGGGCCTGCGAAGCCGCCGGCGAAGGCGAACGTCTCGAGGTCGCTGCCGGGCCAGTCGGGACCGGAGCGATGCATCAGGATCGCCATTGCCAGCTCGTTCGAGGGTAGCGGCTCGCTCGACGTGACGCCGATCGACACCGCCGGCTGCTCCTGAAGTCCCGTCCCACCCCGTCCAGCGAATGCCGGACCTCGATCCCGAGCCGGTGCAGCTGCTCGGCCGGCCCGATGCCCGACAGCATCAGGAGCTTCGGCGATTCCACGGTGCTCGCCGCCAGGATCACCTCGCCTGCGCAGGAGATTTTCTCGATCACGCCAGCGCGGGAGGCAGTGATGCCGGTGCACCGACCTCCGTCGAGGGTAAGACCTTTCACCAGCGTGTTGTCCCACAAGGTCAGGGTCGGGCGGTCCAGGGCCCGTGCCAGATAGGCCTGGCGTGCCCCGAACCGCCTGCCGCCTTTCTCGTCCACGACGAAATGGCCGACAC
The DNA here is from genome assembly GCF_044881185.1 of Sphingomonas sp. MMS12-HWE2-04. Lineage (GTDB taxonomy): Bacteria > Pseudomonadota > Alphaproteobacteria > Sphingomonadales > Sphingomonadaceae > Sphingomonas. The sequence goes on along the minus strand of NZ_CP173254.1, from coordinate 803,671 downwards.
CGCAGTCCCTTCGGGTCGATTGACATCGCCGACATCGGGATGTCCGAACCATCGTCAACGCCTCGGGCCCGATCCGCCAGATCGTCACGGTCGATGCGCCTGTTGCAAGGCGCTGGCTGGTCATCTCCGATCTCGGCGAGGCCGCGCCGTCGATCCTCCAGATCCAGCGATGAGCTACCGCGGCCTTGGCCCGGCAATGCAGAAAGGTCGTCAGGCCCGCCCGACCGCGACGCCCTGATGCGGCAGGAGCTGGACATCGAGGTCGTTCGCGGCCCCGAGTACCGAGAGCAATTGCGCCGAGGCGGCATTGAGCGCGTCGAGCGTCTCGAACATCTCGGTCGTGTAGGCGCCCCGCGCGAAGGTGCTGCGATCGCCCACCATGGCGGAATAGGCAGCGGGCCAATGGCACAGCAACAACCAGGGCCAGCCCGTCTCCGGCGGGTCATAAGTCGCGATCGTGATGTTCTGCGCCGAAAGCTGGGTGGCCCGGTAGTCGAGAAGATCGGGCGAGACCGGGCCCGGCCGGTCCTCGGCCAGGAACTGCGCAAGCTCGAGTTGCTCGCGCTCAGTCTCGACCATGATCGGGTAGAAGCGGCCAAGCGGCAGGCTTGGCGCGGCGAAGCGCGCGGGAATATCGATCACCATCACATCGGGCAGCGTCAGGATCGGACGGGGATAGAAAAGTCTTCGGCGGGCAAGATCCTGATTGAGCACATACATCGCAGGCAGTTTGGCTCCGCCACCGAACACGTCAATGGCGCCAGTTTCATCGTGTCGATCCCGACCGAATTTTCTTCATTCCGCGCGACGTAGGCGATCAGGCCGGGACTTGTTAAAGCCTGTCCGGCGGCCCTCCACTAGCTTGGCCGGCGAGTAAAATTTCGAGATCGTCACAGCCTCCGATCTGCTTGTCGCCCAGCAAGATCACCGGCGTCGTCGTCACGCCATGCAGCGCCTTGCACTTCTCGACGTCCTCGCGCGTGCGCAGGAGCCGCTCGTCGATCTCGTAGCCGCTTTCCTCGAGCAGCGCCTTGGCACGGACCCCGAAGGGGCAGACATTCTCGGGCAGCACCATCCTGAACAACGTTGCTTTCTCGGACTGCATTCGCCGTCTCCATCGCGAGGTCGGGTCCCCGGAATGCGCGGGCGCGATTAGGGTTGCACCATTTACAACAAAGGCGGACATTTCAGCCGCTTGAACGTTTCGGAACGTCGCACGGTCCAGCTTGTTATGTCGGTGTGACGCTCTCGGGGCGGGGCTGACAAGGGAAAGACAATGAACCGTCAGGAACGCCGAGCCCATGCCGCGCAGAACCGCCAACCGACCCAGCGCATTTGCCCGTGCTGCGAACCGCGGCGCGAGCTCGCCGCGGCGGTGCCTGAAGCCCGGGAAACGACCGCCGCCGCGCGTCACTCGCGCTGATTGCGAGGAACCGACATGGAAACCGCGAACACCGCGCCGATCGAACGGATTGCCAGGGTCCTCGCCGGCCACGTAATGAGCAGAAACGCTGAAGGCGACATGGCCTCGGCCGCGGAAGCTGTCGACGCGCTCTGGCCGGAATACGCGGACGCCGCCCTCGCCGTGCTGCGGACCTTGCGCGAGCCGAGCGCCAGCATGGTCGCGGCAGGCGATGCGGCGATCTGGGAACGCATGATCCTCGCCGCGATCGAGGATGAAACGATCTCCGAATCGTGACAGGTCCGCTCATTCCGCCGACAGCCCCCAATGAGCCCGGAGCGTTGCGTTGAGGCGGCCGAGCGCCGGATTGCTACACTGGCGCGCGCGTGACGGAAGGCTCGAAGTGCTGCTCGTCCATCCCGGCGGACCGTTCTGGGCAAGGAAGGATGTCGGCGCCTGGCAGATCGCGAAGGGCGAGGTCGAGCCAGGCGAACGCGAGGAGGATGCCGCGCGCCGCGAGGCACGCGAGGAACTCGGCATCGACATCGATGCAGCGCTTCAGCCGCTGGGCGAGCTTCTCCAGAAGGGAGGCAAGCGCGTAACGGCCTTCGCCTGTCCACTGACCTTCGACCCGGACAAGCTGCGCAGCATCACGTTCGAAATGGAATGGCCTCCCCGTAGCGGCCAGAAAGCCCAATTCCCGGAGGTCGACGCGGCCCGCTGGATGGAGACCGCGCAGGCTGAAGTCATGATGCTGGAGAGCCAGCGTCCGCTGCTCGTCCGGCTGGAAGCGCTCCTCAAGGGAACCTAGCGGTTCAGGCCGCACCTTTCAGGACAGTTCACACAAGGATTGGAAAAATGACCGAAGCCATCTGGGACGACGATGTCAGGACACCGGAGATCGACTAGCGAATGAGCGCCTCGCTCGAAAATGTCCCGCGAGGCGACGACGAACTCGCGGAAGTGACCAGCCTCGATGGCGCCGTGCGCGCCTGGCGCGCACTCGACGCGCATCACCGGGACGTAGCGGTCCTGACGCTGGAGCGCCCCGTCCAGATCGAAGGCGCGCTAGCAGACAAGTTCATCGGTTCGGCGATTGCCCAGCTGGCCGAACACCTTCCCGCAGAAACTCTAGGCTAAACAGCCAGCCGTGCCGTTACGCCGGCACGGCGTCGCGGCGTCCCACTGTCAGCGCCAGCCCAGAGCCGGCGCGATATACTCTACGATGCTCTCGATGACAGGGCGCCGAGGCGGGGGCAGGCACCGCCATGGCTTGCTCGGTCGGTTCCGGCGCCGGCGAACAGGACAGGCCCGGGTAGCTGGGATCACGGCATGACCACTGGACGTGGCCGCAGGGTCACTCTAGAGGCCCCGCCCCGCAAAAGGAGAAACCGAATGAACACCGCCGATCTCGTCGACCGCCTGGTCACTGCACACGGCATCACCACGGCCGACGCCAAGCGGTATGTCGACACGGTGTTCGCCGCCATCACCGATGCCGCCTCCAAGGGCGAGGAAGTCTCGCTGAACGGCTTTGGCAAGTTCAAGGTCAAGGACAGCCCTGCGCGTGAAGGCCGTAATCCTTCGACCGGCGCTGCCATCCAGATCGCAGCGTCGAAGAAGCTCGGCTTCACGCCCGCCAAGGCGGTCAAGGACAAGCTCAACGGCTGATCGATTCGAGGCGCGTCGCGACTTGCGGCGCGCCTCCCGTTCAGCTTCCGGAGAGCGCTGCCGCCGCCACGCGAAGGATCACGGCCTGCTCGGCGCCGTCGCCGCAATCCGCGTTCCACCCAAAGGCCGGGATTGATCCGCGCAGATCGCTCCGGATCGAGTCCGCGACACGCCGCACCTCGTCTGGCCCGGGCGTCCGGCCCGACGCGATGCAGTCGATCAGTTCGGGAACAAAGGGCCTCGGCGCCTGCATCACAATCTCCACCGCAGCCAAGGTTTGGTGCCCGGCGCTCGAATTCAACGCGCCGGGGTGGCCGAACGCGACGAACGGTCGGACGGAACCGGCGAACCGCCGGCCGCCCGCTCTTTTGCCGCCGGGCGTGAAATGGCCATGGCTTGCTATCGGGCACGCTTTGCACGACCCGGCTCCATGGACCGCGCTGCCCACCCCTTCCCCTTTGCCCCGCCACGGCGTTGTGCCCGGAGATGCTGAGTGCGCTCGATCTTGCGCAGAGCAACCTCGACGAGGCTCGCCAGCTTCGCGCGGCAGGCCTCGCCTATCGGGCAATCGCTCGGCGCCTGGCATTGAGCCCCTCGCAGATCGCGCATATCCGCCGCGGGCTGAAGCGGACGCGCTTACGCAAAGCCGATCCCGATGCGGACGACCGCGCCCTGCCAGTCAGCCAGTCGGTCCTGCCGATGGATCTGCGCCGCCGCCTGCTCGAAGCCGGTTTCCTATCGCTTGGTGATCTGGCCGACCGCATCGCGCAACCTGACCTACCCGGACTCGAAGCGATCCCGGGCTTCGGTCCACATCGGGCGCACCGCGTGAAGACGTTGCTCGATCAATTCGGCATGCTGCCGGCTGGCCCCAATGATCTTCGTGCGCAGATCGAGCAGCTGTTTCCCGAGCTCAGCGAGGAGCACGCCACCGATGGCGTAAGGCTTGCGCCGGCAAGGAGTTCCAGGCCCCATTCGAGGTAGAGCGATACCTGAGGCTGGCCGAGATGGTCGGATAACGTGATCGCGTGTCGGACAAGCGCGAGCGCGACCTCGCGGTCGAGTTGCTCTTCCATGGTTTTCCCTCAAAGTCTCTTTGAGGAGATGGACGCACGCGCCGCCCCTTTACGGGGCGACCCTGTCGAATTTGCCGCCGCGCGACGTACATCGCCCAAACGCTTCGGGGAGCCGGCCTCAGCAGCTAGCGGGTCGAGTCGGAGAAATGGCGGACCAGCGTTGCGAGGGCCTGAGCAAGTAACCGTTCAACGTCCGCAATCGAGATCGCGAGGCATTCGGCGACCTCCGCGTAGCTCAGCCCCTCCGCGCTGTGCAGCCGGAACGCCCTGCCGATGAGGTCGGGCATCGCGGCGACGGCCGCCCGATAGGCCTCGATGTCCACAAGGGCGGTGCCGCATTCCGTCGATAGGTCCGATGGGAGGGAGAGCCAGAGGGATAACGCATCGCCCTCCGCTCCGCAGTTCTGGCACGTTTCGAGATCGTAGAGGCCGCCGAGCGACCAGCACTGCCGTGTTTCATCCCAGTGCGCCCAGGCCTCCCTGACGACATCGTTCGACAGGCATCGCGGACAGGTGGCGCCGAGCCGCCCGGACGCCGAAGGCGGAGGGTCTCCATCCGGGTCGGGGGGATCACCGGTGGCGACTTTCACCCGCACGTCGAGGTTCGGTATCAGAACATTGTAATAGGCGCTGTCCTCGGCGCGCGCTCGGGCGAGCCGCTCTGCGTCGAATGAATCGATGGCGAGAAGGGTGTAGCTCTCCGCCGCAAAGGTGACCTCACCGCTCTGGAATTCGACGTCGACGCGAAAGGCGCATGCGATCGGCTGCGAGGAACGGGTCATCGCAAGTCTCCTGATGCTGGTTCGAAATTCGGGCCGGACGCGCCGGGCTCGGTGCCGTCAGTTGCGCTTCTGGAGCAGGCGCTTGGCCTTGCTCTCGAGCTCCAGCCGGGCGTCCTGGTTCGGCTTAGCGCGCGCAAAGGCAGTAACACCCTGGACGAAATCGTAGAGCGACGCGGGCGGGTGCCCTTCCTCTACCAGGACGGTATCGATGATCCTTGCGGTGTCCGCCTTGGAGAAGCCCTGACGTCGGAGGAAGTCGTCGCGATCTTCGTCCCTGCGCGCCACGATGGTGTCACGCGCCGACTGGATCCCGCGCACGAAGTCCATCGGTGAGGAGTTGGCGAACCGGGTCAGCGCCGGCGCGGCCTGTTGCGCGAAGCGGCTCGCTGCGAACTTCGAATGACGGATGCTGATCTCCTCGAAATGCTCGACGCCCCACAAATTTCGGTTCATGCAGACCGCGCGCAGGAAAAAGGTCGCGATGCCAAGCGCTTTCGCTCCGACCTCGGAATTCCAACAATAAAAGCCGCGGAAAAACAGGTCTGGATCGCCGTTTGGGAGCTGGCCCGCCTCGATCGGATTCAGGTCGTCGACCAGGAACAAAAAGACGTCGCGATCGGACGCATAGAGCGTCGTGGTATCGGTCGTGATGTCGACCCTCGGATTGTAGACCATCGAGCTCCAGTCGAGCACGCCGGGCACCTTCCAGCGCGTGTCGCCGGTGCCGTTCCCGGCGAAGCGCATCACGGCTTCGACCAGTTCATGATCCCATATCCGGCCATAGTCCGGTCCCGTCGCCGCGCGCAATTCGGCCCGACCGTCGCTGGTCTTGAGCAACTTCACCTGCTCGCCACGGTGCGCGACCAGCCCATGCTGCAGATTGATGCCGGCCAGCGCAGCGGGCAGTTCACGAAGATAGCCTGCCGGCGCGCCGACGAGACTGCAAAGCTGCCCGAACGACCAATGGGTCGGCCCGACGGGCGCGTCCATGCCCGGCGCGAGAAGCACGAGGCGTTCGGGAACGTCGCTGCGGGCCTGGACATGAATAGCGCGACTCTCGACGATCCGCGTGGTTGCCTGGTCGGCGCGGGCACGAACCCGATCGTAGAGCGTGTCGAGCGAGAGGAAGCGCTCGTCGTCCGGGCGGTTGAACCATTCCGACGAGACCCGGCCGATATTCTGGCCGCGGCTGATGTCTACCTTGAAGCCGGACGACGCCCGGCCTCCGTCGGTGGCGATCATGTTCATGGAGCTTCTCCTGGAAGGTCGCGAGATCCGCGCATCGAACCTCGCACCCTCCCTTCTCCCTCCCCTTTTCCCGCTACGGGGTCGGTCCCCTACCGGGGGGGCCGGGTGCCCGGCACCGCCCGACCGTGCGGCCAGTCCGAGAATGGTCGGAAGGATCGCGGATTGGAGATGGCTCGTCGGAGCCGGCCCGCTCGCCGGCCCCGACAGGCCCTTTCAGGCCGCCGCGCGCAACTCGGTGGCGCCGTCGTCGGCCTCGTCACCAGCCAGGACGGGAGCATTGTCGGCATCGGTCGGCCCGGTGTTTCCAATCGCCGTGCCGCCTTCGACGCCGGCAGCGTCGGGTTCGGGTGCGAACCGCATCGCATCGGGCACCCAGAGGATGGTGCGATCCTTGACCTCGACCTCCGCAATCAGGTCGCCCGCGAACATCATTTCCGCGGAAACCGCCAGGTCGAACTTCCGCGCATTCGCGTAGCGCGCCTTGTATTCCCCGCCACAGACCTTGTGGAGCAGGTCGAGGATCGCCGACTTGTTGAGCCGATCGAAGAAGTTGCGCGCGGTCGGTCGCCACCAGCGCGCGACATCGATGCCGAGCTTTGCCCCGAGATGGTTCAGGAAGGCGCCGCCCTTCTGCCCATCGGGTACCGCCGTGATCGTCCGCGCGACCGCATAGCCGAGCCAGGCAGCGCGCATGGTCTCTTCCAGCGCACAAAAGGCGTCGTAGCGCGCCTCGAGCGTGTCGTGGTCGCGCCAGCCGCGGTCGAGATTTTGCTCGAGCGCGGTCCATGCCCGGGCTGCCGCGGTATCGCTCTCGAAATTCGGCACGCGGGGAGCCGCAGGCTTCGCCCGCATCTCGCTCGGCATCCCGCTCCAGCTGAAGCCGGAACCTCGTCGACCATGATGAAGGTGCCGAGGCTGAGCGCGAAGATCGGATCGCGCGCGATATGCAACGCGAGCAGTTCGGTCTTCATCATCGCGAGCTCGTCGCGCAGGCGTCCGCTATAGAGCGGGCCAGCGTCTTCCTCGTCCTCCCGATCGTCATCATCGGCTGTGACGATCGCGGCATCTTCATCCGCCGGCCCGTCCTCGTTGCCCCCTGCTTCTCCGTCGGGCTCCTCCTCGATCCGGTATAGCGTCTCGTGCAGCTTCGCCGATCCATCCTCGCCCAGGACCATGTAAGCGATAGACCCCGACTTCTGGGCGGGGGAGAACACTGCCTGGGGCTGGAGCGCCTCGAGTGCGTCGTTCAGCGCTTCGCTCCGCGCGACCTGCTCTTCGCTATACTCCTCCTGACCCTCGGCTTCGGCCTCGATGGCGGCAAGCTCCGCCTCGATCTCGGCCTGGAGGACCAGCCCCGCCTCGTCGAGTGCACCGGGCTCCGGCTCCACCTCGCTGAGCTGGCTGGTGACGCTCCAGGGAATGAAGGTCGCCGGTACGACGCGGACCTCGGCAAATCCCTCGCGTTCGCGCATTGCCTCGGCCGCCGCCGCCAGCGCTTCGTTCGCCAGGCGCTCGACGATCTCGCCGTCGAGCCACGATTCGGTGCTGGTGTCGGAGAAGAGGTCGCAATCGCCTGCCTTCACATAGGCTTCGCGGCCCACCAGGATCGCCTTGGGATCGGAGCCGCGATAGGCGCCACAGGCGAGCTGGCGCCGGATCTCGTTGACGTTACGGGCGAGGTGCGGGCTTGCCTGGAGCGTCTCGAACACGCTGGACTGACGGTCCGCATCGGCGATGCTCGCATAGGCCTTGGCGACCTCGATCCCGATCTCGCCGCAGCGCAGTGCCAGGAACACCGGCTCGGCAAGATTGGCGAGACGCAGCCTGCCGAGCACATATTTCTCGGTCAGGCCGAACCGCTTGGCGACGTCGGCGGGGGACTTTTTCTCGCGCTCGATAATCGCCTTGAACCCGCAACATTCGTCGGCCGGGTTCATGGGAAGCTGATAGTAATTTTCGGCGAGGCTCATCTCGATGGCGTCCTTGGCGCTTTTCGCCAGAAGGATCGGCACCATGAAGTCCTCGCCAAAGAGGCCGGCGGCGATGTTGGCGAGGACGCGCTCGAGCCGGCGGCCACCCCATAGACGGCGTATTTGCCGAGCTTGGAATTGCGCGGCGCCCGCACGCCGATGAGATTCTGGAGAAGATGCCCTGTCGAGGCGATGTTGGCCTCGAGCTCGGCATCCGCCGCGGCGTCGCTATGGGTCCGGACATTGTCGGGCGACTTGAAGCAGTCGAGTGCCCGGACATATTCAACGATAGGCTGTGTCATGGAGGTTCTCCGAATGCGGCCCCACCTGCCAATCAGGCGGCCAGCCACACCGCTCCCCCACCCCCTTTTCCTCCTTCCGCAGAACGTCGTTCCAGTCCTTCAGGCCGTGCCAGGGCCATAGGGTGACTGGAGAATGGCCGAGTGCCTCATAGGCTAGCCGGGCGCGTCGCTCCGCCCTGAGGCCGCTTGCGTCAAGGTCTGGAAGCAGAACAAGTTGCCGCACGCAGGACGGGATTGCCACGGCACCCAGGCGCTCGCTGCCCAGCGTCGCCCAGACCGGTATCCGAAGAAGCATCGCCGCCGAAAGCGCGGTCTCGACGCCTTCTGCAAGGCCAAGGACCGGGCCGGCAGAGGCGAGACGCACCGCGCCCTGGAGCGGGCGCCCCAATGTCAGTTTCGGTCGAAGGAGATCCCTGGCCAAGTCCTCCAGCGTGGCGTCCAGAAATATCCTCTGGATCGCGGCAAGCCCGTCCCCCTGCTCCACGGCTGCGACCAGCGCAGGGCGGAAGCGCGCCAGACGACCGGGGCCTAGCGGAACCGATGGATGGTATCGCAGCGCCGCGCTGGACAGGGTGATGCCACGGCCCGCCAGATAGCGTGCGCCGGCCCGGTCGGTTATCGGCCGGGCGCTGTCCCATATCGCGCGCGCCCGCGACAGATAGCCGGCGGACCGCGCCTCGGAAGATGCGACGGGGCGCCCGTGGCCGGTAGGAATGGAGAGCCGTTCGCGGCGCAACGCTCGGATGACCTCGCCCGCCGAGCATCCCGCGAAACATTTGAAGAGGATCGACGTCTCGCCGACCCGCACGGAGAGGCTCGGGCTGGTGTCGCAATGCGCTGGGCACCTGCACATCGAACCGCCGCCGCGCCACTTTCCGCCCTGGGATTCGACGATGGCGGCCGCGGCACGCTCGAGCGGATAGGTCGGATCGGTCGTCGGCATCGCGCAGCTCCCAAAGGCGCCGATGCCCCTTCCTCCTCTCCTCCAATTGCATTTAGAATGAAGTTATATTCACCAATATATTCCGCCCGATCAAGAAGAAGGCAAGATAAGCTCGCAGAGTCTTGGAGACGCCGGGACGCTTTTTGGGAGAAAAGATCGATGCACCTCGTGCTGGCAAACACCATCAACAAGCTTCTCGCGGCAAAAGAGATCGACGACCTCAAAAACGCGCTCGAAGCAGGCACGCACGATCTCGGCTTCAGATATTACGCAATCGGACACCATGTGAACCTCATCGGACCGCCGGCCGATGCTTTGGGGCTTTCAAATTACCCGGCTTCCTGGGCCGACGAAGCCCTTTCCCAGCGCTATTTCGTGCACGATCCGATCCACCGTGCGAGCATCCACACCGCAACGGGGTTCCGATGGTCTGAAGCCGGAGAGCTGATCCACCTGTTTCCGCGCGACATGGCGATCCTGGAGGCCGCCCGCCCGCATGGCCTTGGCGATGGCTACACCGTCCCGGTGCACGTTCCCGGCGAGTATCGCGGCACCTGTTCCTTTGGTGCGCCCACGCTCGACCATATCATCGCGACGGCGCTCCCGATCGCGACCACGATCGGCGCCTATGCTTTCGAGGCAGGGCGTCGAATCCTGCGCCGCGCGCACCCTATGCAAGACTGGCCGGTACCGCCTTTGACCGAGCGCCAGCGCGATGCGCTCGTCCTGATCGCGCGCGGCAAGGGCGATCCCGAGATCGGCCAGCAGCTCGGCATCGCACGCTCCACCGCGCACGAGCATGTCGAGAATGTCCGGCGGGCCTATGGCAATCCGCAGCGGACCTTCCTTATCGCGCGCGCGCTTTTCGACGGTCAGATCACTTTCGGGGAGATCTTCCGCCCCTAGAACAACCCTCTACCTAGCGGGTGGAGGGCAGCCGGCACTTGGTAGAACTGAGGTCCCGCATTTGAGCGGGAGCACAGAATGATCCAGGTTTTCGTCGGCTGCCAGCCTTTTGGCGCCAATCCCATCCTCGACAACATGCATCGCGACCGGAAGCGGGTCTTCGTCGATCTGCGTCGCTGGGACATCCCGGTCCTCGAAGGCGAATTCGAGCGGGACGAGTTCGACACGCCCCATGCCATCTATCTCGTCAGCGCCGGTGCGGACGGAACGCATCAGGGGTCCTTCCGCCTGCTGCCGACCGACCGACCGCATCTGATGGGCGAGCTGTTCGCCGATCTTTGCGACGATGCGGTGCCGGCAGGACCCGACATCGCCGAGATCACCCGAGGCTGCCTGTCGCCCTCGCTTCGCGCGGCGCAGCGGCTGCGCGTCCGCAACAGCCTGATCAGCGCCGCGATGCAGTTCGCGATGAGCAATGGCTTCCGGTACTTCACCGGCGTCGCGGACTCAGGCTGGCTGACCCAGTTGCTGGCGATGGGCTGGACGTGCGAGTTGCTCGGCACCCCCAAGCTGATCGAGGGTACGACCACCGGCGCGATCCGTATACCAGTCGGGCCGGAGACGGTTTCGCATCTGAAGGGGGCGGGAACCTGGATCGAGCCCCAATTGTCGTTCGGCGGCGCCTCCTCCGCACTGGCCGCGTGAAAGCGCCATGGCCCCCTCGTCCAAAACCGATTGCGGCGGACCTCTAAGCCCTCTGGCGAGGCTCCGCCGCGAAGGCTGGTGCGTCATCGGCCACGCGATCGCTCCAGAGATCGTCGCCGGGCTCGCCGCGGATCTCGATCCTGATTTTGCAAGCACGCCGTGCGCCGCCGGCCCTTTCTACGGGAACTGGACCAAGCGATTTCACGGCCTGCTCGCGCGATCGCAACACATGGACGCCTTCGTACGGAGCGAGCGGGTCCTGCCGATCGTCGAGCAGATCCTGGCTCCGGGATGCGATTGCATCCAGCTCAATCTCACCCAGGCGATCGAGATCCTGCCCGGCGGCAAGATGCAGCCGCCGCACCGGGATCAGGATATGTGGCCGGTACGCCAGCCCGGCCTCGAATATCTCGTCAACGTGATGTGGCCCTTCGTGCCCTACACGCGCGAGAATGGCGGCACGGTCATCTGGCCGGGCAGTCATCTGCGCCAGGATGAAGTCGCCTTCCCGCTCTCCGAGGCCATGATCCCCGAGCTCGTGCCTGGCGACGCGCTGCTTTTCCTTGGATCGACGCTGCATGCGGGTGGCGCCAACCGTACGACGGCCTCGCGGCGCGGCATGATCGTCAGCTATAGCCTGGGGTGGCTAAAGCCGTACGAGCTTCCCTGGCTCGCCTATCCGCCCGCAATCGCAAGGCAGTTTCCGAGAGCCCTTGCCGAGCTGGCCGGCTATCGCTCGCATCGCCCCAATCTGGGTACGTTCGAGGGGCGATGCGCCTCGACCCTGCTGGACAGCGATACCGGGCATCTCGGGGCCGTTGACGCGCTGCGTCCCGAGCATGAAGCATTGATCAGCCAATTCTATGCCGGTGCCTTTGACGGGATATTGAGGGGCGATGCCGCTTGAGGGGCCGCCTGAGATACTGGATCGGCAGGCGGTGGCACGCCTTGCGATCCAGGTGTCGAGGCTGCTCGCGGAAAGAGCCGGTCCCGAACTGGTCTCGACGCCGGGATGGGACATGCTGGTCGACCTCTATGTCGGCGACCCCACCACGCCCATGTCGCTGACCGGGCTCAGCGGCGCCGCGAGCACACCGTCGCGCACGAGCCTGAGCGTGATCGCCAGGCTCGCCGACCATGGGATGCTCATCCGTACGCCCGATCCCAATGACGGGCGACGCGTGCTCGTCCACCTGTCCGACAAGGCGATCGCCCTCCTGGACAGCTGCTTCGACGCCTTGCTTTTGATGATGCTCTAGCGTTCCAGGTCCGCCGCTTGCCTCGGCGGAAGATGTGTTCCACATTCCCCGGACGCGGCGTTGCCGGCACCCGCGTCATGGAAAGACCAGCCTGGCATCACGCGCGCCGATCCATTTGGGTTCGACGCAAGCATCGGCACCCGACCGGCATCCACGGATGCGCCGCTCGTGAACCTGTACCTGTTGCACCTGTTGGCGCGCTTGGTCGCGCCTGAGCATTTGTGCTGCTAGCGCGATGCTCGACCCAGCACGTCGCGCACAGTCGGACGAGGAACGCGTTCGCCTGGAGACCATCTATCGCGAACAGGCCCCGCGCCTGTCGCGCTTCCTGCGCGCGCGCTTCCGCGGTGCCGAGGATTGCGACGACATGGTCCAGGATGTGTTCGCCAGGCTTGCGGGCGGGCGATCGCTGGTCGAGCTACGCAACCCCGAGGCCTATCTCAAACGGATATTGCGCAACTTCCTCATCGACCGGAAGCGGCGGTTGGATACCAGGCCCCAGTTCATCGACATCGACCAAGCGGAGCTGTCGGTCCGTGCGGAGCAGGGCGACGGGCTGGAGGTAGCGCAGATGCAGCAGCGGTACAGAGCCCTAGTGGACCAGCTTCCCCCTAGGACGCGACAGGTCTTCCTCTTACACCGAGCGGAAGGGAAGAGCGTGAGGGACATCGGGGCGCATTTGGAGATCAGCACGAGAACGGTCGAGTGGCATATCTCCGAAGCGATCGGCAGGATCGCAAGGGAGCTCGACCGAGAATGAGCGAGATTCCGGAAGAGGGGGACGGGGCCAACCAGCTCCTCGACGAGGCGACGCTCTGGTTTGCGCGAATGCGCGGCCCCGAGGCAGCAGGGCACCGCCCGGCATTCGAAGCTTGGCTGGCGCGCGGCGCGCTGCACCGTGCCGCCTATAACCGGGCCGCCGAAATCTTCAGCTTCGGCAAGTTCCTGGCCGAAGAGGCGCAAGGCCCCGCGTTAGCCCCGGAGGCCCCGGGCAAAGCAGGGCGGCATTGGGCTTTCGCTACGGCCACCGTGGCGATCGCGATCCTGGCCGGACTCTGGCTCTACTCCCATCTTGCCGGCCCGACTGGCCTGCGTCCGACATCGATGATCGCCGGGGGCGCGCCTGCCCAGCTGGTTCTGCAGACCGCACCGGACCAGGGTCGCGTGGAGCGCCTCACAGACGGATCGACGGTGACGCTTGGGCCGGACACCAGCCTCTCGGTCCGCTTCGACGAGGAACACCGTCTGCTTACGCTCACGCGCGGTCGGGCCCGCTTCGAGGTCGCCAAGGAGAAGCGCTCTTTCGTGGTGGCGGCGCTCGGCACACGCGTAACTGCCCATGGCACCGTCTTCGATGTGGCGATCACTGACGGCGCAAAGGTCAAGGTTCGCTTGTTCGAAGGGCGCATCGAGGTCGTCTCCCCCTCGCCCGGCCGCCCGGCGGTTCATCGAATTCTGAATCCCGGCCAATCGACCGAAATCGCTGGCGAGCCCTTGGCGTCGGCCGTCCAACCATCGTCAGGCCAGGCCACCCCGGCTGCCGCGCAACCGGACGAACTGCACGAATATGATGGCGCGCGGCTGGCCGACGTCATCGCCGAGGCCAACCGCGACGCCCCGGTTTCGATCGCGCTCGCGGACCCGTCGCTCGGCGATCTTCGCATCTCCGGACGGTTCCGGCTCGCCGATACCGCCCTCCTGGCCGAACGCATCTGCACGGTCTTCGATCTGAGGATGACTCACGCTTCCGCGACCAGGGTCCTGCTTTCGCGACGATGACCGCAGATTTTTTCCGGATGCTATCCCCGTAGTTGCGCGAATCCCGCGTCCATTCCCGAGTGAAGTGCCGAAAACCGGCGCCACGACAGGGGGTGATCTGCATGGGTGGACGGGTTTTCGGAAATGGCTTGCTGGCGGGCATCGCTCTCGCCAGCGTCGTGATTGCGGCGCCGGCGACGGCGCAAAGTGCCGCGCGTCAGGATTTTCACATCGAAGCGCAGGATCTCGGCGACGCGTTGCGCTTGCTCAGTCACCAGTCGGGCAAGGAGATCGTGTTCGACGCCGGACTCGTGGCCGGCAAGCGCTCAAGCGCGCTGCGAGGACACTATACGCCCGCCGAAGCGGTCCGGCAGCTACTGATGGGCACGGGTCTCGAGACCCAGATCGCCGCGGGCGGATTTCTGATCCGGGGGCGAGAACAGGCGGCCGGACCGCTGAGCAATGACACCGCGGCCGATGGGCAAATCCTGGTGACGGGATCGCGCATCGCGGCCGGTACGATCGCCTCTCCCGTGATTGTCCTCGATCAGAAGGAGCTTCGCACCGCGGGATACACCAATCTCGGTGATGTGATCCGGGCCCTCCCCCAGAATTTCGGCGGCGGGCAGAACCCCACCGTCGTTTCCAGCAGCCAGGGCGCGAATAACCAGAACACGACGTCCTCCTCCACGTTCAACCTGCGCGGTCTTGGTGCCGACGCTACGCTGTCGCTCCTGAACGGTCATCGGATGCCCTATGACGGCGTCACGCAGGGCGTGGATGTCTCGTCGATCCCCCTCGCCACCATCGACCGTATCGAAGTGGTCACCGACGGCGCTTCGGCGATCTATGGTTCCGATGCCGTTGCCGGTGTCGCCAACGTCCTGCTCAAGCGTAGCTTCAAGGGCCTAGAGACTTCGCTTCTCGTCGGCGGGTCCACCGATGGTGGCAATCAGCAGGTTCGAGCGAGCGCGGTTGCAGGGTCCGAATGGAGCACCGGCGGCATCATGGGGGCCGTGGACTATAGTCGCCAGACCCAGATCCTTGCCGGCCAGCGCGACTATGCCAGCACGATGCAGGCGGAGCAAACGGTCCTTCCCCGCCTCAGGCAGGTCAGCGGCATAGTATCCGGCTATCAGGATCTCGGCACGTCGGTTCGGTTCGAGATCGATGCCACCTACAACAGGCGCAAATCGCGGACCCAAACGCCGTCCTCGAGCGCCGCGAACTATCTCCAGGCCGGCGCCCTCGTGCGCTTCGACGTCGAGACCTATTCGATCTCGCCCTCCCTCCACATGGATATCGCGCCGGGCTGGCAGGGCTATGCGATGGGGACATACGCGCAGAGCAAGGCCGACATCCTTTCCCAGATTTTCGCCAGCAACACCGTCACGACGACGGTGCCGGTCACCTACACGAACATCCTCAAGACCGGCGAGCTGGGGGTGAGCGGAGAAATTTTCTCCTTGCCGGGCGGACCGCTCAAGCTCGCCGCGGGCGGCGGCTATCGCTCGAGCGTGCTAGACGCCCTGTCGCGGACGATCACCCCAAGCGCGCAACTCACACAGCTGGATTTCACAAAGGACATCGACAGCTGGTACGCCTTCGGAGAGCTCAACGCGCCGATGGTCGGTCCGAGCAGCGGCATTCCGTTCGTGCATCGCCTCGTCGCGAGCGCTGCCGGACGCTATGAGCGCTATTCCGGCATTGGCGACATCTTCACGCCGAAGCTCGGGCT
The DNA here is from genome assembly GCF_044881185.1 of Sphingomonas sp. MMS12-HWE2-04. Lineage (GTDB taxonomy): Bacteria > Pseudomonadota > Alphaproteobacteria > Sphingomonadales > Sphingomonadaceae > Sphingomonas. Next base: position 787,911 of record NZ_CP173254.1, on the reverse strand, counting down.
GGTCTATTCTCCGGTGGCGGCGCTGGATCTCAGCCTGTCATGGGGCCGCTCGTTCAAGGTCCCCACCATGTACCAGCAGTTTCTCGGCAAGACCGTGCTGCTTCGGGCCGCCACGGCCTATGGTACGTCGCAATTTCCCGCCGGATCCACCGTCCTCGGCCTCTCCGGCGGGAACTCGGAATCGCTGACTCCCGAGCGCGCCGAGAACCTCACGACCTCCGCGACCTTCAGGCCGGCGTTTCTCGAAGGCGGGATTTTGCAGGTCAGCTACTATCATGTCCGGTACCGCGACCGGGTCATCGCCCCAATTCCCTCGAATCTGGGGCTGTTCGCCAACCCCCTCTATGCGCCCTTCGTGACGCTGGCGCCCACCGCCAACCAGATCGCCGCGGCGCTTGCCGATGCCACGGGCGGGCTGCAGATCGTCTCGGGCGGCCCTTTCGACCCGAGCAGGGTCGTCGCCATCGTCGACAATCGGCAGCACAATTCGTCACGCCAGGACATCCAGGGCGTCGACATGACGGCGCGATACCCGTTCGCGCTCGGTGACGGTCGCGTCGAACTGCTGGGGAATGCGGCCTATCTGCGCAGCAAGCAGGTGCTTCTGGCCGGCCAAACCGCGGTCGACCTCGCCGGAATGATCTACAACCCGTCGACCTGGCGCGCGCGGGGTGGCGTCCGCTTCGACCAGGGCGGCCTGAGTGTCAGCAGCTACGTCAACTATCTGAGCGGCAACCGCGATCGCAGAATCCTGCCCGAGCGCGCGGTCGCCTCTTTCACCACCTGGGATCTGGCGATCACCTATCGGGTAGAGGCGGACGGATCCCTGCTCGACGGGCTCGAGGTCGCCCTTTCCGGCAGCAATATCCTGGACCAGGCTCCCGGCCGGATCCGGCAGGGCAATACGATCGAGCCGACCTACGATTCCACGAACGGTTCCGCGATCGGCCGATTCCTCAGCCTCACGGTCCGCAAGCAATGGTAGCCGGAAAGAGAAAGCGGCCGCTTTACGCACTGGCGGTCACGCTCGGCATCCTCCTTGCCTGCGGCACGGCACACGCGAAGTGCCGCAGCGAGCTACCTGGGCCGGCGCCCTATCCGGAGGCTGGCCACGACGTCGATATCGACCGGCTGGCTCGGCTTCGCGACGTCGGATCGGACAGTCCCGGCACCTTCTATGGCAGGAATGCATTTGGCGTTTCGCCGGACGGCAAGCACATCGCGTTTCAAATCCGCCAGGCCGATCCGGACACGAACAGTCATTGCCTTGCCATTGCAGTGCTGGACCTGCGCACCGGTGGCCTGCCGCGCATCGTCGATCGCGGAGGCCAGATGATCCGCGTCCGGTTCACCCGGGTATCGCTCGCCGATTATTATGCGGGCAATGCCAAGCTGATCACGCCGGCCTGGTCGCCGGACGGCCGGACCGTCGCCTTCCTCAAGCAGACCGGTTCGACGGTACAGGTCTGGACCGCCCGGGCGGATGGCGGAGGATCGAGGCAATGGACGCGCTCCGTAACGGATGTGCAGGACTTCGCATGGGCAGCGAACGGCAGGGCCATCGTCATCAAGACGATCCCGGACTATGATCGTCAGCGCCGGGCGATCGCCCGGGAGGGCCTTACCGGCTGGCTGTACGACGATCGCTGGTCGCCGATCGCCGGCAACCATCCATGGCCGGTCGACACCAAGGAGGTGACGTTTCAGGTCGTCGACGCAACGGGAAGAGTTCGGACGGTAGGGTCGGCGGAACGGCAGCTGGTGGAAAGCGGCGCTCCTCCGGGAGCAAGCTACTTCGCCACATCGCCAGCAGCCAGCGCATGGATCGCGCCGGTCAAGGAAGCGCGGCTTAACCGCGACTCCCAGCTCTACACGCGCCGCCATGGCGGACAGACCGCCGCGTGCGAAGCGGAGACTTGCCGGGGCATATTCGCGGGACTCTGGTGGAGTCCGAGCGGGGATCTCTGGTTCCTCCGCCAGGAAGGCTGGGCCAACAGCATCACGGCGCTTTACATGATGCGAAAGGGAGACACGGTCCCGAGCCGAACCCTGTCGACACGCGATCTGCTCCTTGGCTGCACGCCGGCTGAGACTCGCCTGGTCTGCGCGCTGGAACAATCCTCCCGACCCCGGCGCATCGTCAGCATCGATCCGAAGGATGGTGCGACAACCGAGCTGTTCGACCCGAATCCCAATTCGGCTCGCTCAGAAGAGGCTCGGTCGAGAGGCTCGAATGGGAGAATGACCGGGGTATCAAGGTCTATGGGGACCTGGTCCTTCCCACCGGCTGGAACCCCTCCGCCGGCCGCTTGCCGCTGGTGATCGTCCAATATGTCACCAGGGGCTTTCTGCGCGGCGGCACCGGAGACGAATTCCCGATCTTCCCATTCGCCGCACGAGGATTCGCCGTGCTCAGCCTCCAGCGCCCGGCATATGTTGCCGACCTTTCCGGCGCCAACACCCATGCCGAACGCGTGAAGCTCAACTATGAAGGCTGGGCGGACCGAAAGAGCGTGATGTCGGCCTATGCGACGGGCATCCAGATGCTCGTGGATCGTGGGATCGTCGATCCCAAGCGCGTCGGCATCACCGGGCTGAGCGACGGCACCGTGTCCGCGGCCTTTGCCCTGCTGAACAGCAAGCTCTTCGCCGCCGCTTCGCTCACCGCCTGCTGCGAGGACCCGAAGACGCAGCTGCTGATGATGGGCAATCTCGGCGCGGAGGATCTGAGGAACTTCCGCTACCCGGCCTATACGGACGACGCGCCGGCCTTCTGGGACCCCTATTCGATCGCGCGCAACGCGGTGCGCTTCAATACCCCGCTGCTGTCCCAGACCGCCGATGACGAATATCTGGGCTCGGTCGAAGCCTATGCCTCCCTCCGCGAATATGGAAAGCCAATGGAGCTTATCGTCTTCCCAGACGAGCATCACGTGAAATGGCAGCCCGCGCACCGCATCTCGGTGTATCGGCGAAATCTCGCATGGTTCGAATTCTGGCTGCAAGGCGATGGCGCCGCCGACGCGCTTCCCTCGGAAATGGCACGGTGGCGCGAGATGCGTTCCAAATTGACAGACCCGCAAAACCAGGTTCCGCGGCGCTGATCCGGGCCAAGCCCCTAGTTCGGCACATGGTCAGCGTCCTCGTCGCTCGGGTCGCATCACGGCGAGACGGAAGAGGTGCACGGCGCGAGCCGTGCACCTCCAGGCCATCAGTCCTGGCCGATGCCGATCGCGAATTCGCGAAGACCGACATGATCGGACTCGCCGATGACCGGATCACCCATGGTCAGCGCGCTGACTGAGCCGAGGTCGGCCAGAGCCGCCGACGGTGCCTTGGTGTTCTGCATGATACATCTCCATGTCACGCCGCAGGGTTGCGGTAGGGAAATTCTAAAAGGACATGGCGCGCCGCGGCCGGAATATTCGCCGCAGGTCCAGCCGAATATATTCCCAAGCGTAGCAAGGCACCGCATCTGGCTAGCAATATCTCGGCGCGATTTTTGAAATCGGCGATCAATGACTAGGCAATATTCCGCTGAATCCAGGCTTCGGTATCGACCAGCTCAAGCAACCGGTCATAGGAAAATTCAGGGGTATCGGCTCGCGACTTCAGGCTTGCCTCGATCGCGGCAACGTCGAGCAGGCCGTTCTCTGCGAGACTGCCTCCCAAGAGACGATCCCGGATCTCCGGTGCGCGGGAATGGGCCACTTGCCGATGGAAGGCGCCGGGTCCGCCCTTCGTCCTTCTGGTGACGGTCTGTTGCGGCAGCGTCGGGCCAAAAGCGGCACGCGCCACGGACCGGTCCCGCCCACCGGCAACCCAATTCCAGCTGGGAATCGAGAGGCAGAGTTCGAAGATGGGTTGGCTCAGCAAGGGGTGGACGGCCTCGAGCGCCTGGTCGCGCGGAAGGCCCTCTGCATAATTCTGGGTTCGCGATATCTTGGCGATGTGGGCCGCACGGCCTGGCAGGGCATCGCCCGGCGCGTCGAGCCAGTCGTGCGGCGGCCGCGGCCCCGCCGCCTCGAGCGCCTCCGGGTTGAGCAGGTTGGGATCCGGTGCCCAGGCATAGGGTGCGGCTCGCATCATCAGCTTCGGGAGCGCGTGCCGAACGACCGTGGGTATGCTGGTGCTGGTCAGCCGGCCGATATCCGTGAGCGTACGCCATATTGCGCGGGGGAGCCCCGGGAGCGCACCAGGTCCACGACCGGAGAGACCGAGCGCATATAGCAGAATACATTATCGCCGCCGAAGCCCGAGAAGAGCATAGGGATCCCACGCTCCTTCGCGAACTCTAGACAGGCTTTGTCGAACGCCAGTCGCGCCGCGTTGCCTACCGGGCGAGGCAGATGGGCGGCAGAGGATCGCGCCAGGTCCACATCTTCCAGTCGATATCGCCGGTCCACCAGCTCCAGTCCGAGATGATCCGTAACCAGGCGGGCATCGGCGCGCTCGTCCCCATGGCTCCCGTCGGCAACCATGTTGAAGCCGGTCGTTGGCGTTCCCGTGAGCGCCGCGGCAACGATCGAGGAGTTTAGGCCGCCCGACAGGCTCAGCTGAACCGCGTCTGCGCCGCGCGCCAGCGCCTGGACGGTCCCGACCACGGTGCTGTGAAGCGCTTCCGCCAATTCCCCGCCCGCAAGCCCGGTCGGCGCAACATGCTCCCAGGGCGACCACACCTTACGGAGTTCGCTGAAGTGTTTGCCGCCAAGACCGAGGAGCCAGCCCTGCGGCACCTCATATATGTCGCGAAGCGCGGTCCGGCTGGTTCGCAGGGCCGGCCAGACAAGAGCATCGCGGACGCCACCCCAGTCGATTTCCGGAGAAGGACGGCCGGAAGCGTTCAGCACGCCGAGATCGGAAAAGACCAGGACATGGTCGGCGGTCTCGCGGACATAGCAAGGCAGTCCCCCGCCGGGATCGCGAAAAATCTGAACCGATCCGACCGCGGCGCGCGAAACGGCGACATAGCGTCCCCAATAATGCCGGGACAAGTGCAAAGGGGGATCAGGAACCCGGTCGATCGACGGGTCCAGGTCGATGACCCGCGACGGACGGTCTTCGCGGGTGAAGAGCTGGCCCAGCACGACCGTGCGTCCAGACGCCGTAGCAACGACCTCGGCGGGAGCATTACACCAGATCCGCACACTCTCGGTCGCCACCACCGGTTCAAGTCCGATGGACGACAGCCGACCGCGCCAGCCCTGATAGTAAGCTCCCGACTGCCGATCGAACGCGATCAGGTAGCGCAACGCCATCAAACCACCATGATCGGCTGATAGAGACGAATATTGTCGGCGGTGTCGTTTACGACGGCCTCATCGAGCTCGACCCATGCATGGGCGGTGAAGGGGTAGTCGCGGACGCCGATCATCAAAGATGGCGTGTGACCGCTCTTTCGAAGCAATTCGTACAGGCTGAGCGACTTCATCAAGCATCGCTTGTCCGCGGTGACGAACAGGTCCGAGGCACGGAAGGCCGCGATGACCGCGGCGGCCTGGACGCGATGCCGCCATGGCTTCAGCCCATTCGACCGTGCTTCGACGGCGCGTCGAAACCCCCTTTTCCTTATGTCGGCAGCTGCGCGCTTCTGGGCGGCAATGGCCGCGAGAGTGAGGAACAGACCCGCGCGCCGGTCGGGCACCCACGCTTTTTGGGCCGGCGTCCTTATGGTGGCGCACAGACATTGCGCCGAGTCTTCCGTTATCCGTATCAGGCCGTCCGTCAGGAGGGGCTCCAGCTTCGTTTCGTCGGTACCGAGGATCGACGTGCCGTTGATCGCGCGGATCAATGCCTCGCCCGTGTCCTCAGAGGTCCCGAGATATCGGTCACGGCCCGAATCAAGGAAGAAGAAGCGCTTGCCGATCTGGCAGAAGTGCACGCCGTCGGAGTTCGCGAGATGCATGGAAGAATCCGTTACGGACAGAGGTGCGCGGCAAGCCGCGCACCTCCATGCTTCAATCGTCGGCGAGACCGAGACCGGTCTTCTTGAGCCCCCCGTGTCGGGCTCGCCCATGATGGGGTCACCCTTGGTGGCGATGCTCGCCGTGCCGAGGTCCGTGAGCCCCAGCGGCGCCTTGTTGCTACGATCCATGACGTTTCTCCCAGCCGCATCCAATCGGCGGCGAGGGAAGACTAGGCCGGGGGTTCAAAGCACGGTGGAGATATTTCTCGCTGAATCGGCACAATATATGTCCGTCAGCCTTCGACGCCCGTTGGCAATGGCTTAGCCACCGGTGCGGAGATCAAGAAATGCTCGCGAAATCTGATCGAGATGGTCGATCCGTCGGCGATGATATGCGATTATCCTTCGGCGCAGGTTTGAACGAACATCGATCTTTCCGTTTCGAAGAAACGTTCGCAATTCACGTTCTAGATCGGGAAGCGATTGCTGTTCAGCGATTCGCACATAATGGAGCCTCGCATTGGCCCGATCGATCTGCGAGACGAATTCGGAGTTCGCGGTGGCATCGCCGATGAATCGAAAAAGGGCTGCAGCGCCGGAGACGATGTCGATCGCACCTCTGGCAGCAGCCGTGCGAACCGGCTTCAGATTGTCGCTTAGCGCGGTTGGGCTCGCCAGCCGCACGGCAGCAAGCAAATGCTGGGCGTTCCACGCGTAGAGGTCTGCCAGTCCGCCCGGGCTTGGCATGACGACCCGTATGCCTCCATCGGGATGGGACTCTACAAGTTGCTCTCCGATGAGCCGGTGCAACGCTTCCCGCACCGGTGTGGCACTGGCGCGGAAGCGATCTGCGATTCGCTGGATGTCGAGCCGGGCGCCTGGCGCGTAGTGCCCCGCGAGATATTCGAGCTTGAGTGCTTGATACACCCGTTCCTGCGTGTTCGGATCGAAGGCCATGTGATCAGCGGCCGGAGGCTCCGCTCAGAGCCGTTCGCCATTTGGGCGTGAGCGCAAGCGTCAGCTGCTCCAGATTGCGCTGCGCGATGATCTCGACGCAAAGCCTTTCAAGCTCGCGCAGGTCCCCGAATGCCAGCTGGCGCGGGAATGCCATCTTCTGTCCGGCAAACAGCAGCGGGATGAGGATGTGCCCGGTCGACATGCCGAGCTGGTACGCGCAGCGCAGATGGTCATCGAGCCTCGCCTTCGGGTTACCTGACTCGATCTCGCGCAGCCACCGAACTCCCATGCCCAAGTCCCTTGCAAGTTGCCGTTGGGTAATTCCTTCGCGTTTCCTTACCTCTTCTATCCGCCGCCCCGACTGTTCCTTGACCTCTGACAACGGGCCTTCGGCGGTTGATTGATCGCCCATGAGCGACATCACCGTATCTCCTCGCTGGAGAATGCACCTGCCAAGGCCTATGGCGACGAAATAAGGTGTGCATAACGCCAAGGTCAAACAGAATTGCCGCAGAAATTGCGGGACTTTGCGGCACACTTATACTGAGTAACAACGATTAAGTCTTAGAAGCAGAGTGGCGGGCAGGCCCGCGCGCCAATTGCGGACATCTCAAGCCGATACACACTCGGCTGAAACTGGGCCGTTTCCCGACCGGCAGCTTGTAGGCTCGTTTTTCAAGAAGCGGTCGGGGCACTGAACACAATTTCGCTAGTCGCTCGGGGCCGCGCATAGCCTTCGATAGAACGGAGTCGAGGACCCCGGTCAGTGCCGCGCGCGCAAGTCCTGCGCCGGACACGTCGAAGCCCCGATACGTTCCGCAACTCACAACCGGAAGCTGTTCCCCGCTGCTCGGAATAGTACGTAGCTGCATCATGACTATCCCGTCAGGAATTGCGCGCGACCTTGGGCGGACCAATAGCCTCCTCGTCTAGTTGCTGCATCGGAAGCCAAGCTAACCGGGCTGTGCGCTGGTGATGGATTTTCGGCGAAGGAAAGCCTTCGAGGCGCTTCTCGGCACGTTGCCGATAGAGCGTTTGGACGTTGATCGTTACGGCCGAACAATAGGGCTGGTCTCGGGCGCCAAAGGTTATTTATCGTGCTGGAAGCTTTGGCGGCATCAGGCCATCTACGGGGGTGATTGGGATAATGGAAACCGTATCGGGGACCTTTGCGATGTGCCCAGCTGACATTCTATGTTTGCCGCGTTGATCGTCACCGCCGCGATGGCGCTAGTCGCCTCCGACATATGGCTGTCGAGGAAAGACGGCGAGCGATGATCGACCGAGACAGGGAGTTATGGGGTATCGCCCTCAATGTCGAGCATCGCCATGGCTCGGAAGGGCCAATGTTTATCGCTGGTATGATTGGCAAGGCTACGATGAAGGGCGATCCGGTAGGAGTTGCTCTTTGGAGAGAAGTCGCGGCCCGATTCGGTCAACTGGTTGCTGCGAGCAACGTCGCGTAAGAACCGCTGCTACGTAGCGTTTTTCGATCTGACATTATGCGTGCAATTAGGCGTAGTAAAAAAATGGACGCATTGAACGATGAAACGAATCGTCGCATCGTGCCATAGTGGACGATGACACATACCGCCGCCTTCAGCCGCGCCATCGTGACTGCCTCCGAGCGGTCGCGCAACTTCACGACACTCACGAGATCGCTTTCCAACTCGGAATTAGTCCGAACACCGTTAACGGGTATCTGCGGGAGGCGATGCAAATTCTTGGCACCACAAGCCGCCGACACGCTGCTCGCCTGCTTACCGATCATGAACATCCTACCCCTCAAACACTGAGGGGTGAAATTCAGCGGGTTGAGGATACCTCCGCTGAGCAGGCACCTATGACCTCGCAGTTTGAAGAAAGTCTGTGTTTGGTGAGCAGCGCTGGATCGGCCGTAGCGGAAACGTCGAAGCTAGTCCTGCCTTCCCCGAACGCACCGAACCTCGCTCATGCAGATGGCGGAACGCGACGTCCTGGGGACCTCAGTCCCGGGAGGCGGCTAGTGCTTGTCATCGCTGGGTCGCTTGTCCTCGGAGCGGCGGTTCTGATCTCAATTCTAGCTGCCGTGGGGCTGGTCGCCGCGACCGGTTACCTGCGCCCCTAAGGCACGTCTCTGTGCCGCGCGGCACAAATGGGGAAAGCAAATGACAAAAGACGTACATTTCATAGTGGAGCCTGTCGTCCGCGACTTGGTTGCCGCTGAAGAGGGAGTCGACGCGAGCCTCGCGGCGGCGGCCACACTCCTTCTCACACTAGGCGTTGCTCGGTCTGAAGCAGATTTACCGTTCGGATCAGTCCAAGGCGCTCTTACCGATGCAGGCGAAGCCATTCGTTTATGCCTCCGCGCGCGCCACCACCTTTGCCGCGCTCATAACCGTCTTCTCGAAACGGCAATCGATCACAAGCTGGTTCCCATCGATTTCGGGGACGTCTTTCCTTGCTTCGCGAACGAAGGTGGCGACGTGGTTCAGATCAACCGAGCCGCTTAGTCCGAGGCAAGTCGCCAGTGCCTTGACCGGCGGTGCTGACGCACGAACGGTTTGAGGATGGCCAACGTCATGTTTTTCGTCGCTCTCACTTCGCTGTGTTGCGTTTACGCGCTGATCGTTGGGGGTGCGCCAGAGCGCATTGCTACCGGCATCGTCATCCTGGCCTGCTGCCTTACGGTGACGGTAGCCAGCGATTATCGGTGGGTTTTTCGCACACGCGAAGTGGGAATTTTCGTAGTCGATGTGGCCATGTTTTTGGCCGTCCTCGCTCTCTCGCTTCGCGCGGAAAGGTATTGGCCGTTATGTATGGCAATGCTGTTGGGCCTCGGTCTCCTGATGCACCTGATGATGTGGTTCGGCCCTCTCCATTCGCGGCAGATCACGAAGATCGTGCATGCTTGGAGCGCCTACCCATCGATTTTGTTGATCCCAATCGGTGCGTTTCGTCACCGGCAGAGAGTTATGGCAACCGGGAAAGACAAATCTTGGAGCGCCTTCTCCACTCCACCGGTTGCGTAGATTGCTCCCGAAAGGCCAAGGCCCTCATCGTCCGTTTCGGCTCACTGAGGAACGTCCTCACAGCGGCACCTGAAGAGATACGGCGCGCACTAGAGGGGGATCAAAATACAACCAATCAACTGCTTCTCCTAACGGAAGCGATTTTATGGTCTTTAAAGCAGGCGGTCGACCGGCGTCCGCTTTTCGACACTCAGGACGCGCTGCTCGCGTACCTAAAATTCACGCAGGGCTTCAGCGAAGTCGAGAAGGTGCGCGCAATGTTTCTGGACGCCGGCAATCGCTTGATTGTCGAAGAAGTAATTTCCATGGGACAACCAACCGAAGCGACGATCTATGCTCGGGAGCTCGTGCGACGCTGCCTGGAACTTGGCGCCGTTGGCCTCATTCTTGTTCACAATCATCCATCGGGTAACCCCCTTCCAAGCCAGGCCGATCGCGTATTAACCGTGGAAGTGCGGGCGAAAGCGCGTGTGATGGGGGTGTGCCTGCAAGACCATCTAATCGTGGCCCGCGATAACCACTATAGCTTTCGAAAGGACGGGTTCCTCCCCTGAGTTTGCCACGACTTTAGCTACAGCAAAATTCCTTTGGTCTGCTCCGGAAGAGTATTCTTACTAGGCCGTAGACTGAAAAGCGCGAAGCCATAGCCGCATTGAAGCGAGCCGGTCCATGGCAAGGAAGGGACTTCAGAGGGAAGCAGCACTCTCGAAGCAGCTTCTCCTCACCATTCGATCGGCGATCGGCGCCACCGTGATAACCCGGACGCCAGTTATGACTGGAGGAGTTTTGGTGAGCAGGTCACTCCCCACGAATGATGTCGAGCGCTAGCGCGATGCCTTGGGAAAGCGCGCCAGCTTGCCGATGTCTGCCGGATCATGCTGGACGATGATCGTCGCGCCGACATTACGGGAAAGGTTTTGCAAGCGGTTCATCGACGCCAGGCTGTCGGCGCGCTCAGTGTTCCATGTCGGCACCGCCGAGAGTGCCCATTGCGCCTCGAGATGAACAACATCGCCGGTGAGGATCACGGCGCCGGTATGGGGCAGGCGCACCAGCAACGAGGATTCGCCCGGTGTGTGCCCGGGGGTGGCAAGTATCACCACCGAACCGTCACCAAACACATCGCGATCGCCTTCGATCAGGTCGACTTTGCCCCCGCCGGTAAACCAGGGTGCGAGAAGGCTTGGGTCGGCGAACGGAATCGTTCCGGAGTGTAGCGCAGCCCAGTCCTTCGCGCCGATCAGCAGCGTTGCTTTTGCGAAGGTCGCCGCCTGGCCGACATGGTCGAAATGGTAGTGGCTGATCGCCAGCCGTCCGATGTCATCCGGCCGAATACCGATGCGGGCAAGCTGGGTCGGAAGATCGACCGCGAGCGTCGGGCTGATCGGTTTCGCGTCGATCGGCGCACCGCGCAGCGTAGCCGGCAACCCGGAATCCCACAGCAACAACTCTTTTCCGTGACGGATCAGATAGCAGCCGTTGCTGAGCCGGCGCGATTTCCCGGCATAGCTGCCAGTATCGGAGAGCGGCGACGCGTCTTTCATCTGGATTTCACCGCAATCCAGCCGCCACAGCTCCACCTCGGGGGTGACGGGAGCGGCATGGACGTTAGCGCTCAAAAGGAGGGAGAAGCTGGCCAGCGCATGCCGCCATACGGTAAATCTCATGTCGTAGTCCTTTATTGCCAGATCGCTAGCATGGAGGTTGGCGCACTGGGCGTGGACCCGAACTGCTCGCCTTTGCGCCCGAAACGCTCGCATGGGGCTTGTTCGCTTCGCGGCACAGGCCGATGGTCGGCGCATCATGACGAGCCACGCCACCCAAAATAGTCTCCGCACGCTGCTGCTGCAGCGGCTGGCCAAGCTCAGCGCGCCTTCGGGAGTTAATGGCACCGTCCCGCACGGCGCCGAGAGCGGCGTCAATGTGTTCGGCTATTGCGTTCAGGTTTGCGAACGCTTTGCGCGGTCGCGCTTGGCGCATCCGGCGGTCGTCGTCGTGCTGAGCGGGACCAAGGAAGTGTGGCGCGGCGATGTCGTGCAGCGTTTCCCGCCTGGGGTGCCGTTCGCGATCCCGGCGGGGATGGAGATTGACCTGGTCAACATTCCCGATCCGCAGAGCGGCCGCTATGAATCGCTCTGCATCACGGTCGATACGTCGCTGCGCCAGATACTGCGGGCCAAGTTGGGTGGCCTGCCCAATGGTTCAAGCATACCAGCCAGCTTCGGCATCACGCTGTCCGCAGATCTCGTCGAGGCTTATGGCCATGCCGCCAGTGTGCTGGCCAACCCGGTCGCTGAGATCGCCGAAGCCGTAGCGCAGCACCGTATCCTCGAAATCCTGCTGTTGCTCAGCGGAACGCAAGTCGGGCGGATGCTCGTCGCCGTCGATCGGACCGAACAAGTCGAAGCTATCATCTACGCAGACCCGTCTCATCCTTGGCTCGTCGGGGAGGTTGCGGGCGCGCTTGGGATCGGCGCGTCCACGTTGCGTCGGCAGCTGAAGCAGGCAGGCACCTCGTTTCGCGAGATCTGCCTGGCCGCGCGCATGGCGACCGCCGGGGCGCTCCTCAGCGCGCCGGGCTATTCGGTGACCCAGGCTGCCCAGGCGGCCGGCTATTCCTCTCGCTCGCATTTTGCGCGCCAGGTGCGGACCGCACATGGCGTGCCACCGGCGCGGTTACGCAGCGCGGCGTAGCCTGGGCGAGCGGCCCTCTGGAAACGGCACTAACCGCTGGGTACGCGCCGAACCCCTTCAGGCAGCTCTCGGCCAGTCTTCTCATTTAGAGCCGTCGTACGGCCAAAATCGCGAATGTCGGTTTCTGTCGAAGGCTACCATTCAACCCTTGCGACAGAATGGCGGCAAAGTCCCACGATCATCCGGCAGCTGCCGACCAGACCCGGTCGTTCCCGAGTGAGCAACCGGACGACGCTCCCAACAGAAGCCGCCATCTGCACTGCGGGAAGCAGCCCGACGCCAGCCGCCCTACTCTCGGCCATTCAAACAAATCGGGACAACCTCCCGAAAATTGCCATTCCGAACACATGTAGCAGTCCCGTTTCTCCATTTTGAAATGGCCGTTTCGCGAAACTCGTTCGGGAACGGGTTTTGGGAAAGCGCCGTGGTGGCGCGGGCGAAGAGGCTTACATGACCCGGCTTTCCGCTGAACTTTCTTATAGAGACGATGGACTGACCGTTCGCAGGTCACGATTTTGGCGCGATCGGAAACACCAGCAGGGTCGAGGTGGCGGAGGCGCACAGCCGCCCCTGCGCATCGACGAGGCGCGCCTCGGAGAAGGCGACCCGGCGTCCGAGCGAGACGAGCTTGCCTTCGGCGCGAACCGGGCCGCTCGCCTCGCTCAGGGCGCGGTGATAGGACACCTTCAGCTCCAGCGTCGTGTATCCCTGGCCGGCAGCCAGGCTGGAATGGACGGCGCAGCCGCAGGCGCTGTCAAGCAATGTCGCCGCATAACCACCATGAACCGAACCGAGCGGGTTGAACACCTTGCGTGACGGCGAGCCTTCGAACACGACGCGGCCGCGCTCCAACTCCACCAGCGCGAACTCCAGCGTCTCGCCGATCGGCGGCTGACGACCCGTCGCCATCAGCGCGGCAAGCTGGTCGTGGCCGTCCAGATCGGCATGGTCGAGCATCACGTTCACCGTCCGGTTCCTCCTGATCCATCGCTTCCGGCAGCATCGCCCGCAGCCTCGATCCACGCGCGCGTGCTGGTCAGCAACTCATCGGCCAGCGCCGGATCGTCGACGGCGCGTGCCATGACGAGGGCACCGACCATCGCCGACCACCGCCCGATCGCATCGCGCCGGCGTGACGCCGGATCACCAATGGGCAAGGAGCGCGCGAACCGGTCGATCTGTGCGTCTAGGCCCTTGGCCATTGCCGCGCGCGCTTCCGGCGTCTGTTGGCGCATCAGCCCGGCAAGGCTGGCGGTCGGGCATCCTTCGCCCGCATGATCGCGGTGCAGCGGTGACAGATAGACGTCGATCCAGCCTTGCAAATCAGGCAGCGCGTCACCTTCGCCGTCGAGCGCGAACGCAATGGTCTGCGCAACCAGATCGTCCTTGGATGCGAAGTGGCTGTAGAAGCCGCCGTGCGTCTGCCCGGCGGCCTTCATCACCTCCGATACGGTCACCGCATCGAAGCCGCGCTCGCGAAACAGTCGGCTTGCCTCGTTGAGGATGCGTACCCTGTTCGTCGCCATCTGGTCGCGACTGACCCGCATGCGAAAATCTCCGATCACCCGGTTGACATATTCATGATCGCCATCACATAAGCGATTATCGTGACGATCGTCATGAATATAGTGTGTCAGCCGCAAAGGGCAACAGGATGACCATGCCGACCATTCTCATCACCGGTGCCTCGACCGGCATCGGCGCCACCTATGCCGATCGCTTCGCCAAGCGCGGCCACGATCTCGTGCTGGTAGCCCGCGACGAGGCGCGGCTGAAAGCGCTGGCGACGAAGCTGTCGTCGCAGCATGGCGTCGCCGTCGACGTGCTGCCTGCCGACCTGACAGACGCCAGGCAACTGGCGACTGTCGAGACACGGCTGCGCGACGATGCGAATATCGGCACGCTCATCAACAACGCCGGCGCGGGATTGAACGGCGCGTTCGTCGATCAGACGACTGATGCCGTCGACCGGCTGGTTGCGCTCAACACGACCTCGGTCGTCCGCCTCGCCAACGCCATCGCCCCACGGCTGGCGCAGGCTGGCGAGGGCGCGATCGTCAACATCGGCTCGGTCGTCGGATTGGTGCCCGAGTTTGGCATGAGCGTCTATGGCGCGACCAAGGCCTTCGTCCTCTTCCTGTCGCAGGGGTTGTCGCTCGAACTCGGACCCAAGGGGGTCTACGTCCAGGCAGTGCTGCCGGCGGCAACCCGCACCGAGCTGTGGGGCCGCGCCGGCGCCGATGAGGCAAGTCTCCCGCCGATGATGGACGTGAACGAGTTGGTCGACGCCGCGCTCGTCGGCTTCGACCGCCGCGAGAGCGTCACCATCCCGCCGCTTCACGACGGCACGCTGTGGGATGCATTTGACCAAGCGCGTCGGGCGATGCTGCCGAACTTCGGCTCGGTCCAGCCCGCGCCCCGCTACACCACAGCCTGACCCCTTCTTTTCCGACAAGGACCAACTATGAGCGATCTTTTCTACCCGTACCAACTCGGCCCGCTGACTCTGCCCAATCGTATCGTCATGGCGCCGCTGACCCGCAACCGCGCCGCGCCCGGCCTCCTGCCGAGCGAGCATGCGGCCGAATATTACGCGCAGCGCGCGTCCGCCGGCCTTATCATTACCGAGGCGACGCAGGTGTCGGTGCAGGCGCAAGGGTATCAGGACACGCCCGGCCTCTACACGCCCGAGCAGATCGCAGCATGGCGCACGGTGACGGATGCGGTGCACGCGCGGGGCGGTCGCATCTTCGTCCAGCTCTGGCATGTCGGGCGCGTCAGCCATGTCGACCTGCACGGCGGCGAGGCCCCGGTCGCCCCGTCGGCGATCCGCGCCGAGGCCAAGACCTTCGTCAACAACGGCTTTGCGGACGTGTCCGAGCCGCGCGCGCTCGAGCTGGACGAGCTGCCCGGCATCGTCGAGAGCTTCCGGCAGGCGGCCGCGAACGCGATCGAGGCGGGCTTCGACGGGGTCGAGGTGCATGGCGCCAACGGATATCTGCTCGACGAATTCCTGCGGGAGACGGCGAACGTGCGAACCGATGCCTATGGCGGTTCAATCGAGAACCGCGCGCGCCTGCTGCTGGAGGTCACGGCCGCCGTCGCGGGCGAAGTCCGAGCCGACCGGACCGGCGTGCGCCTGTCGCCCGTCTCGCCCGCCAGCGGCATCGTGCCGGCGGACGATGAGCAGCCGCAGTTCGACCATGTCGCGGAGCGGTTGGGCGAGATGAAGATCGCCTATCTCCATGTCGTCGAGGGCGCGACCGGTGGGCCGCGCGATGCAAAGCCGTTCGACTATGGCGCGCTGCGTCGCAAGTTCGGCGGCACCTTCCTCGCCAATAACGGCTTCGACAAGGCACTTGCCGAGGAACAGCTGGCGGCCGGCAAAGCCGACCTGTTCGCCTTCGGGCGCGGCTTCATCGCCAACCCCGATTTCGTTGAACGGCTGGAGTCGGGTGCAGACCTCAATCAGCTCGACCCTTCCACGCTCTACGGTGGCGGTGCGAAGGGGTATATTGACTATCCGACACTGGCTGACGCCTGAGGAGAAGGGGCAATGAAAGCCTATGTTCTTGATCGCTACGGCAAACAGCAGCCGCTGCGGCTCCGCGACGTGGCCGACCCCGTACCCGCGGTCGATGAGGTGTTGGTCGAGATCCATGCGACCGGGCTGAACCAGCTCGACGCGAAGATCCGCGACGGCGCGTTCAAAGCGGTCCTGACCTACAAGCCCCCCTTCGTCCTGGGGCACGATCTTGCCGGCACGGTGGTGTCGGTCGGTCAGGCGGTGCGCGGGTTCAAGCCGGGCGACGAGGTCCATGCTCGCCCGCGCGACGGCCATATCGGCACTTTCGCCGAGCGGATCGCCGTCAAGCAGGGCGACCTCGCGCTGAAACCCGCCAATCTGTCGATGGAGGAAGCTGCTTCGATCCCGCTCGTCGGGTTGACCGTCTGGCAGGTGCTGGTCGAGCGCGCGAAACTGAAGAAGGGGCAGAAGGTCCTGATCCATGCCGGCTCGGGCGGGGTCGGCACGCTGGCGATCCAGCTCGCCAGGCATCTCGGCGCAACCGTCGCGACGACGGCGAGCGCGGCCAATGCAGACCTCGTCCGCAGCCTGGGTGCCGATGTCGTGATCGACTATAAGACGCAGGATTTTTCGGAGGAACTGTCCGGCTATGACGTCGTGCTCAACAGCCTGGACGGCAAGACGCTGGAGAAGTCACTCAAGGTGCTAAAGCCCGGCGGCAAGCTGATCTCGATTTCCGGGCCGCCCGATCCGGCGTTTGCGAAAGCGCAGAGACTGAACATCGTCTTGCGCCTGCTGCTGCGCGCGACGAGCGCGGGCATCCGCCGCAAGGCGAAGCGTGCGGGTGTCGATTATTCATTCCTGTTCATGCAGGGCGATGGCGGGCAGCTTGGCAAGCTTACGTCGCTGATTGAGAATGGAACGATCAAACCCGTGGTCGACCGGGTCTTCCCGTTCGACCGGATGGACGATGCGATGGCGCAGCTCGACAAGGGCGGGGCCAAGGGCAAGCTCGTGGTACGCGTGCGATGACCCGCGTCGACTGGAACACGGCTCCGACGCTTACGGTAGAGGCGGCAGGGACCCACTTCGCCTATCGACGCCTCGGCCCCGACCGGGGCACGCCGATCGTGCTCCTCAATCACTGGGGTGCCAATCTCGACAATTTCGATCCGCCGATTGTCGAGGGGTTCGCCGCAGACCGCCCGGTCTACGCACTCGACTATCGCGGCATCGGCCGATCGGGCGGCGCGGCACCGTTGACCGTCGGAGACATGGCAATCGACATGATCGCTGTGATTGGAGCACTGGGGCTGGCAAAGGTCGACCTGATCGGCTTTTCGCTCGGCGGCTTCGTCGCGCAGGAGATCACGCTCCGGCAGCCCGATCTTGTTCGTCGTCTCGTCCTGGCGGGCACTGGCCCTGCCGGGGGCACGGGGATCGAGCGGGTAGGTCGGGTGTCGCTGCCGCTGATCCTCAAGGGTCTGGTGACGCTGCGGGACCCAAAGACCTTTCTATTCTTCACCGGCACCGCCAGCGGTCGGAAGGCGGCGAAGGCGTTCCTCGCGCGGCTTAAGACCCGCACGGTGGATCGCGACAAGGCCGTCGGACTCAGTGACTTCGGTCGCCAGCGCAGGGCGATCGAGGCGTGGGGCAGGCAAGCGCCGCAAGACCTGTCGCGCCTCCGCCAACCGACGCTGGTCGCCAATGGTGACCATGACATCATGGTACCGAGCGAAAACTCCACCGACCTCGCGCGCCGCATCCCCGGAGCGGAACTCGTTCTCTACCCCGACGCCGGGCATGGCGGCATCTTCCAATATCACGACACCTTTCTCGCGAAGGCCAAGACATTCCTCGACACCTAATGTCGCTGTTTCTCCGCTTTAGCTTGGCTGAGGAATCTTTTTAGAACCCGCCCATTAGCAATTCACGATCCTTTTTGAAAGGTGGCCGTTGCGTGATGACGGCACCCTCTTCTCGGAAACCTACCGGATTTCATTCCGCCAATCTTCGCAGACACCGGCGGGTATCGGCTTTGCAAAGACTGCCCGGTTCTCGCTGGAGCCGTCGTTCTGCGAACCCGGCTTGAAGGGCTGAGATGTCCCAGACCTTCCGGCCGCTGCCGACCAACACATGCCTTTCCGATGCGGTGGCGGCAATGTCCGCTCACGCTGGAACCGGCTATTCGCAACGCTGGTGGCCGCTTGCAGCCACGCGCAATTCCGGCCATTCGCAGTTCAGCGCGCCGCGCGGCAAAGCGGAATGTCCACCGGGATATCGGCCGGCTAAGCGCGCCCGATTTCGGCGACGCCGTCCTCTGCCCCCGTCGACAGGAGAGATCGTCAGCTTCGAATGATGCAATTCGCTTGGACGCCGGGCGTCAGCCGTAGTCCGGTAGCCGGATTTTGCTCGAGTCCCTGGCAAAAGCATTGGAAAATAACTTCTTTATCGGTCCGGTTGCGGCGATTTGCATCGCACTGCGCATCAGTGCCAGACCGACGCGAGAATGCGGCCAGAGCATCCGCGGTATGATCTTGGGAATATTCTGCCCGTCGCGCACGAACGGCCGCATCACCTTTTCATATTCGGAAAGCGCCACGCGAATATCGTCATGCTTGGACAATTCGCCGGCCAGCACATAGGCGCCGACGATAGCCAGGGTGGTGCCGATGCCCGTCATCGGGGTCGGAGCCCAGGCGGCGTCCCCGGTCAGCACGACATGGCCGTTTGACCACCGATCCATGCGGACTTGGCGGAGCACGTCGAAATAGAAATCATCGACATGCCCCATGGCCTCGCGCAGGCGCGGAAACTCCACCCGTCACCGGCAAACAGATCGAGCATATATTGCCTTTGCCGCTCGGGGCTCCATTCGTGCTCGCCTTCGGGCTTCTTTTGGATGCCGACATAGGCACCCATCAGATTGTCGCGGGACGGTTTGAGCGTACCGCCGCGCCCGCCGAGGGTATTGTAGACGCGCGCGTAATCGCTGTCGTGCGGCTGCCGTGGCACGCTGAAATAGGCAATCGTGATGTCCATCCAGCGCGGCTTGTTCTCACCAGCGAACAGCAGTTCGCGAGTATGCGAGCCGACACCTTCGGCGACGATCACCAGATCGTAGCGCTCGCGCCGCCCGCTTTCGAACGTGACCTCGGCACCGGAAGCATCCTGATTTACCGCGGCGACGCTGTCGCCGAAACGGAACGATGCGCGCTCACGCACAGCCTCGTAGATGAGGCGGGCGATATCGCCGCGACGTATCTCCAGTTCCGCGGTCGGGCCGCTGTCATTGTCCGAATCGTCGGCATCGAAGCGGGCAATGCAGTTGTTATCGGCATCGACCCATTCGGTCCCCTTTTCGGGAGTGGTGTGATCGAATGCGGCGTGC
Source organism: Sphingomonas sp. MMS12-HWE2-04 (assembly GCF_044881185.1). Classification (GTDB taxonomy): domain Bacteria; phylum Pseudomonadota; class Alphaproteobacteria; order Sphingomonadales; family Sphingomonadaceae; genus Sphingomonas. The sequence continues at coordinate 768,427 of NZ_CP173254.1, read as the reverse complement.
TCGAGACCCATAAGGCGCAACACGTCGCGGGCGTTGCCGCGCACATCGACATTCTGTCCGCCGTCGCGAAATGCCGGGGCCTTTTCGACGACATCCACGGTAAAGCCATGATGGGTGAGCCACCACGCAGCGGTATTGCCGGCAACGCTGGCGCCGGTGACGAGAATGCGACGGGACATGGAATGAACTCCTTCCCGCGATAAACATCATGCGTGATATTATGTTCCGGAGCGCTCGAGATTCTCGATAAGGCGGCTCAACAACGCCACCACTGCCCCCGTCTCCTCCGGCGCGAAACCAGCCACTGCCTCGGCATTGACCTCCAGCAACACGACGCGGCCGGCGGCCGCAGCGTCTTGTCCGCGGTGGGTCAGCCGAACGGTGGCGGCCCGTCGATCGGTGTTGCTGGTCTCGCGTTCGATCATGCCCGCTGCTTCGAGCTTGTCTAGCAGGGCCACCATTGCCGGCTGCTTCACCGCCGACAGGCGGACAAGGTCGCGCTGGAGCAGCGGACCCTTCCACGACAGCCATAACAGCGGACCCAGCAACGCCAAGGACAGATCGTGTCGACGGAGCCGGGCATCGACCAGCCGGTTGAAGACCCGCGACACGTGATTCGCGAGATAACCGGGAGCGACCGCGGCCTCGGGATTGATATATTCGCTGGCAAGGGTTGGGGTCGGATCGGCGTTAGTCACCTAACGACGTTAGAGCGTGGCAGCCACGGTGGAAACGGGTTTAGTGCGGCCCATTTCCGTCCTCTGCGACGTTGGTCGGGCAAACGTTGAATGTCGGCACCTGACGAGAGTTGCCGCTCGACGTGTCGCTTGGGAATGGCAAAAATGTCCCAGAGCCGGCCATACCTTTGGGCCTGTACTAATGGCAGCTTTTTGGATCGGTCGAGTCTATCCGGAATGGCCGGGATTAGGGCGCAAAGCGGCGGACTGTAGTGCAAGCAGCGACCGGTCGCTTTCACCATTACCTGCGGTCCAGGCTTCGCGGAAAGCGGTCGTTTCAGCATTCACAACGTAGTTCACCGGCCGATCAGATATTTTCGCGTTGGCCGCGGACTGCCATCCATGCGGCCTTGAGCGTTTCCGGATCTGCTGTGCGGAGATGCTGAAGTGCAACGATATAGACGATCGAGATCATGGGACTGGCAGCGTGGGATGACCTGTCGCACACTCTCGCCGCTATTCGAGCTGCGATCTCATTTACCCCTTTCAGCGCCCCGAGATGATGCTCTTCGTTCCCCAGAAACGGCGCGCATGCCTTTGGCTCGAACAGTTCAAAGAGATCTGAGGCGGGAGCTCTGTCGAGATGCTCCACCGCGACATGGAGGGTCGTACCCCAGGCCAGCAAGGCGCGCGTGCTCTGGATCAGGTGGCAGTGCGAGGAAATCAGCAGATCCATGCCTGCCGGTGACAGCCGCAATTTGAAGACGCGCGATCGGCGAGTCATGCACTCTCCCCAATGCTCTCCGGCCAATTCAAACACGAAAGCGAAATATAACTTCCTGCGATTTCCAGGGCGTGCGGCAATGAAGTGCCGCAAAGCGAAGTTTCGTCCCCACAAGCTCTTCGTCTGCAACTTACATTCACTGGCGGCCCCATCTGGTACGTCAAGGTCAGCATTCGGCACATCACTGCCCTGACCATTGTTCGCTTCCGTTCATCTCTGCATTCGTCTTGTCGTTCTTGAGCGAGTCAGCACCGGCTACGGTCAACGGCTCCTCGCTCGCCGAACCCCAACCATTGGCTCGCACCGCCGGTGCGACGAGGAGATAAGTCATGCCCAAGCGGTGGCATTTGCTCTTGCTCGCCCTTCCTCCAGCCCTTTTCGCCGTCACTCAGGTCCAGGCACAGTCCCGCCAAAGCGATGCGGAGGCCTATCCCTGCGGCGCAACGCAGGCGTTGAAAATCGTTCAGCGCGGTACGGACTTCTCCATTGAGCCGAGCGCTGGTCCGGCTGCTCCCGGCATCGCGCCGTTGCGCATCGTGATCGCCGTCGGACGCACGCTCGGCTTCGACCGCAAGATCCTTGAGACTCTCTCTCCGGCGAAACTGAAAGGTGACGATGATGTTCGTCCGTAACGCCGCGCTCGCCGTCGCCATCCTGCTGTCGACAGAGGCACGGGCGCAGCAGCCGTCATCGGGGCCGCGCGATCCGCTCGCCGCCGCCGCTGCGGAAGCCCAGCGCGTCTTACGCCAGACCTTCACGAACCTGCAGTTCGAGGACTTCGGACCGGCGCCTGTGGAGGGGCCGTTATATCAGGCGACGGCCGGCGGGCGCATCATCTATTTCGCGCCGAAGTCCGGGCATCTGCTTTTCGCGGCTGTGTATGACCGCAACGGCGTCAATCTTACCGCCCTTGCGCAGGACGAGCGTGCCCGCAAGCGTCTCGGCGGCGTCGACCCGGCCCAAGCGCTGGCCATCGGCCCTCCCGATGCGCCGACCGTAATAGAGTTCACCGATCCCGATTGCCCCTACTGCCAGGCGCTCGATCGCTTCTGGACGGCAAAGGCGGCGGAGGGGAAGGTGGTCCGCCGTCTGATCTACTTCGTCAGCGGCATTCATCCGGATGCGGCGGCAAAGGCGGAGCATATCCTGTGCTCGAACGATCCCGCATCGGCTTTCCGGGCCGTGTATTCCGGCACGGTTCCGCCCGTGCTGCGGCGGTGCGCGTCGGGCGCGGCAAAGGTCGCTGCGGATGCCGCGACCGTTGCGAAGCTGGGCGTTTCGGGAACCCCACCCTCTTCCTCGCAGGCAAGATGGTTTCCGGGTTCCAGCAAGCGGAGGTTGAGGCGTTTCTCGATAGCCAGGCCAAGCCTGCCGCGAGGCGCCCGCTCGGCACCCGCCCCAGCGGCGAGGTCCCGTGATCGCCTGATCTTTGGCGGGCTTCGCTTGCTCCCCATGCCGGCCTGCCGCTTGGGCGAGGGACGCGAAGACCGGAATGCCGGTGGCCCGCGCTCCTCCCGGAGCCGTCCCGCGCCCGCCGCCGGCCGGACACGCTCGTGCCGGCAGGCATGCCTTCGGACGGCTTCTGTACTGGAGACCATCAATGCTGAAACTGATCCGCCAGCGATCGCTGCGCACCACCGATGCCGCCATGCTGCTGCTCGCCGCTCTCGTCGCGGGCACCAGCGCGGCCTATGCTTTCGCCCAGCCGCAGGTAGGCGACCTAGGGTACGACATCTACAACATCGTCGTGAACCAGGGGGTCAAGGGCCCGCTCGGCTTTGTCGGGGGCGTCGCAGCCTTCCTGTTCGGCGTGTCGCGCCTCTTCTCGAACATCATGATCGGCATCCCGACGATCGTGGCGGCGGTCTGCCTCATCAAGGCGGACTCGATCCTCCAGACCTTCGGCCTGGTCATTTGAAGCCAAGTCGCGCCGCGGCCGTCCGCCGCGCGCGCGCACGAGCTGGGGGGTGATGGTCACCTCCTGGAAATCACGCCGCTGCGTGATGAAGCAAGGGAGAAGGACGTTGGACGAGCGTCTTCCACAATATCTGCACAGGCCGGTCCAGATCCTCTGGTTCGACAGTCAGGAATTCATCGTCGTGATGTCGACCATCTTCGTCGCCGTGATCGTCGGCGGGCTGGTCGGGTGGGCTCTCACCGGCGCCCTTCTCCTCTTCATTCCCTGGAAGCGCACCAAGCCGCGCGGGTTCATCCCGCACACCGCCTGGCGCTGGGGACTGCTGCGGTTCCGCTATTACCCGGGTCCGACCCAGACCCGCTTCTTCGAGTAGGTCCGATGCCCCATCCCTTTCGGCGCAAGGCCGCGCCCGACATGATCGGCGACACGCGGCCCAGCTGGCACCTGCACCGCTATCTGCTCGGCTCCGCCAATCTCTTCGAAGAGAACCGGCTGCTGAAGTTCGCAATCCTGGGCATGTTCGGCGTGACCGTCGTTCTCGGCACGGTCCTGTACACCTCGAACCTCAACCAGCGCACGGTCATCGTGCCCTTTGGGGCAGGCGGCGATCTCTACGTGACCGGCGACAGGCCCTCCGCCGGCTATTTGCGCTCGATCACGCGCAACATCGTCAGCCTGGCCGGGACCTATTCCGCCTATTCCGCCGACCAGCAGTTCCGGGAACTGCTGAGCCTGGCGCATCCGTCCGCCTATAACGGATTGCGCGACAGCTTCAGCGGGCTGCTCGACGAGCTCGCCCAGAACCCGACACTGGCCATCGCCAGCTATATCCGGACCGACCAGCCGGTGACCTACACACCGAGCGACATCGCGGTGCCGATCGAGAAGGTCCGCGTCATCGGCGGCGTCATCCGCAAGTTCAGCGGCACGCTGCGCATTCGCTACGCGATCGAGAATGGCCGCTTCTGGCTGACCGCCCTTCAGGAGGAGAATTTCAATGCCGATCCTCGGTAGAGGCTCGCGGCTCGCCCTTGCCTTGCTCGGCATGGGCAGCACCGCTCCCGCGCTCGCGCAAGCCGTCACGGCGCTCCCTGACCAGACCGGCCGCATCAGGCTGTCGAACCGCGACGTGAACCACCTCGTCTGCGTCGGCGGCGAGATCGAGGATGTCCGCTTCTCCGCTGAGAAGGGGCTCGCGGTGGAAAAGGGCGGCTCGGACGCCTGGATCAAGTTCCTGGTCAGGGAAGTAGAGGATGCCGGCGCCAAGACGCGCAGCTTCGTGACGCAGCCCGCCGAGTTCTTCGTCACCTGCAACGGCGCAGTCTACCCACTCTACGCCGAGCCCGCCGAAATTCCGGCCCAGACCGTCATGCTCGCCCCCGGCGCGGCCCAGCGCGCACGCTCGAACGAGGCGCTGCTCGGTCCGCTGGTCGAAGAGGAGCGTGCTGTCGGCATCGCCCTGGCCCTGCTTCAGGACCGGGTGCCTGCCTCCTTCAGCGAAGTGGCGCCTGCCAACGCAACGCTCTCCATCATCGCCTTACCCGGTGTTCGCCTCAGGGAACGGCGCCGGCTCGCGGTCGAGGGTGCCGGACTGTCCGCCAGCGAATATCTGGTGTCGTCACCCCTGGCCACCACGCTCGACGAGCGCGCCTTTCTCGATACCGCGCTCGGTGCCGACATCTTCGCGGTGACACTCGATCGCCTCAGTCTGCCCCCGGCGGAACTGCGCGCCTGATCGTCGTCCGGCGGAGTGCCGCGGAATGAGCGCCGACGACGTGCCCGCAACCGGTAAGTCCCCGGTCCAGGAGCCCGCGCGCGACGGCCGTACTGCCGGGCCCGCGCTGCTCGATTGGCGCAGCCAATGGGACAGGCTGGGCTCGCAGCAAAAGCTGCGCGCCAAGCAGGTCGGCGTTGCCGCGCTGGTTGGGGTTGCCGGCTTCGGCCTGTACAGCGCCAGCTCGGGAGGGACCAAGCAAGCCGCGCCGCCGCCGGCCGCCAGCAAGCTCGACATGGGTGCCGGCCTTCGCGGCGACAGCCTCGAGGTAAAGCTGCGCGGCGATCTCAAGAAGATCATCGATGGCCAGGCCCTGCTGGGCGAACGCGTTACCGCGATCGAGGAGGGCAAGCTACCGGCCGGTACGGGCACTCCGGGACCCGCAGCCGGCGGCGAGAATGGCCTGCCTCCCGCATTGCCCGGAGAGGCTCCGTCCTATCCGCCTGCACCGCCCGAGGCATCGGCGGAGGCTGGCCTGCCCCCGCCGCCCGTGGCACCGGAAGCCCCCGCGGCGCCGCCGGCCCCACCGGTCGAGCGGCAGGTGGGCGCGATCGGCACCGCTACAAGCGCTGCCGCCGCAGCTGGGCCCTCAGCCGAAGGCTCAAAAAAAAGCTGCGCACGATCTATTTGCCGCCTGGTTTCATGAAGGCGCGGCTACTGACCGGGATCGACGCGCTCGCGAGCAAGGATGCGACGAGCAATCCGGAGCCGATCATCGCGCGTGTGCAGGCGCCAGCCGTGCTGCCCAATGACGTCAAGGCCAATCTGGCCGGCTGCTTTGTCATCGGCAACGCCACCGGCAGCCTGGCCAAGGAGCGCGTCGAGGTCCAGCTGGTCTCCATATCCTGCGTGGATTTCGAAGAGCGCGCCGTTGTCGACCAGCCGATCAAGGGATTCTTCGTCGATACCGACGGAAAGAAGGGCCTGTCGGGGAAGGTCGTGACCCGCTTCGGCGCGACGCTCGCCCGCACCTTCCTCGCCGGCACAATCTCGGGGATTGCCCAGACAGTGGAGTCGAGCGTCGGCGACGTATCGACCTCCGCGCTGGGCTCGGTGCGCTCGCTCGATCCGGCCGACGCGGCGAAAGCCGGTGTCGCAGGTGGCTTCGCCAAATCCTCCGACAAGCTGACCGAATTCTATCTCGATCTCGCCCGCCAGGCGGGGCCCGTGGTCGAGGTCGGGGCAGCCAAGGAAGTCGTCGTCGTGATCCAGGAAGGAGTCACGCTCGAGATCAAGCCGACCGTCGGGACCAAATTCTGATGCCCGCCGCCCTCCCCTCTCCCGGAGTAGAAATCATGGCTCACCCAGCGGTTCGACATTCCATCATGGCGTCCGGCTCGGCACTGCTGCTGCTCGCCCTGCCCGGCTGCGCGACCCTCGGCGCGGCGATGTCGCCCTATTCCGAAAAGTTCAGCTGCAAGAACAGCGATCATGGCCAGTGCATCCACCCGGAAAAGGCTTATGCCGACGCCGTCGCGGGGGTCGCGTCCGGGTCGGAGCCGCGCGTTACCAAGGACAAGGCCCTTCTGGCCGACACGAACAGGCCGGGGCGCGGCCAGGAGCGCGCGTCGCTCGAAGCGAGCACCCCTTACGCGGACTATCGCTCCAGCCTCTATCGGGAGCTGAAGGGACTGATCGAGGCGCCTGCGACGCCGATGCTGAAGCCAGCGCGCACGGTCCGAACCCTGATCCTTCCCTATGCCGATCGCCAGCGGCCGGACAGGCTGTACATGCCGCGCTTCGTCTATTCGATCGTCGACAAGCCGGTCTGGGTCGTAGGGGGCGTGCCAAGTGCCGCGGCCTCATCCAGCAGCAAGGCCCCCGTGCTCGGCCAGGTCAAGGACGGCTCGCCCGACAATAGCGACGGTCCGGCCCCGGAGCCGCGCAAATGAGCGCGCCCGCCTCAGCGCTCACCGTCGCCCGGCTTCGCAACGCCGTGCGCCGGGACAGCTTCTCGGACTTCCTCCCGCTGGTCGCATGGGACGCCGCGACCCAAGCCTTTCTCTGCGTCGACGATTGCTGGGGCCATGGTTGGGAGATCACGCCGAGCGCGTACATGTTCTCGCATGTCCAGGCGGCAATGCAGGGCCTGCTCAATGTCCAGTTCCCCGACGGAACGGTCCTCCAGATCCACACCTTCGCGGATCCGCTTATCGATGACGCGCTCGACGCCTTTCTCGCGCTCAAGACGCGCGACGATCCCCTGATCCAGGCCTCCGCACGGCAGACGCGCGCCTATCTCAGCGAGGGACGGCACGGCCTGAAGGCGCTGCATGACATACCCGTCCGCAACTTCCGGACCTTGCTGTCGGTCAAGACGCGGCGCCCGCTCGGCGAAGACCTGCGCCGCCAGATCGAAGAACAGCTGGCCAAGCTCGGGATCAGGCGACTGCCGCCCGAGGAGATGGTCGCCTTTTACCGCCGGGTGTTCAACGGCGTGTCCGGCGCCGCGCCTGGCGTGTTCGCTGGCGACGGCACCATCGGTGCCCCGCCGATCGCCAAGCAGATCATCGATGCAGGCCCCGATCTCTGCTTCGACGGCCCCGAGGTCTTTCTCGGCAACCAGGTCGCGCGCTGCCTGACGCCCAAGGCACCGGCACGGCGCATCACCGCCGAACGCGCCAACCGGCTGCTGGGTGGGATGCGCGGCGCGGCCGAGGACAGCGACCAGATCGGCGGGCCGTTCCTCTACACGCTCAACATTCTTTTCGATCACTCGCAGTTCGAAATCCACAAGCGTGCACAGATCCTCTCGGCGCAAAAGGCGGCGGGATCGTTCGCGGTCGAGGTCGGCAAGCAGATCGAGGAGATCGGCTGGATCCTCGATGAGGCCGGCAATTCCAAGTTCGTCCGCGTGATCCCGATCGTCTGGGTGTTCGGCCGCGACCGGCACCATGCCCGGGAGCTGGCGGCGCGCGCCAAGCGCCTCTGGGAGGGCGAGCCGCTGCCCTTCTCGATGCAGGAGGAGAGCTATCTCAACCCGACCCTGCTGGTTATGAGCCTGCCCTTCGGCCTTTATCCCGACCGCACCACGCTGCGGATGCTCGAGCGCGACTTCCGCATGCCGGTGAGCGCGGCGGCATTGATGGCGCCGGTCCAGACCGACTTTCGCGGCGGCGGGCGCCCGGCCCTGCTCTACACGGGCCGCAAGGGACAGCTGGTCACGCTCGACCTGTTCGATCCACGGATCAACAATTACAATTTCATCGTCTCGGCGGAGAGCGGCGCGGGCAAGAGCTTCCTGCTCAACAACCTCTGCCAGCAATATTATGCCTGCTCGGCGCTGATCCGCATCATCGACATCGGGGGCAGCTACCGAAAGCTCTGCACGCTCTGCTCGGGCCGCTACATCGACATCGGCGAGGAGCGGCTGGTGCTCAACCCGTTCGACATGGGTCTCGCGCTCGACGGCGACGACAAGCAGTCGGCGATCACCATGGCCGTCGCGATCGTCGCCGAGATGGCCAATGCGGCGACCCGCAAGGGCGTTTCGACCTCCGAATGGAACCTGCTCAAGTCGGCCGTGCAATGGGCGATCGACAGCGGTCGCGCCGACCACGGGATCGATGCGGTCCGCGAGTGGCTCGGCACCTATCCCGCCGTGACCCGGAGCGACCTCGATCGCGTGGATCACCTCGTGCCGGTGGCCCGCGAACTCGCCTTCAACCTGCGCGATTTCGGCTCGGACGGAGCCTATGGCCATTATTTCAACGGTCCATCCACACTCGACATCCGCTCGGACGAATTCGTCGTGCTCGAGCTCGAACGCCTCAAGTCGATGCCCGACCTGTTCAACGTGATCGTGATGGTCGTCGTGAACGCCGTCACCCAGGAGCTCTACCTCTCGGCCCGCGACCGTCCGCGCTTCGTGCTGTGCGACGAGGCTGCCCAGTTCATGACGCGGACCGACGGCCAGGACCTGTCGCGGCTCGCTGAGGCGTTCGGCCAGGGCTATCGGCGCGCGCGCAAATATCGCGGCTCGTTCGGCATCGTGCTGCAGTCGATGAACGACCTCACCCTGTTCGGCGGCACCGGCCAGGTGATCCTGGAAAACGCTGCGACGCGCTTCCTCCTCCAGGGCTCGACCTATGAAAAGGCGGTCGAGAACAAGATCCTCGACTATTCGGGCTTCGTCCTCGAGCTGCTCAAGTCGGTGCGCAACTCCAAGCCGAACTACAGCGAGGTCTTTATCGATTCCCCGCTGGGCCTCGGCATCGCGCGGCTCGCCGTCGATCCCTTCTCCTACTGGATCAACACCTCGGCTCCCGAGGAAGTCGCGGCCTTCGAAGCGCTGATGCGCCAGGGGCTGTCCCCGCTCGAGTCCGTCTGCCGTCTCGCAGGGGTCGATGCGCAGGCAATCTTCGGCGGCGGGGACACTGCCCGCCTCAATCGAAAGGGAGAAAACTGATGGTACGCCGCTCCCTCGCCCATCCCGACCAGCTTCCCCTGCAGTTCGACAGCGCGGCCGATCTCGAGCGGCTCATCGAGGCGCGGGTCGCCGAACGCTGTGCCGCCCAGACACTTCGCTGGCGCCTGCGCCTGGTAGTGATCGAGACTGTCCTGTTCTCGGCGCTGGTCGCGATCTCGGGCCTGACGCTCGGCCAACCCGGGTGGCTGGTGCTGCGCGCGACCGTGCTGATCGCGATCAGCTGCTTCCTTTCGGGGATGCTTCTCGTCTGGCTCTCTATAGTCAGTGCCCGGCTGCTCGATCGCCTGTCGGCACGGTGGCGGTCATGAACGGGCTGCTGTCCTCCCACCCTTCGCCTGCAGCCCTTCGCCTTGCTGTAGGCGGTTACGTGCTGCTCTTCGTCGCGGCCTTCCTCCTGCTGCTCGAACCTGTGATCGCCGGCCAGCTGCGCATGATCCTGTGGATCGTCGTGCTGGTCTCCGGCGCGGCTCTGATCGGCGCGCTGTGCGGCCTTCCGACGCCAGAGGATTTCCGAGGCCGTCATGGGCGCTGAGCGATCGGCCAGAGGCCGCACCCGGCTGCGCAGGATCGGCGAGGTCGTCGCGATCTGTGCCCTGTGGGGCGGCACCGCCGCAATCGTCACTGCCGTCGTGCAGGCCAACGCGCACGGCGCAGCCCGCGACGAAGCTTCGCGCCGGGAATCCGCATCGGGCATGGCGCAGGCCAGCTCAATGATCGGACGAACCTATCCGATCGCCGAGCCCGATGCGCTCACCGAGATCGAGGCCCGGGTCGCCAGGCTGCAACGAGACCTGAGTCCGAAGTTCGGCCCCAGATCGTCCTGGTCGGCGCTGCGCGCCGCGCCGCTTGGCGTTGCCGCCGCGGACCGGGTGCGCGCCGTGGTGCCCTTCTATACACTGGACTTCGACATCCGGCTTCCCGATGGGCGCACGCTCTATCCCAAGGGCTATGTGATCAACCCGCTGCGCTTTGTGCGGCTTGCCCAGCGGCTGGTGATCGTCGCCCCGGGCGATCTGGGCTGGGCGCTCAAGGCTGCGCGGGAAACCGACTTCATCCTCGTCACCGGCGGAGACGCGATCACCCTGTCCGAGCGCAGTGGCCGCCCGATCTACATCCTCGAGGACCGCGTGAAGGCGCGGCTCGGGCTGACCGTCGCGCCAGTGATCGTCGAACAGACAGGCCAGAAGTTGACGCTGACCGAGTTCGGCCCCCGCAACCGGCCAGGTCCAACCGCCCCGCATACCCCGGAGGGCGTGCGATGACTTCGCTGTTCAAGCCGATCCTGCTCGCGCTGGTGCTGCTCGCGTCCGGCGCCTGCGTCGCGCCAGGCACCGCCAGGGCGTCCGAGTGTAAATCCGGCGTCTTCAATCCGATCACGAAAGTGCGCTGGACCTGCATCTTCCCGATCACGATCGGCGGCGTTCGGATCGGCAGCTACGACAAGCTCGACAAGGCGCTCGATGCGCAATCCTCGTCCAAGCCGCTATGCGCATGCCGCAAGGGCGCCAGCTTCTGGTTCGGCGTGAAGGTTTCCTATTGGTCGCCGAACCGCATGGTCGATGTCGTGACCGAGCCAGGGTGCATGATGGCGCTTGGCGCGGACCTGATGCGCACCGGCGGTCGACTGCAGGGCAGCCAGAGCTCGATTGCGGACGGCACGAACACGACCAAGATGTTCGCGCAGATGCACTATTACATCTCGCCGGTCTGGGCGATGCTGGACCTGTTCACCGACCTGCCCTGCCTTGAGGACGACGGCTTCGATGTCGCGCTGATCACCGAGGTTCTACCGACCTGGCAGTCGGCGACCCTCGGCGCGATCATCCAGCCCGAGGCCATCCTGTTCGGCAATCCCGCCGCCGGTCTTGCCTGTATGAGCGATAGCGCCGCGGCTGCGGCGGGCAAGGTCATCGACCCGCTTTTCTGGTGCATGGGCAGCTGGGGCGCGACCTATCCGGTCGCGGGAGACATCCATTTCGGGGACTCGGTCGAGGCCTGGGCCGGCCTGGCTGCGCGCGGCACCTTCATGATGGGCCGCCTGGGCGCCCTGACAATAAGCTCGCGCGACGGCTGTGCCTTACAGCCCAGCCCGATCTGGACCAAGTCACGCTACAAGCTCCAGCTGATGGAGCCGGTCAAGGGCGGCAGCTGCGTCAATATCGGCCGGCCCGGATCGCTCTGGACCTCGGCCAAGCATGCGCCGGGCAAGGACAATGCCCAGTTCATGCTGTTCGAGAAGATGATCTGCTGCGCCGGGATCGCGGTGCCGTGATCAGCTTCCCCGCCTTTCCCATCGAACGTCTCGTGCGCAGGTCCGGCATCGTACGGTCTGCCCGCCAAGGCCTGGACGGCCGCCGGCATGCGCATGAGGCAGGAGCGGCACCGGCGCCCCCCTGCGGTGCCGCTCCACCCCCGGCCAGCGCGGTCCGGAGCCCCTCGCGGTGCGGACAGCTCCCCGTCCGCTTCGCGACCGTGGCCGCGCTGGCCACCTTGTGCGCTTCTCCCGCCAATGCGCAAAGCGTAGAGGACCGCGCGCGGGCGGCGGCCCAGGCCGCGCGGGCAAGGTCGAGCAGCAGCGAGGCCCTGCGCGGCAACTATGTGACGCCGGGCGTGGCCGGCGAGACGATCAGCACGGTCGATGGCCAGCACAGCTTCCAGCCCCGGCTGATGTGCCAGAAGTCCGCCACGCTGCTGGAGGTGCTGATCCAGCCCGCCGGCACCGGTGACCTCGCCCTGGTCCAGGTATCGCGGGACACCGATCTCGATGGGACGGTCGACAGCCGTTCGACGCTGCCCGTTCCGGTGGCCGGCATCTGTGCGAACGGCATCGTATCCTGCACCCCCGGCAGCTGGACCGACTGCCGCTATTTTCGCTGGGAGGCGGCGCCGGGGGCCGCGATCAAGCTGGGCGAAGTCGCGATGCCGGAGCTGGCGGGCTGCTACTGCATCAACAACAGCTGCGGGACCAATCTCGCCTGGAGCAACCTGGCCTCGGTGCTCGGTGACCTGGGCGGCGGCATTGTCGGCGCGCTCACCACCGCCGACCCGCGCATCGGCATCGCCCAGGCATCGATCGATGGTCCGGTGATCCGCTATGTCGGAGCCCAGGCGACGGCGTGTACCGCCGATCCCCGCCTCGGCGAGACCGTCTATCGGGGCAATCCGGCCGCGCTTGCCGGCGACGCCTTTGCCGCCTCGACAAGCAACCGCGTTTTCCAGGCGCTCGCCGGATCGCCGGCAGTGAGCGGCAAGGCCCAGCAGGTCCGGCGCTGCACGATCGAGCGCCAGGTCACGACCCAAAGCGTCGAGGCCGACGATATCCTGATGCGGGTCACGGGAGGCTATTCCGAGCTTCGAGGCGGCAATGCGGTCGACTGGCTGCTCGGCTCGCCGTCCAATGACTCGCTGAAGGGCGGAAATTGTCGGCTGTTCGACTATCGCCTGGTCCTGCGCGTCGGTGACGCGGACCGGATCGCGAGCGCGCGTCTCACCCATATCTTTTTCGACGACTGGGCGCAGGTCCGGATCGACGGCAAGCTCATCCTGTCCGACCCCGCTTCCTGGACCTCGTCGGGCCTCCCCGCCTCGAAGTGCGAGCGCGACCGCACCTGGCACAATTATCCCGATCTCGACCTCAAGCCCTATCTCATCCCCGGCGACCACGAGATCTGGTTGCGGGTAGCCGTCGGCAACGAAGGCGAGGCCTTCGCGCAGATTCACGCCGAGCTCGACACCAGCTGCCGCTCGAGCGAACGCCTGGTCGACCTGTGCGCCGCCACCGCGACCGATCCGGCATGCCAGGTCGAGAATGAGTTCGTCGACGGCGTCCAGACCTTCCGCAGCGGCGTGCGCACCGGCCTGAGGCCGCTGCCTCAAACTCGCATTCTCGGCACCGAAATCTGCCCCGTCCAGCTGACCCGCGACTTCTTCCTGAAGGAGCGCAGCTATCGCTGCCAGATCGATACCGGCGCGATGCCGCAGCCCGACACGAGCCGGGGCGCCTATATCCTCGACCACTCCACCGAGACGCTGCTGGCGGATCGCACGCGCGCGTCTGACGGCACAACGACCGAGACGACGCGGCCATTCGTCTTGCCCGATCGCGGCAGCGTTCCTGCCTGCGAGCCTATCTGCAAGACGCGGGCAGTGCGCACCGAGAACGCCGCCGCGCCCCAGGGCGTCATCGCAAGCCAGCAGAATGCGCCCGGCGGCGGTTATGACAGCTTCTATCACAGCTGCACCGCCGGAAATGTCTGCCCGCTCGGCCCCGGCGAGGAGTTGGTCTCGCCCTGTGGATGCCTGGATGATTTCCCTGAGGCCGTCGTCATGATGCAGACCGTGCGGCTTGCCGGGGCCGACCTCATCTGCACCGAGGCACCGAAATGAGCGTCTGGCCCTTCCTGTCGACGCCCGCCAGGCTGGCGATGGTCGCGCTCGTCCTGGCGATTGTCATGACCGGCCAGGCTTTTGCCCAGCAGGGCAACCGGTCGGCACCAATCCCAGAAACGATGCGTGCGGCACAAGACTGGACCGGAAAAGCCGCGCTCGAGCCGATCGAGCCGGTCGAGCCAAGCCCCGACCTGCCCGGCGATCCCGGACCGGTCGACCCGAGCGATCCGACGCCGCCTACCAATCCGCCGCCGGGCAGCCAGATCTGCGCGGCGGACCTGAATGGCAATGGCGATGCCGCCGACCCCGGCGAGACGGCGATGTGCACGGCAATGGCCTCGGGCGGGTGGCAATGCCCCTTGCAGCAGATAGCCTGTGCCATGCAGCCGGGTGGCACCTATGCCTGTCCCCTTGGCAACCAATATTCCTGCCAGTTGCCGGTCGGCGGCGGGACGCCCAGCTGCTCGCCAAATACCTGTGCCGATCCGGCCGTCTCGCCGATCACCGAGACCCCGCCGCTGGACGATAGCGGCCCTGTAACCGGGGCCGTCGACGGCGACGGCAACTGCCTGGGCCGGATCGAGATCTTCACCGGCCGGGCGATGCGCTGCCGACCCCCAGGGCTTAACGTCACCTTTGCGAGCTGCTGCCAGGACAAGGGCAAGATCATCAAGGACGGCATGGGGTCCGCGGCCAGCTCGCTGGGCACCAAGATCGCGATCGCCAAGGGCGTGATCAACGGGATGCAGGCGGCCTTCGCCGCGTTCCAGGCGGGGGCGACGGCCGGCCAGGCGGCAAGTGCCGGTGCCAATGCGCTGATCATCGGCTTCGATCCGACCTCGATCGCGATCAGCCTGGCGATCAACTTCATGGTCGAGTTCCTGCTGAGCGGTTGCGACAGCCAGGACATGGAAACCGCCATGCTGCGCGGCTCGGGCATGTGCCATGAGGTGGGCAGCTATTGCACCGCCAGCTTCCTGGGGGTCTGCCTGCAAAAGGCCAAGGGCCATTGCTGCTTCAACACCAAGCTCGGCCGCATCCTGCAGGAGCAGGGCCGGCCCCAGCTCAAA
The DNA here is from genome assembly GCF_044881185.1 of Sphingomonas sp. MMS12-HWE2-04. GTDB lineage: Bacteria > Pseudomonadota > Alphaproteobacteria > Sphingomonadales > Sphingomonadaceae > Sphingomonas. Next base: position 753,386 of record NZ_CP173254.1, on the reverse strand, counting down.
TCGTTCAACGGCTCGGGCTGGGGCACGCCGCAACATCCGATGTGCCGCGGCTTCACCCCCGAGGAGTTCCAGGCGCTCGACTTCAGCAAGATCGATCTCAGCGAATATTATGCCGATATCGAGGCGCGGGCGCAGACCGAAATCCAGATCGACATGAAGGACCGGATCGATGCCTATCTCAATACCGTCCATCCGTAGCGGTGCCGCGATCGGGCTCGTCCTTATGGCAAGCGGCGCGCTCGCCCAGGACGCCGCTCGCCAGAAAATCGAGGCGGCCGGCTCGGAGGCCGGCCAGAAAATCGAGGATGCGCTGGCGAAGTCCAAGGCGGCACCGGCGAAGGGCCCGACGCGGTTCGACACGCCGGTCGCGACCGAAGCCGATCGTCGCGCTGCCGCCGGGAAGATCGGGGCGCAGCGCGGCGCGACCGGCATGCGCGTGCGTGCCGAGAAGGCGGCGGCACAGGGCGAGGCACGACTGGCCGAGCAGCGCGAGGCAATGGGCCGCCGCCTGCGCCAGGCGCTCGGGCTGGAACCCGCCGAGCCCGGCGCCGGCACCGCGAAGCCGGTCGAAAACGCGACAGGCTGGGTACCGGTCCTGTTTGTTTCCTCCTCGGTCCCGGTACCGGTCCTTCGCGCCTATGCGGCCCAGCTCGAGCGGATCCACGGCGTCCTTGCCTTTCGCGGCATGCCCGGCGGACTACGGCGCGTGGCGCCGATGGCGAAGCTGTCGGCGGAGATCCTCCGGCTCGATCCGGGCTGCGAGGGTCCCGGCTGCGCGATGCGCAATGTCCAGGTCATCATCGACCCGATCGCGTTCCGGCAGCACAATATCTCCCGGGTGCCGGCCCTCGCGATGCTGCCCGGCGATCCCGCCCAGGCCTATTGCGAGCGCGATGAGGGGAGCGCGCGATCACGCTTCATCGTCTATGGCGACGCGGCCCTGTCGGGGCTGCTCGAGGAGTTCCGGCGCCTGGGAGGCGCCGCCGAGGTAGGCGATGCTCAGGCTCTGCTCGGCGCTCGCTAGGCTCGCCTACCTCGCGCTCGCCTGGCTCCTGCGGTTGCCAGGTCGCGCCGCAGTCGAGCTCGGCGCACCGGGAGACGGGATGCCCGCCCGGCCGCGCCGACTGCTGGTGGCGCTGCTGGTGGTGGCGCCGATCTATGTGCTTGCCGGATGGCTGCTGCCGCTGCTGACGCTGGTGATGAGCCCCTCGATCGACGCCTGGGTAGTGCGCGCGGCGCCAGGTCCCATCCGCAAGGGCGACCTGGTCCAGTTCACGCTTCTCCATCCGGTCGCGGGCCCGAAGCCGGTGAGCGTCACCAAATATGTGATGTGCGTCGCCGGCGAACGGCTGAGCCTGGTCGAGCATCCCTCTCCGACGGTCGCCGGGTTGAAGGAGGGCAGCTATTTCTGCGACGGCAAGTTCCTGGGAAGGACCGTGGCGCTTACCGCGCGTGGCGCTCCCCTGCCCCATTCCCTCTGGCAGGGCGTCATCCCGGAGGGACAGGCCTATGTCGGTTCGCTTCATCCCCGTGGCTTCGACAGCCGGTATCTCGGGCTCGTTCCGGTGAATCGTCTGCACCGCATGGTGAAGCTCTTCTGATCGTTTCGAATTCGTGCCGCCACGTACGTCTTAACCGGACAAAAACCGCGATGGTCAAAATTGCCGACCGGGTGATCAGGGCGCTCGACGCCGATCCTGTCCACCGGGCATTTGCAGTGGTAACGCTTTCCAGCGTCGCAGTCCGAAGCCAGCGTCCCGAGATTTGATATGCCTCGGCGACGAGGCGCTCCACCCAGCTTGAAGCGACATCGCAATGGGATCGGCCTCACTTCGCCGTCGGCTAGCGGAATGCCTCGCCGTGAAGGAGCAAAGAAGGCCAGTGGATTTTGCGCGGTAGCTGGCTTCGATGAAGCGAGCCGGATCGAAAAAAGGGAGGCCTGGAGGCCTCCCTTTCGAATTCCGACCATCCGCTTCATGGTCTTCTCGAAACTCTCCCCTTACGGGCATGACCTCGAGAAAGGTGCTAGCGCGGACCTACAGAGTTTTTACGCCCTGCCTCATATTTAACGACCCTGAGGTTGATACAGGGTCGCGGATTGCTCCGATTTACAAGGGCTAGATAGGAAAAATGGCCCGATAAGTCAAGGCAGAGCGCCTAGCTTCACACGCCGCTCAAGAAACATGCGCCCGCAACCTTCGCACCTAGTTTGTCCCTGAGAATGTCGGCGCCCGACACCAGCGAGGATCCGCTGGCGAACACGTCATCGACGATGAGTACCCATTTACCTTGCAAATCCGGAGCCTCACCGGCCAACTCGAATGCGCGAATATGGGGGCGGAGCGCCATCACGTCGACGTCCTTGGCCTGATAGGTGGCTGACGGATCCATCGCCGCCCATGTCCGCATCTTCGATTCCAGTGCCAACTGCAAATTTGGTCGAAGCTTCGGAGGATTAGCCTGCAGCTCCGCCGTCAGCTCGCCGATCAGCCGTTTGCGCAAGAAACTCGGCTCGAGCACCGGCACTCCGGAAACCGATGAGACCAACGCCGCGAATTCCGCACAGAACGGCGACGAGGAAGGTATCGGCAGCACATAATCGAACTGTTTCAGTTCGTCAGACACCTTGCCAAGAATCTCCTCGGCGCGGGCCATCAGGCGAGCTTTCCAAAAAGGCAAAATCGAGAAGCCGCGTTTCCCTTTGAGTGCGTGCACGAGCGGATTCCCATCATCCCGCCGAGGCCCCTTCTGGTTGCGACTGAAGACATGCAGAAGGTTCACGCCCCGGAAACGGCCACGCGTCGGGTTGCCGGCTACCGACGTATCGACGCCATTCTGGTGATGATCGTTGACCGTGACCACCTTGGCGGCCGAGACATCAATACCCACGTCGCCCTTCCGTCCGCTCCTGGCTTTCCATGGACGTTCGAAGGAGAAGGCCGCTGGAATCTGTTCCGAAGATGTGAGGTTATCGAAGTCTGTTCGCAAGAGTGCGCGCGCTTTGCACCGCACGGCGGCAGAATATCTCCCAGGGCGGCAGTGGAGCGACCAAGTCATTACCGGAGGACCAGAGCGGGGCAAATCTTCTCGACGCGCTTTCCGTTATCCCAATCGCCACGATAGATCGCCTGGCGGTGGCGCAGCTGCCAGCAGGACAGGTCTCCCTTCCCGCCCGAGACCAGGCCGATGGTGCGGCCGTAACGGTCGAGAGCGAGGCGCTCGACCCGAACCTGCCCGACCAGCGCCTGGCCCAGTTTCAGCTTGCTTGCAGTACCATCGCCGGAAACGCACCGGCGTCCTTGCCGACAATGCCCAGGGAGTTCGGGCGCATCGATGCCCAGCAGCCGGATCCGTTCCTCACCGCAGCGAAGCGTGTCGCCATCGATCACCCGGCAATCGGCGATCGGCACCGACGCCCAGCGCCCAGCCGCCAGCGATGCGGGTGATCGCGCAATCCCATAGCCTATGCCGGCGAGCAGGGCTGGCAGGCTTATTCCCACCAACATAAGCCGGTGTCGCGTCATCGCAAATTCGTTCCTCGCCAGGCGGCCGGGTCAACCCGCTTCCGCCACGTTCTCTTTTCGTTCTATATGGAGGCATGGAACGAGTCGCAACATCCTCGGCACTTACGGCCGCCATCCTCGCCGCGCCCGCCTGGGCGCATCTGGGCCTTGCGGTGCGCGATCCGCGTCTGCGTCAGCGTGCGGCACGCGAGGTCGCCGAGAGCGTTCTAGATCGGCTGCAAAATGATTTCGCCACGGAGCCGCATCCTGACCAGCTGCCGCTGGCGCTTTGACGATCACCTCGTGACGATAGCGGAGACCATCATGCTTGCCGTCCGAAAAAGGAAATCGCTGCCTATTCGAAGCGGCTTTTCGACGCCGTGCTCGACACCGTCATCACACTCGACGGCGACGACAAGGGACTGGGCGGCTATGTCCGCCCCGACGTGATCCGCACTGTGCTCGCCGAGGTTGCGGCGGTCGTCGACAATAACACCCAGGTGGCGAAGAGCGCGAGCGAGCGCCGCCGTTTCGCCAACGACATGGCGAAAGGTTACGAGGCCATGGCCAAATCCATGGCGGAAGCAGACGCCAAGGGCGAACTGGGCGGCTGGGCCAGGGCGCAGGCGATCGAGCCCGGCACCGTCAACTAGCCGCCAGCTCGAACAGGCGATTTGCGGACCGGGCGTGCTGAAACCGGCAACGAGCGGCACTTCACTGCCCTCTGCATTGTCCCTGGCCATGCGCGACGCGATGGTCTCCTCGTGTCGCAGACTCGCACCCCCTCCCCCGCCCTCCCCCTCCCATCGCGCGGCTTGAGCCGATGCGTGTCTGCGGCGCACCCTCCTCTCCTGCTCGCATCGATGCTGCTGGCCTTCGCCGCCACAGCCCCCGCCGGTGCCCAACAGGCTCCAGTCACCAGTTCGAAGCAGGGCTATTGGTGGTACGACATGCCCAAGCCCGCGGCCGACCCCGAAACCGACGCGGCCCCGCTGACCCGGCCCGCCATCCCGCCCATGGCGGAGCTGGCGACCTGGACGCCGCCGAGGATCCGGAAGCTGATCGAAGAACAGCGCGACTATGCGGCGACCGTGCTCACGGTCGACGCGGTCGCGGACTTCTGGCGCCTGCAGGATTTCGCCCGGCGCAAGGCACGCGCCTTTGCGGGCGTCACCCAGCTTGCCATGCTCCAGCATCCCGAGCTCAACTCCAAGTCGGCGAACCCGATGGTCGGCGACGCGCGCTCGGCGATGACCGCCGAGAAGGACGCAATCCGGCGCGCCTATCTACGCGGCAAGGCCGGCGAGTTCGCGCTGGTGATGTTCTCGCGTTCGACCTGCGGCTATTGCCGGGTCCAGTGGCCGATCCTCCAGCGTTTCCAGGAGGAGATGGGCTGGCAGGTGACGCTGATGGACATCGATCGCCGCCCTGAGCTCGGCCAGCGCTTCGGCGTCGAAGTCACGCCCACCACCATGCTGATCCGACGCGGCAGTGCGCAGCGCATGGTCATCGCCAGCGGCATCGAGGCCTATCCGGGCCTCGCCCAGATGGCCTATCAGGCCGTCCGGCTGCTAAGCGGCGACATCCGTCCCGAGCAGTTCATGACCGGCCCCGGCGAGGACGATGGCTTTTTCGACGCGCTGGCCAACGGCCCGGTCTCCGCCGCCGATCCGAGCGCACTCGACGGAGATCTGGTCGACGCCGGCAGACCGCCGCAGCGATGAGGCACCAGCCGATCCTCGCATGGATTGTCGCCCTGGCCGCACTGCCGGCCTGGCCCGCCCGCGCACAGGCCATCCCGCCTGCACGTGCGCGCGCCGCCGCCATCCACCCGGTCGCGGATGCGACGGCGCTGCGGCAATGGCTGTCGCGCGTGCCGGTCACCCGGGATTTTCCGCCCGACTTCGCGCCGACGCTGCGCGGCCAGTCCAGCCTCTATGTGATCGAGATGACGACGGCACCCGGCTGCGGGCCCTGCGGCGACCTCTGGGCCAAACTGGCCGTCCTGAAGGCGCGCTACGGCTGGCAGGTCCGCACCCTCTCCGGACAGGACGCACTGCTGCGCTCGGGGCGCCTCGGCCTGCCCTGGGTGGGGCATCCGGTGGCCTGGGTGCGGCCCGCGAGCGATCCCGACCGCGTCGTCCCGATCGCGATCGGCACCGATCATGTCCCCAACCTGGCGCGCAATCTCTATCTGGCCGCGAAGATGCTGACCGGCGTGCGTCCGGCGGTCGCGGTCCGGGCGATGTCGAAGTTTACCGGCATTGTCGCTCAGCCCCCTTCCACCCGAAGCGCTGACCATGGCGGGTGCCGTGCTTCTCCCCACTTCTCCCAGGAGCCCGCCATGCCCGCATCTTCACGCCCGCGCCTTGCCCTTTTCCTGACCGCGGCTGTCGCGCTGGCCGCATCGAGCCCGGCAAGCGCCCAGGGCTGGGCCGAGACCTGGTTCGACAATGTCACCTATTCGAGCCCCGGCAGCTTCGAGGATCAGACGCGCGGCTATCTGACCGCCGGCGGCATGTCGGGCCGGATCGACGTCCATGGCGACTATCTGATGTCGATGACCCTGCCCAAGGTTCGCGCCGGCTGCGGCGGCATCGACATGTTCCTGGGCGGCATGTCGTTCCTCGATCCCGAATATCTCGTCCAGAAGCTCGAGAGCATCCTGCAGGCGGCGCCCGCCGTCGCCTTCCAGTATCTGCTCGAGACGCTCGACGAGAAGATGGGCAACATCATCTCGAAGATGGAGGCGGCGACCAACTATCTGAACTCGATCCAGGTCAATGACTGCCGCCTCGCCAACCGCATGGTGCAGATCGCCAAGGGCGACGACAACATGTCCGGGGTGATTGAGGAAATGACCGGCTATCGCTCGGTCAAGCAGGGCTTCTCCAAAAGCTACCAGCAGTCGCGCGAGCGGATCGAGGCCAACAACAACAACCCGACCGAGGACCTCAAGGACGCGCTCGAGAACTGCCCGGCCGAAGTCACCGACATTTTCAAGACCGGGTCGCTGCTCTCGAACGCGGCGACGCGCATCGGCGCGGGAAACTGGGCGGCGGTGATGCGGGCCCGGGTCGGCGACGTCTATATGCGCTGGGACCCGGCCGACAAGGTCCCGATCTTCACGGCGATCCCGCGCTGCGCGCGCCAGGATACAGAGAGCGCCCAGGACTTTCTCACCGGCCGGGTCCAGGCCCGCAGGCTCGCCTTCCCCACCACCGATGCCGATTGCGCCCCCGACGGGACGGGCCGCGGCGCGCTGGTGCTGGCCCGCGAGCGGATGCAGGCAATCGCCACCAAGATCCGCGGCCGCCAGGCGCTCAGCACCTATGAGCGCCAGTTCGTCGCCAATGTCCGGACCATGCCGGTCTACCGCCTGCTCGAATGGGGCGTCCGCCAGGGCGTGGTCGACTCCGTCATCGGCGATACCGACGAGTTGGTGGCGCTGAGCTTGGCCTATCAGATGCTGAACGATCTCACCCGGACGATCGACTTCGCAGTCGGCAATGCCGAGCGCGGCGCCAGTGCCGCGGGCGGAAGCAACGCCAACAGCAAGAATACCTGCCAGACGCGTATCCTCGGCAAGGGGCTCGAGCAGCTGCGTGACCTGCGCGACGAGGCGCTGCGCCAGCGCGCGCAGATGCGCCAGTCCTATATGGCGGCATTGGGCGCCGCCAATTTGTCGGCCTCCTATGCAGGGCTGCTGCGCGAACGCGACCGCGACGCCCGCAACCTGAACGCCACCGCCGCCGGCGACAAGCGCTAGGACGGAGCGACGAGATGCGCCGTACCCGCACCGCGCTCCTTTCGCTCCCCGCGCTGATCGCGCCGCTCCCGGCGCGGGCGATGGACACGAGCTATTACACCTATAACGGCTTCCAGGAGACGGTGGACGCCTTCCGGATGGTGTCCTTCATCTTCGCGGATCCGCGCTACGGCACGCTCGTACTCATCATCGCCACGGTGGGCATCGCGCTGGGCGCGGTCCTGGCAAGCGTGAAGGGCTCGGGCATCGGGCTGGTCGCGTTCGGCTTCCAGATCCTGGTCGGAGTCGGACTGTTCGTCGGCCTCATCGCCCATACCGGCACGGTCCATGTCTATGACCGGGTCAAGAATGCCTATCAGCCGGTCGGCGGGGTGCCGGTGCTGATCGTACTCGTCGCCGGCGTCACCAACATGATCGAGCGCACCGCGGTCGAGGCGATCGACGACAATACCATCGATCCCAATGCCAAGTTCACCTTCGGCGGGGGCGGCCAGAGCTTCGACCTCTTCCTCAACGCGGTCTCGCCGCAAGGTCCGATGACCGACGCCTATTTCGAAGCGACGCTCAAGGACTATGTCCGGCAATGCTATCCGGTGGCGCGCGTGTCGCCCGCCTATCCGATCGACGACGACCGGCTGTTCCGCGCGACGCAGGACCTGCCATCGGCCTTTGCGGCCATGGCCGGCCCGTCCACCTTCTCGACCGTCTACACCTATGCCGAGAAGGGCGGCACGACGATGAGCTGCGATGCCGCCTGGAGCCATATCTCCGGCCGGCTTTCGATCGTCGGCACCTTCGACGCCTATAGCCGCAATGTCTGCCAGCGCACCGGGTTCGACACGGTGGATGCCCGCCAGCTGAGCCGGTGCCGCGAGCAGCTGAACGCACTCGGCACGATCATGCTCGGCAGCAACCTGACCGCGCAGCAGCTGATGACCAATATACTGCTGAGCCAGACGATCGGCGACGTGTTGTTCGAGGACAGCCCGGCCAGCGCCGCACGGGCGATGGCCAACCGCGCCGTGATCTCGAACGGGCTCGCGACCATGTCCGTCGCCAACCAGTGGATGCCGACGATCCGGGCGACAGTCTTCGGGATCATGCTGTTCATGGTGCCGGTCGCGCTGCTGTTCATCCTCACCCCGATCAATCTGCGCGTCGCCAGCTTCACCCTCGGCCTGTTCGTCTTCTGCGCGCTCTGGGGCGTGATCGATGTCGGCATCTACCATCTCACGCTCGGCCGAGCGGAGGATGTCATGCAGGAACTGCGCTGGAACGCGCTCGCCGCCAATAGCTGGTTGCTCGCACCCTCGGCCGCGACCAAGGCGCTCGCGATCTTCGGGAGCTTCCGGACCGCCGCGGCCGGCCTTGCCGGCGCCTTCGTCTTCACGGTCTTCCGCTTCAGCGGCAATGTCTTCTCTTCCTTCACAGGCGGCGCGCTGGGCGTGATGGGCCAGGGCAGCAGCGCAGCGGCGCCAATGGCCACCAGCGAGGGCCGCGCCTCGGCGCTGGAGAGCCAAGCCTCGGCAATGGGCACGCGTGCGCGGGCGGCCGGCTCCGCTTCCTTCGGCGACTTTGGCGAGCGCAGCGCCTTCCAGTCCAACCGGGCGTTCGGAGAGGCCAACCGCATCCTCGGCGAACGCCCCGGAACGCTCGGGGACACCGCCTTTGCGCTGGGCGGCATCGAGGGCTCGCGCCAGCTCGGCGGCCTGGCCCCTGCCCTTGCCGGGCGCGACCTGGCCGACCCGGGGGTTTCGCGCGATGTCCAGGCCAATGCCGCGACCGGCGCGATCCACCAGTTCGCCGAGAAGGACGCGCTGCGCAAATTGGGCACGACCTATTTCGGGGAAGGCGAGACCGGCGAGCGGGCCTTTGCCGCCTTTGCCCAGAACCTCGTCCAGTGGCGCGCCTTTGGCGACCAGCGCGCCTATGGCATGCTGATGCAGGGCGCCCAGCGCCATTTCGAGAAAAATGGCTATTCGCCCAAGGATGCGGAACTCAAGGCCTCGGGCGTGATCGGCGAGGCGCAGAGCGATCCGACCTTCGCCCGGCTGATCGCCAATGCCTATGACCAGGAACAGCTGCTCCGCAACGACCTGACCGCCGCACAGGTCCAGGTCGGCGCGATGGAAGGCCGCAGGGACGCCGCCGGAACCGCGATCATCCAGAACGAGCGCGCGAATGTCGCGACCGAGCAGGCGCTGCGCAGCGGCACCAACCAAGGTCAGCGCGACGCCGCCGCAATGCTCGGCCTCGATCCCCAGGAGACCGGGCGGCGCATCGCCTTTGTCAACGCGCTCAGCGGCGAGGCCCGCTCGAGCGCGATCTCGCAACTGGCCAGGACGACGGGCCGCGACGAGGCCCAGGTCACCAGGGCCATCGAGAGCTACAATGCCGCAACCTCGCTCGGCACGGCGGACGGCGCGACCACCGAGGCCCACCGCGAAGGCACCAGCATCTACCGTCGCACGCGCGACGCCGCGCAATATGACTTTGCCGAACGCTCGGGCAAGCTCGACGCCCAGCACGAGATCGGCACCTCGGGCACACGAGCAGCAGCAAAAATCGGCGAGCAGCGCCGCCAGTCCGACAATTTCGGCTTCGCGCAAGGCGCGGCGGCCGCCGGCACCTCGACCCGCGAAGCGGCGCGCCTCGACAGCTTCATCCGCACGCTCAGCCAGACCGCCGGTAACCAAGTCGACATGGCCGAGGGCGGTGCCCCCGGCATCGCCGATCGCGCCCGCAACGAGCGCACCACCCGCATCGTCGACAATGAGCGCCTGTCGCGCATGCAAGGCCTGCTCAGGGCCAATGGCATCACCATGTCGAAGCGCGACCTCGCAATGGCCCAGAATGGCGACCTGTCGCTCAACGTCAGCCCCAATATCGCGCAGCAACTGCACCGGGCCGGCCTGATCAACGACAGCCAGCTCGGCGCGATCGCCCAGGGCGGCCAGGCCCGCTTCAGCTTCACCAACAACGACCTGCTGGTCTCGAGCAGCACAGGCTTCCAGCAATCGGCCAGAAACGACACCAGCACCCGCTTCGAGGCCGGCAAGCAGGCCGGCCCCGACACGATCGAGCACTTCCTCGGCGGCGGCCCCGAAGGCCAGGCCGCGATGACTAACTGGCTCAGGGGCGGCTTCGAGATGGACCGCCACGGCAACTGGCGCCTCAAGCCACAGGTCGCGGATACCCTTCAGCGCGATGTCGGCGCCATCATCGCCCAGACCGGGTGGGAGCGTTCGCTCAGCCGCAGCGCTGAGAAGCGGACGACGATGGGAACTTCATGGGGCGTCAATCTTGGAGCAAGCATCTCGTCAGAGGGTGACACATCCGGCCCGGGCCGCAGTAGCGGAAAGACATCGGGTGCAAAGCGAGCTAGCCGTGGCAACGTGGGTGGAAATGCAGGTTTCGATAGCCGCGATACCGGCAGCACCGCGTCCGTCGCCACCTCAACAATGAACATTGTAAATTACGACGTCCGATCTGCGATCGCAGCTGCCGAGAAGGCGGCCTCAAAGGCGCCTGACCCGAGCAGCGCCTTTGCCAGCGAACTGTCCCGCCAGATCATGGCGCCAGACGGACTGAGGAACCGGTATCTCGAAAACTCGTCCTCTGGTCGTGGAACTTGGGACTACCTCGCACCAGTGACCTCGGCCGAGCAGAAATCTATCCTGTCCTCCGGACGATTTACCCTTGATCGAGATCACAGTTCAGAAGACGGAGACCCCGAATATCGAACGCGCAAAGACTAGCTGTCTAGGCGCCGATGAACCCATCGCCATCCCGAACGGGGGTCGTTGGCATCCTCCGTCGGCTCCAAGTACCCCGGTTGCTCCCACGGGCGCTTCAAAGGCGGCATAAAGTCTTGCTCACAGGGCGCGGTTTCCAACCGACGCGACAGATAACCGAAGGCTAGGATCAGGAAAGCAGTAAGCGGAAGGAAGAACGGGCTCGTGTACGGAAAGAGCTTGCTGCGGTAGAAGGCGTCGATCAGCTCGATGCCCGTGGGCCCGCTTGCAGGCAGCCAGTATATCGGGATCGCGCCCCACCAGAGCTTCGCGTACCATGGCTTCCAGATTGAATCGCTAAGCCTTTCGGGCGACGGCTGCGGCTCTTCCGCATCTCCGAACGACTGCTGTCCATTTTCCATGGCCGGTCTCCGACTTGATTGTATCAGCGGACCTGTCGCGACGCAGCGACTTTCTCCGCCATTCCTGCGACACTTCCCTCTTGCAAATCCCCCTCCCCGACCTGACAAAAGCGGAACGAAATGCGTACCGATCTCGATCATCTTCCGGCTGCCAAGCAGCGCGAGCTCGACCATGTCGTGCAGATCCTGTTCGAGGAATTTGCGCAGGCGCTGGGCGCGCCAACCGGCGAGCGGAAGTTCGGTCGCATTCTCAAAGTGATCCTCTACGGCTCCTATGCGCGCGGGGATTGGGTCGATGAACCGCACACTGCCAAGGGCTATCGATCCGATTTCGATCTGCTGATCATCGTAAATCAGAAGGACCTCACGGACCGCGTCGCATATTGGGAGGGCGCGGACGCCCGGCTCATCGAAGGATTGATCGGGAAGACGCTCAAGACGCCGGTCAACTTCATCGTTCACACCCTGCAGGAGGTGAACGACGGGCTGGCGCATGGCCGCTATTTCTTCATGGACATCGCTCGCGACGGCGTTGCCCTGTACCAGTCCGATGATAGTGAGCTCCTGCGGCCCAAGCCAAGATCGCCCGAGCAGGCTGTTCAGCTCGCAAAGGAGTATTTCGAAGAGTGGTTCCCAAGCGCGGGCGAATTCTTCGACTACTACAAGTTCAACATGGAGAAGGAACGGACCAAAAAGGCGGCGTTCATGCTTCATCAGACGACTGAGCAGCTTTACCACTGCCTCCTCTTGGTCGTAAATTTCTATACTCCGCACTCTCACAACATTGCGTTTCTTAGAACGCACGCGGAGCGGGTGGATAGACGGCTCGTTGACGTCTGGCCGTCGGAAACTCGAAGTGATCGCGCGAAATTCACCAAGCTCAAGGATGCCTACGTAAAGGCGAGGTACTCCAAGCACTATCGGATTTCGAAGGATGAGTTGGAGTGGCTCGGGGAATGCGTTGAGCGGCTCGGACAAATTGTCCAGACTGTGTGTTCGGAGAGGATCGCGGAATTGAGCGCGAAGGTTCCTTCATGAGAACTTGAACGCGACTGATGGGCACGCGCCTATCGGCTATGATCGCCCTCGCATCAAACAGAGTAATCGAAGGCGAGAAACTTTGGCGGTGAAATTTGCACCAAAACGACATTCTTCGTGCTTGCAAGGAGCACTCGAGAAAGGCCATCTCATAGAAGGACGATAGGGGGAGATGCCTTAAGATGCGTAGCGGGTGCGGGGGCGGCAACCGATGACGACGGCTTTCGACCTCATCAAAAAGACTAAACAGATCAAGGCCGACTCTTACGAGTTTCATCTGCATATGCCTACGTGGCGGAAGTTCGACCCAGGCATTGCTCTGAAGTGGCAACGAACTAAGTTCAACGTGAGTGGCAAAGAGGATGTCCCCGAAGTACGGGGACTTTATGTTTTCACGCTTGAAGCTGAGAAATTAGGCCTGCCTACGCATGGATATATTCTCTATGTTGGTATAACTGGAAATAAATCTAAGGCAAACCTTAGAAAAAGATTCGGGCAATACCTGCTTGAGGCAAAAAAGCAAAATGGTCGGCCACTGGTAATGTACATGCTGAACGAGTGGCCTGACGATTTATTTTTCAACTTTATGGCTGTACCCGATGGCGCAATCGATCTTGCAAAGATCGAACGCTCATTCATCAACACCGTATTGCCCCCGATTAACGCCTCAGATTTTGACGGCGATATCGGGCCGGCAAAGAAAGCAGCATTCTGATGGCTACAGCGCAAAAAACGCCGCTGACGATGCCTTGCCTGCGCGGAAGGTTCGGCGACTGGATCTTCTACTCCTGTCTAATGTCAGTCGGCGATGTTGCTTCTCGCGTCAGCTATGCCGAAGATATTCACACGAGCAAGGAGCTGTCCAAGCTAATCCAGCGCAGCCTAGAAGGAGAGCGGGCCGCAAAGATCGCCGACTATTTGCGGCATAACGATGAGAGATTCTTCAACTCACTGGTTCTTGCGACGTATGGCGGCGCGCCAGAGTGGTACGACGTGGGAAATCTGCGCAGCAGCAAAAATTCCGCCATCCTCGCAGAAATGTCCGACGGGGCTGTCGATACGATCGGCCTTTTGCGGCTGACTGGCGACGAGAAGATCTTTGCGCTTGATGGTCAGCACCGCCTAGCCGGAATGAAAACCGCCATCGCGCAGGACCAGGATCTCGGAGACGAATTGGTATCGGTGATTCTAGTGGGGCATTCGCTCGACACTGCAGGAAGCAGGCGTACGCGGCGGTTGTTCACCACGCTCAACAAGACCGCAATTCCGGTGAAAAAGAGAGACATTATCGCTCTCGATGAGGATGATGTCATGGCCATTACCGCGCGGCGGATGGTCGAGCAGGACAACGCCTTCAAGCATCCCAAGATCGCAGTAATCTCCAGCGAATCTATGCCTGCTACCAATTTCGAATCGTTACTGACAATCTCGGCGCTATATGACCTGCTCAAGCTACTTTTTATGCATACGGACGGGATACGCTCAGACTATACGCTCCGTTTTAACAGACCGGATGATAACGCGTTGGACGCGTATCATGCCGCAGCCACGGCTTTTTTCGGGGCTCTGGGCAAAACATTTCCGCCCATAGCGCAACTCATGCGCGCGAAAACTCCTTTGACCGTCGTGAAGGCGAACCGCACGCAGGAAGGCGGACATGTCCTCTTTCGAGCAATCGGCTTCGACATATTTGTACGAACTGCTTTCGCAATCGCCGGCAAGGAGGGAATCTCGCTTTCGTCCGCAGTCCAGAAGCTATCGATCCTGCCAACGCAGCTTTCCGAAATTCCCTTCCGAGGGACGATTTGGGATCCAGCCAAACGTACGATTAATGCAAAGCACAAGACTCTTGCCCGCCGGTTGGTCTTCCACATGCTGAAGCTACCGATGAGCGACCGTCAGAGGCAAACCCTTGAAGGCGATTACCGTAAGGCGTTGGGATACGAACTGGATGACGTCAAAATCAAGCTCCCTAAGCCACTCGTGAAATAGGGCGATGGCGCTCTTCCACATTGTGGCTAGGGCATCGCCCAGGCGCGAACCAGGCTCCCCGCTTTGAGCGCCTACTGCAATCCTCGAAAGCTGGTTCCAAGATAGGATTAGGAGCACGCGTGGTTCAGCAACGCAGGGATTGGAACACGCTCATCCGCTCGATCGATCGAAGCCGCGCGCCCGCCGCAAGATTTTTCAAGCCGGTTTGCGTTATCGCCGCAATTGACCTTGCTGATAGAGGGAGGCTCGAGACCGATTTTCTCCATCCTGGCCTGATCGAACAGCAGTTCTCTAAATATATCTCCCCATTCTTCCCGGATCGGGCGGACAAGGGATGGCAACCGCTTTGGTTTTTGTCGAACGACGGTCTGTGGGGTTTTTCCCGCAAGGGAAAGGCGCTGGATCGCAAGTCGTTTGAAAATCAGATGCCGCGAACGCGCAAGCAGCTGTTCGACAAGTTTGATAAACAGGCGATCAACCCGGCTTACACTACCCTTTGGGAATTGGAGGCCGCGCGCCAAGAGCTTCGTAATCAGATGCTGTTGATGCTAGATGGCGACGCTGAATGTCGCGCGCTCATTCCGCCCCTACTTGATCCTGCGAATTTCGATCATCCGGAACACTGGCCGGACGCCGAAGAGGTCGCCGACTATCTGCGCACCATTCGACGACAGCCCGACATGTTTGCCAAGGCGCATGAGGGCGCCAGACACGCCAGCGCCGAGGCGGCCGTGGCTGCCTATGACGCACTGGTAGCCTTCAAGGTCGACACGCTTCCTGCATCCACGCCGATCGGTCCTGAATTTCGCGCAACGGGCAATGCGCCGATCATTCTACAGCCCGGCCAATCGCGCGCGATCAGTGCTGCCCAGGCCGAACTTCATCACCTGCTGTTGGAGAAGTGCCATTTTCTACAACGCGGCATACCTGCGACGAGCAATCGCGCGGCCCACATCCGTCAACCGCTCGACAAATTTACGGCTGCGCTGGGGAGCGACCCCGTCACCGCAAATGGCCATGTCATCTGGTCACACGGCAACACGCTACGGCGGCTGAACGATGCAGATCTTCGTGCACGAGCAAGCACGAATCCAGACGCAGATCCGCTCCCCGAGCAGATTGGCGAATTGCTCACCGACCTCGTCGAACAGTTCAACGTCTACGCGCGGCAAGACCCACTTCTGCGCGAACTCGATCATGCGCGCATCGGGCCAGCCGGGCGCGCCGAATTGCTGGAGCGCCTTCACGCCGGGCGCGCCGTGGTCGAAGCTGCCCGCGAGAATACGTTAGTCATGGCACCGGAAGCGAGCAACGTCCTCGCCACCGCGACCAACGCCGCCGAGCAAGCAGAACAAGCCTCCGGCCTCAACGCCGACCAAGCCATCGTCAACGCAGCAGACATGCAGCGCAACGGCGCCCGCGCGCTTATGCAAAGCGCCGTCCTGGAAGTGAAGCGATGGCTTTCCAAATCTAAGGATGCCCGGAAGAGTTTTGCCGAAGGCGCGCTCAAACAGGCGGGGGCCGAAACCGTCAAACAGCTGCCATTCCTCAAAATCGTTCGCAAATTGGGTTCAGCAATCCGCGAGATGTGGAAAGGACAGGACGGCCAGTCCGTTATTGAACGGCTGCTCGAATGGTTTCAGCATCTGATCCCGTGACGTCAGCCGTGCGCAGCGGCACAGCAAGCAACTGGCCCAATAAGCCACGGTGTCACGTGATCGAATACAGACACAGCGAGACCCGCCGATCATGAACAGTCCAACGCCTCATCGCCCCCCGCCTGCATCGGAAGGGACCGGCACCCGCCACGCCCCCTGCCGCGCTTACCGCAATCGATCCACTGGCGCTCGCAGCGTACAATCATATTTCGAAACGTTCCGCGCGCTCGACGTGCTGATGTGGCATATCTCGCAGGTCGCGATGACGCTGACGGGCGGCCTTCGGTTCGGCCTGGCCAATATCAAGGACATTCCGCCTACGCGCTCGCGGCTATCGCTGCTCGCCGGCGTCGGGTACTTTGGCCTGATCGTCGTGCTCGCGCCTGCGGCACACAGCAACTTTATCGGGTCGGCCACATCAACGACAACCAGCTCGGCGCGATCGCTTAAGGCGGCCAAGTCCGGTTCTCAACATCCGAGGTCGAACGACACTCCGTCTCTCGTTGAGACTGGCGCCTCATACGTTCGCCAGTTAGGATTTCCCGATCGGCAGCGGGGCACACCGCTAGACGCAACGGAATGGGGGCAGCGGGCATGGGTTTAAGGACTGCGCGGTCTGCATGAGCCTCACCGCGCTACAAACCCAACCGCATATCGCAACCTCCACAAGCGACGTGCTGGCGAGCTTCTATATTCCGGCACTGAGGCAATCCTCAGCCTATGACCGAGGCGTTGGCTTCTTCACCTCGCAATGGCTCCGCCTCGCCGCCTCGGGCCTGGCAGGACTCGCAGCGAACGGCGGCCATGCCAGGATCATCGCTAGCCCCATGCTCGATCCGTCGGACTGTGCCGCGCTTGCCCAAGGCAGTGACGCTCGGAACGATCCGATCCTCAAGACGAGCCTCGATCGCGCGATCTCGGATCTCGAGCACGATTTGGCATCCGACACCCTTGCCGCGCTTGCATGGATGATCGCTGACGGCCTTCTCGATTTTCGTATCGCCATCCCGACCGCCGATCTCGACGGCGACTTCCACGACAAATTCGGCATCTTTCGCGATACCGACGGAAACGCGATCGCCTTTTACGGCTCGCCCAACGACAGCGCCAAGGCATTCCGAAACTACGAGTCGATCAGCATCTACTATTCCTGGATCGATCCCCGCGAAGCGGCTCGTGTCACTGCACAATCCACGCGCTTTGATCTCCTCTGGAACAACGGCGACATCAACCTGCGTGTCTATCCACTCCCGGACGCCGTCAAACGTAACCTAATCGCATTCACGACCCGCTTGCCACGTCCCTACGCGCCACCTTCATCCGATCGAGGCAGTGACCGATGGATCCATCAGAAAAACGCCGCGGCAGCGTTTCTCGAAGCACGTCACGGCATCCTCGAGATGGCGACCGGCACGGGCAAAACGCGCACGGCGCTTTCGATTCTCAACGAGCTACGCGAGCGCGACCTTGTCGATACCGCTATCGTCGCTGCCTACGGCACCGACCTGCTGGATCAGTGGTACAAGGAGCTCGTGCAGCATAGCGGCATCCCCGTCTATCGGGCCTATGACCAACATCACGAAGCCCAAGCATATCTGAATGGCCCGCGCGGGGCCGTATTGTTGACGGCTCGTGCCAACCTCAGCGCAGCACTTCCCCGTCTCGACTTCCGTCTTTTCGAGAAGGCACTGCTGATTTGCGACGAAGTCCACGGCATGGGCTCGCGTGCGCTTGTCGAGGCCCTCAAAGGAAAACTGAAGCGCTTCGCATACCGGCTTGGCCTCAGCGCAACACCCGAACGCGCCTATGACATCGAAGGCAACCGGTTCGTCGATGAGGAGATCGGCCCCGTTCTATTCCGCTTCGGCCTCGCGGAGGCGATCCGACGCGGGATCCTGTGCGAATTCGACTATGTGCCCCTACCGTACGCCCTCTCGGACGACGACAAAGTCGCGGTCCGCCAGGCAATAAAGCGATACCATGCCAAGGCCAGAGCGGGTCAGCCCGCGCCGATTGAGACGCTTTACCGCGATATCGCGCGAGTTCGGAAACTCAGCAAAGAGAAGCTTGCCCCCTTCAATAACTATGCGACGGTCAATCCGTCCGTCCTCGAACGCTGTATTATCTTCGTCGAGACCGCAGAATATGGCGCCCTCATCCAGCCGCTGCTGATGCGCATGCGCATCGACTTTCACACCTATTATCAGGATGATGACCGCGAGAAGCTACGCCGGTTTGCCAGAGGCGAACTCGATTGTCTGCTGACCTGCCATCGAATTTCGGAAGGCATCGATATCCAGTCGGTAAACAACATCGTTCTGTTCGCATCGTCGCGTGCCCGACTGGAAACCGTCCAACGTCTGGGCCGCTGCCTGCGGATCGACCCTGCAAATCCCGACAAGCGCGCCAGGGTGGTCGACTTCGTCGAACCAAGCCCCGAGGACATCGACGATCCGACCGACGAATTGAGTGCCGATGAGGAGCGCTCCGCTTGGTTTACCGAGCTCGCCACGGTTCGTTACGCTGGCGGTTGAAAGTTTCGTTGCGACGTTCAGGATATGCAATAGAAGTTCGGCATGAACATCGATCCCGCCATCACCGAAGCGCTTGACGCTACACTGGCTGCGGCCAGCGATCAGAGCGGGGATTTCAAGAAGCGCTTCCGGACCCTTGTAGGTCTGATTCTTACCTCGAACTATCAGGATTCCGACCTGCGCCGCGTGATGGAATCGCTGTCCGTACAGATAGGGTCGGAAGACTGATGGACGTCTGCATCACCGGATGGCGCACTGAAAATCTTCGGGGCGGCCTTCGGAACCTCGATATCGACCTCGGCGAGAAGCCTGCACGCTGGACGTTGATCCAGATGCCTAATGGCATGGGCAAGACTACCACAATGGACCTCATGCGCTGGACGCTCACGGGCAAGGAATTGCCGGCGGCGACTGTTCGCGGGCTCCGTGCCGACGAACACGTCACCAAAGGGCTGTTCGAGTTGCGCCTTCTGGTAGACGATACGCCGATCCGACTGCAACTCGACCTCGACTTTCGAGACGGAAGTGCTTCCTATTGGACGGTCAGCGCAGACACGCGCGGCGGCGGCCGACGCGAGGGCCGCAAGCTTCCCGTTGAACTGCGCGAACTTCTCAAGGAAGGTCTGACCGAGCTCTTCGTCTTCAATGGCGAGCTCGCCACCCAGATTCTGGACCTCAGCAAGACCAAGGCGGCGGAGGCGATCCGCTCTCTATATGGCCTCGACATCCTGGACGCAGTAACCGAGCGCGTCGATGCGCTCATCACCCAGGAACGCACGCGGGCTTCCTCGGTGACCCGCGCCGTTGAACAAAAGGGTATCACCCAACTTCAGAACGCGCTGGACGAGGTCAAAGACGCCAAGAAGACGCTTGAGAAGCAACAGCGCGCCGCCCAGTCTCGCCGCGCCCAGGTCGAGAGCGAACGAGAACGCATCGAAGCTGAAATGCACGCGCGTCTGTCGGAAGATGCTGGCCTTCGCGCCCAGATCGAAACAATTGACGATCGTCAGGGCGAGGTCGAGAAAACCGCGACCGAGTATAGCACGCAGGCACTCGAGATCCTGCGGCGCCCCCCGCATGTCCATCCCGTGCTGCTTACGCGCCTTCAGGGCCTTGGCGGGAAACTCTATGAATTGAAGTTGCCCGAGACGATCTCGCGCGAGTTTTTCCGAGAGCTCTCGCAGCAGAAGCTCTGTGTCTGCGGACGGCCCCTGGGGCATGCCGAGCGGAAGGCGATTCAGGAAGGCGCCGATCGCTTTCTCGCACAGGATCAGATTTCGGTCATCAATCAGATGAAGCTTGCCCTCCGCGAGAGCAAGGCGGATCCGAAGGAACTCGAGCGCCTTATCGCCGGTCTGCAAGAACAACTCACCGAACGCCAGCGCCTCAAGTCCGAACGGGACCGGCTGACATCGGAGCGCATTGCAGAAGGCGACCAGATCCTTGCGCGCCTCGGACTGGAGAAAGAAGCGCTTGTGCGCGACCTGAGTTCGCTGGACGACACCCTCGAGCGGCTGGCCAGCCGCGATCCGGCGCGCCAACGCGCGCTTCGGCTTACCTGGGAAACAAACCTTCCCCTTTGCGAGGCTGAGTTGAAGGTGCGAACGGCACGGCTCGACACCGCCACCAAGACGCGCCGCTTCTCGCTTCAGGGTGAGGCGCTGAAGAAGCTGATCAGGACGACGAGCGCCAAGTCGCTCGACATTCTTCGGGCGCGGGTCATGGCATCGACGAACGTCAAACTCGCCCAGATCATGAAGACCGAGAACATCCGTATCGCCCGGATCGGCGGCGGGCTCGAACTTCGATCCGATCAACTGGCGACGAAGGACAACGCGAGCGAAGGCCAGAAGCTTGCCATCGCCTATGCCTTCCTCACCTCGCTTCTGGCCGAGGCCCCGTACCGCCTGCCTTTCGTCGTCGACAGCCCGGCGGTGTCGATCGACGTCGCATCGCGGCGCGAGATCGCACGGCTTATCCCCGACTTTTTCGGGCAGATGATCATGTTCGTGATTTCCAGCGAGCGCGCAGGATTCGCTGAGAGTTTCTACAGCCGGTCAGCCGCCGTGAACTATCTGACGATTATGCCGCTTGGTGGCGGAACCGCAGATATTCAGTACGGGCTGCAGGCCTTTCAAGAATTTCACGGACCGGAGAGCGTCGCGTGAGCTTTAACCTTCCAAAAGGCGCCCGTGAATTCTTCGGCTTTGACGGTCCGCGCGCGTTTGCCAAGCGGGGCGCCAAGCGCGACGGGAGCAGTCGGTTCCTGCTGTTCGACGCCTATTATTGCTGCCTCTTGCTTGGGCTGGACGATGCCCGGCTCGGCGAGGAAGCCGGCATGGAAGCCGACCCATTCTTGGGCTCGGGCTATCCCGAAGCCTACAAGGGCCAAGCTGAGCTCATCGCCGGTCTCCTTGTTGATGCCGAGCTCCGCCGCCTGATGATCGATGTCGATGATCGGGAAGATGTTGAGCGGAAGATGGTGGATCTGCTCGACCTTACCTCGCCGACCCGCCTCAGCGTCGCCGGCGACAACTTGCTCAATCAATATGCAGTCACCGGTTTCGATCGGCTGCACGACGGCATGTACGAGCCTGACAACCTCGAGGACTTCATGGTCGGCTACTACCGGCTCTGGTCTGACCAGGCTGCGGGACAGTAATCCGCTGTAGGTTTCAGCCGGGGGGCGCCACCGAAGATGCAGATATTTCCGTCGCAAGTGACAATCGGGGCATTGCTCGAGACGACAGGTACCTTCGAGGTGCCGAAATACCAGCGCAACTATGCTTGGCACGAAGAGGAGGTCGCCTCTTTCCTAAACGATCTGGATCTGAGTCTGGCCGCACGGCGTGATACGAAGCCGCGCCACCATTTCTTCGGCGGCGTCGTGACCGCCCATTCCGCCGTGGCCGGCAGCACCCGCCAGCATCATGAGCTAGTTGATGGACAGCAGCGGCTTGCGACGTTCCTGATGCTCGTCGTCCAGCTAAAGCAGATGATGCGGAGGCTGGTCGGAACGATCGATCAGACAGAAACCGACATCATCACGTTTCTCAACGAGACCGCGGATCTTCTGGACAGCCGCTTCGAACGCCAGCGCGACCGCATAAACCTTCAATGGATGACGGTGCCGCGACTCCAGCTGTCGCTGCCTGATCACAGCTTTTTCGAAGCGCTGCTTGCAGGAACCAACCCTCCCACCGAGCGCGCCTCGCACGATCTGTTGCAAGCCGCCTTCGAGATGATCGGGCTCCATCTTCAGACGCTCGAAGGCCAGGCACCCGACGCCACCGCAAAAGCAAACTTGCTGGAGAACATCTTGAAGGTTCTCGAAGAGGACTGGACTGTCATCCACATGGCCGCCCAGGATCGGGACGACGCCTATATGTTGTTCCAGGTACTAAATGACCGCGGGAAAAGCTTGACCGAAGGTGAGTTGCTTCGCGCGACCACTCTTGAGGCAATCGCACCGATTGGCATCGCAGCGGAGAATGCGGCGATGGAACGCCAATGGGACGACATCCTGAGCGGCAAGGAACTCGACATTCGCCAGGGCCTCATGTGGGTCTATGCCTCGCAAATCGGTGCGTGGCCGGGAAAGTCGACCCTTCTCAGCGACCTCCAGGCTGGCCTCTTCCCAATGACGCTTCCGGGCGAACCCTTATCCCGCGGCCAGGCGGATGCCCTGATCCAAGCCGTCCAATCCCTCTCAACCGACTTCGCCACGCTGCGTTCAATCAAGCGTGGCGATTGGCCGATGCAGGCCCATGCCGCCACCACTGCATGGGACCGTGACCGGCTTAGGCTTCTCGTGGTCCACCTCAAACAGACCGATTGCCTGCCATTGCTCGTCGCAGCTACGCTCCTCACGCCCCAAAAGTTCGCCGAGGTCGCGCAAGCACTTGAACGCTTCACCTTCCGCTACAGCGTCATGGTTGAGGGACCCAAGATTGAGGCCGCAGAGGTCATGAACGCCCAGGCCGTCGAAATCCGCCGAGACCCGAGTGCGTACCGTGTCGGAGCGCTCATCGCCGAGCTCCGCCGATTGATTGGCCTTCACGCACCGGACGACGTTTTCGGCAGCCAAGTTGCAGCGCTTCGTTATCTCCGGGCGGAAAGCAACAAGCCGCTCAAATATCTTCTCATGACGCTCGAACACTATGTGCGGTGGTTCGATGAGGGCGCTCAGGGCCGGCCCGCGTGCCGGGACCGAATGCGCGTGCTCGATTTCGAGAATGCTACGATCGAGCATATCTATCCGGAAAATGCCGAGGATCAGGATCCTCACTTACTCCCGTTGCTCGATACGCTGGGTAACCTCACCATCCTGAGCCCCGAGGAGAATGACAAGGCCGGAGCCAAAGACTTCGCGGCGAAGCGACCCTATCTCAAGGGCTCCACCAGCACGCTCAACAATCAGATTGCCGAGATCGACGACTGGAATGCCGCAGCCATCCAGAACCGGCAGGCCCGGCTCGTAGATATGGCCAAGAAGGTTTTCGCGGTCTGAGGATCAGCGTTCACAGGTCGTACGGACGGCCTCAGACCGCGGCGACGACCCGAGATCCCATGAGCCGCAGACTCTCCGCGACGATCCTGCTTGACGCCTCGGCAAGCTCTACTTCGCTCGTGAAGCGCCCTGGCGAAATGCGGAAGGCGCCGCGGGCGCGCGGCGTGTCTCCGAACATCGCGAGCAGCACGGAAGAGGTTTCGATCTTCTCAGTGGCACAAGCCGAAGACGCTGAAAAACTGATCTCTTTGCGAAGGCGGCGGATCAGCGCGAGCGGTTCGACACCGGGTATCGAAACCGAGAGGTTATTAGGAATACGGTGGACCGGATCGCCATTGAACTGAATGCCAGGTATCCGGGCGGCGAACTGCGCACGCATTTCCTCGTGCATCGCTGCTAACCGCGCGGCGTCCGCTGGTCCCTGTTGCGCGGCAAGTGCCAATGCTTCGCCCATGCCGACGATCGCCGGCGTGTTCAGTGTTCCTGGCCGGAGTGCGCGTTCCTGGCCGCCGCCGAACAGGATAGGTGCAAGACGCACCCGCGGTCTGCGTGAACGCACATAGAGCGCTCCTATGCCTTTCGGACCATATGCCTTGTGACCGGAAAGGCTTGCGAGATGCACATTGTCGCGCCCGACATCGAGCAATCCATAAGCGCCGATTTGCGCGGCATCACAGTGGAACAGAATATCCCGTTCTGCGCAAAGCGCCCCGATTTCAGCGATCGGCTGCCGCGTGCCTACCTCGTTGTTGGCCGCCATGATCGACACCAGCGCAGTATCCGCGCTAAGCGATCCGCGCAGCGCGTCGAGATCAATCAGCCCATTCTCGTCGACCCCCAGCACGGTAATGCGCCAACCATCGCGCTCGAGCGCACGACAAGGTTCGAGAACTGCGGGGTGTTCTATCGCGCTCGTGACAATATGCCGCTTCTCTGGAGTTGCGCGCGCGACACCGAAGATCGCAAGATTATTGGCTTCGGTACAGCCGCCGGTAAACAAGATCTCGTTCGGCCGAGCGCCGATCGCGTCGGCCACCTGCTGCCGCGCCTTATCCACCGCTTGGCCAGCTACATGCCCATGCTCATGTTCGACGCTCGACGGATTGCCGAACAATTCATCCAAATAGGGCAGCATCGCCGTGCGGACGCGAGGATCAATCGGGGTCGTGGCGTTGTGATCGAGATACAGGCCATGGATCATGGGCTTATGCCGCTGCCGCCGGCACTAGGCGAAGGATATCAGCCGGTGATTTTGCCCGTACGGACAAGGTTCCCACGCCGCGATGAATGTGTCCGCGCAGGCGCCTTAGGAGAGTATCATTGTCTAGGGGCTCGGCGGACTCGTCCCCTCCTCCACCCAGCGCAGCAGCGCAGCGAACATCGCACCATATTCGCCGGTCAGCGTGTAAGCGTTGAATTCCGAGCCGTCCTCGTCCGGTGCCTGCGCACCACCGACGGGGCCTTCTTCCAACGAAGTCATCAACGCGATCCGACAAAGCAGATTCGGCGTAAGGCCGGTACGCTGGCGCAGCGCCCGCAACTTGCTCGTCGCATCGCTGGAAATCTTAAGCTTGCTGTAGCGCACGATGCCCCTCCTTAGCGCTGCTCTCGGTGCCGAAATATCCCGGAGAGACATCGGTCCTTCCGTCGATCTGGTCGAAATCGAGGCGGAAGCTGTGCGAAACGCTGGGCTCTAGGGCCTCGAGCAACTTCTCGTCGATCTCGGTGTCCGTGGAAAGCAGGATGACTTGGTGCGATGCGTTCGGAAAATAGCGCTCGACCAGCTTGGCTCGATGCTTGGAATCGAGGCGCGCCAGTGGTGTATCGATTATCATAGGCAACGGGCGGCCGCTGGTACGGGCCAAAGCCCAGAGCATAGCGATCGCGTAGATCTGCTTTTCACCGGCGGATAACAAGCCCTTCGCCATGCCAGCACCCGTGCGGTCGATCAACGTCGTGGCGAAACTGACCTGATCGATCTCGATGTCGACGACCAGATTCTCCTTGCGTGCAAGACGATTGAAGCAGCGAACGAACTCGTTCCTGAGCTGGCTTAGCTTATGTGCGAGCAGCCGCTCTTCATAATCGGCGAGAGCCTGCGCGGCACGCGCAGCCAGTGCGGAACGCTGCTGGGCCTTCTCCGACCCCGCTTGTTCGCTGAGAAGCCGCTTTTGCTCGCGCTCAAGGGTGACCAACTGTCCCTTGGCGACCCTCCACTCTTCCTGACGCGTATGCAGCGTCGCCTCAGTCGTACCTAGCCGGCGCTCTGCCCGCTGCAGTTCGTCGAGTAGCAAGCCCGCAGACGCGTTGTCCGCGCGGTCCAGAGACGCTTGCAGCGCGTTACCTCGGGCGGTGAGCCGATCCATTTCCTGCAAAAGATCAGCGGCCCGGGGCCGGACGACCGATTCCACCTCGTCTAGCCGGGCGATGGCTGTCGTTCCATCTCCCACCTCACGAATGGCCGGACAGGCAGTCGAAGTTCCAGCGGGACGACTATGGGCCCGCACAAAGGATTCCAGATCCTTCCAATGGGCGCTGGCCCACTTCGCCTCACGCGCTGGCGCGCCTTCTGCGCGCCAGCTCTCGATCGCGGCAATCAAGGACGCAGTGACGTCCGCATCATAACCGCCGCCAGTGCCCGTCAGCGCCTCGCGGAAGGCAGCGGTCAGCTTTGGCGCCATGGCAAAGGGCAGCAGTTTGTTGGCGATATCCCGCAACTCATGCTCCAGCTGCGTGAGCGCTCGTCGCACTTCGCCCCGTTCGAGCTCAATCTGATCACGCCGAACGGCGGCATCGCCGCCTTCCGCCACGAACTGGCGCCGCATCTGCTCTGCAGCACGCGCCTGAGACTCGCGCTGCGCAACCAACTCGGCAACCTCATCTTCCAATAGGCCCGTCCGACGCTCAGCCACCTGCATGTCGCGGCTGACAGCTTCGATCCGACTCGTCGCCCCGCTGTCGTCATCCTTCTGATGACGCGCGATGTAGAGCCCGAGATCGACGCGCAGTCGTCCGACGAGATCGATACCAAGAAGGCTGCGGATCGCCTCCCCTAGTTGCTCGTCGTCCCCACTTCCTTCGGCGATCTCGCTGATCTTCTCGCCGTCGAAAAAGAAGAGCTGCGACACGCCTGGCGGGATGAGCTCCTGGAGAAAGCTGTGCCATTCTTCCCGCGGCACCGAATTGATCGTTGCACCATCCTTGAGAAGGTCCAGCGACTCAACGACGCTCCGTCCGCGCGCCACCCACTCTCGCCGGATCTTGTAACGATGAATGGTGCCAGCCTCGGCATAGTCGAATTCCAGAGTCACCGCCGCGCCGTCGCGCCCGGACGCACGGTTCACTCTAGCGCGCAGATAATTGTCATAGTCGGCCTGTGCCACCCGGGAACCCAAGGCGCGGCGACCGTACAGCGCCAGCCGGACAGCGTCGAGCAGCGTTGTCTTCCCGACCCCGTTCCTGCCGCCAATCAAGATCACGGGAGCAGCGCCGCCGTCGCGCCGCCGGGGAACGAGATCCAGCGTGGTCGTCCCCGCATAGACGCCAAAATCCTGAAGGGTCACGCTCCGGAGAATCACGCCGTTACATCCTTGTCGAAATCTTGGGCCGCCTGCATTGCCAGCGCTTCGAGCTCTTCATCGCCTTCAACCTCGTCGGCCTGGCGGCCAGCGAGCCTCTCTCCGAGAACCGCCTCGAGGCCACGCCATTCCTGACGGAAGAGATCCTCGATCCGCGTGTGCACGGCGTGCCGGCGCTTGAGACCATGGGCCGCGCGCTCGACGTCGAGCAGCTTGACGACCAGTTCGGTCGGCACGTCGCGCCCCTGGCAAACTTCATCCAGCAGCTGACCATCGTCTGCCGTGAACGCGATGCTGTCCTCGATCACCCAATCCAGGTCCCGGCCCAGTACCTCGCGCACGATCTGCGGAACGGAGTCGGGCCAGTCGCCGCGCTCAGCCCTCCAGATGCGGCGAATTTCGTGCAGCTCCGCATCGTGCACCAGCAAGGTTTCGTCCCCCGGCGGCGCTTCACGCTGAACCTTGAGCTGCGTTTCCAACAATCGCCTCAGAAGCGTCTTGCAGAAGTCGAGCGTATAGGGCCCGGGCACCGGCGTATCGGTTCCCTTGATAAAGGCCACCTGTCCGCTGCGCCGGCGAAACTCGCGATAGAGTTTCTTCTTCTCAGGCGCCTGGGTCTCGGCGAGCAAGTCTCGAAAATCGAGCAACGGCTCAAGCCAGTCCTCGCCCGAGTCGATCATGGCCTCCATCGACCGGTCACGCTCGACCACGGTGCACACCCAGCAACCAAAACGTGAATTCCCACAGCTCGGGGTGGTTGTGTCCACGACGAGCGGGCATTCACCAGCCTGAGCGTTGCGATACATCGCAACCAGATCGCGATTGTCGTTGCCCCAGGGCGAAGGGTGCTGGAGCAGATACGTCCACACATCATCCGTCGAGAAAGGCTCGATCGGAGCATAGACAAAGGCGTTGAGGAGCGAGGAGTGGCGCGACAGCGTCGAGCCCTTGATCTTGTGGAAAGACATGACTTGGGCGCGCGTCGCGCTTTCGGAGGTGCGCACGCCCAGCACCATGACCACTTCGCCGAACTCGGCGACGCGACCGCGGATGAAGTCGTTTGCGGGTTCGATCTTGAGCCGTTCGGTGCACCAGCGGAACCGCCGCGAGGGCGCCGGATAGCCGCGCCCAATCAGGTTGACCCAAAAACTGCGATCGACATTGGGCGTGACCTTCTCGGTCTTGATCGGGAGCCCCTGCTCGACCGCCGCCTTGGCGATGCGCTCCAGGGTCACGTCGATGTACCGCACGATCACCGGGGTCTCGACCAGCGTATCCGAGCTAATCACGTAGATCGGCTTTTGCCGTTGTTCGACCGGCAGCTCCAACAGCGCTGTCCACAGCATCTGCAGGGCGCAGGTCGAGTCCTTGCCACCGGAATAGCCAACCACCCAGGGCCGGTTATCCGAAAGATAGACCTCGCGGATCTCGCGGTACCGAGCTTCAAGCCCAGTACCGTCTAGCGCGGAAACCTTGGCCATCAGCTGGCAGCCCTTAGCTTGGGCACCGCAGGCGGTGCATAGAGATCCTCAATGCGCTGCGCTTCCGCCGTCAGCGTCATTCCGAGCGTGCGAACGATTACATTGGTGACGAGCATCACATTGTTCTTCGAAATGTTGACCTTGCCCGCGACGAGCGCGCGGTTGTCCCACAACGCGCGATTGGCGCGTGACCAGTCGATATCCTTCAAGCGTACGAGACGCTCCGCCCAGTCATTCGGACAGGACGCGATGAGTTGCGCACCGGCCTTGCCGATCGCCTGCACGGCGACACCATGCGCATGGATGCAGTCTCGGCGGAGTTCATAGCTAGAAACCTCGCGCGTCCCCACGCGCTGCCAGTCGGGCATATTGGCGATCACTGCCGACCAGAATTTGATCGCGAGCGGCTTGTCCGTATCATCGACCTTGCCCGCCTTGGATTTGCCGATCAGCTCGAGCGTCGCCTGATGGATGCTGCTGAGCGTGAAGAATTTGGTCGAGCGGTTGGAAATGCTGGTGCTGTCGTAGCAGGTGAAATCGCGGAACAGCGGGATTGCCGCCACCAGGTCGCGCGAGAGCGCTGCGGTCGCATCGCGATGATTGTAGAGAAGTTTGATCGAGCGTGTCGGCTTGACCGCATGGATATTCAGGTCCGCGAACATCTGCTGCGAGCGCTTGAGCCCACGGTCCGCGAACACGACGACCGAGATCGTCTCGTTGCCTAGTGATGGGCGTTCACGGATCGCTTCCTCGATCGCCGCGCGGCGATGCTGGCCATCGTTGATGAGTATTGTGGCTCCAAGATCGATACGCAGTTGTCCGACCTTGCGCAGAGGCCCCTCGGCGGCCGCCGGCACGAACTCGATTTCCCCGTCGATCGATGCGCAGAGCGATGACAGAATATATTCGTTCGCATTGTTCGCGATGTAGCTCGCGATCGCCGGCACCCTTGCCTTGTTTAGGACACGCTGTGCCCGCAGGTCGGCGGGCATAGCTTCATCCTCGAACTTGAATAGGCGCGGCACGATTTTCAATGGCACCATGACCACGTAATAGGCGCTCCCCGCCTGCACGCCGCGAATGGCCGTGAATTCTAGACTGTCCCCATCCATGAACGCGCTCCCGGATCGAAGAGCGACACTGCCCCCACACCCGGCGGAAGTCAATTAGGATAGAAAGGAAGTCAATTTTCAGCCAATAATTAACTTCCACACCATCCAACAGATTTACGGGCTGCGCAATCGCTCTACCAGCAACCCTTAGGCCAGCGGCGCAGGGTCGCGGCAGGAGGCCTGCCGGATCAAGAAATGCCCAGGCCAGACCGTCCGCCCGAGCGACCAGCTGGCACTACAGTCGCGCAAGATGCCCGAGACCGGCTTGCCTATCTGACGCTCCAGCACCGGCCGCCACGGCGCCACGGCGCTAGCGTAAATTCGCGGAACAGCTGCACAAGACCACCAGATTAGTTGGCAGCTTTCGGGATTCTTAAGAGGCCTCGAACGACATCATTTGGGGCGAAAGCTACCATCACCCTCGACCCTCACCCCCCGCCCCCCTCCCCGGCAGCGGATCGTCACCCGCCAGGGCCGAGATGCAGCGCAGCTGGAGCTCGGTCGGCGCACAGCGCCGATAGAGCCGCGGTGCCCGCGCAGCGGGCAGCCGCCGCCACCACTTCCGCGCCAACCACCCTGCGTCTAACGAAGAATTATTCTTGCTCTCCCGCATCTTAGCCCGGAGCGATTCGTTGAAGTCGTCCAAGGAGAGCATGACAATGGCGACCACCCCGCAAAACGAAGAACCCGGTTTCGAGCACGACCAGAACGAGCTTCCCGAGGATCAGGGCAGCACGTCCGAGACGACTCTCGAGGATGGCCCCGAGGAAGAGGACGCCGCCGATATGGAGGATGTCCAGGAGGAAGCCGCCGAGGAACGCAAGGAAGGCGGCTACCAGTAAGAAGCTTCTGTCCCGCCACGTCACATTCGTGGCGGGACACCCCCATCGGCGTCTCGAGACGCGCATTCTTGCGACCGCCCCAGGCGATTCCCTGCCCCAGGCCCGTCGACGCGTCGACCGGCACCTGTTCCGAACCGGCCCCTGGCCTGGCGTTCCCGCGGTCAGACCTGCCGCATGCCCCCATCGACGCACAGTTCCGCCCCGGTGACGAAGCTTGCGGCATCGCTCAACAGGAACACCGCAGCGGCGGCGACCTCCTCGGCCCGGGCCATGCGGCCGAGCGGGATCGGCGCGATCAGCATCTGTCGCATCTCGTCGGAGACGGCCGCCATCATGTCCGTGTCGGTCGGTCCCGGCGCCACGACATTGACGCGGATCCGGCGCGGCGCGAGTTCGGCCGCCCAGCTGCGCGCATAGGACCGCAAGGACGCCTTGGTCGCCGCATAGGTGCTGAACGGCGACACCCCCATCACGTCCGCGATCGACCCGACCAGCACCACCGAGGCCCCGTCGCTGAGCAGTGGCAGTGCTGCCTGGATGCCGAACAGCGCGCTGCGGACATTGACGGCGAAATGCAGATCGAAATGCTCCGCCGTTTCCTCCGGGATCGTCGCAGGCTCCGACAAGCCGGCGTTCAGCACCAAGGCGTCGATACGACCGTGCACCCGCTGCGCCTCGCGCATGACCCGTTCCAGGTCGCCCCGGGAAGCGGCATCAGCCTCAATTCCCCGTGCGGACGAACCAATGCTCTCAGCGGCGGCGGCAACCTCCTGCGGCCTGCGACCCGTCAGAAGCACCGTAGCGCCTTCCTCGGCGAGCGCGCGAGCGGTCGCGAGGCCGATGCCCTTGGCTCCACCTATGACCACCGCGACCTTGCCCGTCATTCTTCCCATCGTCCGTCCTTCCATTTCAAGACGGAGGACCAGATATACGACGCATATCTGATAACAAGAACGCACCTGGAGTAGCGTAGATATGGCCGACGATACCGACCTGGCGGCGCTGTCCTGCAGGGCCATGATGGACGTCCCCCGCATCCGCCCCGTGCTGGACAAGATCGCGGACAAATGGACGATCATGATCCTGACGGTGCTGTGCCCTGAGCCCGCGCGCTTCAACGCGATCAAGCGGCGGCTCGACGGCATCACCCACAAGTCGCTGGCCGACGCACTGAAGCGGCTCGAGCGCAACGGGCTGATCACCAGGACCGTTTTTCCGACCAGCCCGGTCGCCGTCGAATATGCGATAACGCCGCTGGGCCATTCGCTTCGCGGTCCCTTTGAAGCGCTTTGCTCCTGGGCGCTGGAAAACGAGCAGGCATTCGCCGCGGCCGCCAGAGCCTATGATGAAGCGTGCCCCTGAGCGCCGAAGGCGGCAAATGGCTCGACGTTCCCTTCGGCTCGGGTTCCTTTCCCGGTTTCCCGGTCGCCCGCTGCGCTCGTGACCGGCGGCAGAAACCGGGCCCGAACCAGACTGTCCGTCTCAGGCGCCGCACATGGCCGAAGCGGCTGCGAGCGGCGAGCGGCAAATTGCGGTGGGAGCGATCTCAGTCGCGCTGCGCGAGCGACAGCGAAATCGTTCAGAATCGCCCCGGCGAAACTGCGCTTAAGACAGTAGGAGACGCTTGTTTCGTCTTGTCGAGAAAGGTCGGATAAAGAATAGTAGGCGTGGCGCCGGGGGGATCGGCACCGATACAAAGGGGGTGGTATGCGGCTGTTGGTCCTGGCGCTCGCAGCGGCTGCCTCGGTCAGTCAAACCCAGAGTGCGACGCCGAAGGCAGCACCGCCTGACTGGGACCTGAGCGCACTTTACCCAAGCGCCGATGCAGCGGCCAAGGACCGAGCGGAGATCGAGGCTGAAATGCCCGGTCTTGCCCGGTGGAAGGGCAAGCTCGTCGACGCCCAGTCGATCCGGGACGCGCCGGCGGCGAGATCCGCGCTCCGCATGCGGTTTGCGCGCTATTATGCGTGGGCGATGTTGCGCGTAAGCCGCGACGGAAGCGATGAGGCGGCCGGTGCGGACCTGGCGGCAGCGACCGACCTGTCCACCAATATCGAGACAGCGGCCGCATATATCGAGCCCGAATTGGTTGCGCTCGGCAACGCGCGGCTGGCGGAACTTGCGCGAAACGAACAGCTCGCTGCCTACGCCAAAACGCTGACGCTTCTACGGATCCGGGCGAGCCACGTGCTGCCGACCGCCCAGGAAGAGCTGGTCACAAGTGTACAGCCGCTGCTGCGACAGCCGGCGAGCGTGCGCGATACGCTGTTCAACGTCGAGCTGCCCTATCCCACCATTACCATCAAGGGCGAGCCGCGACGGCTCGGACCGGGCGCGCTGAGGCGGTCGTTGACCGATCCGGACCGGGCAACGCGCAAGGCCGCATGGGACGCATTCACGACCACGCAGGACAGCTTCAAGCTCACGCAAGCGGCCCTATTGTCGAGCTACCTGTCCGGAGTGGCCTGGGAGGCGAAGAAGCGCGGCTGGGCCAGCCAGACCGAGATGGTGACGGCATCCGACCCGGTGCCGGCGGCGGCGTTCTCCGCCTTGAGCGCGGAAGCGGAGCGCGCGGCGCGCGGTCCGCTGACGCGCTATGTCGCGCTCAAGGCCCGTGCGCTTCAGCTCCCCGCGCTCGCGACCTACGACCTGGCGGCGCCGATCGCTCCCGACACGCGCCACTACACGATCGACGATGCCAAGGCGCTGACGCTCGCGGCGGTGGCGCCAATGGGACAAGAGTATCAGCAGCGCCTGGCACGCGGGTTTGCGGGGAAGTGGATCGACTGGCATCCAGGACCAACCAAAGCGCCTGGCGGCCTCACGCTCTACGGTGTGGCGAGCGTGCCAGCCTATATCTCGATCAGCTATTCCGAGGACGCGCCCGGCTTGGCGATCTTCGCCCACGAATGGGGGCATTGGCTGCACTGGGACTATGCCCGCGAGGCGAACCGGCCATATGAGACGCTGGCGCCCGAAACCACGACCAACGACCTGATCACCTTCGTTCACGAGATGCTGGTCACGGACGCCGAGATCGCGCGGGCAAAGAGTTCGGCCGAGCGTATAGCTGCGCTGACCACCGCGATTGATGCGCTGCGCAGTCCCTATATCGGCGTGGTGGCCCAAGCCGCGTTCGACCTGGCGGTGCGCGATGCGGCCGACAAGGGGCGCGCTTTGACGCCCGAAGCCATCAGCAAACTCTACTGCGACGCTCGAGACCGCTTCTCGCCATCGACGATCCAGCGCGGCGAGCATGACTGCCTGGGCTGGGTGACGGAGCCTTACGTCTATTACGACATGTATTTCTACCGCTACCTCCTGGCGACCAGCGCCGCCGCCTGGTTTGCCGAACGGATCGCCGCTGGCGACCATCAAGCCGCGGATCGTCTGAAGGACCTGATGCGGGCGGGTGGTTCCAAAGACGGTCCGACCCTTCTCAAACAGGCGGGCTTCGATGTCGCGGACCCGTCGGCATATGCTGCGATGACCAGGCGGATAGAGCGGCTCACCGCTGCTTTGGAGCGGGAAGTGGAACGGACGCAACCGCCCCGCTAAGAGCTTGGCTCGCTGGAGCTGGGGATGAAATACATGTCATTCACCGGCGATTTCGATGGCCAGCAAAACCGCCTGCGGGCACCCGCGTCACTCTCGCGGTTGACCGATATGGGGTCCCCGTGCCGACAGGCAAATTGCTCTCAAAGCGGTCCGGCGGCTCATGGGCCGTTTGCCGACTGGCCGCTTCCAGGCGTTCCGACTGCGAAAGCAGCCATAAAGCCTCGAGGTCCTTGCATCAGCGCGGTCCGGGTCGCCCATTCCTCGTTGATCAGAAATTGCCCGCCTAAGCCGCAGCTCCATCGCGAGGCACAACCGCCGTTGCCCGATCCTCGTTGCCGTTCACCGAACCACGCTTTGAGGTTGGCGCCTTTCAAACTCTCCTAAGCTCGGGCGCTGGAATTGTCGACGTCGACATTATTTTGTTGACCGGTCGGTGGGTCGCCTTACGTACGACAGGAGGACTGCCCGTTCGAAGCCAGTCCACGGTTGGAGAGAGCGCTATGGCCAAGGTCATCGTACAGGCAGTTGGTAATCGACTTCGGAGATGCTCCGCGCTCGGCCTAGTCTTGGCCGGCCAGACCTGCGGCGCCGCGCTCGCCCAACCCGCGACCGACCGCCCCGTGCTCGACTGGGCGTTCGATGCGAACACGAACATTGGTGTGGCCCTGCCCTCGTTCACGACCCAGTTCCCGCAACCCGATTTCGTGCCGGGCGTGACCGGGCAGGCATGGCGCAGCGACGGTTTTTCGAGCTCGGTCTCGGCACCCCTTCGGCTCTCGCCAGAAAAGGGTTTCACAGTCCAGGCCTGGGTGGCGCTCGAAAGCTATCCCGCAGGCTATGAGAAGCCGGTCGGCGAGCAGATTCCCGGCTCGCTCATCCAGCAGGCCGGCAAGAACAGCGGGTTCGACATCTTCATGGACGCCTATGGCCGGTGGGGCGCGCGCATCTCGACGGCGTCCGGAACGCTGCGGATGACGGCGCGGGAGCCTTTCCCGCTCTACAAATGGGCAAATGTCGCCGCGACGTTCGATCCGGCCACGGGCGCGGCAAGGCTCTATCTTGATGGCGCACCGGTCGGCGAAAAAACCGGCAAACCATCCAATTGGAAGCCCGCGGCAACCGACTTCCGGATCGCGGCGAGCTGGCGTGAGGCGCCGCTGGGCGTGTTCAACATTAACGGTGTGAATGCCGCCTATGACAATGTGCGGGTTTTCGACCGCGCGCACGACGCCGCCGAGATCGCGGCGGCGACGAAGAACGTCACGCCGCCCGATGCCCAGCAATCGCTGATCGTGCCGGCGACGCGTTTTGCCGCCGACCTGCAGCGGCCTGTCTATCACGGCATGCCACCGGCGAACTGGACCAACGAGCCGCACGGACTCATCCGGCGCGGGAACAGCTGGCACATCTTCTACCAGCGCACGCCGAACGGCCCCTACAAGACGATGATGACCTGGGGCCATCTGCGCAGCGACGACCTGGTGCATTGGACCAGCCTGCCGATCGCCTTGCGGCCCGAGCTCCAGAAGGACGATTTCGGCTTTGACATGAAGGGGATCTGGTCGGGCGACGTGGTGACCGGGCCCGGCGGTTTCGCCTATGCCTTCTACACGAGCGTCAACCACAGCGCGACCTTCTACAATCCCGGCATATCGCTGGCGATCAGCGACGATCCCGGTCTGCTCAACTGGAAGAAAGTGGGGCCGCTCGTCGACCGCACGGGCGTCGACGATTTCCGGGACCCCTATGTGTGGTTCGAAAAAGGCGAGACGCGCATGATCGTCGGTGCCGCGCTCGGCGGCTCGGGCGGCCTCGCTTATTATCGGTGCGATAATCTGGCGAGCCGGAGCTGCTGGAAGCGGCAGCCGGACTTCGCCCCTTTCCGACAGATGGATTTCGGCTCCGAGATCTGGGAGATGCCGGTCTTCACCGCGATCGGTGGCGGCAAGTACATCCTCGAGGTCAACCCCATTGGCGGGAAGGTCAGCAAGTACGGAAATCCGTCGACGCGCGGCGTCTACTGGATCGGGAGCTGGGACGGCGCCACCTTCAGACCGGATTCGCTGCAGGCGAAGATGCTCGACCTGCTGCCTGGACATCTCAGCCCGACAGTCGCGCGCGATGCGAGCGGCCAGCTCGTCGGCATCGGTATCGTCGACGAGCGGCGCACGCCCGAAGCGCAGTTGCGCGCCGGATGGGCCCACACCTTCGGCCTACCGCGCGTGTGGTGGCTGCTGCCGGACGGCAAGACGCTCGGCCAGTCGCCGCTTCCTGCGCTGACGAAGCTCCGGCTGTCCGACGGCGCGATCCAGCGCAGGATCGAGGGCGTCGGCCAGCTTCCCGTCGGCGATCTCGGCCAGGCCGTGGAGATCACGGCCCGGTTCGACGTGCCGCCGGTCCAGGGCAGCTATGGCCTCGACATCGCCACGTCGCCGGACGGCACCGAGACGACCCGTCTCTATTATGACGCCGACCGCAAGGAGATGGTCCTCGACAAGCAGCATTCGACGCTCGGCAAGGACGGCGAAGGTCCGCAATTGCTGCGTGGCGCGTATGACGAAGCCGCCTTCAGCCGGCCGCGCGACTTCCGCGTGTTCATCGATCACTCGGTCGTCGAAGTGTTCGTCAACGACGCCGCCGCCTTCTCCTTCCGGATCTATCCAACCCGCGCCGACAGCACGCGTTTCGCGATAAGGTCGAGCAGCCGGGTCGGTGCCGAGGTGCAGGCGTGGCGCCTGGCGGCCGCGCCGATCCGATAGCTCAGGCGGAGCCGCGCTCGACGAGCGGGCATGGGAGCCGTTCGACAAGCGGCTGGTCGTCGGTGCCGCCAAGCATCGCGAACAGCTTGTCGGCCGCGCGCACGCCGATATCGTAATAGGGCAGCGCGATCGTCGTCAGGGTCGGGATGACCCGTTCGGAAATGATCCGGAAGTCGTCGAAGCCAATGATCGCGACGTCATCAGGCACGCTCAGGTTCAGGTGCGCCGCCGCGAAGAGACACTGCATCGCAATCTCGTCATTGCCGGCGAGCAGGATCGTCGGCCGATCTTCCGCCGGGCCCGAAAGGATATCGGTGGCAACGGCGAAGGCGCAGGTTTCCTCGGCGTCGAGCGGACCGCGGATGCCGGGCTGGACCCAGTCGGGGCGGATCGCCAGCCCGGCCTCGCCCATCGCCTTCTCGAACCCCTGGCCGCGCAGACTGGCCGCGAGGATGAGCGGATTGAGCGTGACATAGGCGATCCGCTCGTGCCCCTTGTCGATCGCGTGGCGCGCCGCGGAATAGCCGCCCTGAAAGTCATCGGGGACGATCGCGGCGACATCGTCGCGCCCCGGCGCGAAGCAATTGACCAGCACCGTCGGGATGTTGTGCTCGGTCGGGTCGAAGTCGACTTCGTGATGGTACATGGTCGCGAACATGACGCCGTCGATCCGGTGCTCCTGGAAGGTCCGCCAGATGCGCGCCTCAGCCTCCTTGGTGCCCGAGGTGTTGGCGATGAGCAGGCTCTGGCTCGCGCGTGACACCCTGTCCTGGATGCCGCGAATGATCTCGACCGAGTTTGGCGTCGTCGACACCACGTCGGTGATCAGACCCACCACGCCGGACCGGTTCGTCCGGACCATGCGCGCGGCAAGATTGGGGATATAGTTGAGCCGTGCGATCGCTTCCTCGACGCGCACGCGGGTCTTCTGACTGATATTCGGCTCGCCATTGACCACGCGCGATACCGTGCGGTCCGAGACACCGGCGAGTTCAGCTACGTCCTTGATGGTCTGCAAACCGATGCTCCGCTGCGAGCGGCTCGTGCCACTCCCGGGGCGTTGTGCAGCACACAGGCCGAAATTGCACTTTCTTTGTCGACGTCGACAATTTCAATTGACGACGTCGACAATCCCGTGCTCTACCAGCCGCACTGAACCGACAGACAGCGGAAAACCGCATACACGGGAGGGGAGAGAGATGATGAAAGGTACTGCGCGGCTTGCAACTCTATTGACGGTGACCGTGTCGTCTTTGGCACTCGTCGTTCCGTCCATTGCCTATGCCCAGGACACGGCCCCCGCGCCGCAGAATCCGGACGACACCAGCAATCAGGATCAAGGCGCCGATACGCAGACGAAGGACGAGATCGTCGTCACCGGCGTGGTGCGCGCGACGCGCAAGCTCGACACGACCTTCACCATCGACACGCTCAATCGCGACGACATTCAGCGCCTGGCCCCGATCAGCACGGCCGACCTGTTGAATAATATCCCCGGCTTCTTCGCCGAAGGCAGCACCGCCGGCGAGCGCAGCAACAATGTCACCGTGCGCGGCCTGCCCAGCAGCGGCTATCGCTACGCTCCGCAGCTCGTCGACGGCATGCCGGTATTCCAGGACTCGGACGTGCCCTTCGCCAATAGCGACGTCTTCTTCTCGGCGGATCTGATGACCGACCGAGTGGAGGCGATCAAGGGTGGCCCGGGCGGCACTCTGTATTCGAACGGCCTGGGCGGCGTCGTCAACTTCGTCACCAGGACCGGCGGCGACCATTTCGAGGGCGGCTACAAGCTCGAGCTGGCCACCTACGGTTTCATCCGCAACGACGTCTTCCTCTCCGGGCCGATCACCAAGAACCTTCATTTCGCGGTGGGCGGCTTCTATCGCACCTCGAACGGCTTGCGCGATACCGGCTATACCGCCGATCGCGGCGGCCAGGTCCGCGGCAACCTGACCTACAATAGCGACGACGGCACGACCAATATCGGTCTCTTCGCAACTGTGCTGAACGACCGGACCGCGGTGTACAACAACCTGCCGATCCAGGTTCCGGGCTTCAGCAATCCGGGCACGGCCGACGATCCGATCAAGATCGATTCGAAGACTGTCCGGCCGATCGGCATCAATTTCCAGAACGGCACCCTGCTCTCGCCGTCCAACCGCTACGTCACACAGATCGACAATAGCGGCCGCATTACTACCGCGGACCTGGCCGACGGCATCCATCCGGACTTCGTCACGCTCGGTGCGAAATTCTCCAAGGAGCTCGATTCCGGCTGGCGGTTCGATTTCGAGGCCAATTATGTCGACGGCACGAGCGGGTTCAACGCGCTCTTCGCCGGCAATGACGCGGCCACGGCCGAATCCTTCCTCGCCAATCGCTGGGTCGGCGACGTGCTTCAGCCCGCCTTCGATGCGAACTGGCAGCAGTCCGAAGGGACGCCGAACAATTCGCCCTTCTACAACCGCAATATCCTCGCGACCTATTTCAACGCGGCGAGCCCGACCGATTTCAACAACAACTACAAGAACCCGATCCTCGCCGCGGGCTTCGGCAATTTCGACCAGATCCGCGCGCTCTACGGCGCCAACCAGACGATCGCCGGGCCGGGCGGCTATATCGGGGCGTTCAACGTCAGCGACGGCAAGCCCATCCCCGCCGGCAGCTTCCTGAGCTTCGAGATCCCGTGGATCGTGAAGTCGAAGCTGACCAGCGCGACGCAGAACCTGAAGATCCAGAAGGACTTCGACCTGTTCGGGTCGCATCACCTGACCTTCGGCGCCTATCACAGCACCAACAGCGACAATTACGACTTCCAGGCGGCGCTCACGATCTCGACGCTGGCGTCACCGAGCGAGCTGGTGAACCTCTACGTCATCGACGCCGCGGGCAACAAGGTCGGCCCATCGCTTTCGCTCAACGGCAGCTTCCTGCCCGGCTTCTATGGCAACGCCGTGGACGGCGACGCCGAGAACTTCGCCGGCTATGTCCTCGACCATTGGGAGCTGTTCAACAGCCGGCTGCGGATCGACGCTGGCTTCCGCTGGGAGACCGAGCGCCTCAACGTCAGGTTCCGGAACCGGACCTGCTGCACCTCCTTCATTCCCGGCAACGCACCGAACGGCAACCGCGCCTTCACGCAGGTCCAGACGCTCGGCGACCCCCAATATCTCGAAGACCGCTATTACGGCCATGGCTGGTCGGTCGGTGCCAATTTCGCGGTCAAGCGGAACCTCGCCGTCTATGCGCTCGCTTCGCAATCCTTCCGCCTGCCCAGCCTGAACGACGGCATCGCCTTTGCGCAAAGCGCGCCCTTGGCGGATCCGGTCGAGAAGATCACCCAGTTCGAAGGCGGCGTGCGGTTCCAGTCGCGCTTCATCGATGCATCGGCGACCGGCTTCTACAACAAGTTCACGCCGCGAACCCTGATCAACACCTATCAGGACATCCATTCGTCCTTGTGCACGGCAGGCGGGAGCACGGCGACCACCGCCACCATTACGTCATGCCCGAACATTTCCGAAGCCTATGCCTATGGCACCACCAATTATGGTGCCGAGCTTGAGGTCGTGATCCGGCCGCCCTTCGTCCCGGGCTTCGACATCAAGGCGAATGTCACACTCCAGGATCCCAAGGTCAACGGCTCCGGCTATACCGTCGTCAATCAGGTCGGCAACAGCTACGAGTATCGCACGATCAGCCAGGACGGCCGGCGCGAGGGTCGCCAGGCGACCACGACGCTCAATATCCAGCCGCGCTGGGACCTGAAGCCGCTGACCTCGCTGCCGGTGAAGCTGTACGGGCAGTATGAGTATCGCTCCGCGCGCTACTCGAACTCGCAGGACATCAATGTCACGCTCTATCCGTCCTACTACGTGGTCAATGCCGGTGCGCTGGTCGACCTAACGCGCAACCTCTCGGTCCAGGTGCACGTCGCCAACCTCACGAACCAGCTGTCGTTCACCGAGGGCGATCCCCTGTTCTTCGATCTGAAGGCGCCGGACGGCGTCAGCAACCGCGGCGTTGCGCGGCCCCTGTTCGGCCGAACCGGCCGCCTGACCGTCAACTACCGATTTTGACCGAGGCCCCGGCGCTCGTGGCGCGCTCGACGAGCGCCG
Source organism: Sphingomonas sp. MMS12-HWE2-04 (assembly GCF_044881185.1). Taxonomy (GTDB): domain Bacteria; phylum Pseudomonadota; class Alphaproteobacteria; order Sphingomonadales; family Sphingomonadaceae; genus Sphingomonas. The sequence goes on along the minus strand of NZ_CP173254.1, from coordinate 712,778 downwards.
GCCCCTCCCCCTGCAAGACGTGGCATCCGCACCCGGCGCCTTCCCTCGCCGCATCCCGGCGATCTAGCTTCGGGCGCGCGCAGAATTTTGGTAGTTGAGGCAATGTCGAAGGATCTGTTTGCGGCACTCGAAGCCGGCGGCACCAAGATGATCTGTGCCGTCGCCAATGCCGATGGCGATGTTCTCGCACAGGCGCGGATCGCCACCACGACCCCCGACCAGGTGTTCGATGCGATCGCGGCCTTCTATCGCGCCCAGCGCGAGGAGCACGGCCCGATCCGCGCGGGCGGCATCGCCAGTTTCGGGCCGCTCGACCTCGATCCTGCCTCCGCCTCGCATGGCCATCTGACGCGCACGCCAAAGCCGGGCTGGTCGTCGGTCGACATGCTGGGGAGGTTCACCGACATCGTCGGTGCGCCGAGCCGGATCGATACCGACGTCAATTGCGCCGCGATGGCGGAGGCGACTCGCGGGGCGGGCCAGGGGCTCGACCGGCTCTGCTACATGACGGTGGGAACCGGCATCGGAGTCGGCCTCTTCGAACGCGCTGCCCTCCATCCGCCGGTCGCGCATGCCGAGGTCGGCCATATCCGGGTTTCGCGGGCACCCGGCGACGACTTCGCGGGCATATGCCCGAGTCACCAGGACTGTGTCGAAGGCCTTGCCTGCGGCCCGGCGATGAAAGCGCGCTGGAGCCGGTCCGCCGAGGATCTGCCCGCGGATCACCCCGCCTGGGACTATGCGGCGCATTACATCGCCGCGATCTGCGTCAACCTGACCTATATCGCCCGGCCGCAACGCATCATCCTGGGCGGCGGCGTCCTGGAGCATGGAGCCCTGTACCCGGCGGTCCGGCGTCAGTTCGGCGCGATGACGGCCGGCTACGCGCTCGACCGCCACAGCGCCGATGTCGAGACCTTCATCTGCCCTCCCGTCCTGCAGGACCCCGGTCTCGTCGGCGCGATCGAACTGGCGCGCGCAACCGTTGCAGGGGATCTCCAGGGTGCCTGACTGGCGTGCCCGTATCGCGGCCCTGGCGCTGTGCACCGTGCTGTGGTCGTGCGGACCGGCACGAAAGGCGGAGCGCAGGATCGATCTCGTCCTTTGGAAGAACCAGGCCGGCCTCGACGAGGAGGAAGCCACCAGGGAAATGATCGCCCGCTTCAACGCGGCGCAGTCGAAATGGCGCGTCGTTGCGCAGTCGCTGCCACAGGGCGGCTATGACCAGTCGATCGTCGCGGCTTCGCTCGCGGACCGGATGCCCTGCATCGTCGCGGTCGATAGCCCGATGGTCGCGAGCTATGCATGGGCGGGCCATGTGCGCCCGCTTGACGGCTATGTCGCACCCGCAGCCCTGGACCAGGTCAGCCGCGCCGCGGTCGGGCGCTATGCGGGGAAGGTCTATGCCGTCGGCCAGTTCGACGCCGCCCTGGCGGTCTTCACCAGGAAGTCGATCCTTGCCGAGACCGGCACGCGCGTCCCGACGCTCGACCGACCCTGGACGCTTCAGGAGTTCCAGACCTTCCTCGAGCGGTTGAAGGCGAGCGGACGATATCGCTACCCCCTCGATCTCGCCACGCGCGACGACAAGGCGAGCTGGTGGACCTATGCCTTCAGCCCGATGCTGCAGAGCTTCGGCGGCGACCTGATCGACCGCCGCTCGATGCGAACCGCCGAAGGCGCCCTGAACGGCGCCCCGGCGCAGCGTTTCGGCAGCTGGTTCCGGGCGCTGTTCGCCAAAGGGCTTGTGAACCGCAAGGAGCCGGACGAGAGCGCGTTCGTCAAAGGTCGTGCCGCCGTGGTCTATACCGGCGGGTGGTGGGCGCCGGACTATCGCCGGTATGCCGGCGACGATCTCGCCATCCTGCCCCCGCCCGACTTCGGTACCGGGGTCGTGATCGGCGGCGGTTCCTGGCAATGGGCGATCAGCAAGCATTGCGCCCATCCGGAAGGTGCGGGCAGCTTCATCAACTTTCTGCTGCAGCCAAGCGAAGTGGCGGCGATGAGCGACCGGACCGGCAACGTCCCGGTCACCGCAGCCGGTGCAGCCCGGTCGCGGGACTTCAATCCGGACGGGAAGAGCCGAATCTTCTACGACCTGATGGAGCGTTTCGCGAGGGCACGCCCGGCAACGCCGGCCTTCTCGGTCGTCTCGAATGCCTTCACCTTCGCGATGCGCGACATCATGGACGGCAAGGACGTGGCCGACGCGCTCGACGATGCGGTCGACGATATCGACGGCACGATCGCGGACAATCCCGGCCTCGCCTCAGGGGGCGGCGAATGAACGCCGCGTCCCTCCCGCAAAGCACGCGCCGTCGGCGGTTCCTGCCGTTGCTGTTCGGCGCCCCTGCCCTGCTCGGACTGACCGTATTTCTGGTGTTGCCTTTCCTGATGGCGCTGGGGCTCACCTTCACCGATCAGCGGCTGGTCTCCCCAGAGCCCGGGTCGATCGTCGGCCTGCGCAATTACGAACGGCTCCTCTCGGTCAGCTACCTTGTGCAGACGCCGCAATCCGACGCCGACGGACAGCCCGCCTATACCAGGCTGCGCGCGATCACGCGGACCGACCCAGCCTATCGCGGCTATCGCCCGCTCACCCAGTTCCACCTCGGCCGGAATCGGGTGACGATCCTGGCCAAGGATCCCGCCTTTCTCCAGGCGCTCGGAAACACCTTCCTGTTTGCGCTGCTGGTCGTGCCCCTGCAATGCGCGATGGCATTGGCGCTGGCGCTGCTGGTCAACGCAGGGCTCAGGGGCCAGACCATCTTCCGCGCGATCTATTTCTCGCCGGTGGTCATGTCGATGGTGATCGTCTCGGTCGTCTGGGCCTTTCTGTTCGACAGGGATCTCGGGCTGTTCAACCAGGCGCTGGGCGCGATCAGCTTCGGGCTGATCAAGCCGATCGACTGGCTGGGCAATCCTACCGCCGCGATGCCGGCGGTCGTGATCATGTCGGCATGGCAGGGTGCAGGCTTCCAGATGCTGATCCTGCTGGCCGGACTGCAGGGAATATCCCAGGAGCTGTACGATGCGGCGCGGATCGACGGCGCGAACCCCTGGCAGCGGTTCCGCTACATTACCCTGCCGGGCCTGCGCCACACGATCACCTTCGTGCTCATCGTGACCACGATCGCCGCGCTCGGCCTGTTCACCCAGGTGGACGTGATGACCGGCGGCGGCCCGCGTGGCTCGACTTCCACCGTGATGTTCGAAGCGGTCCAGCGCGGCGTACGAGAGGAGAATATCTCCTATGGCGCGACCATCTCGGTCGTCTATTTCGTGCTGATCACGCTGGTGATCCTGCTCCAGCAGGTGCTCGGGCGCCGACGGGCCAAGGTGGTCTCATGAGCCCCAGCCAGCGCAAATCGGTGCCGCTGCGGTTCGCGCTCTACGCGCTGATGGCCGCGCTCGCTCTGGTGTTCCTGTTCCCGTTTCTGTTCATGGTCGCGTCGTCGTTCAAGTCCAACGACGCGATCTTCGCCGATCTCGAATCGATCCGGGCGCTGCTGCCGGTCGGCACGCTGACGGCCGACAATTATGTCCATGCCTTCGCGCGCGGCAATATCGGCCATTACCTGTTCAATTCGGTGCTGGTGACCGCGATCACGGTCGGGCTCGGCCTGCTCGTCAACAGCATGGCCGCCTTCGCCCTGGCGCGCATGGAATGGCGCGGCAAGCAGGCGGTGCTGATCTTGCTGGTGATCCTCCTCATCGTGCCGTTCGAAGCGATCAGCGTGCCCTTGATGCTCCTCGTGTCGAAGCTGCCCGGCCTTGCGTTCGACGGCGGCGTGCTCGTCTGGACGCGTTCCTGGCTCGACACGCTCTACGTCCAGATCATCCCTTTCATCGCAAACGCCTTCTCGATCTTCCTGTTCTACCAATTCTTCCGCGACATACCGAAGGACTTCGACGAAGCCGCCTATATCGACGGCGCGACGGCGTTTCAGGTCTACCGCCATGTGATTGTGCCGTCGTCGCTTCCCGTGTTCGCGACGGTCACGATCCTTCAGGCGCTGGCGATGTGGAACCAGTATCTCTGGCCGCTGATCACCGTTCCGGGCGAGTCTGCGCGACCCTTGATGGTCGGCATGCAGCAGTTCTTCGGTGCACGCAAAACCGCCTGGGGCGAGGTCATGGCCTATGCCGCGCTGATCACGGTGCCGGTGCTGATCGCCTTCATATTCTTCCAGCGCTGGTTCGTGCGCAGCGTCGTCGGCAGCGGGGTCAAGGGATGAGAGAAGAACAATGCCCGCAACCGTAGAATTACGCGATGTTCGCAAGAGCTATGGCGCCTCCGACATCATCAAGGGGGTGAGCCTGACGGTCGCACCCGGTGAGTTCGTCGTGTTTGTCGGCCCGTCGGGGTGCGGCAAGTCGACCTTGCTCCGGATGATCGCCGGCCTGGAGGAGATCACGTCTGGCGAAGTGCGGTTCGACGGCAATATCGTGAACGACCTGGACCCGGCGCGGAGGCGCGTCGGCATGGTATTCCAGTCCTACGCGCTCTATCCGCACATGACGGTCGAGCAGAATATCGGCTTCGGGCTCAAGCTCGCGAAGAAGCCTGCGGCGGAGCTCAAGGCACGCGTCGAGGAGGCGTTGCGCGTGCTCCAGCTCACGGCCCTTCGCCATCACAAGCCGAGCCAGCTTTCGGGGGACAGCGCCAGCGCGTCGCCATCGGTCGGGCGATCGTACGCAAGCCCAACGTCTTCCTGTTCGACGAGCCGCTGTCGAATCTCGACGCCTCGCTGCGCGGCCAGATGCGGATGGAGATCGGGAAGCTGCATCAGACGCTCAAGAACACGGTGATCTACGTCACGCACGACCAGGTCGAGGCGATGACGCTGGCCGACCGCATCGTCGTCTTTGAAGGCGGCTATATCCGGCAGGTCGGGACGCCGATGGAACTTTATGAGCGGCCAGCGAACCGCTTCGTGGCGGGCTTTATCGGGACCCCGACCATGGGCTTCCTCGAAACGGTAGCCGCCCATCGGGGTGTCGAGGGACTCGCTTTGTCCCTCGCAGCCGGACAGCCGCCGATCGCCACCCTTCCCGCCGCCGAACCGCTCCCAGGTGGAACCGCGGTCACCCTTGGTATTCGTCCCGAACACTGCCGCATCAGCGATCCGGATACGGCAGTATTGGTCGGTACTGTCCTGATGCTCGAGCGCCTCGGCGCCGATACCTTCGCCTTTGTCGACCTGCCCGGCACCGCCACGCCGCTTGCCGTCAGGCTCGGCACCCAGGACCGAGGCGTCTCGCCGGGACAGCGGGTCGGTTTCGATTTCGATCCGGCATCGGCGCATGTGTTCGATGCCGAAGGCAACAGCCTTTCCAGCACCGCCTGCTGACCAATCTCTTTCCTCCTGCCGCAAGATGGATCTCATGCTGACACAGCCAAACCCCGAAGGCGAAATGGACGACGCGATCGGCACCGAGCCTTTTCGCCCGCAATATCACTTCACGCCCCGGCGCAACTGGGTGAACGACCCCAACGGCCTCGTCTATTTCGAGGGCGAGTATCATTTGTTCTACCAGTATAATCCGCACGGCATGGATTGGGGCCATATGAGCTGGGGCCATGCGGTCAGCGCGGACCTGGTCAGCTGGCGCGAACTGCCCGTCGCCATCCCGGAAACCGACCAGATGATCTTCTCGGGAAGCGTGGTCGTGGACCGGGACAATGTCTCCGGGCTTGGCGACGGCAAAGCTCCGCCGCTGTTAGCTTTCTTCACGGCTTTTGACGAGCCACGCTCCATCCAATCGCAGCATCTCGCGGTCAGCCATGACCGCGGTCGCACCTTCGCCCATTATGCCGGCAATCCGATCATCGATCTCGACCTCGCCGATTTCCGTGATCCGAAGGTCTTCTATCATGCGGAGAGCGAGGCCTGGATCATGCTCGTGGCGCTCGCGCGCGATCACTATATTCAATTCTATCGCTCGCAGAATCTGCTCGACTGGACGCTCGCCGGCAGCTTCGGCCCGATGGGCTCGACGAGCGGCCAATGGGAGTGCCCGGACCTTATTCGCCTGTCCGTCGACGAGGATCCCGCAAACTCTCTTTGGGTTCTGAAAGTCGATGTCGACGTCGGGCTCGTTGATGGCGGGTCGGGCGCGCAATATTTCGTGGGGCGGTTCGACGGACATCGCTTCACGGTAGACCCAGAGATTGGCAGCCCGTCCGGGGGACTTGTCGACCAGGGACCGGATTTTTACGCCGCGGTTACCTGGTCGGATCTGCCGCCGGAACAGCCGAGTCCGGTGTGGATCGGATGGCAGTCCAATCATCAGTCGGGCAAGGCCTATCCGACCTATCCGTGGCGGGGCGCAATGTCGCTGCCCCGGGAACTCTACCTGTTCTTGGAGGGCGAAGAGCTGAAGCTCGGGCAGCGCCCGCTCAAGGCCCTTGCGAGCCTGCGCGGCGCCGAAAGGCGCGGAGTAAGGGGCTCGCTTGCGGCAGCCGCCTCGCAGGCTTCGTTCGCGCCCGAGAAATGCTTTTGGCAGGACATCAGCCTAGGCGGTGACGCCGACACGACAGGAACCGTATCGCTGACCGATGGCCATGAGACCCTGCTCACCGTCACCATTGCTTTTGGCAGCAAAGAAATCTCGTTCGAACGTCATACGTCCCAGCTCGCTCCGGTGGATTTCTTCGAGCGGAAGACGACCACTCAGTTGCCGTTCTGCGATCGGGTCGATCTGCAGATCCTGGTGGACGGCGCGCTGGTCGAGATCTTCGTCAATGCCGGCCGCCGCGTATATTCGGCGTCGCTCTTTGCGAGCGACGGCATGTCAACGGGCATCGAGTGCCTGACAGGAACGCTGCGCGTAGAGCGGGACGATCTCGCGCTGATGCAGCGTTCGATCGACTTCCACGCCCAGGAAGGAGATGTCAGCCGTGAGCACCGTGAGAGGCATTAGTGGGGCACTCAACGACCTGAGTTGGGCCGGTTGCTGACTGGCAGGTTTGGACCCGAAATCCGCAAAGACGGACGTCGCCCGGCCTAGAAAAGACGGCATTTGTAACTCGTTTGCAGCCAAATAAATGGTCAGAGCGAACCAGCCTCATTGACCTTCGGAATGAAGCGGATCAGGCTTTGACCATGCCAGCGTTCGATCATCACCTCTTACCACTGATGCCACCCGCGACGAAAGATGAGATAGATCGTCAAACAGTCTTGGGAACAGTTTTCTGGTCAAGTAAAACAGGACAAGAATTAGTCGTGAGGCTAATTGGAGCCGAGGAGCGCATATTTGTGGTCGCCGTCACCGTGCCAGAAGCTAACCGCGACAATCCTCACCTGGGAATATGGCTCAAGCAGATCAAGGAAACAATGCTGACAGCTATCCGGTTAACCGTCGATGCCGAGGCCGCCCCGTTCTTCACGGGCGCGGGTTTTCTAACGATGATGTCACCCACAGACTGCCCAGAGCCGCGCTACGAAGTCATGATCGCCAACACGATCAATGAGGATTACCGCCTGAACGCCGGAAATGTGATAGGTTTCTATCAGCAGATCGCGAAGAAGGAAATCGCGCCAATTGCTTCGCTGCTCTCCGACGCACAAATTCCTGCAATGCCGCCGCAATATCGGGTCCTGTCACTCGTCCGTGCTATCGAGCTACTGTGGCTCGATGAACATTCACGTCGAGAAGCTCTATCTCTCTGGCAAACACGCTACGAAGAGCTCAACATCGGCACACGTCCGCTCGAAAGCGAGCTTCACGTGCTACGGACAAGGTGCGCTCACGGAAAGAGTAGGGGACGGGCCAATCCTGAACCATTCGTCGGGATTGGCTACGGCGAGAATACTTTGATGCAGCTTGTGCGACTATTGCGCAGTATCGTTGTCACCGAGATGGCTGATCGCTGGCAGATGGAATTTGGGGGCGACATTCTGACGCCCTAATCTCCCTGACGCCCTAATCTCCGCCTGCGTGAGCTAAGGTAACATCCTAAGAAGTACGCGAATGGCTGCTTCGAGGTCTCGGCCATGTATAGCGGAATGCCCGAGATTAGGGCGCAAAGCTGCCATCGACGGCGCCCCTGAACCTCCCCCCTCCCCCGCGCACTCCATCCCCGGCAGCGGATGGTCACCCGCCAGGGCCGAGATCCAGCGCAGCTGGAGCTCCGCCGGCGCAAAGCGCCGACAGAGCCGCGGTGCCCGCAGCGGGCGGCTGCCCCCCGGACCGACGCCAGGACAGCCCCCAGCCAACCCGCCCAGCGCGCATCCGCACCTGTCTAGGAAGCGACTCAGCGATCACCGTGACCGCAATTTCACACGTACTCGGGTTGCGAACGATCCTTCATTGCAAGCCACGCGGCGGCCAGTAGAAAAACGATGCCGCACACCTCCAGACCGCCCAGGCGCTCGCCTCGCAACACTGCTCCGAGCGCAACAGCAATAGGTGGCGAGACGAAGGCGTACATGCCCGCCTGGGACGCGCCGAGATCCCTTAAAAGTCGCATGAAGATCAGATAGCCGACCAGCGATCCGAAAATCACGAGGAAGAGCCACCCTGACCAGGTCTTCACGCCCCAGTCCAGGCGAGTTGCGGCCGTGAATCCGGGTTCAATCAGCCTCGAGAGCGGCAATAGAATAAGACCGCCGAGGAAAATGGTCGCGCCCGAGACCGCAGTCGCGGAATAGCGGCGAAGCAAGGGGCGGCTGATGACCGATCCGAGACCGTAGGTCAGGGCGGCAGACGCAACCGCAAGTGCGCCGAGAATCCGAAGGGTCGCCCCCTGATGATCTTGCGTCCAGGCCTGCCAGGCGGTTGTCCCGAAGAGCAGGAGCAGGCCGCACAGCCCCAAGGCGATCGCGGCGACCTTGCGATACGAAAACGCCTCCTCCCCCATGGCCAGGGCAAATCCGAGAAGCGCGACCGGGGTGAGTCCCATCTCTATGACCGCGGAGGTGCCGCTATCCGTATAGACCATCCCCCAGAAAAGCGCGCCGTAGCACAGCACGATCAGGAGCAGCGCCGCGGCAAGAAGTCGAAGGAAATCCGTTCGCGCGACGGGCCATTGCCGCGACAGGATCGACGGGACCAGGAGGATCGCGCCCGCGACAGTGAAGCGTGAGCCGGCCAGAAACAGCGGTGGCAGGCTCTCCAAGCTGGCCTTGGCGGCGATCCACGTCGTTCCCCAGATGACGCATAGGAGCAGAAAGGGCCTGATCTCTCGCGCTCGTGATTGCATCACGCATCCTATGTAACGGGTTAAATCACTTTATCCCGTTATAACCCCCTTGCCTTTGTCAGGTTGCGTGCGAAATTGGCGCGGTGGCACAAAAGGATATCTCGCAAATCCGCATCGTCGGCGGACATCCGGCCCTGGACTTCGTAAACACGGTGGATGCGAGACGGGATCGTTGGGGGCCGGACGCACTCGCCAGCTACCAAGACCTGTTGCACTGGGCGGAGCGCGTGCGCGTCGTCACAGCAGAGGAAGCGGTCGGCCTCCTTCGGCTCGCGGCGGTGAACGTCGATGCGGCTGACCAGGCGTTCCAAAGCGCAATCGCGGCCCGCGAACTGATCTACCGGATCTTCCTCGCCGAAGCGCACGACACGCTACCGGGACGCGAGGACGTCGATTGTCTCACCGCCTTTGCCGAGACGGCCATTGCTGCTCGCAGCTTCACGCTTGGAAGCGAAGGCTATGGCTGGCGATGGCGGCCTGACGATCTTTCCACGATCAGCGACCGCCTCGTCTTCTCGGCTACGGAGTTGCTCGTGGACCGATCCAGGCGTGCGGTCCGCGAATGCACCGGCAGGAACTGTGGCTGGCTCTTCCTCGATCAATCGAAGGGTGGTCGCCGGCACTGGTGCTCGGAAGCGGGCTGCGGCACCCGCGAGCGGGTGCGACGCAAGCGCGACGCCCAGAAAGCGCGCTAGCCGGCCTGCGTCTGGCGGTCGCGTGCAGGATCACCATCCTCGGTGATTCCCCCACCGCGCCACCGCGATCTTACGAGGGCGGCGTGCGGTGCGCGAGCGTCAGCAATCCCACCGCGCTTTGGGATGCGATGCGCACGGCGCTCGACGCCGGCACCTAAGACGATGGCGGCTAGGAGGAACTGCCAATGGGCGTACTCCATCTCTATCCGGCAGACCTCATGCCCTGCGCGAACGACGAGTAGGAGCGGCTCACTCCACCGTCTCCGGGCGGCCAGCCTACTCGCCGGTGTGCCGGAGGTCCGCCGCAGATGTCACCAGCGGGCCGAGCAGATCCGCCGGGAGACTTTCGTCTTCCAGCATGTTCGAGAGTGGATGCACAGCACCTCAGGGGCAGGGCTGTGGCCGGCCCGCCCGAGTCTGCATTACGGACAATATCGTATGTGCGGCGAGACCGTGGGCTTTATCCTGTCTCTCGAACGGCGCGCTTGGTCCGCGTTCGACCGGTGCGCGCCAAGCCCAACTTGCCAAGCCGCCTGTCGATTGCCTCGCCCGAACGCGAAAGCGTCGCTGCCATTTCTGGCAACGACGCTCCGCTGAGGAGGAGAGCCCTGAGCTGCTCATCCTCCTCGTCCGTCCAAGGTAGGCCCCGGCGGATCTGGATCACTTGTTCAGATATGCGCGCACCGCGTCGGCGTTGTTCCCGACAGCATTTACCGCCTCCTGGAGGCGCTCCTCTGATACGCCGAGCGTCCCGGTCCAATCCTGGACCTCATAGTCCTCGCTCATGCTGATGCGGTCGCGATCGGGCGAACCTACACTGTTCTTGTCGTCGGACATCCAAACCTCCCTGGTTTACGACGCCATGAATCCATCACGCCAACCTGTGTTCCCTGTGAGTCCAAACGAGATCGTTGGCGGAACGTTCACGTCGCCCTACCCGCTGTGTGATTAGGTCCGATGGCGGATTGCGAGAGCCCAATGCCAAATGCTGTCGTCTACTATCGCGCACGCGCTGCACGAGAGTTGGAAATCGCGGAGGCGATGGGCGAGCGGCCCAGCGCCCGCGCCCATCGAGAACTTGCCAGGCTTTACCAGCGCAGGGCCGACGAAGCCGAAGAGCGGACGCGCAAGACAAAATTGTAGGAAATAGCGCTTCACCGCACGAGCGCGCCGCGCGGCAGCCCGGATTGCGCCCGCCCGATCGCCGCTCGGGCGGTGCTACGTGCCAGTCCACGAGGTCATAAAACGGACAGGCGACCAACGTCGCAAGAGGATGGCGGACGCCGTCATCAACGCAACCGACCGGAATGAATTTGCGGCCGCCGGAACGCCTGTCGTCAGCGATTCGCGATTGTCGTTCACCACGATGGCGTCGCATTGCGGCGAGGGGAACAAACTGGTCCGGCTAGGCCTCTCGCCAGCGCGCCATCGCGCGGTCGTACCGTACTTTCTCCGCGTCTCGCTGTGAGCGCGCCTCCTGCAAATTGGCCTTCGCCGTGCGCTCAGCGTCCTCGCGTTCCCGCGCAAGCTTGCGCTCACGCTCCCGAAAATCGCTCGAAATTCGTTCCGCCGCGCTCCGTGCCGTTTTGAACGCCTCCTCCGCCTCATCGAGCGCCTGTCGGTCCGGCTTCGGCTTCGGCCTTGTGGGCGGTCTCGGCTTTCGCACCGTTCGCGCGGCCGTCGCTCGCTTCCCACCCTCCCCGGGTGCCGCGGCCAGCTCGAGCGCCGCGAAATGCTCCGCCTCGCTCCCGCGCAGACGCTTTATGACTTTGCCAGGGTGCGCGAGCGGTTCTTCTCCGAGCTTTTCATCGGTGACGATCTCGGCGGCGCCCCGCGCGAACAGATTGACGTCCGAGCCCCAGGCCTCGACGGCCGCCTTCATGCTCGGAGCAGCAACATAGGCGTCGTGAAACCCGATCGCGGTTCGAAACACCTTGAGCTTACGCGGCATCCCCGTGAAACGCCCCCGCTTCCCCATCGGCTCCCGCTGCCCGACCACCCCTCGGCGCCTCAGGTCCACTCTAAGATGGCTGCCGGCCGCAAAGCCGAATTCTCCACCCCCGCATAGCCGGACGCGATCCAGTTTGGGATCAGTGCGCCGATGTTGCAAACCGCGTCGGATCAGCCCGCACGCGCGCCAGGGACCGCAAGTGGAGCCAGTTCGATCTGGGGCAGGCCGGAAACCCCGCTCACTATGGTCGGGGTCAGCGCGGCAGCGGCTCTATCGACGCGAGACGCCGATAGAGCCACAGTATCCGCGCGCAGGGCAGCCGCCCGCGCAGCAGGCAGACGCCCTTCCCGGCGCCTTCAACTCAGCGAACGCTCTTGCGCTGCACCAGATTGAAGATTGCGAGGAGCACCACGGCACCGACAAAGGCGATGAGCAGCCCGGTCACCGAGAATTCCTGCACGCTGCCCCGAACGCCGAAGAGCGGACCGGAAAGCCAGTTGCCAATCACCGACCCCACACAGCCGACGACAATGTTGAGGAGGATGCCCATCGAGGCATTGCGGCCCATGACGATGCTGGCGAGCCATCCGGCGACGCCACCCACGATGAGTGCGATAATCCAACCCATTGTCATTCTCCCTGTTCAGACAGGAAGCGGAATCCCCGGGTGCAGCCATTGTTCCGCGGCTGTAAAGATCACGCGGCCAGAGCCGTCGCGCAGCTGCCGGGGCATAGCGGCAACGCTGCGCGTTTCTCGCTGATGACCGAAACAATCACCGACCTGCAACACCGCATGGAAGAAGCTGCACAAGCGATGGACTTCGAGGAGGCGCGCCGACTGCGCGACCAGATCAACCTTATGCGCGGCGGCGCCGCGCGCGCGGAGGCCGAGCAGGCCGACACATCGGGCCTGACGCGCCAGCAGCCCGGGGCGATGGGCATCGGGACGAACCAGCAACGCGTGACCCCGCCGCACGGCTGGAAGCCGCCCCGTAAGCCCGATCCGATGGTGAGTGGAACCAACCGCCGCGGCAAGGGACGCTGAGTCAGCAGCTTATAGCGAGACCGGATTGTCGAGCGCCGACACGGTTGAAATCCCTACCATAGCGGCTGATCGTACGGCGTCGGCCGCGGTGGATCAATTCGAGCGACTGGAACCGGGCAGCTTCGACAGGGTTCTCCTTAAGTAATTATTTTAACGCCGATAAGGAGAGTCTGATGAGCATCGAAGGCAACATCAAGGAAGCCGCTGGCTTTGTGAAGGAAGAGGCTTTCGAGCACGGCACGTCTGCCGGAAGCCAGAAGAAAGCCCAGGAAGGCCGCGACCTTCGCAATGAGGGCCGTGTCGAGGACGGCAAGGCGCCGAAGATCACCGAGCCCGGCTCTGGCGCGAAGTAAGCTCGCCTTTCAGGTGCGATGAAGCGCCGCCCGAAAGGGCGGCGCTTCTTGCATGCACGCCGTTGCTATTTGAGCGGGGTGTAGCGGCAGGTGAACTGCGGAGCGGTGGCATCCTGCGCAGGGCTCAGATGGATATGCAGCCGGTCGCCGATCCTGCCGTCGAGCGCGAACGCCAGTTCGGCCTCGTACATGTCGTCGCGGTGCGCGTCCTTCCACCCCTGGATCGTGGCCATGGCACGCGCCTTAGCCTCCTTCATCGACGCGGCGACTACGAACATATTCTTGTGCTGCTCGGCGAAGTCCTTCCCATCATACCCGCCCAGGTTCACGAACCAGAGCTTCTCGGCAGCATTGGCGGGCTCGGGGCGCAGCGTCACTGCGTAGCCATCGACCTGGCTGATCTCGGCCCAGCAATCGATGTGCAGCGTCCCCGGGCTTCCCCACCACTCTGCGCGCAACTGTGCATGGGTATCACGGATCCTCTCAGCGACGATGAAGCGGACATCATGGACCTCGATATGCGCCGAGGGATGCTCGCCGCCGATATAGATCGCGAACAGCTTCATGCCCTCTTCTCCTGGCATACAGCACCCTCCCCTCCCGCGCTGCCTGTCGCAGCAACCGCTGCGGCCAGCTCCGCGCCCACGACATTGCCCATTTCGTAAGAGCTGGTGATTCCCTGGATGAACGGGTGTCGCTCGAGAAGAAAGGGAATGCTGAGGCAGAACAGGCGATCGCGCGCCGGATGCGCGCTCACCGGATGGAATTGCGCGTCGACCACGATACCCTTGATACTGGCGGCATCGTCCTCGGCAGCGTCGCGCACCACCTCCTGCTCGAGCAAGGTCGGGAAAGGAAACGCCTCCGCCGCCAGCGGACGCTGCCCGGTCGCATCGATGAAAGCCGGAAAATGCCGGCGCTGGCCGTGCATGGTGACGACCGCGCCAGATTCCTTGCCATGGGTATCGATCCGATGATCGTCACCGAGCGCGGTGACATCGAGATGCCCGGTCCGATGAAGTGCGAGCAGCCGCTCGATAGAGAGATGCGGGACCGTCGCATATTCATCGACGAAGACGGGCTTGAGATAGCGGTTGAACCGTTCGAGCGCTTCTTCTTCCAGATGCGGTACGATGAGGCCGAGTACCTCGTGCATACGCAGGATCGCATAGCGCCAGGGCACCGTATATTCGCGGGCGAAGTTGACCCGGGCCTCGGCAAGATCTGCCTCGGCCCATTCAAAGGGATCAGCGGCGATGCGATCCACGAAATAGCGGTCGGCGAATTCCTCCAGCGAAAGCGCGTCCAGTCCGACCCTCGCCGCATAGTCCGGATCGGCCGCGCGCAACTCCGCGCGGAAAAGGTCATAGGATCGGTCCAGGAGTTGGTCGCAATCCGCGACGACCAGCGCCTCGATTGCCTCGGGGGTGCAGATCGACAGCGGCTCGTAGGGGATCGGATGATAGAAGTCTGATTCAGGAAGCAGGCCCTTGCGCGACATCATGGTGATGCAGAAGCCCTCGGCGCCAGGGTGGATGCGATAGTCGATCGACTCCCCTTCGGTCTCGATCAGCGTGCCGTGCGCGACCGCGAGCGCGACCGCCGCATCGATCGCGGTCAGTGAACTGCCGCGGATACCGATCGCGACCGGCGGGATCCTCTGGAGCGCGGTGGCAGGCCAGGGGCTCAGGAAATAGCCGGGCCGCACTTCGGGTTCCTCGGGCCATTGATGCCCGGTCGCTAGCACGACGCGATCGTAAATCCGTTCGAAGGCATCACCCCTTCGCGGCGAAACGGCCAGGTGCAGCCCGTCGCTGGCGGCGCTAATGTCCGTCACGCGGCAGCTGCTAGCGATCTCGACGGCGATGCCCCGTCCGCGCGCATCCTCTAAGAGACCGTTGAACTGGTCGAGGAAATATTCGCCCAATGCCAGCCGTGGATAGAAGGCATGCTCGTCGATCTCGTCGGGATCGATGCCGAGCCTGACGAGCCGCGCTCGCGGCTGGCGCGCAAGCCATTCGATCAGCGTCTCGCCGATCGGGGGGATTTCGATACTGGCGATATTTGACAGCATCGCCGGGTCATTCCAGCCTGGACGATAGGGTGTCCCGAGCCCGGCGCGCGGCTGCTCCTCGAAGATCGTAACCTCAGCCGCGCCCGTCATGCCGCGTAGAAACGCACAGAAGGTATAGATGGTGGTCGGGCCGGCTCCGACGAAGGCAATCGACAGGGACATCGCGATCACAATGCCTGACGAGCGCTACGGTGCCACGGCGCAGCGTTGCGCGCCAATCTTCCAGTGGCTGCGTCCGCCTCGATGGGTTGGTCCTGCCTGAGTTCGCCGCTAGGCAGCAGCAAAGGATTTGTGCCTGGCGTTCGACCGCATGGTTCCTTTCCTCCACGCCCAGATCAAAAGCACAGCCGCGGTGGCGCCTGCCGCCAGCGACAGGGGAACCGAGGGCAGCTCCGCCAGAAGCGTCACCCACCGGTCCCAAAGTTGCGACATTCCGACCGTCTCGAAAGCGATCATCTGGGCGGCTGTCGCGGCAGCCGCAAATCCAAATCCGAAACGGGCGGCGCGAGATCGAGCGGCGAGCGACAATGCGATGACCAGCGTGATCGCCTCAGCAAGTTGGAAAGCCAAGCGGAAGCCCGCAAAGCCAGCCCATCCTCCGTGAGGGAAGCCCGGGACCGCCGGGAATAATCGCCCGATGATCGGTGGCAGCACAAGCAGCGCCGTCGCCAGCATCGCGGACGCATGCGCCTCGACGCGGCGACGATGGAGGAAGGCATAGACAACCATGACGACGACCGAGGGACCCGCGATCATGTCGGCGACCACAAGGCGCGAACCAAAAGCGGAGTGAAACGGGTCGGCTTGCGTCTTCCAGAGGATCGCCATGCCTTGCAGCGCGAGCGGACCTGCGGCCGCAAAAAGCGGCAGAACGACGAATGTCGCTAGACCGAAGGCGCGATGCCAAACGATCTTCCCAGCACGCATCGCCCAACTCTGGGCGGTCAGAAGAATCAGCCAAGCGGTCGCCGTGATCCCATGCGCGTGCAGAGAGAATGGCGCCTTGGACAACTGCCCCCAATAGCCCGGCCAGAAAGCGACGGCGATCAGCGGGAACAAGCCCAACAACCACCAATGGGCGTTACGATATGGCATTTGGCACCCCCAACCATACGCTACCGAATGCAGCTGAGCATGCAAGTCTGCCGAAGCGGTCGTGAGTCCGCTGTAGCGAATGTGAAGCGTTTCAGTGCCTATCGCTCTTAGCCAGATCGACTGAACCGCAAGGTCAGCTACAAAGAGGATCACGCCCCACAGTATACGCCAACACCTGACCGACGGGTCTCCGGCCGCGTGCCGAAAGGCGGCACCAGGCTTCATCGCGCTCCCGCGCGACTTCGCTGCGGAACGGCTGCACAGCTCTGATCGCAGCCGCCACGAGCCGAGGCAGAGTACTCGGGAGCGGTTCGCTAGGCACACGCCGCTGAACGGACAACCACTTTCTCCTTGGCAGGGCGCTGCGCAGGACGAGGGTGGCGGGCATGCGTGAAGTCGCGCATCGTGCACCCGATGCTCAGGCGGCATGGGCGGCTTCGATTGCCGGTCATCAGTCCGCGCGGCAAGAGGCGCCAGCTACAATAGGATTTCAAACCCCAAGGGCGCTGGGCGCCACCAGTGCGGTCAAATCACGCAACGAGCGTTGTCATTGGTGCTGTGCGGTTCGACCTTATGAATTCGGAACAAAGCATTTTGACCGGGTAGTCCTAGGCAGGCCTCACGCAGACCCGCTGCCCGCCTTAACTCCTGATGCGGAACGTAAAATTCGGATAGCAGTTTTGTCCGCCAAGATGCCGACATTACCACACGATAAACCGAGTTCCGTGGTCGCCGAGGAGGCCGAAGTGCTAATTAGCGGTCCGGGTGGGGTAGCTTTGTCTCTCACGCCGGAGGCAGCCATAGAGACGGCATTGCGCATGCTCGCGGCGGGTCAAACAGCTTCAAGTCAACGCGATGCCAAGGACTGCCGCCAACGGGACTCTACCGATACGCAGACATAAGCGGCGCCAATATCAAAAGGCATCACCGCCAACGTGCATAAAAAAATGTCATCCCGACCTTGAACCGAAAATTCGGGCTTCCTAATTCGCCGCCGCCCGCCGTTGCAAGCCAGCGTCGGGCGCTTTGATATCATGCTTATGCAACTGGAGGTTATGCATGCATTTCCGCCCCTTGCACGATCGTGTGCTGGTCCGCCGTATCGAAGCCGAGGAGAAAACCTCGGGCGGCATCATCATCCCCGACACCGCCAAGGAAAAGCCGCAGGAGGGCGAGGTCGTCGCCGTCGGCCCCGGCACGCGGGATGACAGCGGTTCGCTCGTCGAGCTGTCGGTGAAGACCGGCGACCGCATCCTGTTCGGCAAATGGTCGGGCAGCGAGGTCAAGATCGATGGCGAGGACCTGCTCATCATCAAGGAGAGCGACATCCTCGGCGTGATCGAGACTCAGGCCGAACTCAAGCAGGCGGCCTAAGCGCCTGCTTCGCTCAAACCATCAGGAAGGACACAAGAAAGGAGTTAGCCGATATGGCTGCCAAGGAAGTGAAATTTGCGTCGGACGCGCGTGACCGCATGCTGCGCGGCGTGGATACGCTTGCGAATGCAGTGAAGGTGACGTTGGGCCCCAAGGGCCGCAACGTCGTGATCGAGAAGAGCTTCGGCGCGCCGCGGATTACCAAGGACGGCGTCACCGTCGCCAAGGAGATCGAACTCGCCGACAAGTTCGAGAATATGGGCGCGCAGATGCTGCGCGAGGTCGCCAACAAGCAGAATGACAAGGCCGGCGACGGCACCACCACCGCGACCGTGCTCGCCCAGGCGATCGTCCGCGAGGGCTCCAAGGCCGTCGCCGCAGGCATGAATCCGATGGACGTCAAGCGCGGCATCGACCTGGCCGTCGGCGCCGTCGTCAAGGATCTCGAAGCGCATGCCAGGCGGGTCAGCGCCAACAGCGAGATCGCCCAGGTCGCGACGATCTCCGCCAATGGCGACGAAGAGGTCGGCCGCATCCTGGCGCAAGCGATGGAGAAGGTCGGCAACGAAGGCGTCATCACCGTCGAGGAAGCCAAGAGCCTCGAGACCGAGCTCGAGACCGTCGAAGGCATGCAGTTCGACCGCGGCTATCTCTCGCCCTATTTCGTCACCAATACCGAGAAGCTGCGCGTCGAGCTCGACGACCCCTATATCCTGATCCACGAGAAGAAGCTGGCGAACCTCCAGGCGCTGGTGCCGCTGCTCGAGAAGGTCGTGCAGTCGGGTCGGCCGCTGCTGATCATCGCCGAGGACGTCGAGGGCGAGGCGCTCGCCACGCTGGTGGTCAACAAGCTGCGCGGCGGCCTCAAGGTCGCGGCGGTCAAGGCACCGGGCTTCGGCGACCGCCGCAAGGCGATGCTCGAGGACATCGCAGTGCTGACCGGCGGCAATGTAGTGAGCGAGGATCTCGGCACCAAGCTTGAGAACGTTACCATCGCGATGCTCGGGCGCGCCAAGAAGGTGGTGATCGACAAGGACAATACGACGATCATCGACGGCGTCGGCACCAAGGCCGACATCGACGGCCGCGTTGCCCAGATCCGCCAGCAGATCGAGGCGACCACCAGCGACTATGACCGCGAGAAGCTGCAGGAGCGGCTTGCCAAGCTCGTCGGCGGGGTCGCGGTGATCCGTGTCGGCGGCGCGACCGAGGTCGAGGTGAAGGAAAAGAAGGACCGCGTCGACGACGCGCTCCACGCCACTCGCGCCGCGGTCGAGGAAGGCATATTGCCGGGCGGCGGCATCGCGCTGCTGCGCGCGCTGAAGGCGCTCGATGGCCTCAAGGCAACCAACGACGATCAGCAGTCGGGCATCGACATCGTACGCCGGGCGCTGCGCGCGCCCGCGCGCCAGATCGCCGACAATGCCGGCGAGGACGGGGCGTGGATCGTCGGCAAGCTTCTCGAGAGCGAGGACTATAACTGGGGCTTCAACGCGGCGACCGGAGAATATCAGGATCTGGTTGCGTCGGGCGTGATCGACCCGGCCAAGGTGGTGCGTACCGCGCTCCAGGACGCCGCTTCCGTGGCCTCGCTGCTGATCACGACGGAAGCGCTCGTCGCCGAGCTGCCGAAGGAGGAGAAAGCCACGCCGATGCCGGCGATGGATTATTAATGAAGTCGAGGAGCGCAGCATCGCTGCGCTCCTCAGTCCGCCGCTGCGCCACCAAGGGTTAGATTTGCGGCGCCAGGACCAAATTGCGGATCCACCAGCGGTTCGCAGCCGTCGCCCGACAATAACAAAGGGCGCATGCATCGATCGTTACGCCGTCATGGGTCCTCTCCAGACCCTGCTACGTTACAGGTGCTCAGAATAATGGAGCTGCACCTGGAGATGACATTGTCGCGTGAGAAAATTCAGAATGGGGGCCTGATCCTGTTTGTTGCGATGATCACGATCGGTCTCGCGATCGTGGTCTCGGGATTCCTTGGCGCACTCCTCTGGGCGTCCCTGGCGGCGATGATGTTCCAGCCCCTTTTCCAGCGGATACTCGCTCGCTCGCCGGGTCATCGGAACCGGGCGGCGGCAATGGCGCTGATCGTCATCACGGTCGCGGTTATCATCCCGGCGCTAATCGTCGGTAGCTTGGTCGTGGATCAGGCTGCGGGCGTCTATGGGCAGATCCGCAGCGGTCAGATCAATTTCGCAGTCTATTTCGAAACGATTGTCAGCGCGCTGCCGCTGCGTCTGCAGACGCTATTGGACAGTTATGGGCTCGGCAGCTTTGAGCTTGCCCAGGCGCGCATCTCCCAGGCGCTTGGGAATAGCGCGAGCAGCTTGGCTGGCCGGGCGCTTTCTATAGGAGCCAATGCCGCGTCCTTCCTGCTCGTGTTCGGGGTTGGCCTGTACGTTACTTATTTTCTGCTTCGAGACGGCGAGCGCATCGGGCCCGCCATTGTTCGCGCCTTGCCGCTGGAACCGGCCGTAGCTGAGCGGCTGACCGACAAGTTTGTGGCAGTCGTCCGCGCGACGATCAAGGGATCCGGCGTCGTCGCGCTCGTGCAGGGCGCGCTTGGGGCCATCACCTTCTGGATCGTCGGGCTTCCCGCAGCCCTGCTATGGGGCATGCTTATGGCAATCGCGGCTCTGTTGCCGGCGATCGGACCTGCGATCATCTGGGCGCCCGTGGCAGTATACCTCCTCGCCACTGGCGAACTCTGGCAGGCGGTCGTCGTGACCGTTTCAGGCGTGCTGATCATCGGATTGGCCGACAATATCCTGCGGCCTATGCTGGTGGGTCGGGACACCGGCATTCCCGACTGGCTGGTGCTTGTCACCACGCTTGGTGGAATCGACCTTCTCGGGCTGAGCGGAATCGTCGTCGGGCCAGTTGCCGGCGCGCTGTTCATCTGCGGATGGCAGATACTCACCGAGCAGCGAATGGGTGGCGTATCAGCGGAAGGCGTCGCCACTGAGCCTTCCTAATCCCTACCGTTCCGGTGCGGCACAACAAACGCGTGACGTGTCGCGAAGCCCGCTTCATTTCAGCCAGACCGCGCCCTTGGGTGCAGTCGCACAAAAATGGAGCGTTTGCTGGCAGCGATTTGATGGCTCAGTTGCTCCTACAGGGAGAGTGAACTTGTGAAGCGTTGTCGGCTGCTCCATGCTCGACCCGCCGGGGGACCCGGCACCGGAGCGGCTTTGCACCCTCTTTGCCGCTCCGGTTCGAGTTTGCTCTTTTTTGAAGGCAGGGTGGTTGGTGGAATGGCTCCGCAATTCGCCGAGGAGCAGCAACACGCAGGTGCGGATGACCCGAGCCGCTACTAACCGCCACACGATCAACTCAAACGCATGGCAGCTTGCCGGATCGACGGCCGAATAGTGCGCCGTGGCATCTGGAGGGCGCGAAGTTGCCTCCCACACCAACGCCCGTGGCCCGCGCTCCCCCTTATTGTCATCCGTCAGGGCCGAGACCCAGGACAGCTGACTTCTATCGGCGCGAAACGGCAAATGAAGCCGAGGCTCCCGCGCAGCGGGCAATCGCGACTGGCACATAGTTCCTAAGTGGACTGGCAGCTCCTGGGGCGGTTTACGGTCCGTCCGCTTTCGGGTCCGACATTGGACAAAGCTGGTGTTGCGATGGCCGATTTTTACATCTCCAGAGCGTTGTGCCCGAGCGGCGATTGTGTGACTGCGCGATGGCAGCCGCTACGCCGGCCTGCATTCAAGTCCAGCCCCCTCTCCCGCTGTGGTAAAACGTTCATGATGCGATGCTTTCTGCTGCCTTGCGCGACATTCCTGCTGTGGGGCCACGGCGCGCAAGCCCAGTCAACGTCGGCGACAAGCGTCGATGAAGCCAAGCCGGCGACTGTCCAAGCCAGTATTGCGAGGGTTGAGCGCGGACTCTCCACGCCCGTCGTGGTAAAAGGCGCGCGTGCGCAGAAGATGTCACTGACGGAGCGTATGGCTTTCTATCAAGTCCCCGCCGTCAGCATTGCCGTGATCAATAATGGCCGCATCGAATGGGCCCGGGCTTATGGCGAAGCCGATATCGCCAGCCATCGCCGAGCTACCGTGAGAACCCTTTTCCAGGCGGGCTCCATCAGCAAGTCGCTCACCGCCATCGGGGCCTTGCGCCTGGTCGAGCAGGGCAAGCTCGCGCTGGATGGAGACGCGAACCGCCAGCTTACTTCCTGGAAAATTCCGCAGAACGACTATACCCGCTCCAAAGCGGTCACCCTGCGCATGCTGCTCAATCACAGTGCCGGCATGACGGTGCACGGATATTCCGGGTATGCGCAGGGGCAAGCGGTACCGAGCCTGTTGCAGGTGCTCGACGGTGTTGCGCCTGCGAACTCGGATCCGGTTCGCGTCGATCTCGCACCGGGAAGCACCTGGCGCTACTCCGGTGGAGGCTATGAGATCGTCCAGTTGATGGTCAGCGAGGCCAGCGCGCAGCCGTTCGACCGCTACATGAAGACGGCCGTTCTGGATCGGATGGGTATGGACCAGAGCAGCTTCGCGCCGCTGCCTGCCGCTCAGCACAGCCTGACGGCAACGGCATATTATGGCGATGGCAAAGCCGTCGGAGGTGAATGGCATATCTACCCGGAATCTGCGGCTGCCGGACTTTGGAGTACGCCCACGGACCTGGCGCGGGCGGTGCTCGAGGTTCAGCAGGCCGAAGCCGGGAAGTCCGACAAGATCCTGTCCCAGAATATGGCGTCTTCGATGCTGATGCGCGGCCTGGGCCAGTATGGCCTGGGTTTCTTCGTCGACAAGGTGGCGGACCGCACAAGCTTTGGCCATAGCGGGGGCACCGTAGGTTTCCGGTCCCAGCTCTACGGCTATACGCGCTCCGGCCAAGGCGTGGTCATCATGACGAACAGCGACAATGGCGCGGCCCTGATCGACGAAATCTTGGGCAGTATCGCCGCCGAATATGGATGGCCCGAGTTTAA
This sequence comes from Sphingomonas sp. MMS12-HWE2-04, assembly GCF_044881185.1. Lineage (GTDB taxonomy): Bacteria > Pseudomonadota > Alphaproteobacteria > Sphingomonadales > Sphingomonadaceae > Sphingomonas. The sequence continues at coordinate 690,023 of NZ_CP173254.1, read as the reverse complement.
AGTCATTGAGAAGACTGCGATTCCCGGTGATGCCGCCGCTAACGGACAGGTCGCAGGCGACTATCAATTGCTGGACAAGCCAGCCCATATCGTCGCCGAAGGTGATCGCCTGTTCTTCCAGAGCGACTTGTTCGGCGCCAGGCGCATGGAGCTGTTCCCGGAATCGAAGTCTGCATTCTTCATGACGGCGCAAGACATGACAATTCTGTTCGAACAGGGCGACGATGGCGCGGTCGTTGGGTTCAGCCTCCTTCGTGGGGGAATAGCTACCCGGCCAAAAAGACCCGCTAAGGGGAGACGTACCCAAAGCGCTATTTGTCGCCTATTGCCGACAGGCAGGTCGTGCCAACAACCACGGCGTCCCTGAGGGGCCGTTTTGCTTGCTCACTTTCAATCGAAGCTGGGGCAGCGAAATCGACCCTGACTAGCTTTCGCAACCGCGAGCGACCGAACTGCGATCAACGTGGCGAATACCCGGCCCGGTTCTTCGATCATCGGCAAATGGCCCGAGTTCTCGAACCAAGGGGCAGTCTATTTCGAAGGCGCGGATGGCCCAGCGATGCGCCGGATGGGGTGGGACTACCTGCTCGACACGATCGCTTCAGAAATGCAGTCCGCATGATGCAGCCTGCCGTAGAGCCTGCCCGCTCGTCGAGAGTCGACCTTCTGTTTCACGCGCTCGGTGATTCCAATCGCCGTTGCATCGTGAGTCGTCTTGCGGACGGCCCGGCGAGCGTTTTGGAACTCGGTGCGGTACTGGCTGTCAGCAAGAGGGCAATAGGCCAGCATCTCGCAGTTCTCGAGGAAGCCCAGCTTGCCCGCTCGACCAAGGCTGGGCGGGTGCGCACCTGCCAATTCGATCCGGCCGGGCTCGAGCCGTTGCAGGGTTGGATCGACTATCACCGCCAGGAATCGAATGAGCGGCTGAACCGCCTCGGTGATTTGGTCAGCGCCACGGTTTCAAAGGAAGGCTGAGCCTGATTATCGGCCTCTGCTAAAAGCTGCAGTTCGAGTTTTCACTGAGTATCGGCAGTACGTGCCGCCTCGTCCATGCGCCTGCGGCATGAGGGACGGCAGCTTGCACCATCTAGATGGTACGTTGGAATGTCGGGGCTTCGGGCAAGCTGTCTCCCGACGCCAAGCATCACCCCTACTCCCGCTATTCCCCGCTCCGGCAGCGGAACGTCACCCGTCAGGACCGAGAACCGGTCCATCTGGAGCTCGCTCGGCGCAAGGGGCCGATCCGCGAACGGGCAGCAGCCCTCACCACCTGCCGCACCCACGTCGCTCGCGACTTCGCAACGCGCCCACCGGCCCTCGCTCCCACCAGAGAGCGCTGCGCGCGCGGCCTAGGCCAACCCCGCCGAGCCGGTGATGTCGGCCATTCAAACCGACTCTGTGTATTCAATGGAAGTCGTGGCTCCGCACCTTGATCAAGTCCTCCGGATCGGTGCCGTTCGGGAAGGGTGGCGGGCAGAGATCTCGTGGTCCTGGGCGCCAGCCCACCTCCCCCGGTCCGGAGCACCCGCGTGGGTCGCGCCGTCGCCCCGCCCGAAGGTCACGGGCATGTCCATCCGCCCGATCGAGCGCAGCATGTCGTCACGCGGCACTACTCGATCGACGATGACGTGGATGACTTCGCCTTCCTTCTGGAGCCGCCCGCGTAAGGAAACCATCGAGGCCGACATTACGACGCGGCGCTGCTTCTCGAATTGGTCGGGCCAGAGAATGCCATTGGCGACGCCGGTCTCGTCTTCGATGGTGATGAACAGCACACCGCGCGCGGAGCCCGGGCGCTGGCGCACCAGGATCACGCCGGCGACCTCGACATGGCGCCCGTCACGTATGCTCGCCAGGTCGGCGCAGCGCACGATCTTCTGGGCAGCCAGCTGGTCGCGCAGGAAGGAGAGCGGATGCGCGCGAAGCGTCAGCTGCAGCGTGCGATAATCCTCCACCACCTCGCGTCCGTCGGTCAGCGGCGTCAGTGCCACGTCGGGCTCGTTCCCCTCGGGGGAGAACCCGCCCTCGCGGGCATCGGCTGCTGCGAATAGCGGCAGCGGCGCCTCGCCCAATCCCTTCACCTTCCACAGCCCCTGTCGCCGATCCTCCGCGATCGCGTGGAAGGCATCGGCCTCTGCCAGCCGCTCGATTGCGACCCGCGGCACGCCGACCCGTCTCCAAACTTCCTCCACGCTTTCATAGGCGGCCTCTCCCCGCGCTACCGCGATGGCAGCGCCGTGGATGTTGGCGAGGCCGCGCACCTGCCGAAAGCCGAGCCGAACAGCGAGATGGCGCCCCCTGCCCGGCTCCAGCGTACAGTCCCAATGGCTGTGGTTGATCGAGACGGGCCGTACCTCGACGCCATGCTTGCGCGCATCGGCGACGATCTGGGCGGGCGCATAGAAGCCCATGGGCTGGGCATTCAGGAGCGCGGCGCAGAAGACGTCGGGATGATGATGCTTCATCCAGCAGGACGCATAGGCGATCTTGGCGAAGCTCGCGGCATGGCTCTCGGGAAAGCCATAGCTCCCGAACCCCTCGATCTGCTTGAAGGTGCGCTCGGCAAAGTCCTTGGGATAGCCGCGCGCGATCATGCCGCCGACCAGCTTGTCGTAGAAATGGCTGACGCCCCCGGTCAGCTTGAAGGTCGCCATGGCACGCCGGAGCTGGTCGGCCTCGGCTGCGGTGAACCCCGCGCCCACGATCGCGACCTTCATTGCCTGCTCCTGGAAAAGCGGTACGCCCAATGTCTTCTCGAGCACGGCGCGCAGCTCGGGCCTGGGATATTCGGGCTTTTCCTTGCCCTCGCGGCGCCGCAGGTATGGATGGACCATGTCGCCCTGGATCGGGCCCGGGCGCACGATCGCGACTTCGATGACGAGATCGTAGAAGCGGGCCGGCTTCATCCGCGGCAGCATCGACATCTGGGCGCGGCTCTCGATCTGGAAGACCCCCAAGGTGTCGGCCTTCTGGATCATCTTGTAGACATCAGGGTCATCATCCTGCAGGTCGGCCATGCCTACGCGTACACCTTTGTGCTGCTCGAGCAGGTTGAAGGCGCGGCTCATGCAGCCGAGCATGCCCAGTCCCAGCACATCGACCTTCATGAACTTCAAGGCGTCGATATCGTCCTTGTCCCATTCGATGATCTGGCGGTCCTCCATCCGCGCCGGCTCGATCGGCACGAGATCGTCAAGCCGGTCCTGGGTCAGCACGAAACCGCCCGGATGCTGGGACAGATGCCGCGGCGTGCCGATCAATTGCCGGGCAAGTCGCAGCGTCAGCTTCAACCGATGATCGTTGGCATTGAGATTGAGACTCTCGATCTGTTCGTCCGAGATCCCGTCCATCGACCAACCCCAGACCAGGCCGGTGAGCATCTTGGTCAGGTCGCGCGGTAAGCCGAGCGCCTTGCCGGCCTCGGCGACCGCGCCGCGCGTGCGGTAGCGGGTCACCACCGCGGTCAGCGCCGAGCGATGCCGGCCATAGGTCTCGTAGATCCACTGGATGATCTCCTCGCGGCGCTCATGCTCGAAATCGACGTCGATATCGGGCGGCTCCTTGCGCTCGCCGGAGACGAAACGCTCGAAGAGCAGCTCATGCTGGATCGGATCGATCGAGGTGATGCCGAGCAGGAAGCAGACACAGCTGTTCGCCGCCGACCCCCGCCCCTGGCACAGGATGCCGCGCCTGCGGCTTTCGTTCACGATCGAGCGGACGGTGAGGAAATAGGGCGCATAGCCGAGCTCGCCGATCAGGCGAAGCTCATGCGCGATCTGCCCGGCATAGGCAGCGGGCACGCCGTCAGGGAACTTCGCCGCCGCCGCTTCCTCGGTGAGGATGGCAAGCGCTTCCTGCGCGGTTCTCCCTGCCATCACCTGCTCATAGGGATATTGATACTGGATCTCGCCGAGGTCGAAGGTGCAGGCCGCCGCGATGTCGGCGCTTGCCCGGATCGCATCCGGAAAGGCAGCGAAGCGCCGCTCCATCTCCTCGGGAGGCTTGAGATGCCGGTCCATGAAGCGCTCGCGCCTGAACCCAAGTGCATCGACGGTGGTCTTCTCCCGGATCGCGGTCACCACGTCCTGGAGCGGCCGGGCCTCAGGGCTGTGATAGAGGATGTCGCCCGTCGCGACCGGGCGAACGCCCGCGGCCCGCGCCATCGCGTCGAGCGCATGCAGGCGCGCGGCATCGTCGGGCCGCCGCCGCCAGGACAGGGCGCAATAGGCCCGGCCCTCGAACAGCCGGGCTAGGTCGGCGAGCTGCGTCGCGGTCTCGGTATCGGGTAGATCGGGCAGAAAGATGCCGATCAGATTCTCGGAATGATTAGCAATATCGCTCCAGTTCAGGATGCAGCGCCCCTTGCCGCCGCGTGCCTTGCCGATCGAGAGCAGCCGGGTCAGCCGCGACCAGGCCGGGCGATCGGCCGGGTAGAGCAGCAGCGCGCGACCGTCGGTCAGGTCGACGCGCGCGCCCGGGATCATCCGCACGCCGGTCGCCTTCTGGCCGTCCCAGCCGCGCACGACGCCGGCGACGCTGCTCCAGTCGGCAAGGCCCAGCGCCTTATGCCCCTGCAAGGCAGCCGCGGCGAACAGCTCCTCCGGCGCGCTCACCCCGCGCAGGAAGGAGAAGTGGCTCGTCACCTGGAGCTCGACATAGGTGGTGACGGGCGCAGCCATCAGCCGAAGAAACCATGCAGGTGCCAGCTCAAGTCGCCGGTCTCCGACTCGACGCCATCGCCGCGCCGGAACAGCCAGAAGCGCTGGCCGCCCTCGACCTCGACCCGGAAATAGTCGCGGACCGCCCAGAGCTCACGGTCGGTACGCCACCATTCGCCATGGATGCGCTCGGGACCATCGCCGGCGACGACACGGTACGCCTTGCCGCGCCAGGTGAAGCGGCGCGGCGGATGATCGGGGAGCAGCGCCACGACATGGGTGAGAAGCTCGGGCCGGCGCAAAATCCGGACCGGGCGCTTCCAGGCGGGCCATCCGGCCGGATCGCTGAGCGGCCCCAATCGCCGCACGGCACGCTCGGGGACATCGCTCTGCTCGAGCCCCAGGCGGAACACGGCGCCCTCGCCCGCCCGGCCGGTCAGCTGGTCGATCGCGGGCGCGAGGTCGGCAGCGTCCTCCTCGCTGGAGAGCAAGGCGCCGGCGGCACGGGCACCCAAGGGCTCGCTATGCGGCACGACCAGCCGCATCGCCTCGATCCCGAGCCCGGGCTCGAGCCGGTCGATGCGAAGGCCGAACATGCGGACCAGATGCCTGGCATCGCGGGTGGCCCGCGAGGCGCCGATCGAGAGATGCTGGTCGGCGCCATCGACACGTTCGGCGGTGATCACCGCGGCGCGCACCCCGAGCCCGCGCCGCTCGAGCACCGCGACCAGGTCGCCGACCAGATCGGCAATCACCTGCGCGATCGCTTGGGGCGTGCCGATCGGCTCGAGCAGCCGGCGCGAGACCTCGGGGGCTTCGAAAGGAATGACCGGCACGATCGGCTCGGCGGCGCGCCCAAGCGCCTGATCGAGACGAGCGACAGTCGACAGGCCCAGGCGCCTGGCCAGCGGCCCGCGCGGCATCGGCAGCAGGTCGCCGACGCACTCAAGCCCGAAGCGTGCGGCGGCGGCCAATGCCTGGGGCTCGAGGCGAAGCGCGGCGACCGGCAGCCGAGCCAGCGCGGTGACTTCCGCGCCCGGCTTCAGGATCGCGACCGCCTCGCCGCCATAACGCGCCAGCGCATGGGCCGCGCCGGGCGCGCCCGCGATGGCGATCCGCCCGGTGAAGCCCAGGCGCGCAAGGAAGCGCAGCACGCGACGGCAAAAGCGTTCCTCCCCGCCGAACAGATGCGTGGTGCCGGTCACGTCGAGCCAGATGCCGTCGGCGCCCGAGACGCTGGCAACCGGAGTCCAATGGCCGACGGCATGCAGGGCCAGCCGGCCAAGCCAGTCCCTGTCCCCTTCCGCATCAGCCTCGTGGACGTCGAGATCCGCAATCAGCGCGCGAGCATGGGCCGCGGCCATGCCGGGCAAGAGATCCAGCGACAGGGCGACCGGGCACGCGGCCGTCACGATCTCACGCTGGCCGACGCGCTCGATGAGCACGGTCGGGCGCTCCCAAAGGGGCCACGCAGGCTGCGCGAACGGGGCCGGCCCGCGCCCGCCTTCATCCGGGCGCATGGCGCGAAAGGGCGGATCGGCCGCTTCGGAACGCCGGCCCAGCTCCCGCATCGGCGGGCGCTGGTGCGCCGGCAACTGGGCGATCTGCGCCGCATCGGCTTCCCGGCCGAGCGCGACGCCTTGCGCCCAGCGCGCGCCGGGCCGCCAGCCGCCGCCGCGCGGCACCGAGCAGGCGCCTGGATCGTCATCGATCGGCGGCGCAAGCAGCGGCGCAGGGGACCAGGCACGCTCAGGCGGCGCGGCGGGCCGCTCCAGCCGCCGCAGCCGCTCGATCGGGAGCTGTGGCAGGTAGAGCGAGGCGACCCTGGGCATCGCAGGCCTCGACAATGAGAGAAAAGGGATTGCCGCCGCGCTGGCGGACGAGATCGAGCGACCAGCAGCTGCGTCCGACCCCGGGATGGGCTAGCGGCACCGATGGCGCGCAACCGATCCGCCAGCGCGTGCAGGCAGCCGAGGGCACCTCCAGCGGATCGCGCGCCTTGCGGGCCCAGCGCCGCAGCAGCAGCATCGGGGTGCGGCCATCGGCGGCGGCGAGCTGGAGCCGGCGCGTGGCGGTCTGGTCGGCAGACTTCACCTCGGCGACGACGGCGGCAAAGCTGCCGTCGCGCAGGCAATCCTCGGCCAGGGCAAGCGCCATCACCTCGTCCTGGCCCTCGCAATAGAGCAGCTTGGAGGGCGACAGCCCGGACTGTTCCAGCCCGGGCGCATAGAGATCGAAGCGGGTCAGCGCCCAGGCGACTGCGGCACCGGGCTCGGCGGCGAAGCCAGCAGCGGCACCCGCGACGAACAGGGTGGCGGCCGCATCATCGCCAAGCGTTGGCGACGCCGCAGCGACCTCGTGCAGCCCACCCCCGTCCAGCCCGCCATGGGCAAGCCTGGTGTCGATCGCCTCGATTCCGAAGCGCAGCACCGGCGCTCCGCTCGCCACGGGCACGGCAATGCGCTCCTTGAGCTCGGCAAGTAGGCGTGCGCGGTCGGTGACGGCAAAGGCGGGTTCGGTCTGCATAAGGAAACAACGACTCGTTCGTTCCCCTTATGTTCCGAGCAAGTCGTTGATTCGTCAAGCCGCCGATCGACCGGCTCGAATATCTGGCCAGGGACATTCCTCCACGGCGCCTGTGAAACTCTCAACGAATTCCACCAACCGCGCGAGGAACTACGCAAATCCGACCGCGTTATCCCGGCAGAAGCCAGCTCGTGCCCTCCCCCCGGCACGAGCTGGCTTCCTCCATTTCGGGGTGGAAATGTCGATCGAAGCGAAGGATGGTCCACGGAGCGACGCGATGCGCTACGCGAGCGAGGCGTTGACGCAGAATCTGCGCGCATGCTGGAGCGAGCCGGTGGACACGTTCATCACCGGGAATATTCCGCTGCTCCTGACCAAGCTGTCCCGCATCCCCGCGATTCCCGCGACAGGTGCTCAGCCTGCCGAACCGCAGGCGCGTCATTCCAAGCCAGCGAACCAGTCCGCATAAAGCGTGTTGCGCGCCATGTGCCGATTGAAATCGGGTGCCCAATCGCTCCACCAGACGGGCCCGCGTTCTCCCAGCGCCTGTTTCGCGGCATCGACCCGCGCACGCGCCCGTCCTTCGGCGGCCTGGTCCTTCGCCCGCCGCGCGGTTCCGACGGCCCGACGCGCGTCCATCAACGCCTGAACCAACGCCTGCCTTCGCGCCTCGCCGAGGGACGGATCGGCCCTGCGCCAGAGCCGCCCGCGCACGACGAAATAGCGCCCGTCAGGCGTGACGGGATGCCCGGCCACTGTCTCCCGTTCAGCCACTTGTACGCCATGCATCGGCAACTCGCTCGGCAGCCTCCCGCACGGCAAGCCACCGCGCCCGCTCGGCCTCAGCGTCAGGCAAGGCGCGATGGGCTGCCAATCCATGGTCGCATGGCAGGCCCGAGCCCAGGATCTTGGCGACCGCAGCATCGAGGTCAGGGCTGGGCACAACCGGCGCAAGAACAGCAACCGCCACCTCGCGCAGCGCCTCGTCGCTCTTGCGGAGGCGAAGGCTATGCCGGGGAAGCCCTGCGGCTCGGAGCAGCGCGCTCATCCATTTGCCATCCCAGGAAGGCGCGCTGGCAAGCAGGTCATGCCCGCTCAGCTCGGCGATCATGCGCGCGGCGACAAGCCCATGATCGCTCCCATCGCGAAGCAGCAGGTCCCGCCCGATGTGATGGATCGCCTCGGCTGCGGGGTCCCAATCGGTCCAGTCGGGCGCCGGCCGGATCAGATAGCTCTCGGAACGCCCATCCTCGAAGATCCAGGCGACTTCGATTGGATAGCTCCGCTTGGCGAGAGAGGAAGCTTCGAAGTCGAGAAAGGCAAGCGTCGGACTCTCAACGGCAAAGCGGGCAATAAGCTTCAAAGCACGAAGGGCCGCCTCTTGCGAGACGGCCCTTCCATTGTCTTTGCTCTACGCGGTCAGCTCAACCGAGCCGGACCCCCGCGGTGGAGGTCGAGCGCAAATGGTCCGCCGCGTGCGGCTTGGGACAATGAGACATCTGACCACCTCCTTTCCGTTGTTGAACGATGGCTAGGATATGGGAGCACTCGCACAAGCTTCAAGCAGCGTTCCTAGGACCCTGACGATCCCTCCAAGCCCAGCAGGTGCCGTGTCGCGGCGTCACGCTCGCCCACGAACCAGCGGTCCAGCGCCGCAGCAAACAGCGGAGCTGGCATGACCGCCTCGAACAGCGTCAGCGACGAGCGCAACTTCATCGCATCGACCTCGCCCAGCACAGCGACAGGATCGCTGGTGCGAAGGTCCTGCAGCGCCTCCACGCATTCGACATAACGGGGTCCGAGCACAGGATGGGCAAGATAGGCTGCAGCCTCGTCGGCCGACCGTATCCCGAAGAACTGCGCCGTCGCGCTGCGGCCAAGGCCCGCGAGCTGGGGGAATATGAACCACATCCAGTGTGATCGCTTGGTGCCCCGCCGGATCTCGCCAAGGGCGGACGCATAGGTCGGCCCCTGCGCTTCCACGAAGCGTTCCAGCGATCCGGCATCGGCACCGCTCACAGCAATTCTCCCTGGGCCGCCACCTCAGGCGCGGGCGGCGGCGGTGGCACCGGCGACACTTCGAGACTGCCCTTGGAAAGCACACCCAGCACTTCCTGCGCCGGCACCGAACAATCGAGCCACCTGGCCCATTGGTCCAGCGGCAAACTAACTATAAGGTCCATCTCGATCTCCCGATAGACAAATTCGCTCCCACGTGAGCCGGTCACTGCCCGCTCCCTTGTCTGCAATGTCGCGTTCAGCCCGAATGCGGACGAACGCAGACGAGGCGACCGTGATACGTGATCGATATTGGGAGCGGCCGACCATAACTCTCGAAGAGTTTGCCGATTTCGCGTGCATGTCGGTCCGAAACTTAAACCGTCTTCGCGCAAAAAGGGACGCATCCTTTCCCACCGAAATGCGCCCCTCGGGTTGTTCTGTGTTCAAGCGAGTGGAAGTTGAGGACTGGATGGACGGCCGGGCAATTCATCAAAAGACGGTCTGGATTCATCCGGAATGGAAAGCGCATCGCAAAGGCCAGCGCTAGCCGCAAAGCCAATCAACAGGTTCTCCCATCGCTCGAATCCCTCGCGTTTCTCGTCGAAGAGGTCATACCCGTCATAAACCTCTTCCAGTCCCGTCTTCTTATGATTGAGCATGGCCTCCGCGGTTTCGAGATCAATTTTCAGCCGCTTAGTATTCGACCGCAGGGTCCGCCTCAGGTCATGAAAAGTGAAATGGGCGACAGGACAGCCTGCGGCCAGCTCCATACGGGCCCTGATGCGCGCGAGGACCTTGTACCATCCGGCGAGCATGGGTCCGTCCTTCCTAGATGACGGAATAAGCCAAGCCCGGTTCGTCGCCAGCAGCGAACGTCCCCATGGCCCCAAGGCAAGCCGATGCGTCTGGCTGTTCTTTGTCCGCTCGGGTGCGATCGACCAGATCCCGTCCCTGACCTCGCCTGCCGACGCTCCGAGCACCTCCTCCTTTCGGCAACCGGTCAAAAGTAGAAGCAAAACCGCTCGCTGGTAGATCCGCTTTTCCTCGGCGACCGCAGTGAGCAACCATCCGAGCTCCTCATGGCTGAGGTGCCGCGAGCGAGGCTTGGAGCGGAAATAGTTGGCCTCGAGCGTGACGGCAGGATTGGTCTTTAGAATAACACCCGCCACCTTGCCAGGCCTGCCGGCGCACCATTTGAAGAAGACCTTGAGCTCCGCGGCCAGGCGATTCGCCCGAATGGGTGCCGTCTTCCCCTTGGCCAGCACCAGCGACCAGAGATCATCGTCCGTCAGCTCTTGGAGGATGCGAGCTCCAAGTTGATCGCGAATATCCCCAGTCCAGATATATTCCTTCCCCGAGATCGAGCGCGGCTTGAGCGTTCGATGCTCGCCCTTGCGAACCGAGGCCATGTAGAGCGCATGGGCGTCGGCCACGGTCAAATGACCGGCGCGCTCGACGCGTGCGACCTGCACAGGGTCTAAGCCCTGCTCGGCGGACAGGTTCAGTGTCGCCGCCCATTCTCGGGCTGCGGCGATGCTATAAGCGGGATAGGACCCGAGAGTCAGCTTTAGGGCGCTCTTCGAACTCTGCCCGGCTATGCGGCGGCGGTATTTCCAGGCCCTTCGAATCTGCCCGCGAGACCGCTTGGCCTCGATATAAAGGCCAGGGGTCTTGGGGTCGGTCATCTGCCCGGCTTGAAGGTTCTCGATCAGAGCTTGTGTCAGCGCATTCCTGTGTTCCATGGGTGGCTCATTCTCATGCGGCCGCTAGCCCGCTTTTTGGACACAAACATCGGGGATTTCAGAGGCACAACTTGGACACAAGAGGCGTCCTGAGCTGTCTTTTTTTGTCCTGAAACGACCATCGCTTCACGATCCCGACATTGTCCCCGCACCGCAGGTGCGTGGCCGAAAGGCCGCCAAGCAGGCGACAAACTTGCCCGAGATCCGATCAATTAAGTTTTGAAATACAGAAGCTTAACCAGACAGCACGGAGTAAGATCGCCTAGGGCTATTGCTCCCACAAGAACGCCACGCTATGGCCCGCGTCCGCACAGGGGCGTAGCTCAGCTGGTTAGAGCGTCGGTCTCCAAAACCGAAGGCCCTCGGTTCGAATCCGAGCGCCCCTGCCATTTCGGACTGGCTCCGATTTCGGCTCGTTCGCTGCTTCGGTGGGTTCACGAAGCTGGCGGATCCTCCGCCCCCTGCTCGACCTTTGGCGTTTTGCCTGGCGGCGCCGGTCCAGCGCGCATAGTCCGTGGGAACCCAAACCGTATCTCGCGACTCTTTCAAGCGACAACCATCACGAGGACGCCAGATGACCGAAGCGACCTGGAACGACGAAGCCAAGACTCCGGAGATCGACTGGCGGATGAGCGCGTCGCTTGAAAACGTCCCACGGGGTGAAAACGAATTGGCCGAGGTCACAAGCCTCGAGGGTGCGGTGCGCGCCTGGCTCGATCTCGACGATCATCACCAGAGCGATGCGATCCTGACCCTCGAGCGGCCGCTTCAGCTCGACGGCGCACTGGTGGACAAGTTCATCGGGTCGGCGATAGGCCATTTGGCGGAGCGCCTTCCCTCTGCGTCGACGTCGTGACGTTGCGCCATCTCGGCGCAGGGAGCGGCTAGGCCCGGACGGATGTTCGACCTCGCACGGACGCCGGCTAGGAACCCGCGCGACCCGAACGGGCCTGAGCCAACGCGAATAGGCCAAGCGGGGTTAGGCCGAGCGGGATTAGGCCAAGCGGGATTAGGAAAGTGAATTCTGGACGGGCGGATGTTGCTCCCCCTGCCCTGGCGGACGGATACCGAGCAAAGCAATTCGTCCACCTGCTTTGCGAGGTCCGCCTGGCGGAACGGCTTGGCAAGGCGCACGACATCACTTGGCACGTCGCTCCCCGCCGCTGCATATCCCGTCACCAGCAATGCGGGAATGGCGTTACCCGAGGCGCGCAGCTCGGTGATGAGTTGGCCGCCGGTCATCGTGGGCATAAGATAGTCGCTGACAAGCACATCCGCTTCCACGCCTGATCGCATCGCGGCAAGCGCCTGGTTCGCCGAGGATGCCTCCACCACGACATAGCCCAGGTCGCGCAGCATATCCGCGGTTGCCGATCGGACGAGGTCCTCGTCGTCCACCAGCAGAACCCGCGCCGCGCCGCGGGCACGAACCGGATCGCCCCCCTTGTCCATGGCATTGTGAGGGTTGTCGTCGGTAGCAGGCAACCACAGTTCGACCGACGTGCCGATGCCCAGCGCGCTTTGGAGATTCAGCGTGCCGCCGGACTGGGCGGCCAGGCCATGCACCATCGACAGCCCCAGCCCAGTGCCCTTGCCGATGCCCTTGGTCGAAAAAAATGGTTCGGTCGCGCGCTCCAGGGTCGCGCGGTCCATCCCGGCGCCGGTATCCAGCGCAGTCACGCGCAGATAATTTCCCGGCTCCAGGCCCAGCGAATTGCGATGGTCCACTGCGATCTCCGCCGCAGACAGTGTCAGCTTGCCGCCCCCCGGCATCGCATCGCGCGCATTGATCGAGAGGTTGAGCAGCGCGAGTTCAAGCTGGTTGGGATCGACGCGCGCCGAGGGCAACTGGGGCGGCATTTCCAGCACAACGGCAATAGTCGGTCCAAGCGTTCGACGGATCAGGTCGACGATCCCCTCGATCAGCCGGCTAACGTCCACTGCCTGCGGCTGAAGCGCCTGACGCCGGGCAAAGGCGAGGAGGCGTTGCGTAAGCGTTGCGGCGCGTTCGGCGGCTTCCAGCGCCCCCCGATCATGCGCTGCGTTCGCTCGTCATTGGCATGATGACGCCGGATCAGGTCGAGGCTGCCGACGATCGGCGTCAGCAGGTTGTTGAAGTCATGGGCGACCCCGCCGGTCAGCTGGCCGATCGCATCCATCTTCTGTGCCTGGGCAAGCTGGGCGTCTGCCTCCTTCCGGTCGGTTATATCCGAAACGACGCCCGCCATGCGAAGCGGTGTGCCGTCTGCGCCGTACCGCACGCGGCCCCTGATGACGATCGCCCGGTTTCGCCCCTGCGCGTCGACGATGCCGCACTCGACGTAGAGCGATCCGCTCTGCAGCGCAGCGTCGAACGCGCCCGAAATGGCGTCGCGCTCCGCGGCGTTCACATGCTCCAGGAACGTCGCCACGTCCCAATGGGGCAGCAGCGCGGGATAGCCGAAGATCTGGTCATGGCGAAGCGTGCGCCGCGCCTTGCCGCTGGCAAGGTCGATGTCCCAGCTGCCCATCTCGGCCGCCTCGAGCGCAATCTCCAGACTTTCGCGCGCATCCTCGAGATCGCGCGTGCGATCCACCACCGCCTGCTCGAGAGCCCCGGCAGCATCGCGCACCTGATATTGCCGGCTCCGCGCCTTGAGCGCGGAGCGTATCGTGCCCAGCATCGCCTCGGCATGGAGCGGCCTCTCCAGCAGAACGACGTTTCCCAGTTCGCTCAATCGGGCCGCCGCCGTCTTCGTGCGCGGGCTCGTGCTGCCATTGGCAAGCACGACGAAGGGTATGTCGGCCCAGGGCGGCTGACGGGTCACCCATTCTGCAAGCGCGCTGGTATCCGCGCTTGCCAGCGCCTCCTCGGTCAGCAGGACCGCGCCCGCGCCCGCACTCATTGCATCGAGCAGCTCGGCCTGATCGGAACAGATGTCGCATCGGATGCCGTTGCGGCCGAGCAAATCCGCGGCGATCGCGGCGTCCCGCCCGCGAGGCGCAAGGATCAGGACACGCTCGTGCATTTTAACCGTGCGCGTCCAGCGTTCCCATCCGGCTCGCCATCAGCGTCTTTCCTTCTCCCGAAAACGTCGGAACGCCGGTCAGGACGCCCTGGAACTGGCGTAGCGGCTCGCCGACGTTCAGCCCGTTGCCGCCAATCTGGAATTCGCGGATCGTCCGCTCGTGCTGCGCGGTGCGGGTCTTGATGACGGAAATGGCCTGGCGAACCTCGCCTTCGGCCTCGAAATAGCGAAGCTGCACTACCGTGTCGGAAAGGTAGCTGAGGTCGACGTCCGAACGGATGTCACCCATCACGCCGTGCAGCCCGAGTATCAGGATGCTGACGATCCCCTTCTGCCCCAGATAGGTCAGAAGCTCATGCATCTGCAGTACGAGAAACTGCTCGTTGGGCATCGATTGCAGATAGGCGTTCAGGCTGTCGATGACGATGACGCGGGCGCCTTGCTCCTCGACGGCCGCACGGATCGATCCGGCGAATTCGCCGGGGGACATTTCGGCCGGATCGACTGCGCGCAGTTCGAGCTGGCCGGAATTGATATAGGGCTGCAGGTCCATGCCCAGATTGGCGCTGCGCGTCAGCAGTGTCGGCAGGCGCTCGTCGAACAGGAAATACGCTGCATTCTCGCCGCGCTCGAGCGCAGTGACCATGCATTGCACGGACGTCGTGGTCTTGCCGACGCCGGCGGGCCCGGTGAGCAGCGTCGACGTGCCTGGCACCAGCCCGCCGCCCAGCAGCCGGTCGAGTGCCCCCGAGCCGGTCGAAACGGTGGGACGCGCCACGATAGCCTCATGCTCCGCGGCGACCAGACGGGGAAACACGCGCAGTCCGCCGCGTTCGATCTCGAAATCGTGATAGCCGCCGCGATAGCTGGCGCCGCGCATCTTCACCACGTGAAGGCGGCGGCGCTGGGCGCCGAACCCGGACAGCGTTTGTTCGAGCGAGACGACGCCATGCGCAATGCTGTGAAGCTGGAGGTCGCTGCCGCTGCCGCTCTTGTCGTCGAGAAACAACACCGAGCATTGCTGGGTCGAGAAGAAGTGTTTGAGCGCGAGTATCTGCCGCCGATAGCGGACCGGGCTCTGCGCAAGGAGGCGGAGCTCCGACAGGCTGTCCAGTACCACGCGGCTCGGTCGCAACTCCTCCACCTTGGCCATGATGTGGCGGATCGTCTCGCCCAGCTCGACTTCACTGGGATGCAGCAGCGTTTGCTCCTGGTCCTCGGAAAGTCCGTCTGCCGGCACCATCTCGAACAGCGTGATCGGATCGAGCGACCAGCCATGGGTCTCCGCCACGCCGCGCAGTTCCACCTCGGTTTCCGCAAGCGTAATGTACAACCCCGGCTCGCCACTCCTGGCGCCTGCGAGCAGGAAGGAAAGGCCAAGCGTCGTCTTTCCGGTCCCCGGCGTCCCCTCGATCAGATACATGCGGTGTGGGGTCAGCCCGCCATTCAGGATCGTGTCCAGGCCCGCAATGCCGGTCGAGGCAAGCGCTGGCGGTTCATGCGTTGGTGGCAATATTCGTATCCCGATTCCGGCAGTAGCGGCCTCGGATATGAAAGCATCTCGGAGCCGCGATGTTCCGTTATTCAGGTCGCCTGCCTGGATCTGCAACATATTTGTGTGCGCGCGATGACCTTGGGATGCTGGTGCGTGCGCGTCCACCCAGCCCGCGACGGGCTATCGCGCCGTATCGCTAGGCAGCCAGTGCTTCGCCCAGCAGCCGGAAAAACGCCTGGTTGGCCGGTTGGCGATCGACGTCCCATTCGGGATGCCATTGCACCGCCAGCACGGGCGCGCCGTTGGGGTGCGCGGAAAAGCCTTCGACCAGGCCGTCGCGCGTGGAATGCGCCTCGATCGACAGCCCGGCGCCCAACCGGTCGATGCCCTGGCGATGCACCGAATTGACCGCGAGTGTCCGCTCGCCCGTCGCTGCGGCGAGCATGCCGGCATCGCTCAGCGTCACATCGTGGCCGTGCGCGAAGAGGCCATCGAACGATTGCCCCTCGTCTTCGAGATGATGGCCGGCGACATCGCCGCGCAGCGTCCCGCCGAACAGCACGTTGAGCTCCTGCAGGCCCCGGCAAATGCCGAAAACCGGGCGCCCCGCATCGATCATCGCGCCGGCGAGCGCGAGCGCGACTTCGTCGCGCTGCTCGTCCAGCGGGGTTTCGTCCCGATCACCGCCGCCATAACGCCGCGCCGCGACGTTGGAGCGCGATCCGGTGAGAAGCAGGCCGTCCAGCCGGCCCGCCAGCGCACGCGCATCGAACGTGTCCGTCATCGCAGGCACCAGCAACACCACTGCCCCGGAGAAACGGGCAAGTGGCGTGATGAACCGACTGGCCACCACCTGGATCGGCCGATCCGCGACCTCGTTGCAGCAAAGCACCCCGATCAGCGGCTTCACGCGGCGTGCTCCGCCAGTCGGGCGGCGACATCGCCCTCGGCAGCCCCCTCGAGCCGGATCGCGCCGGGCTGGACCAGCACGCTGTCCGGCGGCACATCGTCGAGCAACCAGACATTGCCGCCGATCGTGCTGCCCCGGCCGATCGTCACCCGGCCGAGAATCGTCGCCCCGGCATAGATGATCACGTCATCCTCGACGATCGGATGGCGCGCATTGCGGGTGCGCGGACCGGCCGGCGCCAGCCCCAGCGGACTGCGCGCGCCTAGCGTCACATGCTGATAGAGCCGGACATTGCTGCCGATGATCGCCGTCTCGCCGATGACGACGCCGGTCCCGTGATCGATGAAGAAGCGCGGACCGATGGTGGCGCCGGGATGGATGTCGATCCCGGTGCGGGCATTGGCGAGCTCGGAGATCACCCGCGCCACGATCACCGCGCCCAGCGTGTGCAGCTGGTGGGCGATGCGATGATGGAGGATCGCCAAAGCCCCAGGATAGCTGATCAATATCTCGTCCGGGCTTCGCGCCGCAGGATCCCCGACGAACGCCGCCTCGACATCGACATCGAGCTGCGCGCGGATTTCGGGCAGCGCGGTGGTGAACAGACGGACGATCGTGTCCGGCTGGTCTGCGTCGAAGGGCACGCGGCACTCGGCCTGCCAATAATCGAGCTCGCAGGCGATCTGCTCGCGCAGGATCGCGAGCGCTTCCCCGAGCCGATCCGCCACGAAATCATCCTCGCGGGCAATACCGCCCCGGAAACCGCCCAGGCGCGTGGGGAACAGCGCCGCCGAGATCTGCTCGACGAAGCGCGTCAGCTCGACCGGGCCGGGGAAGCGGGAAAGCCCCTGCCCCTCGCCGCGGCCTTCGCGCCATGCCGAGCGAACCGCTTTCAGCGCCGAAACCGCCTCGGCGATCTCTGCGCTGAACGGCCTGGACAAAAGCTGCGTCGTCATTTGGCGGCTCAATCCGCGGGCTCGGGCTGCGGCACGGTGCGCAGATAGGGCGTATGCTCGGTCCAGCCATCCGGGAAGAGCGCGCGCGCCTCGTCGGTGCTGAGGGAAGGCAGGATGATCACGTCGTCGCCCTGCTTCCAGTCGGCAGGGGTTGCAACCTTGCTGCGATCGGTGAGCTGAAGGCTATCGATCGTTCGCAGTATCTCGTCGAAATTGCGCCCCGTCGACGCCGGATAGGTGAGCGTCAGCCGAACGCGCTTGGTCGGATCGATGATGAACACGCTGCGCACCGTCGCGGTGTCCGATGCGTTGGGATGGATCAGCCCGAGCAGATCGGCGATGCGGCGGTCGACATCGGCGATCAGCGGGAAATTGAGCGCCGTGCCCTGCGTTTGCTCGATGTCCTTCGCCCAGCCCAGATGGCGGTCGACCGGATCGACCGACAGGCCGATAACCTTGACGCCGCGCCGTTCAAATTCGGGCTTCAACCTGGCGACCGCACCAAGCTCGGTCGTGCAGACCGGTGTGAAATCCTTTGGGTGAGAGAATAGCACCACCCAGTCAGTACCCGCCCAGCTATAGAAATTGAGCGGTCCTTCCGTCGATTCCTGCGTGAAGTCGGGAACGGTGTCGAAGAGCTTCAGGGACATGGCTGGGCTTTCGTCGCTAGGATTTCAGGCCGGTACGGGAACGCCGTCCGCGTCGCTGCGGAACCGTTCCAGATCGAGGATGCCGGCGCGCTTCGCGACGAGTGTCGGGACGAGCGCCTGGCCGGCGACGTTGACTGCGGTGCGGCCCATGTCGAGAATGGGGTCGATCGCGAGCAGCAGCCCGACGCCTTCAAGCGGCAGATGCAGCGTCGAGAGCGTCAGCGTGAGCATCACGGTGGCGCCGGTTAGCCCAGCGGTCGCGGCGGAGCCGATCACCGAGACGAACGCAATCAGGCCGTAATCGGCAAGGTGGAGCTGCAGCCCGTAGAACTGCGCGACGAAGATCGCCGCCACCGCCGGATAGATTGCCGCGCAGCCGTCCATCTTGGTGGTCGCACCCAGCGGCACCGCGAAGGCGGCATAGGCACGCGGAACGCCCAGCGCACGCTCGGTCACGTCCTCCGTCACGGGCAGCGTGCCGACCGACGAGCGTGACACGAAGCCGAGCTGGATCGCAGGCCAGGCGTGCGCGAAGAATCGCAGTGGGCTGAGGCCATTGGCCACGAGCAGCAGCGGATAGACGGCCAGCAGGACCAGGCCGAGCCCGAGATAGACGGTGCCCGCGAACGAGCCAAGCGCCGACAGCGCTTCCCAGCCGTAGCGAAGGACAGCGTCGCCGATCAGCGCGGCGCTACCGATCGGAGTCAGTGCGATCACCCAGCGTAGCAGGCGGCGGAAGATTACCAGCGCCGACGCATTGAAGGCGAGAAAACCTTCTCCCGCGGGGCCGACCCGCACCGCTGCCGCGCCGATCGCGATTGCCGCGACGATGATCTGCAGCACATTGAACGACAGCGCCGTCTTCAGGCCGCCCGGCTCGCTGCTGGTCGACGCCGTCAGTCCCAGGAAATTGGCGGGCACGAGGCTTTTGAGGAAATCGACCCAGGAGCCGTTGGTCGCCGGCGCCCTGGCAGAGGCGATATCGACGCCGGCGTGCAGGCCGGGCTGGATCGCTAGACCCAGCACGATTCCGATCACCACTGCGATCAGGGCAGTCGCGGCAAACCACAACAAGGTCTGCAGCACCAGCTTGGCGGCATTTTCGATGTCGCGCAGCGCCGCGATCGACGCAACGATAGCAGTGAACACCAAAGGCGGGACCAGCGCCTTGAGCAGCTGGACGAAAATCTGGCCGACGGTGTGCAGCGCCTCGCCCACACCGTCGGTCGCGGGACCGGCGATGCCGGCGCGGAGGATCAGTCCGATCGCCAAGCCAACGGCCATGCCCAATAGCACGCGTGCGCCAAATCCCGCGCCACGCGCCTTCGCGCCCTCCGGGCTGGTTTTCGCCACTGTCGCCTCAGACACGATACGCCTCAACCGCTAAGGATCGAGCGCACAATATCCTATCGACTTAGTGGGTAAATAAACAAAAGCTTCGGCTACGCATGATTGAGGTTTGCTGCGCCATCGCCGGGTCAGGCATCGCGGACGAAATTGGCGCGAAGCTGAAGCTCCTCGGCTCGCCTCCGCCACGCGGCGGCGACAATCGGATTGCGGCAGACAGCGGCGCGCGCGCGCTCCTCGCGGGCACGTCGTTCGAAGAACAGGGTTTCATCGTTCATGGCACGTCTCCCGGATGCGACTGAACGCACGAGATACGGCTCCTGGTTCCGCCGCGCCCGGTCCGAACCGAGTAGGGCGTAGCGAGAACGCTCGCTATGCCCGCGCTGTCACAGGCCCAGCCTGTCCAATTTGGCTTCGATGTCGGCGGATACCGGCATCCCCTTGGTGAGCCGCCCAAGCTTCGTGCGAAGCTTCGAGGCCGCATTGCGGTACGCCTGCCATCGCGTCCGCCGGGCGGTCCGGGTCACATAGGGCGCTTTCCAATCGAGCTTGATTTCTTCGGCTGCGATCATCGCTTCTACGATTGCGATCGCATCGCGGACTCCTTCGGCGCGGCCTGCTCGGAACTCGGTGCTGTCCATCTTTACTCAACCCGCAATGTCAACATGGGCGCACAACGCACGGATCGACAGAACGCGCGGCAACATGCATCCCGGCGCCGATCAGTCGAAGTTCGGATTCTCCGGCGGATCGCTCGCCGGAAAACTCTCTTCCTCGCCTTCGTCGATCAGTTCTTCCAGATGCTCCCGATCGGGCTCTTCGGGGGTCGGCAAGGGGTCGTAGTCGCGCATCGGGGAAACTCCTTTCGAACAGTACGCCGTGACCATCATTTCGGCATGCCGGCAAGGCCACTCGCCTGGCGCAGGGCCGCGCCGTCGAGGCGGTAGCCGTCGAGGAAGACGAGGTTGACGTGGCGGAGATTGGCGAGATCCTTGGAGACGTCACCATCGACCAGCACCAGGTTTGCGGTCTTGCCCCGCGCGATCGATCCGGCGCGGTCGTCCATCCCGGTGACGCGCGCCGGGACGATCGTCGCGGTCTGCAGCGCCTCGGCGTTGCTCAGCCCGGCCAACTGATAAAGTTCGAGTTCGCGCACCAGCTCGAGTCCATAGCCATCGGTTCCCGCGACGATCCGCACGCCCGCCTGGTGTAGCCGGCCGACGAGGCTGACCATCTTGTCGAAGCTCTTGCGATAATCGTCGCGCGTCAGCCCCTCGGACAGCGGATAGCCGCCGATCTTCCAGCCGCGGACGACCGATGGCGGAGCGACGTCGGCAAAAGCCGCATATTCCGGGGAGATCGCGCTCCCGTCTGAGGTCATCAACGGCTCCCACACCGTCAGCGTCGGATCGATGACCGTGTGCCGTTTCGCCAGTTCGGCGTAGAAGGCCTGCATCGCGGGGGAATCGAGATCGACATCCTTGCCGTATCGCGCCGGCCCTTCGAGCCGCGCCGCGGTGTTGGCCTTGTCCACCACGTCCTGCGGCATCGCCTGCATCATGATGAAATTGATGTGGGTGACTTCGTCATACCCCGCGCGCACGGCATCGAGCGGACGCATGCCCGCGGGCACATGGCCGTGGACGTACAGGCCGAGCTTGTGCGCCTCCGCGGCAGCGGGTGCGATCCAGGCGGGAGTCATCGACGTGTAGAACTTCACGCCCCACAGGCCCGATGCCTTGATCTTGTCGACCGCGGCAATCGCTTCGGCCGCGGACGAGACCGTCAGCGCGCCTTGAGCAGCGAGCGGGTCCTTGCGGTCGACGATGACGGAGACCTTGCCATCGGGTGCCAGCAAGTCGCCGGCCGCCCGGCGCTTGTAGATGCTGAGCGCCTCCTCGATCAGCGAGCCCGGGCTGCGATAGTTGGTCATGCCCGTGGCGACGTTCTGCAACAGGTTCCAATCGTCGCCGACATGCTGGTGCGCGTCCCACAAGCCGGGGACCAGCGTCTTGCCGCGCCCGTCTATCACCGTCGCACCCGCAGGCGCCTTGATCGTGCCGGCAGCCCCCGTAGCCGCGACCTTTCCGTCCGCGATCAGCACGGCGCGCTCGGGGAGATACTGGCCCGCGACCGAATCGAAGAGCAGCACATGATCCACCAGCGTGGGCGTGCGATTGCCAGGGCTCAGGAAGCGCCGCGCGACGCCGCGCACCATCTCGGCGGTCGCCTTGTCCTGAACGTCCTTCAGCGGCGCGCCGACGGCCTCATAGCCCTCGGGCAGCAGCGAAATGCTGCCGACATTGCCGAAGAAGCGGTTGTCGCTGTCGAGCCAGACCGCAGACGGCGCAAAGCCATAGCCGGTGATGTAGGCGAGCTTGACGGTCTTGGGCCCCGATGGTCCCGTGATCTGTGCCGACTGCGCGATGCGGAGGCTGGCGTGGCCGGTGGGCAGCAGATCGACGCCCTTCTCGCCGGCAGCGACCAACGCCTCTATGTCTTTTTCGCCGGCGAGCCAGGGCCCGCCATAGCTATTGTAGCGCTTGCCGCTGAACGGCGCCGAGCCGGCATCGATCGCCGTCTTCCAATGCGCGACGCCGCCGGCATCGACCTGGAAGCTCTCGGTGGCGTCGCCCTGGTCGGTGAACCCCCGAATGTCCATCGCCGTGACCCGCCGGTCCTTGTCCAGCGTCATTACTTCGTCGGTCTCGGTGACCCAGCCGCGCAGCGACATCGACATGCGATAGGCCACGCGCCCGTCCGGCATCGTCCAGGACCAGACGTCGCCATGCTTCCCGGCCGTCGAGCTGATCGTGAAGTGACGCGCCCCCGCTGGCGGCGCCATCAGTTGTTCCTTCGGCGTCTGTGCGGCGCAGGTCAACGGCGCGGTCGTCGCGAGCAACGACGCAAGAATCAGTAGGCGCATTCGCATTCCCCCTCGGCAGGATGCGGAGACTGGCAAGCTATGCCGGCTAGTGCAACGGGGACCGCGCGAGCAGCGCGCGACCGCCGATTTCCCATCGCAATCGCTTGACGCCCCGGGCTGCGGATGATCGAACGGCGCCGTGAGCGAAGACCTTCCCCCGACCGAAACCGCTGCCAAGGCAGAGGTCCGCGCCGCCGAGGCGGCAGCAATCCGGCGTCGCTGGATCACGCTGGGCGAAGTGCTCGCGGTGATCGCGGTCCTGATCTCGGGGTTGACGCTGTGGAACAGCTGGAGCGAGCGCAGCGACAGCGCCGCAGTGAAGACGGCCGACGCGCAGCGCGCCACGACGCGCGCGGCGACGCTGGTGCTGGTGGCTGCCGATGCCGGCGAGCGCAAACTCGCGCTCAAGCCCGTCTCTGCCGAACAGTCCGTCCAGAGCCAGAAGATCGCCTTCCCGACCAGCCTCGGGGCACCACCGGCGGAAACCACGGGCGAGCCACGGATCGAGGCAGAATGGTTCGAACGGGGTCTGAAGAAGGCGCGCGAGCGCGCCGATCTGCCCGACAATAGCCGCGGCGACGAGCGGCTACCGGTGGTGATCACGACGCGCTTCCTGGTCGATGGCGAGCCACATGAGGATGTCGCGCTATACGATATCGGCTACACCATCTCCGGCCGTCTGATCGCCGGTCACAGCGTCACGCTTCGCGGTCTGTCGCTGGTCTCGCACGTCAAGAGCGGCGACGCCCAGGCGACGCTCGACGCGCGCTGGGCCCGTTTGCTGCCCGGCAAATAGGTTTGGCGCGCCCGACGGCACCTATGGCCGCGCCAGTCGTTGCGGCGCAATGAAACTCCTTGTCCAGACGCATCTCGACTATTCATTCGACGCGCCGACCGACGTGCTGCTTCAGCTCGAGGTGGCGCACATCCCCGAGCAGACCGTCGAACACGCGCATATCGACCTCTCGCCGTGCGAGCATTTTGCCCGCGTGCAGGCGCAGGATCTGATCGGCGAGCGGATCTGGGTGCGCACCGGCGAACGCCTCGTCGTGGACTATACCGCCACTGTCTCGATCGACCGCGTGCTGACCGATTGTCTCGACCTGCCGAAGGTCGAGCCGCATCGCCTGCCCGGCGAGACGGTCCAGTATCTCATGGGTTCGCGCTATTGCCCGTCCAACGAGTTCCAGACCTTTGTCGAGGCCGAGTTCGGATCGCTTTCCGGGGGCGCGCGCGTGATGGCGATGCGCGACTGGATCGAGAACAGCTTCTCCTATGTGCCCGGCGTCAGCAATTCGGAGACCACCGCGCTGGACAGCTTCGTGCGCCGCCAGGGCATTTGCCGGGACTATGCGCATGTCCTGATCACCCTGGTCCGCGCCTCGGGCATCCCCGCGCGGATCGCCAGCGTCTATGCGCTCGGCGTCGAGCCGCAGGATTTCCACGCCGTCGCCGAGGTGTTCCTGGGCGGCGAATGGCATATGGTCGACGCCACCGGCATGGCGCAGGAATATGCCATGGCGAAGATCGGCGTGGGCCGCGACGCCGCCGACGTCGCCTTTCTCACCGCCTATGGCTGGGCCAATTTCAACCGCCAGCAAGTGACCGTGCAGGCCGCGCCCGAATAGCGCCGGGCGCTATTCGCACCCCCGATCGCATCCCGCCGCGACATGCCGCGTCCCGCAACCGGCGCGAGCGCGACGGGGCGCCTCGCAAACGCGCGACGCACCCGTCATGCCGAGGCGGAGGCGTGCTCGTCCTCGGCCCCGATATCGCCATCGGCGACCCATTCGCGCCAGATCAGCACCAGCGCCGCCATCACCGCGGGCCCGACGAAAAGCCCGAGAAGCCCGATCGTCTCCACCCCGCCTACGATGCCGATCAGCACCCAGACGAACGGCAGCCGCGTCGTCCCGCCGATCAGGCCGGGGCGCAGGAAATGATCGATGACGAAATTGAGGACGAAGGCGAGGATGCCGACGACGATCGCCGCGGTGATCGCCCCGTTGACGACCAGCAACAGCAGCGCGATCAGCAGGATCGCGACGAGCCCGAACGGCACCATCGACGCCACGCCCGACAACAGCCCCATCAGGATCGGATGCGGCACCCCGGCAAAGCCATAGATCACCGCCATGAGGATGCCCTGGGCGAGACCGAGCAGCACCAGGCCGTCGACGGTGCCGCGCACCGAGGCGAATATCTGCCGTCCCAGGCGAATGCCGGCGTCGCCAAAGCCACGCTCCGCACCGCGCTCGAGCTGCTGGACCACGGCGTCCCGGTCGCGGATCAGAAAGAACAGCACGACGATCGTGAAGGCAAAGACCACCGCACGGCGCACGATGCTGTGGGTCAGCGATCGCGACTGGGTGACGAGCAGATCGGTATCGAGGCGCCCGATCTGCTCGGACGCCGCGGCGGCGGTGAGCAGATGCGAATTCCACCACGCGGTGATCTCGGCAGACCCATAGGGTAGCGTCGCCACCCAGAGCGGGACCGGCACGCCGTGCGCGCGCGCCTCCGCCAGCCAGAGCGCCACGCTCTGCGCCTCGACGACCGCGCGCGAGACCGCCGCGACCAGCGGCACGACCACGACGAGCAACACCGCCAGGGTGATCAGGCACGCCGCCAGCGTGTTATGCCCCGGCCAGCGCGCCAGGATGCGCCGGCGCAGCGGCTCGACTGCGATGGTGACGACGCCGGCCCACAGGACCGCCGGCACGAACGCCGCCCCGATCCACAAGGCGCCGAGCGCGATCGCCGCGGCAAGCGCAACTCGTGCCCGCACTTGCGCAGGCGTCGAAATATCCACGGCATTTCCTCGGCGTTGCTTCGCGCGCGCGCGCTTCGACGGCGACGATGCCCCGCGAAGCGAAAGGCCGCAATGCCCGACTGCGAAGCGTGACCGGCCCCGCCCGCGGTCTCCCCGTCAGCCGAACGCCGCCACCTCGGCCGGCTGCATCGCGACAAAGGCACCCGGCGCGATGCCGGTCGCGGCAACCCCGGCGGCAAGCCGCGCCGCCGGCTCGTCACGCGGCTCGTCGGTCAGCTTGAACGTGGCCCAATGGATGCCGATCGCCGCGCGCGCATCGAGATCGCGCATGATCTGGATGGCTTCTTCGGGATCGGTGTGCTGCGCCGCCATGAACCAGCGCGGATCATAAGCGCCGATGGGAAGCAGCGCGAGATCGGTCGGGCCGAAGCGCGCGCGCATCTCGCGAAAGATCCTGCCCGTGCCATAGCCGGTATCGCCGGCGAAATAGACGAGCTGCCCCCCTGCCCGCACCATGAAGCCACCCCATAGCGCCATCCGCCGATCGCCGGGGCCGCGCGACGACCAGTGCGTGGCGGGCACGATGTGCACTTGCGCACCCGGCGCGATTTCGAAGCAGTCGCCCCAGTCGCCCGGCTTGATCCGCGCGTCACGGATATGGCGGCGGACGATGCTGTCGTTGCCCAGCGGCGTCACGATCAGCGGGGCGCATCGTTGGTGCAGCGCCTTCAGCGTCGCGATGTCGAGATGGTCGTAATGGTTGTGCGAGAGAAGGACGGCGTCGATCGGCGGAAGGTCCTCGAGCCGGATGCCGGGCGCGGTCACGCGCCGCGGGCCGGCAAAGGCGAGCGGGCTGGCGCGATCGGACCAGACCGGATCGGTCAGGAGATTGAGCCCGGCGATCTGGATCAGCAGCGTGGCATGCCCGACCATCGTCACGCGCAAGCGCTCGACCCGCGCATCGGGGACGACGGGCGTCACTGCGACCTGAGCGGGCCAGGGATTGTCGGGAACCGAGCGCCGCCAGCGCAGGATTTGCCTCAGCGTGCGATCGGTGTCGGGCTCGCCGGGATTGAAGAAGCGCAGACCATCGAAATGGTCGCTGACCGGCCCGGTGTAATAGCGATTGCGCGGCATTCAGCCCTGGCTTTCGGCGGCGCGGGCGATCTGGGCGGGGCCGACGATGTGCCTGCCCGGCGCGCCGGCGAGCGCAGCCTCCACCAGAAAGGCCGCCACCGTCGATGCAGGACTGATCCTTGCGCCGGCGGGCAGTATCGGCGCGGCGATGCGCAGCACCCGGCCGATGAACCGCTCCATCGGCCGATCGTCCGTGCGGTTTCCACTCAGGAAGCCGGGGCGCACAATCGTGAACGACGCAAAGTGAAGGCGGTCGATGGCGTCCTCGAGTTCGCCCTTGGTGCGGGTGTAGAGCAATCGTGACCGCGCATCCGCGCCCATCGACGAGGTGAGTGCAAAGCGGGTCGCGCCGCCCTGGCGGACCCGCGTGGCGATGGCAAGCGCGAAGTCATGGTCGATCGCGCGGAAGGCGGCCGCCGATCCGGCCTTGGCGCGTGTCGTCCCCAGCGCGCAGATCGCGGCATCGGTCTCCCACCAATCGGCATCCTCGGGGATGACGGCGCTGGCCACGATCGGATTGCGCAACTTGGGATGCGGCGCGAGCGCGCGGCGCGTCGGCGCGACGACCTCCGAGACGCGAGGGTCCGCCAGCAACCGAGTCAGCACGGCGGTGCCGACCATGCCAGTGGCGCCCGCCAGGAGTAGGTTCGTCATCCCCGCAACCTAGGGACGGGGCGCGCGGGATGTAAGGCCATTGCGCATGCGCAACCTCGGCAGCACCGCCGCGCAATATCGTATAATATATTTGACATACGATTTTCACTATGTTGCAATTTGGCCGTCAATATCAGCACCTCGGAGTTGGCCATGGCGATGAATGCGCGTTCCAGCAGCACTTGTGTCGGCCTTGCCGTCATGGTCTCCGCCCTCTTGTCGTCGACCGCGCTGGCCCAGGTGGCCGAGCCGCCCAGCGTGCCCGAAACCCAGGCATCCGCGCCCGAGGGCGATCCCATTCTGGTGACGGGAACGCGCATTCGCCGCCCCGATCTGCAGAGCAACAGCCCGATCACGATGGTCGGCAGCGACGAGATCAAATATCAGGGCGCGACGGCCGTCGAGAGCGTGCTCAATCGCCTGCCGCAGTTCACCGCCGACGCGAACGACAATGTCTCGAACGGATCGGACGGCACCGCCAACGTCAACCTGCGCAATCTCGGGTCGAACCGGGTGCTGACGCTGATCAACGGTCAGCGCATGCTGCCGTCGCAGGCGATCGACATCAATTTCGTGCCCTCGGCGCTGATCGAGCGGATCGACGTCGTCACCGGCGGCGCTTCGGCAGTCTATGGCTCGGACGCGCTTTCGGGCGTGGTCAACTTCATCTTGCGCGATCATCTCGACGGCTTCCGGCTCGACGCGCAGGCGGGCTTCGCGCAGCACGGCAACAACAATGATGGCGTCCGCTCGATCATCGCGGCGCGCGGCTATGACCTGCCTTCGAGCAGCGTCGTCGACGGCGCCAAGCAGGACATCAACGCAGCGTTCGGCAAGAATTTCGCCGACGGCCGCGGCAACATCACCGTTTATGGCGGCTATCGCCACGCCGATCCGGTGCTCCAGTCGAGCCGTGACGTCTCTGCCTGCGCGCTCCAGGCGGCTGACGATGCCGGCACCGCACTCAATTGCGGCGGATCGAGCAACACCCCCTATGGCAGTTTCACGCCGCTGGGCGGCCCGAACCAGGGCGTCGGCCTGACCAATGCGAAGGACGGCAGCCAGACCTGGGTGCCCTATGACAACAGCTTCGCCTATAATTACGCGCCGACCAACTACTTCCAGCGGTCGGACGAGCGCTACACCGCCGGCGCCTTTGCCAAGTTCGAGATCGCGCCGATCGCCGAAGTCTATGGCAGCTTCATGTACATGCGCGATCACACCTTCTCGCAGGCAGCCCCTTCGGCATTGTTCCTCGGCACCCCGTTCACTCTGCCGTGCAACAGCCCGCTGATGAGCGCCAGCCAGCAGGCGGCCTTGTGCGGCGCCGCGGCGGGCACCAACGCCACCGAGGATACGCTGATCGGCTACCGGCTCGGCGGCAACGGCACCCTGCCCCGCCGCGACGACCTGCGCCACGAGGATTTCCGCTACACCGCCGGGCTGCGCGGCGATCTGGGCCACGGCTTCAGCTATGACGCCGCGTTCGTGCGGTCGCTGGTGCGCTACGACGAAACCTATATGAACAACGTCGACAATGTGAAGGCGCAGCGCGCGCTCGACGTCGTCAGCGTCAATGGGGTCGCCACCTGCCGATCGGTAATCGACGGCACCGATCCGGCGTGCACCCCGATCAACGTGTTCCAGGCCAACGGCCTCACCGGCGCGCAGGCCGAGTATCTCTATTCACCCAGCAAGACCGGCGCGCGCAACACCCAGACGATCTACAATTTCAGCCTCAACGGCGATCTGGGCACCTTCGGCATCCGCAGCCCCTGGGCCGATAGCGGCGTGGCGATCGTGCTCGGCGCCGAGCATCGCAAGGAAACGCTGCGCTTCAGCGCGGACGAAATCGCCCAGCAGGGCGGCGCCACCAATTCGGACGGCGAGATCAGCGTCAACGAAGGCTTTGGCGAGATCGAGATCCCGATCCTGCAGAACCTGCCCTTCGCGCACGCGCTGACGCTGAATGGCGGCATGCGCTATTCGGCCTACACCAATCGCCAGGAATCGACCGGGCTCGGCTCGAAATACAATGCCTTCACCTACAAGGGCGAAGTCACCTGGGCGCCGATCGCCGACCTGCGGCTGCGCGCGAGCTATAACCGGGCGATCCGCGCACCCAATATCGGCGAATTGTTCGGATCGCAGTCGATCGGCAACGTCGCGGCGCAGGATCCGTGCTCCGGCGCGACCCCCGCGGCCTCGGCAGACGTCTGTGCGCTGACCGGCGTGAGTGCCACCCAATATGGCCATATCATCGCCTGCCCGTCCGACGTTTGCTCGGCCCAGGGCGGCGGCAATCTCGCGCTCAAGCCCGAACAGGGCGACACCTATACGATCGGCGCGGTGCTGACCCCCAAGATCGTGCGCAACCTCTCGCTGTCGGTCGATTACTACCATATCAAGGTGAAGAACTATATCGGCACGGTCGATCCGTCGCTGACCGTCAGCCAGTGCGTGGCGACCAGCGATCCCTATTATTGCGGGCTGTTCAAGCGCGATCCGCGCTCGGGCGCGCTGTTCGGCACCGACGGCTATATCATCTCGACGACGCTCAACACCGGGTTTCTGCAGACCTCCGGGATCGACGTCACCGCCGATTACGGCTTCGGCATCGGCAGCTTCGGCAAGCTCAATCTGAGCATGGTCGGCACCTGGCTGGCCGAGCAGGTCTCCGAGCCGCTGCCGGGCCTCGGCACCTATGACTGCAAGGGCAAGTTCGGCTATACCTGTGGCCAGCCTTCGCCGACCTGGCGCCATGTGCTGCGCACCACCTGGCAGGCGCCGGGCGATGCCACGCTGTCGCTGTCGTGGCGCTATCTGGGCGGCACCGAGCTTTCGAGCCTGTCGAGCAACCCCTTCCTTGCCGGCACGCCCAGCGTGGTGAACGCCAAGATCGCCGCCTATAATTATTTCGATCTTTCGGGCTCGATCGAAGTGACCAAGAACTTCGTGTTCCGCGCCGGCGTGAACAATCTGCTCGACAAGGATCCGCCGGCGATCGCCGCGGGCATCCTCTCGGCCTTCGGCAACGGCAACACCTATCCCGGCGTCTACGACCCGCTCGGCCGCACGGTGTTCTTCGGCGCCTCGGTCAATTTCTGACGGCGACGCGCCGGCCGCGCGACGCGGCCGGCGAACGTCCCCGGGTCGCCGGGCTATGCCGGGTCCGCCATCAACAGGACATAATCGCCGCCTCTTCCGGGAGGGCGGACCAACGGCAGCATGCCAGGGGGAAGAATGACGGTCGAAACCATCGCGCGCGGCGGACGCTCCGCGCATCCCAAGGGGCTGGCCTATCTCGCCGCGACCGAATTGTGGGAGCGGTTTTCCTATTACGGCATGACGGCGCTGCTCGCGCTCTACATCCTCAAGCAATTGCTGCTGCCGGACCATGCCGAGCATGTCCTGGGGCTGGCGCAGCTGCGCCACCTCCTCGAATTCCGCGGGCCGCTGTCGAACGCCGCCTTCGCCTCGCTGATCTATGGCTGGTATGCCGGGCTGGTCTATTTCACGCCGATCCTGGGGGGGCTGCTCGCCGATCGCTGGCTCGGCGCGCGGCGCACGGTGATCCTCGGCGCGCTGCTGATGGCTGCGGGCCATCTGGCGATGTCGTTCGACGAGAGCTTCCTGATCGCGCTGGTGCTGCTGATCTGCGGGTCGGGCTGCCTCAAGGGCAATATCTCCGCCCAGGTCGGCGCGCTCTATCCGCCCGATGCGGAATCGGAGCGCGCGCGCGGCTTCACGGTGTTCGCGACTGCCGTCAATATCGGCGCGGTGATCGGCCCGATCGCGACCGGCAGCGTCGCCGCGGTCTATGGCTGGCATGCCGGCTTCGCGCTGGCCGCCGGGCTGATGCTGGTCGCGCTCGCCACCTATCTGGCCGGGCAGCGCCACCTCGCCGACCCCGCCACCAAGCGCGCCGCGCGCGCCGCGCGCGCCGCGCTGCCGCCGCTGACGCCCGAGGAGAAGCGCCGCACCTGGACGCTGATCGGGCTGATCGCGCTGACCATCCCCGCCAACATCGCCTATCCGATGATCTGGAACATCGGCATCGTGTGGATCGACCAGCATGTCGATCTGCGCTCGCCCTTGGGCATGGTCCCGGCGAGCTGGTTCAATTCGATCGACGCCTTTTCGAGCATCGTCGTCGCAGCGCCGCTCGTCCTGCTATGGGGCTGGCAGGCACGGCGCGGGAGCGAGCCGCGCAGCGTCACCAAGATCGGCATCGGCTCGGGCATCGTCGGCGTCTCGGCGCTGCTGCTCGCCGCGGGCGCGCTCTATGCCGGGCCCGACGGGCGCGTGTCGGTGCTGTGGGTGCTCGCCGGCTATGTCGGGATGGGCGTGGCGTTCATGTGGTTCTGGCCGATCCTGCTCGGGCTGATCGCGCAGTCGGCGCCCGCCAAGGTCAATTCGACGCTGATGGGCGCGGCCTTCCTGTCGCTGTTCGTCGGGACAGTGACGATGGGCTGGGTCGGCAGCTTCTACGACCAGATGAGCAACACAGCCTTCTGGAGCCTCGACGCGGCAATCGCCTTTGGCGGCGCCGCGCTGGTCCTGGTCCTGCGCAAGCCGATTCAACGCCTGTTGCGCGCTCCTGCGCAATAACCTTGCTGGAAACGCTGGACGGACGAATCAAAATGTTTTTCCAGAACGTGTCCACCGGGCCACACTCACCTCAATAAACAGCGTTAACAAGCTGATATTTATAACTAAATTTTGAGACTTTGGGTTTGTTTCAAACGCTTGACAGTGCGTTTCGCCCATATAGTATACATTATATAGTATAGCACTTGGGTCGAGATTAGGGGGAGATAACATGCGGGAACCAGCCGACAATCGTTTTGGACTATTCGTTAAGGCACTTGCTCTGGCGTCTGTTTCGGCAGGCGCTTTGACGGCCACGCAGGCCATGGCGCAGACCGACGCGCAGCAGACGGAAACCACGGAAACGCAGACCGACGAAACGGACACGCGCCCGAGCGACATCGTCGTTGTCGGCATTCGCGGCAGCATCGACTCCGCCAATGAGAAGAAGCGCAACTCCAAGCAGATCGTCGATTCGGTTGTGTCCGAGGACGTTGGCAAGCTGCCCGACAACAACGTCCCCGAGGCGCTGTCGCGCGTCACCGGCGTCCAGATCGATCGCGCGCGTGGCCAGGGCCAGAGCATCACGATCCGAGGCATGGCCGAAATCCAGACCACGGTGAACGGAAACCAGACCAATCTGGGCGATGGTCGCTCAGTCAACCTTGCCGATATCCCTGCGGAACTGCTCAAGGCGGTGGACGTCTACAAAACGCGCTCTGCGGATCAGGTTGAAGGTGGTATCGCTGGCACGGTCAATATCGAATTGCGACGCCCGCTCGACCTTAAGAAGGGTTTGACGGTCGCAGGAAGCGTTCGCGGCTCGTACGACGATGTGGCCGAGAAAGTCAGCCCCTATGCCAGCTTGCTGATTGGAGACCGGTTCGACACCGGCATCGGCGAGATGGGTTTCCTGCTCAATGGTTCGTGGACCAAGACCTTTTATCAAGAGACCTATATCGAGAGCGAATCGCCCTCGAAGATGTGCTGCGGCGACGATGCCGGCGTTCCCTTCGCGAATACGCCGCTCGCTGGGCTCCCGGCGCAGTACCGCAACATCATCGTGCCCTATCGCACCCAATACGGCCAGGAATCGGGCCAGGTGACACGGCCTTCACTGAATGCGGTGTTCCAGTGGAAGCCGAGCGACAATCTCGATTTCGTGCTGGAGGGCGGCTATATCGGATCGCGCGAGAAGCGGGCGATCAACAAGCTCTATTCGCTCAACCGCGAAGGCGCCTCGACCTATAGCGACATCGTGCTGATGCCGGACAACGTCACCATCCGCTCGATGACGATCACCAACCCGAACGGCGCGCTTGCCGGCATCGACAACATCTACAATTCGTTCCACTCGGATCTGTACACGAGCAATTTCGAGACGCACTGGCGCAGCGGTCGCGCGCAGATCAACGCCAGCGTACAGTACAACCAGAGCAACGAAGGCAATTACTTCGTCGAGCAGATTCTGCGCCCTTATGGCCTCACGTCAGTCTCGGTCGACTTCATGTCGGACCAGTATAAGGGCGGCGTGCCGTCGATCACGCTGAACGGCGTCGACCTCAACAACGTCAACAATTACGGCGTCGACCGCTTCCAGGACAATAAGGGCGGCTCGAAGAACAAGGAAATCGCCGCGCAGATGGATCTGACGCTGCGACTGAGTGACAACAGCTTCCTTCGTACTTTCCAAATGGGCGCTCGCTACAACCGTCGTGTGACGAGCCGATATTATGGCTACCGTGACGGCTTCCCGCGGGTCAACGGCACCTATGCGCCGCTCACCAGCTTCCCCGGCGGTACTGAGGCAACGCTTAGCGGCCCGACCATCGGCGACGTCACCACGCAATGGTACAGCATCCCCGGTCAGACGGCGCTCGACAACATCGACGCGATCCGGGCCTATATCCAAGCGACCGATCCGGGCAACGCGGCGCGCTTTGCGAGCCAGTATCCGCCGAGCGATCAGGGCCAGACCTTCAGTTCGCATGAGAACAACTTCGCCTATTACGGGCAGCTCAATTACGCATTGAACCTCGGCTTCCCGGTCGATGGCTTGGTCGGCGTGCGTTACGTCAACACCTGGGGCGACACGACCAGCTTCAGCTATCGCATCGTCCGCGATCCGCTGACCAACGCCGACACGCTGACGGTCTCGCCGTCTTCAGGCGAGGGCAACTATACAGACGTCCTGCCGACCGCCACGGCGATCCTGCACTTTACGCCCAAGGCACAGCTTCGCCTTTCGTACAGCACCAATGTGCAGCGGCCGAGCTTCTATGATATGCGGTCGTTCTATTTCGTCAATCCGCAGGATGCATCGCCTAACGTTGATGCCGGCAATCCGAACTTGAAGGCACAGCGTGAGCACGCTTTCGACGCCAGTGCGGAATATTATTTCGGTCGCGGCGGCGCAATTACCCTGGCGGCTTACTACAAGAAGGCTTCCAATTACTTCTACTACAGCCGCGAGGTCGCCCCGGACCTTGCCGAATACGGACTGCCTGGCCGAAGCGGGTTCATCTCGCAGCTTCGCAATGCTGGCGATGGCACCTTTGTCGGTATGGAAGGCTCCGTTCAGAGCTTCTTTGACTTCATGCCCGGCATATGGAAGAACTTCGGTGTAAGCCTCAATGCGAGCCATATCTTCAAGGCACGTATCGAATATCCCTACCCTGAGGATTTCCCGGGCGCGTTCGATGCGCTGAACACCTCGAAATGGACCGCCAATGCGGCGTTGTTCTACGATACACCGCAGTTCAGCGCGCGTGTGGCATACAATTATCGCTCGCCTTATCGCTTGTTCGTGTGGACCGAGACGCCGTCCTATTCCTGGTATAATGACGCCACCTCGCGCCTAGATGCAGCCGTGAACATCACGCCAGTGAAGTTCATGACTCTATCGCTCGAAGCCACCAACCTGCTCGGCACCGACGTCTATCGCTACTTTGGCAAGGAAAACCTGCTGCCGCTCGGCGTGCGCCTCCAATCGCGCACCGTGCAGGCAAGCGCCCGCTTCCGCTTCTAAGAACAAGACCGATCGTTCCTCAACTGGGCGGGCGCAGCACAGGCGACCCGCCCATTTTTTTAGGGGTCGAAGCAATGCATCTTCCTCACCTTGCGCTCGCGACAATCGCCGGCGCCCTGCTCTCGGCCGTGCCCGCCCAGGCGCGTGACGTCACCGTGAAGGTCTCGGCCAGGGCGATGCCGTGGAGCCCGGGCGTGAACCGCAAGCTGCCGTTCGGCCGCGGCGACGGCACTGCCCCGGCAACGGTGTTTGCCGGCAAGCTCTTCGAGGGCCTGCCGATCACGTTCAGCGCGACCGGCGCGACCAGCACCGCGGCGGGGGGCGAGCGTTTCGGGCCGGAGGGCCAGACGGGCTATGTGACCAATGCCACGCGCGGCAATTCGGGCACCGTCTTCCCGAGCTATTATGCCGATCCCGCGGGCTATCCCGCGCATCTCAACCAGTTGGTCGGTGCGTTCGTCGACGCCGATGGCCGGGTGGTCGGCAAGCCGTTCCTGATCGGCGCGCAGGGCGAAGCCCGGCCGCCCGCCGGCGCGGTGGCGATCACGCTGGGGATCAACGACGACATCTATGCCGACAATGAAGGCGAGATCATCGTGACGATTGCGCTGCCCGAACCCAAGGTGACCGTCCAATGAGCGCGCTCGCAAGGATTTGCTCGGTCGCGCTGCTGGGCCTGCTGGTGCCGGCCCTCCCCGCTTATGCCGGCGAGAAGCAGGTCAGCGTCGATGCCAGGGCCGGGCCGTGGCTGAACGGCGCGAACAAGAAGATGGGCTATGGCCTGGGCGACGAGGCGCCGCCGCTGCTGATCACTGGCTTTGTCAACGATGCCGACGCCAAGATCGAAATCTATCCGGTCGAAGGCTCGACGACGCTGGTCGATGGCAAGCCGGTCGGGCCCGAGGGGATCGACGGCACCGCGGTCAACGACACGCCGGGCCCGAAGAAGAAATATTATCCCAGCCTCTATGCCCCCAAGATCCTCTACCCCACCAACGCCCACGCGCTGATCGGCGCGTTCGTCGATGCCAAGGGGACGCTGATGGGCCGGCCGTTCGCCGTCGGCAAAGGCGTGCGCGTGACCATCCCGGACCAGGCCGCGGGGCTGACGCTGGGGTTCAACGACGTCAAGTTCACCGGCAATAGCGGCGCGCTGTCGGTCGTGGTCGTCCTGCCGGACTGACCGAAAAGGGGCGCCGCGCGCGCGGCGCCCCTGCCCCTTATTTGCCCTTCAGGCGCAGCATCACCGCGCCGTGCGCGGGCACGTCGAACGCCAGCGCATCCGCCGCCACCGGCTTTCCCGCCCACAGGTCGCGCGCGTGCGTGATCGTCGTGAAGCCGGCATCGGCAGCGCGCGCATCGATCTTCGCGGCGGCGTCGCCGCGGTTGAACAGCGCCAGCGCTACCGCGCCGTCGGCGAGCGGCTTGGCCCAGATCTCGAGCGTGCCGTCCTTGCGCACGGGCTTGCCCTGCACGCCCTTCGCGTCCTGATCGACGGCGATCACTTCGCGGTTCTCGAGCAGCGCCAGCATCGCCGGCGGCGTCTGGCGCAGGTCATGCCCCATCAGCAGCGGCGCGGCCGAGATCGCCCATAGCGTCATGTGGGTGGTGTATTCGTCGAGCGACATCCCGCCATTGCCCACTTCGAGCATGTCGGGATCGTTGAAGCCGTTGGGGCCGGCATAGGCGGCGTTGCCGTTCTTGTCGAAGCCGATGCGCGCCATCGTGGCATAATCGTCGGTGATGTCGCCGGTGGTGCGCCAGAGATGCCCGCCGGTCTGCCGTCCCCAGGCGCCCACGTCGAAGCGGCCATATTCGCACAGCGAATAGACGATCGACCGCCCGGTCGCCTTCAGCGCCGCGCCCATCTCGGCATAGCTGCGCTTCACGGTGTCGGCATCGGCGTAGAAATACTCGCCCGAACACAGATCATATTTCAGATAGTCGATGCCCCAATCGGCAAAGGTCTGCGCGTCCTGCTGGACATGGCCATAGCTGCCCTCGAACCCGGCGCAGGTGCGCGGCCCCTGCGAGCTGTAGATGCCGAGCTTCAAGCCCTTGGAATGGACGTAATCGGCGAGCGCCTTCATGTCGGGGAAGCTGGCGTTCGGGCGGATGCGCCCGTCGGGGCCGCGCGTGCCCTGCCAGCCATCGTCGATGTTGACATAGCGATAGCCGGCATCGCGCAGGCCGGTGGCGACCATCGCGTCGGCCATGGCGCGGATCGTCTTGTCGTCGATCTTCTCGGCGAACTTGTTCCAGCTGCTCCAGCCCATCGGAGGAGTCGGGGCGAGCGGCGCCTGTTCGACCGGCGCCCAGGCCGGCAGCGTCTGGAAGCGGAAGGCCCGCGCCTCGGCTTCGCGGAGCGTGCCGCGGCGGCCGCCGGCGTCGATCTTCGATTCCCACATCTTGCCGTCGAGCTGGACGCCCTTGAGCGTCCGCCGCACGGTCCAGGTCTGGGTCGGATGGTCGCGATCGTTGAGGTTGCGCACTTCGAAGCTGAGCACGCCCTTTTCGAGCCGGGCATTCTGCATCGTCACCGGGCCATACCATTTGGTGGTCACCGCGCCGGTGATGCGGGTTCCCTCGCTCGCCACCTGGAGCATGGTGACGCCGGGATTGGGCGCGGCGTGGTCGAACAGCCAGACGCCGTCGAACTGGGTCTGGGCAAGCGCGGCTCCGGCCTGGGTGAGCGATGTGGTGAGGACGAGCGCGGTCAACAGGTGTCGCACGAATGCTACTCCTTCTTGCAGGGGATGGGAGACGGGAGCGCGAAGCCCCCGGGGACTTCAGCTGTGGACCGTCTGCCGCTTCACTTCGCTATTGCGCCAGCCATAGCCGAAATAGACCGCCAGCCCGATCAGGTTCCAGATGATGAAGCGCACGATCGTCGAAGTGGGCAGGCTCGATAGCAGATAGAGGCAGCCCAGGATCGCCAGCGTGCCGACGAGATAGGGCGCCGGGCAGCGGAACAGACGCGGCGCATCGGGCGCGCGCTTGCGCAGGACCATCAGGCAGGCGCCGACGGCGATGAACGCCAGCAGCGTGCCGGCATTGGCGAGTTCGGCGATCTCGTCGAGCCGGAAGAAGCCGGCGACCGCGGCGATGACGACGCCGGTGATCAGCGTGATCCGCGTCGGCGCGCCGGTGCGCGGGGAGACCTTGGCCAGGCTGCGCGGCAGCAGCCCGTCGCGCGCCATCACGAAGAAGATCCGGCTCTGGCCGTACATCATCACCAGGATCACCGAGGGCAGCGCCACGACGGCGGCGAGCGCGATCAGGTGCCCGGCCACCGGCTGGCCGAGCGAGCGCAGCACCAGCGCGAGCGGCTCGGGCGAATTGGCGAGCTGCTGGAAGGGCAGCGCGCCGACCGCGGCGACCGCCACAAGCATGTAGATGATCGTGCAGACCAGCATCGATCCGACGATGCCGATGGTCAGGTCGCGGCCCGGGCGCTTGGCTTCCTCGGCCGAGGTGGCGACGGCGTCGAAGCCGTAAAAGGCGAAGAAGACGATCGCCGCCGCGGCCATCACGCCGCGCTTCTCGCCGCCGGTTTCGACCGAGCCGAAGCCATAGGGCATGAAGGGGTGGAGATTGTCGGCGTTGAAGGCGGGCATCGCGAACGAGACGAACACCGCGAGCGCGACGAGCTTGATGATGACGAGGATGATGTTGAGCGTGGCGCTTTCGCGCGTGCCGGCGACGAGCATGCCCATCACGCCGAGCGCTACGACCACCGCGGGCAGGTTGATGATCCCGCCGGCATGCGGGCCGACCAGCAGTGCCGCGGGCAGGTTCAACCCGGCGGCATGCAGCCAGCCGACGAGATAGCCCGACCAGCCGACCGCCACAGTGGAGCAGGCGAGCGAATATTCGAGCACCAGGCTCCAGCCGACCACCCAGGCGATCGTCTCGCCGAGCGCGGCATAGCTGAACGTATAGGCGCTGCCCGCAGCGGGGATCATCGTCGCGAGCTCGGCATAGGCCAGCGCCGCGCAGGCGCACACCGCGCCGGCGATGGCGAAGGCGAGGATCACCGCCGGACCGGCGCGCTCGGCGCCGACGCCGGTGAGTGTATAAATCCCGGTCCCGACGATCGCGCCGACCCCCAGCGCGATCAGATGCGGCCAGCTAAGCGTCTTGGCGAGTGCGTGGCCCTCGGCATGCTTCGTAACGGAATCGAGCGACTTGCGCGGACCAAACATGCCATTCCCCCAGAAAATATTGGACGCCTAGGTCGCCGAACTGAATTGCTGGCGAAGGTCGTCTAGCGTGCCTTGAAGATGCTCGGTGAGCAGCGCCGTCAGCTTCCTGCCGTCGCGCGCCAACCAGGCGTCGAGCAGATCCTGATGCTCCTGATGCGCGCGCAATTCGCGTCCCGCCGGCTGGAGATGCGCGACGACATAGCGTTCGGCGAGGATCGAGAGCCGCTCTACGAGCTGGGTCGTGAGCAGGCGCCCGCCGGGGCGCACCAGCGCGGTGTGGAAGTTGCGGTTGAGCACTGCCACTTCGGCGAGATTGGTCGCCGCGGCGCCGTCGAGCTTGTGGAACGCATCGATCGCAATGGCGTGATCGGCCTCGGTCGCGCGCTCGGCGGCATAGACCGCGGCGGGCGGCTCGATCGCGAGGCGGAGAACATAGATTTCATCGACCTGCCCGGCCGACATCGGCTGGACGAAATAGCCGCGATTGGCGTGGCTGGTGAGCAGCCCCTCATGTTCGAGCCGAGCCAGTGCCTCGCGCAGCGGGATCTTGCTGACGCCGAGCTCGGTGGCGAGGGCATCCTGGCGGATCGGCAGATTGTCGGGCAAACGCCCCGTCACGATCTGTTCGCGAACGATCTCGAAGACCCGCTCTGCCAGCGTACGTACGACGATGCTCATCCCTGCCCCTTTCTGCGTAGAATCCGCGGGGATTTCGGCCAGGCGGCGCGGCAGCGGATCTGTCATTTGACTTGAAATCCTTCCCAGAACGCGTCCGCGCGATCAATCCAGATCGTGTTGAAACCCGTGGCGATTGCCGAGCCTTCCACCGACGGGATGATCGCGGGCTGATCGCCGAGGCGGGTCTCCGCCTCGACACGGCCGATAAAGTGGCTGCCGATATAGCTTTCATGGACGAAGCGTTCGCCTACCGCCAGTTTTCCCGACGCGGCGAGATGGGCAAGGCGCGCCGAGGTCCCGGTGCCGCACGGGCTGCGGTCGATCGCCTTGTCGCCGTAGAACACGGCGTTACGGCCGTCGGCACCGTCTCCGCGCGGCTTGTCCGCCCACAGGATATGGCTGACGCCGCGGATCGTGGGATCGAGCGGATGCACCGGCTCGAACTTGGCACGTACTGCCTCGCGGATGCGGCCGCTGAGATCGATGATGCGCGACGCGCCCAGGTCGTCGAGCCCGGTGTAGTTTCCCTGCGGCTCGATGATCGCATAGTAATTGCCGCCATAGGACACGTCGATCGAAAGCGGGCCGATGCCTTCGACATCGACCTGGATCCCGCGCGCCGCGACATAGGAGGCCACATTGGTGATGCGTACCGACGTCACCTTGTCGCCCTCGCGGGCATAGGCGATGTCGATCACCCCCGCGGGCACTTCGATCCGCAGCTTGCCCGGCACCGCGGGCTGGATCAGCCCATGCTCGAGCCCGAAGGTGACCATGCCGATCGTACCATGGCCGCACATCGGCAGGCAGCCCGAGGTCTCGATGAACAGGATACCGACATCGCTGTCGGCCTGCGTCGGCGGATAGAGGAATCCGCCGGACATCATGTCGTGCCCGCGCGGCTCGAAGCACAATCCGGTGCGGATCCAGTCGAAGCGCGCCAGGAAATCCTGGCGCCGCTCCGACATCGTCGCGCCCTTGAGCAGCGGCGCCCCCCGGCCACCAGCCGGACCGGATTTCCGGCAGTGTGGCCGTCGATGCAGAAGAAGGTGTGCCGCATTGTGCTCGTCAGGCTGCCTTGGAAATGCTCAGATCGGGCCGCGTCGCCGCGGCCTTCTCGACCATCGCGATCACTTCGGCACGGCGCAAGCCCTCCAGCGGATAGCGCGGCGGCAGAACGCGTTCAGAGCCGCGGCCCATCACCTGCTCGGCCAGCTTGATCGACTGCACTAGGTCATGCTCGGCATCGAGATGGAGCAGCGGCATGAACCAGCGATAGATTTCCAGCGCCTTGGCATAATCGCCGCGCTCATAGGCCGCGACGAGCTCGACCAACTCCTTGGGGAAGGCGTTGGTAAGGCCCGAGACCCAACCCTGCGCGCCGAGGAAAAGTCCTTCGAGGGCGACGTCGTCGAGCCCGGCGAACAGCACGTAGCGATCGCCGAACGCGTTGCGGAAATCGGTGAAGCGGCGCGTGTCGGGCGCCGATTCCTTGACCGCGACGATATTCTTTACCGGGACCAGCGCCTCGAGCACCTCGGCGTCGATCGTCGTGCGATAGGCGGGCGGGTTGTTATACAACATGATCGGCAGGCCGGTCTGATCGGCAACGCCCTTGAAGTGCGCGACCAGCTCGTGCGCCTTGGGCACATAGACCATCGGCGGCAGCAGCATGAGGCCGTCGGCACCGATCTTCTCAGCTGCCTGGGCATAGCGCACCGCGCGGCGGGTGTCGTATTCCGAAACCCCGGTGACCACGGGCACGCGGCCGGCGACCACCTCGACGAGCGCAGTGAGCACGCTTACCTTCTCGTCAAAATCCAGCGAGTTATTCTCACCCACCGTGCCCAGCGCGATAATTCCCGTCACGCCGTCACGGATCAAATCGTCCACCACACGTTGCGTATCCGCCAGGTCGATCGACAGGTCCTCCCGCAACTGAGTCGTCACCGCAGGAAAAACGCCCTTCCATCCGATCGTCATTTGATACCCCGTTCTTGAAGTTGAATAACGTATACGATACGGTTTTTTGCGTTGCAATAGAGGATAGCCGTGACGCGCATTACGATCATTGGTGGCGGTGTCGTCGGGCTGAGCTGTGCGTCGGCGCTGCTGCGGGCAGGGCATGCAGTCACCGTGCTGGAGGCATCGTCGGCGCGCGAGGCCGCGTCCTGGGGAAATGCCGGGCATATCGCCACCGAGCAGGTGGCGCCGCTGGCGTCGATGCGCAGCGTCAAATCGGCGTGGCGGCGGCGGTTTTCCGCCGGCGGCGCGCTCGATCTGCCGCCGCGGGCGATCGGCGCCTGGCTGCCCTTCGCGCTGCGCTTCCTCGCCGCGGCGCGCCCCGCGGCTTTCGCCAGCGGCAGCGAGGCATTGCGCAGCCTGCTCGCCGAAGCGCTCCCCGCCTGGCAGCGGGCTCCCTGGGCCACGGAATTGCTCCGCACCGAGGGCCATCTCGTCGTCTGGGAAGACGCGCGCAGCGCCGCCGCGGGCAAAGCGGGCTGGGCCGCCGCCGATATCGGCACCGCGACGCTGGACGATGCTGCACCGCAAGATATCGCCCGGGTCCGCGCGATCAGCAGCGCATCGATCGCCGGTGCGGCTCGATTCTCAGGGACCGGCCGGGTCGCTGATCTCGGCTTGCTCGCTGACGCACTCGAACGCGACGTGACTGCGCAAGGCGGCGCAATCGGTCGCGCATCGGCAATGCTCGCCATCGACAAGGGGCTGGCGCAGGTGCCGGGGCACGAGGCCGATCTCGTCCTGATCGCCGCCGGGGTGCGCAGCAAGCCGCTGGTCGAGGCCGCCGGGCACCGCGCGCCGATCATCGCCGAGCGCGGCTATCATATCCGCGCTGCCGTGCAGGACTGGCCGATCGATGTGCCGATCGTCTTCGAAGATCGATCGATGATCGTCACACGCTATCGGGACACCGTACAGGCGGCGAGCTTCGTCGAGCTGGACACACCGGATGCCCCGCCCGATCCGCGCAAATGGGGGCGGCTGGAGCGACATGTTGCCGAACTCGGCCTACCGATGCGCCCGCCCTTCACGCGCTGGATGGGCGCGCGGCCCACCCTGCCCGACTATCTGCCGGCGATCGGCCGCTCGCGCCGTGCGGGCAATCTGCTCTACGCCTTCGGGCACCAGCATCTCGGGCTTACGCTTGCCCCGATCACTGCCGAGCTGATCACCGCGATAGCCAGCGAAAAGACACCAAAAATCGACATCACGCCGTTCGACCTTGATCAATTCGGCGGCAAGGGAGGACGTAAATGACCATCGGCGGATCGACGATCGAAGCGGAGCTGGCGTCGCTTCGTACCTGGGAGGCCCCCGCGCCGCGGATCAGCCTGAACGAGCGCAATACCCGGATCGAGTCGGCGCGCGAGCGGCTCGACGCGATCGGCGCCGATGCGCTGCTGGTCCATGCCGGGCCGAGCCTGCGCTATTTCACCGGCGTGACCTGGTCGCCGACCGAGCGGCTGGTGGCGATGCTGCTCCCCAAAAGCGGCAAGCCGTGGATCGTATGCCCGGCGTTCGAGCGCGGATCACTGGAGGCGGAGCTGGCGATCGACGCCGAGTTGCTGCTGTGGGAGGAGGATCAAAGCCCGGTCAAGCTGATCACGGAAGTGCTGGCACGCGACGCCGTGCTAGCGATCGACCCGTTGCTGCCGTTCCTGTGGTCGGAATTGCTGGGCGCTGCCTTCCGCCCGCTTTCTGCGGCGCCGGTGATCGACGCCTTGCGGATGATCAAGTCGCCGGCAGAGCTCGCCTTGATGCAGCAGGCCAAGACGATGACGCTCGAAGTTCATCGGCGCGCCGCGCGCATCCTGACGCCGGGCATCCGCGCAAGCGTGGTCAAGCGGTTCATCGACGATGCGCACCGGGCGCTCGGCGCGGCAGGCTCGACCTTCTGCGCGGTGCAGTTCGGCACCGCCACTGCCTTCCCGCACGGCCTGCCCGGCGATCAGGCGCTGGAGGAAGACCAACTGGTGCTGATCGACACCGGCTGCACGATCGACGGCTATCATTCCGACATCACGCGGACCTATGCCTTCGGCCAAGTGAGCGACGCCATTCGCGCCACCTGGGATCTCGAAAAGGAAGCCCAGGCCGCCGCCTTCGCGGCATGCCGGCCGGGCGAACCGTGCGAGAGCGTCGATTATGCCGCGCGCGCCGTGCTCGAAAAGGCGGGGCTCGGGCCGGACTATCGCCTTCCCGGCCTGCCGCACCGCACCGGCCACGGCATCGGCCTGGCGATCCACGAACCCGCCTATCTCGTCCGCGGCGACCGCACGCCGCTGGCGCCCGGCATGTGTTTCTCGAACGAACCGATGATCGTCGTTCCCGATCGGTACGGGATTCGGCTGGAGGACCATATGTACGTTACCGAGACCGGCGCGGCGTGGTTCACCGAGCCGCAGCATTCCATCGATCGGCCGTTCGCATGAAGCGCGCCGC
Organism: Sphingomonas sp. MMS12-HWE2-04; assembly: GCF_044881185.1. GTDB lineage: Bacteria > Pseudomonadota > Alphaproteobacteria > Sphingomonadales > Sphingomonadaceae > Sphingomonas. The sequence goes on along the minus strand of NZ_CP173254.1, from coordinate 646,275 downwards.
GATCTTGCTTGCGACCGTGGCGCTTTCTGCATGCGCCGCACGCCCTGCCCCGATCGGACCGGCACCGGCGGGGCTCGATGCCTTTTACGTCAAGTCGGTCGATGCGGCGGGCATCCCGGTCTCGGCCTCCTCCGCAGTGCCCGACGAAGCGCTGCAGGTTGCGCGGCGGATGATGGTATCGATGCTTGCGCGCCGGCCCGATCTGGCGCGCCAGCTGGTCAAATCCGGGCAGCGCGTGATGGTGATGGGGGTCGACGAACTGACCACCGACGTTCCCGAGCAGCGCGACTGGAAGAAGCCCGCGCTCGACGATCCGCGGCTCACCCGCTGCGAGCGCAAACATTATGACGAGCGCATCGGTCGGCTGACCGACCGCGAATATTGGGGCAAGCGGGCCCGCGGCATGGGCGGGCTGCTGACCAGCGCCGCGACCGAGAACCTCCTCGCGGTGCCCGGCACCAAATATTATGGCGAGACGATCCTCGTCCACGAATTCTCGCACGCGATCCTCTACGCAGTCGAGGCCGCCGATACCGCGCTCTATGCCCGGGTCGAGAAGGCCTATGCCGCATCCCAAGAAAAGGGGCTGTGGACCGGCGAATATGGCGCGACGACAATCCAGGAATATTGGGCCGAGGGCACGCAATTCTGGTTCAATTCGAACAAGCTCGCGGTGGTGAACGGGGTTCGCATCCTTTCCGACGCCGACCTGACCCGCCACGACCCCGCGCTCGCCGACGTGCTGCGCGCGGTGTATGGCGAGCGCCACCATCTGCCGGGCGACCCCTTCTACAAGCACCCTGCGCGGGTGCCGCCGGGGCCGATCCCAACGAACACGGCCGAGGTTTGTTGACGCGACCCCCTCCCTGCAAGCGGGGAGTGGTGCAAATCAGTCGCAGGCCGGCGCCGCCACGCTCGGCGCTGCCGCTGGCACAATCGCGCGCGGCGCCAGCACTTCCCATTCCTCGACGCCGAGGCCCGCGGACGTGCCGTTCGCGCGCGACGCATCGAACACCGCGCGCAGACAGCGCGTCGTCACCGGCGCGAAGCGGACATCCTGGAACGCGCCGGGCACGGCGCCATAGCCCCCGGCTGCGGCGACCGGCTTCCACGCACCATCCCAATATTCGAGGTGCCACGACGCGGGCGGGGCGACGCCGATCCCCGACCCGGCGGGCTGATCGGCGAAGAAATAGATCCGCGAGCCGTCGATCGTGACTGGCTTGCGCCAGCGATATTCGACCCAGGCGTTCTGGGGATTTTTGCCGTTCCACGTCCCCCACATCTCGGGAGGGAGCGGATTGGCGCGCACCTTGCCGTCGTTGAGCGCGCCGATCCAATATTGCAGCGGCACCATGTTGGACGAGACTGCCGACGCCGCCCCGGCGATGTTGCGGGTCGGCGCGGGCGCGGGCTGCGGCGCGCGGGTCGGCACCACCGGGCGGATCGCCGCGGGGATGACGCTGTCGTCCCATTCGACTTGGTCGATCGCGACGCTGCGGCGGAAATGGCCGCCGGCCACGGCGTCTGCTGTGTGGTACGCCATATACCACTTGCCCTTGAACTCGACGACGCCGGCATGGGAAGTGGTCGACGAGACCGGCTTGAGCGCGACACCGCGATAGGTCCACGGCCCCAGCGGCGACGTCGCCGTGCCATAAGCCTGGCAGGCATAATAGACCGCAGGGGTGCAGGCGCTGTCCGGCCCCGCCTTGTTGCCAGCGTAGAGCATATAATAGACGCCCTTGCGCTTCAGGATCCAAGGCGCCTCGAAGAAGCCGGTCAGCCCCTCGATGCGTTTTTCCGGCCCCTTGGGCGTGACCATGTCGCGCGCGAGCTCCATGCCGCGCAGTTGCCCAAACGTGCCCCAATAGAGATAGACCCGGCCATCGTCGTCGAGCAGCACGGTGGGATCGATATTCTGGATGTCGTTGGCCTCGGGCACCTTCTGCGAGACGATCGGCCCGGCGGGATGCGCGTCCTTCCACGGCCCGAGCGGGCTGTCCGCCACGGCGACGCCGATCGCGAAACGGTCCTTGGCGTCGCTGTCTTTCTCCAACACCGGGGCATAGAAATAGAAGCGCTTGTCTGCGCCCTTGACGATCTGCCCGGCATAGGCGCGCGCGGGCTCGGCCCAGGCAAAGACATTCTCGGGGCGGATGAAGCCGGGCCAATGCTGCCAGCGATGCGACGCCGGATCCTGGGTCGCCAGCATCTGCCATTCCGGCATGATGAAGTCGTTGACCTCGGCGTCGGCCATGTCGCGGCCGGTGAGGATATAGAGCGTGTCGCCATCGACCAGCGGCGCCGGATCGGTGGTGTAATAGCGGCCGTCGGCGAGGATCGGATTGCCCTTGCTCGTCAGCGTTTCGGGCGCGGGCCCGGACTGCGCGCAGGCAGCATTGGGGAACGCCGCGAGCAGCGCGAGGAACGGCAAAACCTTCATGTCATTCCTCGTCCGGATAAGGGCCCTTGCCGCCCTCAGCGATGAGCTGGTCGACGCGGCGGTCGATCTCGGGCACCGGCACCGATCCGAGCGCGAGCACCGCATCGTGGAAGGCGCGAATGTTGAACTTGCCGCCCAATGCCTTTTCGGCGCGGGCGCGGGCATTCTGGATCGCCAGCTCGCCGGTGTAGTAGCTCAGCGCCTGGCCGGGCCACGCGATGTAGCGATCGACTTCGGTCTCGATCTCGTGATCGGCGAGCGCGGTATTGTCGTGAAGATATTTCTGCGCCTGTTCGCGGCTCCAGCCCTGGGCGTGGATGCCGGTATCGACCACCAACCGCGCGGCGCGCCACATCTGATAGCTGAGCATGCCGAACAGATCGTACGGCGTCTCGTACATCCCCATTTCCTCGCCCAGCGCCTCGCAATAGAGCGCCCAGCCCTCGCCATAGACCGAGAGATAGGTGTCGCGGCGAAACGCCGGCAGATCCTTGTTCTCGGCGGCGAGCGGCATCTGGAAGGCGTGGCCCGGAGCGCTTTCGTGGAGCGTCAGCGCCGGCAGCGAGTAGAGCGGCCGCGCCGGCAGATTATAGGTGTTGATCAGATAGACGCCCGGCCCGCCGCGCCCCCCGGTGTAAAAGGGAGCGATGTCGTCCGGCACCGGAATGATCGCGAAGCGGCTGCGCGGCAGCCGTCCGAAATACTTCGCCGCCTTGCCGTCGAAGGTCTTGGCGATCCAGGCGCCGCGGTCGAGCAGCGCCTGCGGAGTCTTGGCGTAGAATTGCGGATCGGTGCGCAGGAAGTGGAGGAAGGCAGCCAGATCGCCCTTGAACCCGACCGACGTCATCACGTCCTGCATCCGCGCGCGGATCTTGGCGACTTCGGCCAGGCCGATCGCGTGGACCTGCTCGGGCGTCTGGGGCAGCGTAGTATATTCGGAGACCTTCGACTGGTAATAGGCTCGCCCGTCGGGAAGGTCATATGCCGCCAGGCTGGTACGCGCGCCAGGGATATATTCGTCGCGCAGGAAGGCGAGCAGCTTGGCGTGGGCAGGCACCACTGCCTCGCGGATCGCCGCCTCCCCCGCGGCACGCAGCTCTGCCTGAGTCGCCGCCGGGATGCTCGACGGGAATTTGGCGAAGGGCGCGAAGAAGGGCGAGTCCGCAGGCGTCTTGGCCTCGACGACCTTGGCGACGCCGGCATCGCGGCCCTGCAGCGTGATCCGCGCCTGAGTGAAGCCGCGCTTGAGCCCGGCGCGCATATTGACGATCTGCTGGTCGTAATAGCGCGGCAGGTCGCGAAGCACCGAAATATAATCGCGATAGTCTTTCTCGCGAACAAAATTACCACGCGCGGATTCTGCGATATCGCCCCAGAAGCTCGAATCCGCGTTGAGCGGCTTTTCATATTCGCGATATTTCTGCTCGGCGAGCAGCGCCTCGATCTGGCCCTTATAGACCGCGTAATTCACTTGCTCGGCCGGCGACAGCGCCGAGGGCTTGATCTTCGACAGTGCGGCAAGCGTCGCGGTCCAGCGTGCCAGCTTCTCTGCCTGCGCAGCGGGGCCGATATCGGGCAGGCCGGGCTTCTGGTCCTTGGGGCTATCTTCGTTCGGCGCCTGCTGGCGCTGCCGCCATTCATATTCCGCAGTGTAGAGCTTCTTGAACTGGGCATCGGCCGAGCCTGCGGGAATGGCGGCGCCGGCCCCTGCAGATAGCGTCGCCACGCCCGTCAGCAACACTGCCGCCCTACGCCATGCCCGCATCTTCAAACTCCGATTGCCATAATGTCCGCATATAGCGCCGCCGGGACGGTGACGCCGTCCGCCAGGCTGCGTCGGCGCGCTGCATAGCGCCGCTGCGACGGCAGCCGCGCGCCCTGCCCTTCGATCGCGTCGAACATCGCCTCCGCGCGTTCGAGATGCCCCTGCACCGCCTGGCCGAGGAACCCCGCCGGATCGATCGCGAGGATCAGTTCGCCGCCGATCGGCGATCCCCCCGCCCCTCGTCGGCGGCAATCAATTCCGCGCTGGTCATGTCGCCGATCAGCGGGCCGGCAAGCAGTTCGACCATCGCCGCAAGTGCCGAGCCCTTGTGGCCGCCAAAGGTGCGCATCGCACCGTCGAGCACGGCCTTGGCATCGGTGGTGGCGTTGCCGTCCGCATCGACGCCCCAGTCGGCCGGGATCGCCCTGCCCTCGCGCCGGTGCAATTCGATCTCGCCGCGCGCCACCGCACTGGTGGCGAAATCGAACACGAAGGGCTCGCGCCCCGGGCGCGGCCAGCCGAACGCGATCGGGTTGGTGCCGAACACCGGCTTGGTGCCGCCCGCCGGCGCAACCCAGGCGTGGCTGGGGGTGAAAGCGAGCGCGACCAGCCCCTGCTCGGCGAGCGCCTCGACCTCGGGCCACAGCGCCGCGAAATGGACGACATTGTTGAGCGCCATCGCGGCGATCCCGTTGGCGCGCGCCTTTTCGACGAGCAGCGGCATGCCGCGCGCGAACGCCAACTGGGCGAACCCGCCGCCGCCATGGACGCTGACCAGCCCCGGCTTGGGCTCCGAGACCGAGGGCACCGCATCAGGGACGACGACACCCGCCCGGATGCTGCGGTCCGCCACCAGCAGCCGGTAGATGCCGTGGCTGGCGCAGCCGTCGCGCTCGCCGGCGACCATCGTCTCGGCGACGGCATCGGCGTGATCCTGCGCCAGCCCGGCCGCGACCAGCTTGGTGCGGGCGAGCATGCGCAATTCGTCGAGCGTCATCGCCACGCCCGCATTCGTCTCGCTCAAATCTTGGCGCCCGGCTTGGCCGTGAACAGGCGGACGCCGAACACCGGGCCCGCGGTGTTGCGGTCGTGCGGCACGATCCGCACCTTCACCGAGGCCTTGCTCTTGGTCAGCGCCTCGGGAAGCGGATATTCGGCGTCGAAGAACTTGCCCGGCTTGTCATTGTCGAGCGTCTGGGTGGCCACCTTCACATTGTCGACGAGGATATCGAAGCTGCGCTTGCGCTCGCCACCCCAATAGCTTGCCTGCAGGATCAGCGGACCGGGCTTGGTCTTCAGCGTGAATTCCATGAACCCGCCGGGGCGCACGTCGCGCCCCTGCCGACCGCGATAGGTAACCGGCCAGGACTGGTCCGAAGTAAGGCTGTGGTCGCGCTCGGGCTGCATCTCGCCGAGGAACATGACGTCGACCGAGCGCGCGGCGATGTCCTTGAGCCGAGCCTGTTCCGCCAGGAACGCCTTTTCCTCAGCCGCCCAGGCGGTTTCGGAGAAGCGCTTGAAATAGGTCGCGCTGCGGCGGTTATATTGGCGATAGAAGGGCACGAACGGCAAATCGCCAGGGCGCACCACGCCCTTAGTGGCGTAGAGCCCCTTGGCAGCGTCGCTGGGCGTGAAGCCGGCGAGCAGATCCGCACCGACCAGCGCCGGATCGGCCGACTCCCATTTGGCTTCCTTCGGGCCGAGATCGGCGGCGAGCACCATCGGCCCGCGCAGCAGCGCGATCGTGTTCTCGTCGCCCGGCGCCGACTCGATCCGCAAGTCGAGCGGCAGCGTGATCGACACGGTGTCGCCGGCCTTCCACCGGCGGTCGACGATCGCATAACCGCGCGCAAATTCGGGGGTTACGGCCGCCCCATTCACGGCGACGACGGCCTTGCCTGCGGCCCAGCCGGGAACGCGCAGCGCCACCGGGAACTTGGCCGACTTGACCTTGGCGAAGGTCAGTTTGGATTCGCCCTCGAACGGATAGTTGGTCTCGAGCCGCAGCGACGCGCCGCGCTTCGCCCAGTCGGCGTCCGCCGGGATGTAGAGATTGACCGTCAGGCCGCCGGCATCGTCTTCCCAGAAGATCGATTCGCCATGCTTCGAATGGCTCTCCATCCCGCTGCCGACGCAGCACCAGAAGGCATCGTCGTCGACCGTCGAATAGCCGCGCTCGCTGCCGGTCATCAGCGGCGTCATATAAGTGAAGCCGCCCGTCGCCGGGTCCTGCGCCGCCATCACGTGATTGAGATGCGCGCGCTCATAATAGTCGAACAGCGCACCGTCGGGCTGCCAGCCATAGAGGTGCCGCGTCAGCTTGAGCATGTTGTAGGTGTTGCAATGCTCGCAGGTCTGCTCGGTGATGTGATCGGCGACCGTATCGGGCGTGAAGAAATACTCCCGATCGGCATTGCCGCCGATCACGAAGCTGTGGTGCCCGGTGACGCGCTCCCAGAAGAAGGTCGCGGCGGTGCGGCGCTTCTCGTCATGGGTGATGTCATAGATGCGGGCGAGCCCGATCAGCTTGGGCACCTGGGTATTGGCGTGGAAATTGGCGAGCTTGTCCTCGCGGTTGCTCAGCGGATCGAGCACGCGCGTGTCGTAGAGCGTCTCGGCCATCTTGAGCCAGCGCGGGTTGCCGGTCCGTGCGTGCATCTCGGCATAGCTCTCGTTGAGCCCGCCATATTCGCAGCCCAGCACTTCCTGAATCTGCGCGGGCGTGAGCGCGGCGAACACGCGCTCGAAATAGCCGCCCAGCCCTTCGACGACGGTCAGCGCCTTCTTGTTGCCCCAGGCGCCATGGATGTCGAGCAGCCCGGCGAACAGCTTGTGCACCGTATAGAGCGGCGACCAGGAGCCGTTGAGATCGAACCCGCCGGACTTGATCTCGCCCTTCATCACTTCGCCGAAGATCTCTTCGCCGTCGACGACGGTGCCGTCCTTCCGCTTGCGGCCGAGCGCGCCGACATAGCCGGTGCCGCGCTTGGCCTGCGCCTCGGCGAGTTCGTCGACGATATAGTCGGCGCGCTTGCGCATTTCGGCATCGCCGGTCTGCTGCCAGGTCAGCACCAGCGCAGTCATGTAATGGCCCAGCGTGTGGCCGGCGATCGTGTCGCTCTCCCACCCGCCATAGATCGCCGCCTTGGGCTCAAGACCGGCATATTTGCGGAAATTGTGGAGCAGCCGATCGGGGCTGAGCCGATGCAGATAGTTGCGGTTGACCTCGACCGCGGTCGCGAAATCGGAAGGCCGCAGCCGCACTGCGCTGAGCGGCAGCGGCTTGATGCCGGTTGGGGCGAGCGCCTTGGCCGCGGCGCGGGCGACGCCGGCCTTTGCACCAAAAGCGAGCACGGCCGCGCCGATCATGAGTTCCCGGCGCGAGGCAGACATCGGTCGCATCAAATTCTCCGCAGAATACCGTATACGATTATCGCCGGCCTGTCGGAGCGTCAATCCCAATCGCGGAATCAGTCGTCGACATCGCCGGCAAAGGGCTCGAGATGATCGAGCACGCAGATGGGTCCGGGGATCGTGCTCGGCAGGTTCAGTGCGCGCAGCTTGTCGCCTTCGCAATAGCCGGCCCCGGTCGTTTCAACCACGACGGTGGCGAAGCGGTTCATCCCAAGGCAGCGTCCGCCCTTGAACACCGCGATATACGAGCGCTTGGGATCGGGCTGTCCGCGGAAATAGACCCGGCCATCATCGCGCACGACCGGCGCGGCCAGCCCCGAGGCAATCACGCATTGCCTGCCATTCTTGGCCTTCTGGGGGGCCGCCGCTGACATCAGCGGCAACGCAAGTGGAAGCAGGAATAATAGCTTGGCCATGCCGATCTCCTGAACAGCGCCCCTATCTCTCACGCTAGCCCGCATTAGCGCAAACGCAAGCACGGCATAAAATATACGGTATAATTTTGTTGAGCGCGCAGCGAAGCTTGCGTTATGTGGCAGCGCAGGGAGGCGCCAAATGCGAAACAATCTAACTTTTACCGGCTTGCCGATGCGCTTCGGCGTCGGAGCCTTGGCTACCCTCCTGCTGCTGGGCAACGGCCCAACGCCGCAATCGACGCCGCAGCCGGCGGCCACACCGGCGCCCACCCCGACAATCGCCGAGCGCTATGCCCGCGCCGACAGCTATCTACGTCCGCAGCTCGACAAATCCATCGTCAACGCTGACTTGCGCGCGTCCTTTACTCGCGATGGCGCGGGAATCCTCTATCGGCTCGGCAGCCTGGGCAAGCGCGACATCGTCTATTACGACCTCGCCACGCGCCAGAGCCGGTCGATCATCAACGAAGCGCGGCTGGCCGTCCTGATCAGCCAGATGGCCGGGCAGGAACTCGACGCGGCGATGCTGCGGCTGGAAGAGGCCGACTATAGCGCCAAGGACAATGTGCTGACCTTCACGCTCGACGAGCGGCGGCTGACGCTCGACGCCGCAGGCGTGCTCGCCGAGGCGAAGAAGGGCGATCCCGAAGGCGAAGGCGCGGTTTCGCCCGACGGTCGCTTCGAGATCCTGGCCCGCGACTTCAACCTGTTCGCGCGCGATCGCAAGTCGAACCACGAAGTCGCACTGACCCGCGACGGCACCCGCGAGCAGCCCTATGGTCGCTCGATCCCGCAGCTCGCCGACATCCTCAAGGCGGGTACCGAAGAGCCCAAGATGCCAGTGTCGGTGCAATGGTCGCCCGATAGCCGCCGCATTCTCAGCTGGCGGCTCGACACGCGCGGCGTCGCGCGGCTGTCGATGACCCAGGAAAACCCGCCGGGCAGCTTCTATCCGCGCAGCTTCCAATATGTATATCCGCTCGCCGGCGCGGCCAAGCTGCCTCAGGCAACGCGCTTCGCGATCGATGTCGAGGACGCGCTGAAGCGCAAGCGCGCGACGATCGTCCCGCTCGACGTGCCGAGCGAATCGCTGCTCTATCCGGCTGCGCCCGATCTTGGCTGGTCGGGCGGCAAAGCGCGCGTCCAGTGGACCGAGCGCGGCTACAAGCAGCTCGTCGTCTACGAAGCCGATCCGAAGACCGGCAAGGCGACGGTCGTCGCGCGCGAGACCGTCAAGCCGATCGTCACGGTGACGTCGAGCTCGCTGCGCCCCGCGCCCGATCTGGGCGGCGAGCTCGATATTTCCGAGCGGACCGGCTGGGCCCAGCTGTATCTCGTTCGTCCCGACGATCCCGATGGCGGCATTCCGCTCACGCGTGGCGAATGGGAAGTGCTCGACATCGCCCATGTCGACGCCAAGGCGCACACCATTCTGCTCACCGGCGTCGGCCGCGAGCGTGACCGCAATCCCTATTACACCGCACTCTACCGGGTGACCGCCGACGGCAAGCCGCCATTGCTGCTCACCCCCGAGCCGCTGGATCATAGCGTCGAGGTGTCGCCCGACGGCAACTGGTTCATCGATGCGATGTCGAGCCCGACGGTGCCGACCCGCACCGTGCTGCGCAGCGCGCAGGACGGCCGCATCGTCAGCGAACTCGCCACCGCCGACGCCAGCGCGCTGTTCGCGACGGGCTACACTCCGCCCGAGCCGTTCACCGGCGTGGCGGCCGACGGCAAGACGCCGCTCTACGGAATGATCTGGCGCCCGGCGAACTTCGATCCGAAGCGCCGCTATCCGATCATCGACGCGGTCTATACCGGCCCGACCACCACCAACGTGCCGACCAGCTGGGGCGGCGCGATCACCGCGGGCGCCGGCAGCGTCGCACAATTGGGCGCGATCGTGGTCAGCATCGACGGCACCGGCACCTCGCGCCGCGGCCAGGCCTTCCGCCTGCCCGCCTATCAGAATCTCGGCGAAGTCGGGCTCGACGATCATATCGCGATGATCCGTCAGATGGCCGCGAAATACCCCTATATCGACGCCACCCGGGTGGGCGTTTATGGCGGCTCGGCCGGCGGCTATGACGCCGCGCGCTTCGTGCTGCGCCGACCGGAATTCTTCAAGGTCGCGGTCGCCTCGTCGGGCAACCACGATTTGCGGCTAGACAAGGCGTGGTGGCCCGAAGTCTCGATGGGCAATCCCGACGAAGCCACGTGGGAGCGCAACTCCAACATGTCGGTCGCCAGGAACCTCACCGGCAAGCTGCTGCTGATCCATGGCGACATCGACGACAACGTCCCCGTCACCGAGAGCCTGCGCCTGGCCAATGCGCTGATCACCGCCGGCCGTGACGTCGACCTGGTGATCCTGCCCAACACCACCCACCGCGTCGCCCAGCCGTTCTTCTGGCGCAAGCTGCGCGACTATTTCACCCGCAACCTGCTGGACGAAAAGCCGCCGGTGCTGCCACTGCCCATCGCGGCACCGGCGCCCGCCCCTGCCACGCCCGCGATCGGCGCAGTCACGAAATGAGAACCGCAATGTCCAAGTTCCGTACCTTCGCTCCCGCGGCGCTCCTCCTCGCCGGCCTGTCCTCGACCGCGCTGATCGCGCAGGAGCGGCCCAAGCCGGTCTATGCGCCGGTGCACACGACGCCGTACAAGGTCGGCAGCTTCGAAATCGCGCTGCGCAGCGACACCCAGACGCTCGCGCGCCTGTCCCCCGCCGCAGAGCCGGCGTTCAGCTTCGTGCCGACCGCGCGCGAGCCCGAGCGTGCCGGCGACGGCTATAATCATATCGGCGACCTCAATCTGCGCGTCCGCGCGCCCGGCGGCGAATGGCGCGACTTCGCCTCGGCGCATGCCCGCCAGCCGATCCGCCTGCTCCCCGCGGGGGGCAATGTGATCGCCGCGGCGGACATCACCAAGAGCATGGGCGGCGACGCGCCGTTCAAGGTCGAGCGCCGCTGGGTCAACGAGGCCGGCCTGCTCGGCCTGCGTTTCCGCATCACCAACACCGCCAAGACGCCGCTCGAGATCGGCGCGCTCGGCATGCCGATGGTGTTTGATAATATCATCACCGATCGTACCCTTGACCAGGCGCATGCCGAGGCGAGTTTCGTCGATCCCTATATCGGGCGCGACGCCGGTTATCTGCAGGTGACGCGGCTCAACGGCGCCGGGCCTGCGCTGCTCGTGCTTCCCGAAAAGGGCAGCCCGCTCGAAGCCTATGCCCCGCTCAAGAACCCGCGCGAGGCCAAGGGCTCGATCTTCACCGACAAGAGCCAGCGCGGCCAGACCTCGGAGGGCTTTTACGACTGGACCGTCCACAGCATCGGCTATGCCGACCGCGAGTGGAAGGACGCGGGCGAGCAGTGGAACGCCCCCACCGGCCGCACCCTCGCGCCGGGCGAGACGATCGAAGTCGGCGTGCGGATGACCCAGACGCCGAACATCCGCGCAATCGAGGATACCCTGATCGCCAACAAGCGCCCGGTCGCGATCGGCATCCCCGGCTATGTCGTCCCCCAGGACCAGAGCGCGACGCTGTTCGTCAAGGCGCCGAGCGCGATCCGGCGGATCGAGAGTTTCCCGGCCGGCGCCGTTGAGGCGACCGCCGCCGGCGCCCAGAAGGGCTGGGCCAAGCTCAGCATCAAGGGCCGGCAATGGGGCCAGGTGCGCCTGACCCTCACCTATGCCGACGGCCAGGTCCAGACGGTCAGCTATTTCGTCACCAAGCCGCTCGAGCAGACGATGGCCGATCTCGGCCGCTTCTCGACGACGCAGCAATGGTATGAGGGCAAGGGCGACAAGTTCGGCCGCTCGCCGGCGATCCTGACCTATGACAATGAGGCCAAGAAGATCGTCGATGTCGAGCCGCGCGTGTGGATCGCCGGGATGAGCGACGAGGGCGGCGGCGGCTCGTGGGTCGCCGCGACGATGAAGCAGCTCGACAACCCCGAGCCCGCCGAAGTCGCCAAGCTCGAGCGGCTGGTCACGCAGACCGTGGTCGGCAACCTCCAGGTCGCCGACGGCCCCCAGGCGGGCGCGGTCAAAAAGAGCCTGTTCTATTACGACCCGGCCAAATTCCCCGACCTCTACCAGGACGCGGACAAGTGGAAGTCGTGGACGTCGTGGAAGGAAAAGGACGCGAACGATCTCGGCCGCGCCTACAACTATCCCCATGTCGCGATCGGCCATTGGGTGCTCTATCGCACCGCGCGCAACCATCCCGGCATGGTCAAGACGCACGACTGGCGCTGGTATCTCGACAAGGCGTACCAGACCACCGTCGCGATGATGCGCGACGCGCCTTATTATGCCGAGTTCGGATTGATGGAAGGCGATGTCTTCGTCGACATCCTCAAGGACCTCAAGCGCGAGGGCCTGACCGCCGAAGCCACCGACATGGAGGCGCTGATGAAGAAGCGCGCCGACCATTGGCGCACGCTCAAATTCCCGTTCGGTTCGGAAATGCCGTGGGACTCCACCGGCCAGCCCGAAGTCTATGCCTGGATGCGCTATTTCGGTTATCAGCCACAGGCGGACGTCACCAAGGAAGTGATCCTCGGCTATGACCCGACGATCCCGAGCTGGGGCTATAACGGCAATGCCCGCCGCTATTGGGATTTCCTCTATGGCGGCAAATATCCGCGGATCGAGCGGCAGATCCACCATTACGGCTCGGCGCTCAACGCCGTCCCGCTGTTCGACGCCTATCGCGCCAACCCCAAGGACATCCATCTGCTGCGCGTCGCCTATGGCGGCATGATGGGTGGGATCACCAATATCGATCAGACCGGCTTCTCGTCGGCGGCCTTCCACAGCTGGCCCGACATGATGAAATGGGACCCGTATAGCGGCGACTATGGCATGGGCTTTTACGGCCATGCGCTCACCGCGGCGACCTATCTGGTCAACGATCCGACGCTGGGCTGGCTGGGCTTTGGCGGCGACGTGACGCAGGGCAAGGACGGCGTGCAGATCCAGCCCAAGGACGGCGCACGATCGCGGCTGTTCGTCGCGCCGGCCGGCGCGTGGATCACGCTGGACGCCGGCAAGATCGCCAACGTCACCTACACGCCGGTCAATGGCGCGATCAACGTGACGCTCGATCCCGCCACCGCCACCACCCCGACCGCGCGGCTGCGGATCGAGACGACGGTGCCGGGCGCCAAGGCGCTGACGCCCTCCACCGGCACGCTGGAGCGCGACGCCTATACGATCCCGCTCGGCAGCGCGCCGACGATCGTCAAGCTGGCGCCGCGTTGATGCGCATGCTCCTCGCTCTGGCCGGAATCCTCGCCGCGACGCCGGCCTGGGCCGGGGAGAATGCCAAATGCGTGGCCGGCAGCTGGAAGCCGGTCGCGACCAATCCGGCGGACCCCAATGCCAAGCTGCCGCTGCGCTATGAGACGCCGCATTTCGCCTTCCACTGGGCAGGCGATCTCGTCTCGGCGGAAGTCGCCAAGGCCGCAGGCGCGCACCTTGAAGCGGTGTGGTCCTATTTCCTCGGCACGCTCGACTTCCCCGAACCCGATTGCGCATCGGCAACCAAGCGCAAGGCGAACATCTTCATCGATGCCAGCTACGGCCTGACCGGCGGCGTCGACGATGCCGGCAATATCGGCATGTGGATCGGGCCGGGCGGATTGAAGGACCGGTTCGGGCTGGCGCACGAGCTCACCCATTCGCTCCAGGGCGGCACCGGATCGTTCCGCGACACGCCCTATGGCGGATGGCTGTGGGAGAGCCATGCCAATTGGATGACCACCCAGCTTCCCGAGTTCCGCGGCAACACGCATTGCTCGGTGCTATCGGTGAATTATCCGCACCTCTATTTCGGCTCGACGCGGGTGCGCTACTGCAACTGGCAGTTCCTCGAATATCTGAAGGACCGCTTTGGCTATGGCGCGGTCAATGACATCTGGCGGCGCGCGCCCAAGCAAGGCACGCCCGACGCTGCCACCGCCGATCCGATGGAAGTGCTGATGCGCAACCAGGGCTGGACGCCGTCGCAGCTCAACGATGCGTTCGGTGATTGGGCGCTGCACAACGCGAACTGGGACTATACCAATCCCGACGGCTCCGATCAGGGGGCGATCTATCGCCGCGAATATGGCGGCTATGACGGACGCCCGGACTCGCCGCTGCGCACCACCGCGCTCGACCCGATCGACCTTGCCGCACGCCGTTTCGCCGTCCCCGCCGACTGGGCGCCGCAGCGCTGGGGCTATAATCTCGTCAAGCTGCGCCCCGATGCCGGCGCTACCCGCGTCACCGCGACCTTCCGCGGCGTGATCCAGTCCGCATCCGCAGTCGCCACACTCCCCGGCCTCGCCGACGAGCCGGCGGCGATACCCGCGCCGGATTCGGACTGGCGCTGGGGGCTGGTCGCGGTCGATACCGCGGGCAAGAGCCGCTATGCGCCGCTCCAGCGCGGTGCCGATGGCCAAGCGAGCATCGCGCTCCAGCCGGGTGACCAGGGCGTCTATCTGATCGTCGTCGGCACGCCGTCGCAGTTCCAGCATATTCGCTGGGAGCAGCCTTATTATTCGATCTACCGCTATCCCTGGATGGTCGAGCTCGCCGGCGCGCTGCCCGACGGCTTTCAGCCGGACGCGCCCGCCCCGGTCGCAGGCGGCCATCGTCATCCCAGGGGCGGCGGCTGGGTCGCTCCGGGTGCCAGCGTCGACGCCACTGCCTATGTCGGCCCGCATGCCCGGGTGCTTTCGGGCAGCGTTCGCGGCACGGCGCGGATCGAGGCATTGTCGGTGATCCGCGGCGATACCGTGGTGCAGGACGAGGCGCGCGTCGCGACGGTGTTCTCCGGCATCGGCGAGTTCGAGCGCGGCATCGTGCTCTCGGGCACCGCGCAACTGATCGGCGATGTCGAGCAGCGCGGCGCCTCGCTGGCGCACGGCGTCTATTATGGCTTCGTCGATCAGGCGGCGGGGACCGATCCGAAGCGCGGCGCGGATCTCACCGCGCCCGTCCGCGAAATCACCGCGCCGCCGGTCTATCGCTGGCGGCGCTGAACGGTCCGCCGCGAACGCTTTTGCACTGCACCAAAAGCAGGCTAAGGAGCCTCCCATGTTTCGCGCCATGTACGATTGGGTGCTGCGCATGGCGCACCACCGCCACGCGCTCCGCAGCCTTGCCGCGGTCTCGTTCGCCGAGAGCAGCTTCTTTCCCGTCCCGCCCGACGTGATGATGGTGCCAATGGTGCTCGCCCGGCGCGACCAGGCCTATAAGATCGCCGCGGTGTGCACGCTCGCCTCGGTGGTGGGCGGCATGTTCGGCTATGCGATCGGCTATTTCCTGACCGACGTCGCGCGCACCATGCTCGAATTCTTCCGCCACAACGCGTTCGACGACTTCACCGCCGCGTACAATAAATATGGCTGGGCGCTGATCCTGGTGAAGGGGCTCACGCCGATCCCGTTCAAGCTGGTGACGATTGCCAGCGGGCTCTCGCATTATCCCTTCGCGCTGTTCGTGCTGCTCGCGACGATCACCCGCGGCGTGCGCTTCTTCCTCGTCGCGGCGCTGCTCAAGCGCTATGGCGAGCCCGTCCAGGCATTCATCGAAGAACGGCTCAACCTGTTCGCCTGGGGCTTCCTGGTGCTGCTGATCGGCGGCTTCGCGGCAGTGGCCTATCTCTGATCCGCGCGCGGCTTGCGTTCGCCGGGGCGACTCGCTAGATACCGATCCCAATCCAACAGCGTGATGGGAAAGCACCGGTTCCTCCGAAGGACCGGGCAGCGGACCCATGCCTCGCTGAAGGCATAGTTTTTAATACGAGGATGGCCCAGGTGGCGAAGACGAGCCCGATCGAATTCGTGCGGCAGGTGCAGGCCGAGACCAAGAAGATTACGTGGCCCTCGCGCCGCGAGACGATCATGACCGGCGTGATGGTGATGATCATGACGACGCTGCTCAGCATCTTCTTCCTCGGCGTGGACAGCTTCTTCGACGCGGTCGTCCGCTTCCTCCTCACCCTCGCAACCAAGGGCTAAGCATGTCGCGCTGGTACATCATCCACGCCTATTCCGGCTTCGAGGGCAAGGTCCGCGACCAGATCCTGGCCGACGCCGCCCGCATGAGCCTCGACCGGTTCGTCGAGTCGGTGGAAGTGCCGACCGAGACCGTCACCGAAGTCCGCCGCGGCAAGAAGATTCAGTCCGAGCGCAAGTTCTTCCCGGGCTATGTCCTCGCCAAGCTCGACATGAACGACGACGTCTATCACCTGGTGAAGAACACGCCCAAGGTGACCGGCTTCCTCGGCTCGATGGGCAAGCCCCAGGCGATCAGCGAGGCCGAAGCCGCGCGCATCCTCAATACCAAGGATGAGGCGGCAACCGCCGCGCCCAAGGCCCGCGTCAAGGTCGATTACGATATCGGCGACACGGTCAAGGTCACCAGCGGCAACTTCGCGACCTTCTCGGGCGTGGTCGAGGAGCTCGATTACGACAAGAGCCGCGTCAAGGTCTCGATCTCGATCTTCGGCCGCGCGACGCCGCTGGAGCTTGGCTTCGAGGACGTCGAACGCGTCAAGTGATCGTCCCTCACGGGATTTGAAGACGACGAAAGGCCGGGGCCGAGGCTCCGGCCTTTTTCGTTGCAGAGGCGTGCGGCGGCGCGCGCCCAAGGCGGCACGTGGCGGCCGACTTAGCGGCGATTCGCCCGTTTGCATCGGCGCGCGCTTTGCGCTATGCGCCCGCGCTTCCAAAGCATCGCGATGGAAACCGTGCGGGAGGACGCTAGCGTCCGACTGAACCGCTAAACTTGATCGGGCGCCCATTGCGGTGCCCTGAAAGAGAGTGACATGGCAAAGAAGATTACCGGCTATATCAAGCTGCAGGTGCCCGCGGGCGCTGCAAACCCGTCGCCCCCGATCGGCCCTGCGCTGGGTCAGCGCGGCGTCAACATCATGGAATTCTGCAAGGCGTTCAACGCGTCGACCGGCGACACCGAGAAGGGCACGCCCCTTCCTACGGTGATCACCGTCTATGCGGACCGTTCGTTCTCGTTCGAGACCAAGACGCCCCCGGCGACTTACCTGATCAAGAAGGCGATCAACCTTAAGTCGGGCTCGAAGGAGCCGGGCAAGTCGGTTGCCGGCAAGATCAAGCGCTCGCAGCTGAGCGAAATCGCCCAGGTCAAGATGAAGGACCTGAACGCCAACGACATCGAGGCAGCGACCAAGATCATCGAAGGCTCCGCCCGCGCGATGGGCCTCGAAGTGGTGGAGGGCTGATATCATGGCTAAGCTGACCAAGAAGCAGAAGACCTGGACCGTTCCGGCCGACAAGCTCCACGGCGTCGACGAAGCCATCGGCATCGTGAAGGCGAACGCCACGTCGAAGTTCGACGAGACCGTCGAAGTCGCGCTCAACCTGGGTGTCGATCCGCGCCACGCCGACCAGATGGTCCGCGGCGTCGTGACGCTGCCCAAGGGCACCGGCAAGACCGTGCGCGTCGGCGTGTTCGCCCGCGGCGCCAAGGCTGAGGAAGCCACGGCAGCAGGCGCAGACGTCGTCGGTGCGGAAGACCTGATGGACGCCATCCAGGGCGGCAAGATCGACTTCGATCGCTGCATCGCCACGCCCGACATGATGGGCCTGGTCGGCCGCCTCGGCAAGGTGCTGGGCCCCAAGGGCCTGATGCCGAACCCGAAGCTCGGCACGGTGACGATGAACGTCGGCGAAGCGGTCAAGGCGGCCAAGGGCGGCCAGATCGAATATCGCGTCGAGAAGGCGGGCATCATCCATTCGGGCATCGGCAAGGCGTCGTTCCCGGCCGAGGACCTGCGCGCGAACTTCGACGCGCTGGTCGACGCCGTGATCAAGGCGAAGCCGGCCGGCGCCAAGGGCAAATATGTCCGCAAGGTCGCGCTGAGCTCGTCGATGGGCCCGGGCGTCAAGGTCGACGTGGCGGAAGTCGCGGCGATCTAAAGCCTCGGCACTGGCGAAGGATATGAGGGGTCGGGAGCAGCTGCTTCCGGCCCCTTTTCCGTGGGGAAAAGGCGGGCCGGGATCGCTCCCGGCCCTGAGGTGCGCGAGGGAGAGGGGATCAGCGGACCGTGATCGGTGCCGCACTCGCGAGTTGTCCGCGCTGCCGGGCGGACTGGATCACGCTGGCCACTTGCGGCTGGACTCGCAGATAGGTGCCCGACACGCATTCGCGCCCGATCCGCAGGACCATCGGGTTGGTAGGGTTGGCGATGCGGCATACCCGCTGCACTGCCCGGTCGACCCGCCGCTGGAGCCGAAGCACGCCCTGGGCGCTCCGCAAATCGAGATCGGCGGTATGGACGATGCTGGTCGCCGGCTCGGTATCGGTCGAGGCCGATGCCGCGGGAGCGAGCGCAAGCAGCGCGAAGCTGAGAATATGAGACATGAGGATACTCCTGGATTTCGGGATGGCTGCGCACGGCGCTCACGGCGCCGCGTCGGCAGAAAGGATTATGGGCGACCCGTCCTCCGGCGCCGTCAGCAGGCGCCGAGCATTGCCTTTGAGAAGGTGGCGTGCAGCGCCGGCGGCGCATGGCCGCGCACTGCGATCGAGGCGAATTGCGACCGATATTGTCCCGGCGTCATGCCGGTCATCCGCTTGAACAGCGCACGGAAGAAGCCGATGTCCGAATAGCCGATGGCTTCGCAGACGACGCTGACCGAGGCTATCTCATGCTCGAGCATCGTCTTCGCCGCCTCGATCCGCAGCGCCTGGACATAGGCGGCAGGAAGCCGCCCCGTCGCCGCCTTGAATCGCCGGGCGAAAGTCCGCTCGCCCATCAGGGCGATGTCGGCCAGCGCCTGGACCGAGACGTCGGCGCGGAAATTCTCCTGCAGATACGCCTCGACCCGACGGATCGGGGCGTCGTCATGCGCCCGCGACACCGGCAGCACGGCATAGCCCGACTGCATCAGCCGCGGCATCGGCAACAGCAACGCCTTGGCCGTCTGCACCGCGACATCATGGCCGCAGAATTTCTCGACCAGATAGAGGCTGATGTCGATCGACGCCCCCACCCCGCCGCTGCACAGGACGCGCTGATCCTCGGTCATGAACAGTTCGGGATGCCAACGCACCTTGGGGAAGCGCGCCGCCATGTCCGCGCTGGCCGCCCAGTGCGTCGTCGCGAGCCGCCCGTCGAGCAATCCCGCCGCCGCAAGATAAGCCGCGCCCATGCACACCCCCACGACATAGGCGCCGCGCATGTAGAGGCGCCGCAGCCAGGGCAGCATCGCGCTGTGCTGGATCAGTTTGAGATCGAGATCAAGGCCAGAGGTGGGGATAATGACGATGTCGCTATGCTCGACGGCCTCGAGCGGACCGTCCGGCGTCATTGCGAAGCCATAGGGCGTCCGCACCGGCGCTCCGCCGATCGAAACGGTGTGCACCCGGAACGCCGGATGCTCCGCTTCGCCGTTGAGCGCGTTCCACAGGCTGCCGGCCGAATGGAAAATCTCGGTCGGCATCACCGCGGTGGACGACAGGCCATCGTCGAACATGACGATGGTCACGTCGAGCACGCGCTTGGCAATTTCTGTTTCCAGACCCACCGTCATCCTCCGCTCGCCGTCTGCGGGCCGATGATGTCGACGACCTCGATGATCTGCGTGGCGGGGAAGCCACTCAGCCTTGCATGTTCCTCGATCGCGGCGACACTGTCGGCGCGATAGCTGCACCAAGTGCCGTCCTGGGTGACGAACGAGTGATCCCAGACAACGCGGCCGCCGAGTTTTTCGAGCGCTTGATTGGAAACGCATGCAGCTTCTTTAAGTTGTTCTTTAGATAACATTCCCAATCCAGGAATATGCCTCTGTATCAGATAGTTTTTCATTCAATTTCCCTCCGCTATTTGCAGAGATAACTTCGCACTCCATTCGGGTTTACGAAAGATGGCGATAGTGACAAGTTTCGATGGCTAAAGCGCGCCGCGTATAACTGGTGGGAATGGGTGATATCGATTGCCGAACATCACTCTATCATCGCCGTCCTTGCAGGGCTTGGACACAGCGCTACTCGGGCACGGACGAGGCGCTACTTGCGGGTATTCTAGGCAGTCGGCCGACATTTGGGTATGATCGGTCAATGCATAGGACCGCGCGCTTCTCGACCGATGACCTGCCGTTCCGCGAGCGCACCGATGCGTGGCGCGAGCTCTATGGCCGCTCGGTGCTCGACGTCGCGCTGGAAACCGTTGGCGACGCGCCGTTCGATTGCACCTTCACCGCCAGCGCCCTCGGCCCGGTAGCCTTTGTCCGCGGCACCACCACCGGCGCGATCTTCACCAAGACGCGCGAACTAGCCGGCGGCGACGACCTGCTGCTGATCGTCCATGGCGGCGCACATGGCGCGGTCGAGCAATGCCGGCGCGAGGCGCTGCTGCGGCCCGGCGACGCCGCATTGCTCCACGGCGGCGAAGTAGGGCGCAGCGTGCACCCGGACGGCGTCGCCTTCCTCAACTTGCGGCTACCGGGCGCCGCACTTGCCGATCGCGTGCCGCATCTGCTCGACCGGCTTGCCCGGGCCATCCCGGCGGCCGATCCCGCGCTCGCGCTGCTGCAACGCTATGTCGCGCTGCTCGAGCAGGCGCCACCGGCCAGCCCTGCGGTTGCGGCGGCGGCCGCGGACCATGTCTGCGATCTCGCCGCGCTCGCGCTGGGCGGCCCCGCGGCGGAGCCCGCGCCGCGCGCCGCCGGTGCTGCGCGGCTCGCGCTGGTGATGGCCGATCTCCGCCGTCTCGCCTGGCAGCCGCGGCTCACCATCGGCGTGCTCGCGGCACGGCACGGCATCTCCCCGGTATATCTCCGCAAACTCTTCGCCGGCCGGGGGACGAGCTTTGCCCAGGCGCTGCTTGCAGCCAGGCTCGACCTCGCGTGCGATCGACTGCGCGATCCGCGCTGGCACGGCCACACGATCGGCGCGATCGCGCTCGAAAGCGGGTTCGGCGACATTTCCTATTTCAACCGGAGCTTTCGCGCCCGCTATGGCGTGACGCCTTCGGACTTTCGGGACGCGGCGCTGCTCGACGGCTGACCGCCTCAGGCGGCTTCGGCATCCTCGTGGCGCGCCTGGGGCAGCGTGAAGCACATTGCCGCGCCGCCGAAGCGGCTGCGCTCGCTCCAGATGCGGCCGCCATAGGATTGCACGATCGCCCGGCAGATCGACAGCCCGACGCCCAGGCCGCGCGTGCCGGTGACGAAGGGCGAGAAGATGTCGCCCACGCCCGGCGCGATACCGGGGCCATTATCCTCGACGCAAAGCCGCACCATGCCATGGCCATCAAGGCCGCTGGTGACGACAACCCGCGCATCGGCGATCGTCGCGGTGGCCTGGCAGGCATTGCGCAGCAGATTGAGCAGAACCTGCTGAACCTGGATGCGATCGGCGCCGACCTGGCTGAGCCGCGGATCGAGCTGCGCTGTCAGCGAAGCGGTGCAATCGCGATTGGCGACGCGGACCAGCGCGATCGCATCCTCGACGACTTCGGAAAGCACGGCGCTGCCATCCAGCGCCGGGCTGTTCGCCATCATGTCGCGCGCGCGCTGGATGATCTGGCCGGTCACGCCGATCTGGCGGATCGCCTGGTCGAGCAGTCCGGGAACTTCGTCCTTCTCGCCCTGCGCGCTCGACTGGGCGGCGAGCGCCGCGGCGGCGGCATAGTTCGAAGCGGCGCTGAGCGGCTGGGCAAGCTCGTGCGCGATCGTCGCGGCCATCACGTTGACAGCTTCGACGCGCGCCATGTGCGCGACTTCGTCGCGCAGTTGCTCGTGGAGCTTTTCACGGGTGATGTCCTGCTCGGTGCCGCGCAGCAGCCGGACCTCGCCTGCCTCGCCGTCGACCGGCGCCATTACGACGCGCCGATAGGATATGCCGCCGCCGGGCAGATGGACGATGAATTCGCAGCTTTGCGGCAGGCGGGTGCGCAGCACCGCCACCACGGCAGCGCGCAGCCGATCGCTCGTCTCCGCGCCGTGCAGCGCATAGGCATCGCTGGAAGAAAGCACGTTATCGTCCAGATCGCGTCCATACATCACGCAGAGCTGCTCGGAGAGCGTCATCCGATCGGTGCGGAAGTCATAATCCCAGTCGCCCATATTGGCGATGCGCTGGGCGTCGCGCAGCCGCTGGTTGCCCGCAGCGATCGCTCGCGCGCCGCGTTGCTGGCGAAGCAGCCCGTGGACCACGGTATAGGCAAAGGCGAGGATGGCGAGGGTGAGGCCCGCCATCGCCCAGAGCAGCACCCGCGCGCGCGCCTGCGCGCTGGCGAGCACTTTGGCCTCGCTCACCGCCGTTGTGACGAACACCCCATAGCGCGCCAGCCGGCGATGGCTGAAATAGCGCGGCACACCATCCTGGATGGTGCGCGCGAAATAGCTGCCATTGGGGTTTGCCGCCTGCCGCTTCATCACGCTGGTGCCGGCGAAGTTCTGGCCATAGCTGACCGTGTGCCCCTCGCGCCGCGCCAGCGTAATGCCGTCGAGCCGGATCACCGAGATGAGATCCTGCGGATGAGTCTCAGCGCCGCGATTGAAGTCGGTGAGCCGTTCGACGGGCACGCGAATGATGACTTCGCCGCCGAAACTGCCGTCGCGCCGGCGGATCGCGCGGATTACCGAGAAGACCGCGCGGCGCAGATAGGGCGAATATTCGGAAGCACCGACAAAGCTGGGATGCTGTGCCTTGCCATCGCGAAACGCTGAGAAGCCCGGGCGATCGGAGATGTTCATCGTGGGCACGCCCGAAATGCTGGTCCAGCGGACCTCCCCCTTGGCATCGGCGACGACTACCGACGCGAAGAGCGGGTTCGCGGCTACCGGGTCGTCGAGCAATCGTGGCGGCGCGTCGGGCCGGTCGGCGCGCAGATCGGCAAAGCGTTCCGCGAGATGGAGCGCCGCTACATCGGCGGCGTCGAAGGTGCGCGAAACATAGATTTCATAGGCGATAGACTGGTTGCGGTTCTCGCGGATCGCCGCGTCGATCGTGCGCGTCCGCTCCGCGCCGATCGAACTGAGCGTCGCAGCCCACAGCAACGCGATTAGAAGCACTGCGCCGACGCACATGATCAGCACTACCCGCCGCAATGCCACAGGCGCAGACGGGGCGGCGGTTAACAGCGACGAACGTCCTTCTGTCTCCGATCCGCTCACCTTGCCGTCACCGTCACTAGCACCTCCAGGCCGCCGTTCGGTCTTGTTTTGAAAGACAATGAACGGATTGGCGCTTCGATCCCTTGGCACAGGCACGCGCAACTACATAATCAGTAAAGTTGCAGAGGGTATAACGCCAGCTTCCGGGGATATGCTTAGCGTCGTCTTCGCTTGAGTGGAGTGTCTCGCCCATTATGCACCGTGGGACGCAGGCTACGCCAAGGCCCCCTACGGCTTTCGCGTTGACTTCCCCGTGATTCGCGCTATGTGCGCCGCTTCGCAGATGGGGTTCGCCTCGCCTGCGTTCCGTCCGAGACAGCGAGCGACCGGAATATGCCGGTCTTAATCTCTCGCCAAGACGGGGACAGATTTTCAGGACGCGCCATCGGCGTGCTCCAGTCAAGCCGGGCAACCGGCCGCTGACGATCGTGCCCCTCGGACATTTTGTAACCGAAGCACCTCGCAAGGGGCGCTTCATCACGAGGAGACCGGCATGGATCGTTCCCAGAAGGCTGACGCCGTTGCCGAGCTGAATCGCACCTTCAACGAGGTTGGCGTGGTGGTTGTCACCCGCAATCTCGGGATGACCGTCAAGCAGTCGACGGACCTCCGCAACAAGATGCGCGCAGCCGGTGCGAGCTATAAGGTCTCGAAGAACAAGCTTGCCAAGATTGCCGCAGAGGGCACCGATTATTCGGTGCTTGCGGACCTGCTGACGGGTCCGACGGCGCTCGCCACCTCCGCTGACCCCGTGGCTGCTGCCAAGGTCGTCGCGGAATTCGCCAAGACGAACGACAAGCTCGAGATCGTCGGCGGAGCCATGGGCGCGCAGCTGCTCGATGCGGAGGGCGTGAAGGCGCTCGCGACGATGCCGTCGCTGGATGAACTGCGTGCCAAGATCGTGGGGCTCATCGTTGCTCCTGCGACCAAGATCGCAACCATCACCCAGGCGCCGGCCGCGCAGATCGCGCGCGTCCTTTCGGCATATGCGGAGAAGGAAGCCGCCTGAGCGGCTCCCTGTTCGAGACCAATTCCCTAACCTATCTGATTTGATTGGAGTTTATCATGGCTGACCTTAACGCACTCGTCGACCAGCTCTCCGAGCTGACCGTTCTCGAAGCCGCCGAGCTCTCGAAGCTTCTCGAAGAGAAGTGGGGCGTCTCGGCCGCTGCTGCCGTTGCGGCTGCTCCGGCTGCTGGCGGCGGCGCCGCTGCCCCGGCTGCTGAAGAGCAGACCGAGTTCGACGTGATCCTCACCGGCGACGGTGGCAAGAAGATCAACGTCATCAAGGAAGTCCGTGCGATCACCGCGCTCGGCCTGACCGAAGCCAAGGCACTCGTCGAAGGCGCTCCCAAGGCCGTCAAGGAAGGCGTGTCGAAGGACGAAGCCGAGAAGATCAAGAAGCAGCTCGAAGAAGCCGGCGCGACCGTCGAGGTCAAGTAAGCTTCTTCTGCTTCACGGCAGACGAAACGGAGAGGGCGGCCCGGCAACGGGTCGCCCTTTTTGCTGGGCGATGCCGCGGCCCAGTGCGCGCGACGCCGCGGCCCGCTGGGCTTATGCGGCGGCGGCCGCCCTGGCGATGTAGCGCGTCGCGGCGAGTTGCGGAATCGCCTGGGGGCCATCGAGGCGGAACGGGCCGAGCTTGCCGCCCTGCCCCGGCGTGCCGACCATGAAATCGGCGCCGAAGCGGCGGATGCTGATGCCCGCGCGCCAGCGCAGGTCGATCATCACGATCGGCACGAAGATCGCGCGCCCGCCGATATCCACGGCATGGATCTGCGCGCGCGGCAGCGCCAGGCGCACCGGCATGCGTCCGCCCGCGCCCGCGGCGAGATCGAACGCCTGACTCCCCGGATCGACCATCGGATTGCCGTGAAAGCCCGCGATATGGCGATCCTGTTCCGGGCTCGCGCTGATCAGCGCGAAGGTCGGGCGGATATTCTCCGCGGCGCCCGGCTGGCGGTTGCCGATCAGCAGTTCGAACTCGAGCAGCACCTCGCTGGCGCCGATCTCGATGCTTCGCGGCTGCAGCGCGAGTTCGAACGGTTCGCTGGAGGCGGGTGCCGGCGGCGTCAGGCCCGGCGGCGGCGAGGGGCGCGCCGGCGCGGCCGGCACGCGCGGGGGAGCCGGCGCCGCGGCGGGTTCGGGTTCGGGCGCGGGCACGGGCAGCGCGGTCTCTAGCGTGTCCTCGCGTCGCCGGAGCAGGCGGATCGCGGCGAAGATCAGCGCCATCCCGGCCGCGCCCGCCAGCGCCCAGATCCAGGCGGGCACCCCCGGTTCTGGGGGCGGTGCAGGCTGGGCGGCCACGGTGGGTAGTGGGGCCGGCAGCGGCGCAGCAGTTGCTGCGGCGCTCGGCGCGGGGCTGGGCACGATCCCGGCCGACATTGCCGCGGGAGTGGCGGGCGTCGCCGCAGGCGTTGCCGTCCGCGCCGGCGCGGACGCGGCGGGGGTCGCGCGCGGCGCGGGTCGGGCCGCTACGGCCGGCGCGCCGGTCGCGCGCGGGGTCGGCTGCGCGACCGGCACCGGAGACGGCGGCGCCAGCGGCGTCGGGGTGGGCGTCGGCCCGATCGTGAAGCGCTCGGGCACGACCCCCGGCAGCGTCGTCACCGTCGGGCGCGCCGAAGACGGCAGCGGCGTCGGCGTTTGCGCTGGCGGCGCGGTGGGAGACGATTGCTGCGCCTGCCCCGCCGACGCGGCGAGTGCCGCGCCTGCGAGGCCGGTCAGCCTGACGATGCCGTTTTTGCCCAAAAACACGTCTGATGCTTTACGCAGTCCAACCTGAATTTCACCTGCACGCGGCGCATTTGCGCAACCGCTCGGCCCGAAAGCGGGCCGCGGCGGGCTCGCTCCTGCGCTCAGGGCACCTTGACCGTCTCGATCGGCAGGCCCTTGAGCTCGGGAAGCGCTTTCAACTGCGGCTCGACGGTCTTGAGATCGCCGAGCACCACCAGCGTCATCTTGTCGAGCGGATAGGCTTGCCGGGCCGACGCCGTCATCGCTTCGGGCGTGACCGCGAGCACCGCGGGGACATAGCGCTCGGTCCAGTCGGCCGGGAGCCCGAGCACGTCGCGCGTAACGAGCGTGCCCACCACTGCGCCCGAGGTCGAATTCTGGATCGCGAAAAGCCCGGCCATATAGGTGCGGATGCCCTTCGATTCCTCGGCGGTGACGGGCTCGGTCTGCATCCGGCGGATCTCCTTGAACACTTCGCTCAGCGAGGCGCCGGTAACCGCGGTGGTGACGTCGGCCTGGAAGGTCCACAGCGCCTCGCCGGGATGGAAGTCGACATCCGAATAGGGCGAATAGGTATAGCCCTTGTCCTCGCGGATGTTGCGCGTGATCCGCGAGCTGAACGCCCCGCCGAGCAGCGCATTGGTCACGCGCTGGGGGATGTCCTCGTCGCTGCCCGCGGCCGAGGCATCGAAGGCGAGGCGCAGCGTGGTCTGCGGCGCGCCCGGCCGGTCGACCAGGACCACCTTGGGCCCCGGCTGGTGCGGACTGTCGAGCGTGACGATTTCGGGGCCTTGCTTCCAGTTGGCGAAGGCCTTGTCGATCGCTGCCTTTACCGAGGCGGCGTCGAAGCGGCCGGCGACGTAAAGATGCGCGCGGCGCGCACCGAATTGCCCCGAATGGAACGCCTTTACCTGGTCGATCGTGTAGCCGGCCAGCTGCTCTTGGGTCGGCACCGTCCGGCCATAGGGATGGTCCGGGCCGAACACGGTGCGGCCGAGCGCGATATCGGCAAGCGTGCCGGGCTGCGACAGCGCCCCGCTGAGCTCGCGGCTGAGATTGGCCTTGATCCGCGCCAGCTCGCCGGCCGGCAGGTCCGGGCGGATCGCGACGTCGGCGAGCAGCGCGATCGCAGCCGGCGCATATTCGGAGAGCACGTTGGTCGAGATGCCGGTGGTCTGCAGGCCCGCGGCGATGTTGAGGTTGCCGCCCATGCCGGCCACCAAGGTGGCGAGCTCGGCGGACGAGCGTCCGCCCGCCCCTTCCTTCATCATCTCGGCAGTGACGTCCTCGAGCCAGGTCTTGTCGCCCGCAGCGACCCCGCCGGCGCGAACCTGGAGCGACACCACCGTCTTGGGCGCGACGCCATAGGGGATCAGCGTCACCTGCATCCCGTTACGCAACGTATAGGTCTCGGTCGCGGGCAGCTTGAACGGCTTGGGCTCGCCGATTGCCGGCGGCGGCGGGAAATCCTGCGCGAGCGCGGGCGTGGCGGCGGCGAGCGCCAGGAGGCTGGCGAAGAAAACGCGCTTCATCACTTGGCTCCCTTGGGCTTGCCGGGCTTCTTGGCGGCGGCGGCGCCGGGCTCGATGACATAGACCGAGCGGTTGGTCGGCCGCAGATAGTCCTGCGCGGTCTTCTGGATCAGCGCGGGCGTGACCTGGGCGAAGCCCTGCTCGATGCGATTCACTGCGTCGGGATCGTTGTCGAACAGCGCATAGACCGCGAGCAAGTCGATCAGGCCGACCCGCCCGCCACCGTCGATCGTGCCGTACAGGTCCGAGCGCATCTTGGTCCGCGCGCGGGTGAGTTCCTCGTCGGAGACCGGCGCGGTGCGCAGTTCCTCGATGACTTCGTCCACGGCCTTGGTGATCTGCGCGGTGCTGTGCGTCGGATCATGGGTGAAGCTGAAGCTCCACAGCATCGGCCCGCGATAATTGAACATGGTGCCGAGATCGCCATTGATCCCGCCCGAAAGCGCGCCGGTGATCCCGGTCTGCTGGACGAGCTTGCGATAGAGCCGGCTGTCGTCGCCCTGGAGCAGGATCTGATCGATCAGCCCCATCGCATACCATTCGGGCGTGCCGCGTGTCGGAACGTGATAGCCCGCGGCATAGCCGGGCTTGGGGGCCAGCGCATCGACCCGGCTCTTGAACCGCTCCTTGAGCTGGCGCGGCTCGGAAATGTCGGGCTGGACCACCGCGGGCTTCTTGGCGATCGTGCCGAAATATTTCTCGATCGTAGCGCGCGTGGCGTCGTAATCGAGGTCGCCGGCGACGACGAGGACGGCGTTGCTCGGGCGATAGAATGCCTCGGAGAAGGATTTGGCATCGGGCACCGTCGCCGCCTCGATCTCCTTGAGATCGCCGTAGAAATTGTGGCTGTTATACCAATTGGTGTTGGCCAGCATCGGCAGATCGATCCACGGCCAGGTCGAATAGGGCTGGTTGAGCACGTTGACCTTGACCTCGTTGCCCACCACGCCCTGCTGGTTCTTGAGCACGACATCGTCGATCACCGGATTGGCCATGCGATCGGCCTCAAGCCACAGCATCCGATCGAGCGCGCTCGAGGGCACCACTTCGAAATAATTGGTGAAATCGAACCGCGTCGAGCCGTTATTGACCCCGCCCGAATTGGTGATCGTCGTGTCGAACACGCCCTTGGGGGCGTGCTTCGATCCCTGGAACATCAGATGCTCGAAGAGATGGGCGAAGCCGGTGCGCGCCTTGGGCTCCACCCGGAAGCCGATGCCGTAATAGACCCCCACCGTCACCGTCGGGGCAACGCTGTCTTTCGCGAGGACAACCTTGAGGCCGTTCTCCAGCGTGAAATAGCGATTGTCGACGTGCAGCGTCTGGGCCGCGGGCGCTGCGGCCTGGGCATGCGCCAGGGCGGGAAGCGCCGTGGCGGCCAATGCGAGCGCAAGGCTCATTCGCTTCATTCTGATCCCCCTTGGACAATAAGCGCGTGTATTAGCCTAACACCACGGTTCGCGCGTGGGAAGCGGATCAGTTGCCAGCTTGCCACTGCACTTTCTGGACGAAATAGGACCGCACCGCCTTGCCCTGCGCGTCGAGCGCAGGTTCGAATTTGGCACGGCTGCTCACGGCGCGGCAGGTGATGTCGGCGAACTCGTCGGGATTGGTGCGATCGAGCACATAGCAGCCGCCGACCTTGCCCTCGGCATCGATGTCGAGCCGAAACTGGACCATGCCGTTGCGGCCGTTCATCACCGACGCCACCGGATAGTCTTGCGAGGTCAACCATTTATACGGCGGGCTGATCGGCCTGGGCGCGCGCTGGAGCGACGCCTGCACCGCGGGATCATAGCCCCAGCTCTTCAGCAGATTGTTCTGGCAGGCGCGCAGCTGCGCCATCGGCTTGTCGAGCGGACCGAATTCGAGCCGCAACGGCTTCTTGCCGCGTATGGCGATGGTGACGCCGGTGACCGCAGCCTCCTGCGCCGGCGTGACGGGCGGCGCTTCGTCGCCCTCGGCTTTCCACCGCCAGCCATCGAGGCGCGTGGAGGCGAAGAGATAGGCGCGATACTTGCCGTTGCTGCCGGCGATCGCGCCGACTTCGACCGGCCCGCCCTGCAAGCCGAAATCGATCTTCGCCGTCGTGCGGGGCGAAGCGCTCGTCCCCAGCTGCTTGCCGAAGACGCTCAGCGCGAAGCCGTCACCCAGCTCGTAGCGCGTGAACTTGAGCAGGATCGTCGCGTCGCCGGTGCCGAACTGCGCGAGCAGGTTGCACGCGTCCGGGCTGTAATCGACCACCCATTTTTCGGTGCGCGTGAGCTGGGGCGCGTCCTTGGCCGTGGCGACCACTGGGAACGCGGCGACGATCGCGAGGGCGAGGCCAAGCGTCCTCATTCGGGTATCTGCCAGACGACCTTGCGCACCGCGAAGGACCGAACCGGGTGGCCCTCTGCGTCGATCGCGGGACGGTATCGGGCGCGCTGCAGCACCGCCTTGCACGTCGTATCCGCAAAGAGGTCTGGACTGGTCCGGCCGAGGACATAGCAGCCGCCGGCCTTGCCTTGGTCGTCGACGTCGAGGCGGAACTGCACCATGCCGCTCTGGCTCTGCCGTAGCGCCTCCATTGGAAAATCATCTACTTGCAGCCAACGCTCGGGGTCGATCGGCTTTGGCGGCTCGCGCAAATTCGCCTGGACGACGGCATCATAGCCCCAGCTTTTGATCAGGTCCTCCTGGCAGACCCGCATTTGCGCCATCGGCTTGGCGAGCGAGCCGAATTCGAGCCGAAAAGGCTTTTTGCCGCGCATTTCGACGGTGACGCCCGTTACTGCAGCCTCGCTCTCGGCCGTGACCTTTGGCAATGGCGGATCCTTGTACGACCGGAGTTGGGCGCCATCAAACCGCATGGAATTGAACCATACCGTCTTCATCTTGCCGGTCGTCCCGGCGAGCCCCTTGCGCGGCTCGGGCTTGCCGTCCAGGCCGAAGGACACTGTGGCCTCGACCTGCAGATGATCCGACGCCACGCGATTGCCGAACACGGCGAGATCGAATGTGTCGCTCAGATCGAAGCGCGTGATCCGCAGCAGCATCTGATCGTCGCCGGTGCCGAACTGACCGACCATCCGGCACGAATCGCGATCGTAATCGAGCATCCAGCGCCCGGTCCGCTGAAGGACTTCGGGCGCCGTATCGGCCATGGCGGCCGTGGGAAAGGTCGCGGCTAGCGCGAGCGCAAGGCGCCAATGCTTCATATATCGCCCCCAGTAGCGCGTGTTGGCCTAGCATCACGTCTTTACGAGGGGAAGACGCCCAACGGGCAGGGCCGTCCGGCCCCGCCCTCGCGCTTCTGTCAGAAGCGCTGCAGCTTCAGTTCTTCCGCGCGCGCGCGATCCTCGCGCTCCATTCGAGCGGC
Organism: Sphingomonas sp. MMS12-HWE2-04; assembly: GCF_044881185.1. Lineage (GTDB taxonomy): Bacteria > Pseudomonadota > Alphaproteobacteria > Sphingomonadales > Sphingomonadaceae > Sphingomonas. The sequence goes on along the minus strand of NZ_CP173254.1, from coordinate 615,441 downwards.
CATACGCGCCCGGATCGCCTCGAGCGACATTTCCGGATCGGTCGCGCCTTTTGCCTGCGAGTCCGCTGCCTCGGGGCCGGCCGGCGCGATCGCGGTCAGCAGCGTCGTGGCCGCGCCAGTCTCGGCGAGCGTACGGGCTGGGGCTTCAGCCTCACCCGTATCATTGTCGGCAAGGCGCTCAGCCCAACCACGCCGCTGGCGCGCCGCCGGCTTTGGCGGCGCGCGCCGAACGGCGCCAGCGCCTTTCGCGCGCTCGCCAAACCGCAGCATCCGCCGATAGTCGCGATAATGGAAAATCGCATAGACCATACACATCAAGCCCCCGCCGAGGCTCAGCATGATATACCATTTTGCCTCTTCGTGCGGCCGGAAGCGAACGAGCACGAACATCGCCAGGCCAAGCAGGCTCAGCAGAACAAAATATCCGAAATACTCCAGCGCAGCGAGGAGATGGGCACGGGACATTACGATTTTCATGCTTCGTATTCCATGCGCGCATATCCCACGGGCACCTTCCCGCCCAGGCTCTTGCGGAGGCGCGCGCCCGCTACCGTTTGAACACGAAAAGTTTAAGGAAGTCCGAGCAGGCCAAACTAGATTAGTCGTGAACCCATAAACGTCCGCTCCTGGTAGGGCGCCTGAATGTCCGAGATTGGGTGGAAGCTGTCCCTTCTCTTCGTCACCCCGGGCTTGACCCGGGGTCCCGCTTCTTTTTGCTCTTGGCAGGGATCAAGGGCTTTAATCCCGAGCGGCATGATCTGTTCGAGCCTCTCGTCAAACTCCAGAAGAAGCGGGACCCCGGCTCAAGGCCGGGGTGACGGAAACAGGAACGTCGGCAATTGGGGCGAAAGCCGCCAGTCCGCTTTTGGATCGGCCGTCTCACCGCCGAACGGCCGACTATGGGTGGGAAGCGGGCGTTCAGCGATAGCGTGGCCGTTTCGCGCGCCCCTCCCTGCAAGGGAGGGGATGGGGGTGGGTGCGAGCCGAAGGCGAGCCCACCAGCGCCTCGATTAAAGGAAAGGCCGGGCATCGAGCCCGGCCTTTCCTAACCCACCCCTAGCCCCTCCCTTGCAGGGAGGGGAACGGACGTCCGCAATCGGGGCGGAAGCCGCGAGTCCGCATTTTTATGAGTCTACGGCCCAGCACTTGTCGCGGCGAGACGCCGGCGCCCGAGGACGCCGGTATGTCCCGCCACGGTAGTGCGCTTTGCCCGTGCTATCGTTTCGCGCTGCTGGCCGACTGATCGAGCGGCACCACCGGCAGCAGCACGCTGCTCGACTGCGCGCCGCCATAGACCAGCGTCACCGTCGCCTTCTGATAATCGCCGGGCTTGGCGAAGAAGATGTTGTCGACATATTTTTGCGGGTTGCGGTCATAGACCGGGAACAGGCTCGACTGGACCTGCACCATGATCCGGTGCCCCGGCTGGAACACGTGGTTCACCGTGGGCAGGCGGAACTTATATTCCTGCACCTTGTTCGCCGGAATGGCGCTGGGATGCGCGAACGAGTTGCGATAGCGCCCGCGGAAGATGTCCATGCTGATCGGCAGCTGGAACCCGCCCATCTCCTTCTTGGTCGCCACTTCGTCGGGATAGACGTCGATCACCTTGACGACGAAGTCGCCATCGGTGCCCGTGGTCTTGGCGAAGATATCGGCCAGCGGCGCGCCCGAGACGCGGACCGGCGCGGTCAGCGGATCGGTCATATAGGTCATCACGTCGGTGCGGCCGTCGACGAAACGCTGGTCGGTGACGAGATAGGTCGACCAGCGGCCGTCCTGGAAATTGACCGGGCGCGGCAGATGCGGGACCGGCTTGGCGGGATCCGAGACATAGGAGTCCGAGCCCGTGCCGGGCTTGTCGAAGCCCAGGCCCTCGGCGGGCTTGAGGTAGATCGGGGTGAGCTTCTCGCCGCAGCCGGTCTCGCAGGCGAGCGGCCATTTGTTGAGATATTCCCAGCGGTTCTCGCCGGTATTGTAGAAGCTCGCCTTGGCCGGGGTGAAGGCCGGCGCGCCGTCCTTCAGATAGGCGTTGAAGAAGGGCAGCAGGATGTCGCGGCGCGCCTGGAGCGCAGTGTCGCCCTCGAAATTGAGCACGCCCAGCGACGAACCGTTATAGTTGAACCCCGAATGGCGCCAGGGCCCCATCAGCAGGAAGTTGTTGTCGGCCTGGCTGGTCTTCTGGAGCTCTTCCCAGGCGTGGATCGCGCCATACATGTCCTCGTGATCCCAGATGCCCTGCTCCCACAAGGTCGGCACGTTCGAGGGGTTCTTGGCGAGCAGCTTGTCGAGCGCCTGGCCCTGCCAGAATGCGTCATAGGCGACGTGCTGGCTCATCTTGTTCCACGCCGGCAGCTGGTCATAGCCGAACTTCTTGGCCCAATCGCCGGCCGAGCCGACGCGGCGGAAGGTGTCGTAATCGTCCCAATCGGGGCGGTTGGGCGCCTTGCCCTCGCCCTTGTAGCCGGTCTGCGATCCGATCCAGCCGATATTGGCGAGGCGGAAGGCGCCGTGGTGGAACCAGTCGTCGCCCATCCAGCCGTCGATCATCGGGCTCTCGGGCGCCGCGACCTTGAGCGCGGGATGCGGATGGAGCAGCGCCATCACCACGGTGAAGCCCTCATAGCTCGATCCGAGCATGCCGACCTTGCCGTTGGTCTCGGGGATGTTCTTCACCATCCAGTCGATCGAGTCATAGGCGTCGGTGGTGTGATCGACCGTGGTCGGGTTGAGCGGGCCGACCGGCGGGCGGGTGATGACATAATCGCCCTCGGAGCGATACTTGCCGCGAATGTCCTGGAAGACGCGGATATAGCCGTCGCGGACGAACAGTTCGTCGCCCTCGGCCAACGCGTTGACCATCGTGGTGCTCTCGGTCCGCTTGACGCGGCCATTGGCGTTGTACGGCGTGCGGGTGAACAGGATCGGCGCGTTCTTCGCGCCCTTGGGAATGACGATGACGGTGTAGAGCTTCACCCCGTCGCGCATCGGGATCATCGCTTCGCGCTTGATGAAGTCGCCGGGCTGCTCGGGCGGCTGGAACTTGGCCGGAATATCGTTGAACGGCTGTGCCTGCTGGGCGGAAGCAGTGCCGGCGGCGGCGAGCGCGGTTCCGGCGAGCAGAGCGAAGATCATGGTTTTCATTGTGCGACGTGTCTCCCTGAGGAGCACAGCGTAGGCGCTTTGCAGCGCCTATGAAAAGAGCCTGCCCCTTCCCGATGCGGAAAAGGCAGGCTCGTGTTTCCCGAATATGTCGCAGGGGTTAGGCGTGTTCGGGCTGACCGTACAATTCGGCCTCGACATCCTCGACCATGTGCGGACGCGTGGCACCGATCGGGCCGACACCCTCGGCATCCGGAGCCGAGCGGCCGATGCGGAACGCGGCGGACGTGCGACCCTCGCTGCCGTCGGGAAGCGTGTAGCGCGCTTCGGCGACGATCACCGGGTTGAAGGTGCGGCCCATCTCACCCTTGGGCACCGCGAGGTGCGCATCGACGCGGGTGCCGTCACCCGGCGCGATCGTCACCGGGGGCACCGCGGCGTCGTTGCGGCCGCCGGTGAGCATATGCTCCATCTCGGTCGACTCGGCGTCGGCAAGCAGGAAGGTCGAGATGCGGACATCGCGGGCCGCGGTGTCGCCGGCATTGCCGACGGTCAGCTCGACATCGACCACAGCCTCTTCCTCGCTGGTGCCGGCACGGACCGGGCGCAGGCCAAATTCGAGCCACGGACGGTTCGCAACCGGCGCCGGCGCGTCGGCGATGCCGTTCAGGTCCTCGCTCTCGGGCTCGGCAAGCTCGGCTTCGGTATGCGCCTCGCTGACGATTTCCTCACGCAGCTCGGGCTCCTTGCGGGGCACCGGGGCGACATAGGTTTCGCGGACCGGCGTCTCGGCGACGGGCATCGCCGCCGGGGCGATCGGGGCACGCATCACCGGCACAGGTTCGGCCACGACGCGCGGCTCTTCATAGACCTCGTCGGTATAGACCGCCTCGTTGCGGCGGCGACGCATCATCAGCGCGCCCAGCAGGATGGCGCCGAGCACGGCGAGCCCGCCCAGCACCCAGGGCCAGATCGGCGCGCGGGTCTGTTCGGTGGTGGTCGCCGTCGTCTCGGTTACCGGCGCGGCGGGCTCGGGAGCCGGGGCAGCGGCGACGGGCGCCGGCGCAGGCGCGGCCTCAACCGGGGCAGGCGATGCGGGCTGGGTGCTGGCGGCAGGCGCGGCTGCAACCGGCGCGGGCGCCGGAGCGGCAGCGCGGACCGGAGCCGCGGCGCGTGCCGGCGCCGACGGACGCGTCGGGGCAGCGGCGCGGGTGGTGCGGGCCGGGCGTGCATCCGATGACGAGGGCGCCTGGTTGGGCGAACCCTGCATCTGCTGCTCGACCGGCGGCACTGCCTGGACGACCGGCGCGGCCGGAGCGACCTGGATCACCGGCGCGGGCGCGGGTGCTGCCGGCGCAGGCGCCGCAGCGATCGGCGGCGGCGTCACGGTCTGCGGCGCAGTCTCCTGCGCGAACGCGGGGTGGAAAGGAGCGCGGCGCCGATCAACAGCGCGGTGCGGGGGCGAAGCGGGGTGGCTGATTTGTTCATGACGCAGGTTCAATGAGTGGAACCCACGATTCGGTTCATCCCGTGCGGCGAACCGTTAGCCGAAAACGATGAAATCCCCGGTTAATTCGGCATTCATGGCCCTGATCTTGCTTTATCGCGTTTCCGGATTTTGTTCCCTCGCCTCCGTCTTTTTGCGTATGGCAGGTTTGACACTGCGCACCCCCGCGCCTATATCCCGCCTCACAACACAGTTTCGGGAAATGATGCGCCGTCGCGCAGTGCATCGGTCGGATTGGAGCTGAGGTTCATCGAGACGCTGGGAGCTGCCGAATTCCGAACAGGAAGTCGAGCGGCCTTTCCGCGTCTTTTCGCACGTCCCCTGCCCTGGATTTAGGGCCCCGAATTCTGGCTGACGAGGCAAAATACACCCATGGCAACCAAAGCGATCGAAGGCGGCACGCTCAAGCGCCGCATCCGCAAGGTGTTCGGCAACATCCACGAAGTGGTGCAGATGCCGAACCTGATCGAGGTTCAGCGCGAATCCTACGAACAGTTCCTGCGGAGCGATCCCTCGATCGGCTACGTCTCGGGCCTGGAAAAGACGCTGCGGTCGGTGTTCCCGATCCGCGACTTCGCCGGCACCGCCGAGCTCGACTTCGTCAATTACGAGCTTGAGAACCCCAAGTTCGACGTCGAAGAATGCCGCCAGCGCGGCATCACCTATGCGGCGCCGATGCGCGTTACGCTGCGCCTGATCGTGTTCGAGGTGGATCCCGATACGGAAGCCCGTTCGGTCCTCGATATCAAGGAGCAGGACGTCTACATGGGCGACATGCCGCTCATGACCGAGAACGGCACCTTCTTCATCAACGGCACCGAGCGCGTCATCGTCAGCCAGATGCACCGTTCGCCGGGCGTGCTGTTCGATCACGATCGCGGCAAGACGCACGCTTCGGGCAAGTATCTCTTCGCTGCCCGCGTGATCCCGTATCGCGGCTCGTGGCTCGACTTCGAGTTCGACGCCAAGGACATCGTCAACGTCCGCATCGACCGTAAGCGCAAGCTGCCGGTGACGTCGCTGCTCTATGCCCTGGGCCTGACCAGCGAAGACATCCTCAACTATTTCTACAACCGCGTGACCTTCGTCCGCGGCCCGAACGGCTGGCAGATCCCCTTCCAGCCCGAGAACTGGCGCGGCGCCAAGCCGATGTTCGACATCGTCGACGCCAAGTCGGGCGAAGTCGTGTTTCCGGCCGGTCAGAAGATCAGCCCGCGCGCGGCCAACAAGGCGTCGAAGGACGGCCTCGAGACGCTGCTCATCCCGACCGAGGAAATCTTCGGCCGCTACAGCGCCTATGACCTGATCAACGAAGCCACCGGCCAGATCTACATCGAAGCCGGCGACGAGGTTTCGGCCGAGAATCTCGAACTGCTCGACAAGGCAGGCATCGAGCGCCTCGAGCTGCTCGACATCGATCACATCGCCACCGGTCCGTGGATCCGCAACACGCTCAAGGTCGACAAGGCCGAAGAGCGCGAGCAGGCGCTGTCCGACATCTACCGCGTCATGCGCCCCGGCGAGCCGCCGACGCTCGAAACGGCAGAGTCGCTGTTCGCCGGCCTGTTCTTCGATCCGGAGCGCTATGACCTCTCGGCCGTCGGCCGCGTGAAGCTCAACATGCGCCTCGACCTCGACGCCGAGGACACCGTCACCACGCTGCGCACCGAGGACATCCTCGCCGTCGTCAAGACGCTGGTCGACCTCAAGGACGGCAAGGGCGAAGTCGACGACATCGACAATCTCGGCAACCGTCGCGTGCGTTCGGTGGGCGAGCTGCTCGAGAACCAGTATCGCGTCGGCCTGCTCCGCATGGAGCGCGCCGTGAAGGAGCGCATGTCGTCGGTCGACGTATCGACGGTGATGCCGAACGACCTGATCAACGCCAAGCCGGCCGTGGCCGCGGTTCGCGAGTTCTTCGGTTCGTCGCAGCTCTCGCAGTTCATGGACCAGACCAACCCGCTCTCCGAAGTGACGCACAAGCGTCGCGTTTCGGCGCTCGGGCCGGGCGGTCTCACGCGTGAGCGCGCTGGCTTCGAAGTCCGCGACGTGCATCCGACGCATTATGGCCGTATCTGCCCGATCGAGACGCCGGAAGGCCCGAACATCGGTCTGATCAACTCGCTGGCGTCGTTTAGCCGCGTCAACAAGTACGGCTTCATCGAGACGCCGTACCGCAAGATCATCGACGGCAAGGTGACCGACGAAGTCGTCTATCTCTCGGCGATGGAAGAGGCCAAGCACACGATCGCGCAGGCTTCGGCCGAGCTCGACAGCGAAGGCCGCTTCACCGAGGAGCTGGTCTCGTCGCGTCAGGCCGGCGAATTCCTGATGGCGCTGCCCGAGCAGATCACCCTGATGGACGTCAGCCCCAAGCAGCTGGTGTCGGTCGCAGCATCGCTCATTCCGTTCCTGGAAAACGACGACGCGAACCGCGCGCTGATGGGCTCGAACATGCAGCGTCAGGCCGTGCCGCTCGTCCAGGCCGAGGCGCCGTTTGTCGGCACCGGCATGGAAGAGACGGTTGCGCGCGATTCGGGTGCCGCCATCTCGGCGCGCCGCGCCGGCGTGGTCGACCAGGTCGATGCGACGCGTATCGTCATCCGCGCGTCGGGCGACGTCGAGGCGACCGCCTCGGGCGTCGACATCTACACGCTGATGAAGTTCCAGCGCTCGAACCAGTCGACCTGCATCAACCAGCGTCCGCTGGTGAAGGTCGGCGACGTGGTCAATATCGGCGACGTGATCGCCGACGGCCCGTCGACCGAGTTCGGCGAGCTCGCGCTGGGCCGCAACGCGCTCGTCGCGTTCATGCCCTGGAACGGCTACAACTATGAGGATTCGATCCTCATCAGCGAGCGGATCGTGAAGGACGACGTGTTCACGTCGATCCATATCGACGAGTTCGAAGTGATGGCCCGCGACACCAAGCTCGGGCCGGAGGACATCACGCGCGACATCCCGAACGTCGGCGAGGAAGCGCTGCGCAACCTCGACGAGGCGGGCATCGTCTATATCGGCGCCGAAGTGGAGCCGGGCGACATCCTGGTCGGCAAGATCACCCCCAAGGGTGAATTGCCGATGACGCCGGAAGAGAAGCTGCTGCGCGCGATCTTCGGCGAAAAGGCTTCGGACGTCCGCGACACCTCGCTGCGCCTGCCCCCGGGCGTTGCCGGCACGATCGTCGACGTTCGCGTCTTCAATCGCCACGGCATCGACAAGGACGAGCGCGCGATGGCGATCGAGCGCGAAGAGATCGAGCGCCTCAAGAAGGACTCGGACGACGAGCGCAACATCCTCAACCGTGCGACCTGGTCGCGCCTGAAGGAGATGCTGCTGGGTCAGGTCGCGACTGCGACGCCCAAGGGCCTCAAAAAGGGTGCGGCAATCGACGACGAGCTGCTCGACAGCGTCGATCGTCACGAATGGTGGAAGTTCGCGGTTGCCGACGATGCGGTCCAGGCGAACCTGGAAGCGGTGAAGGGTCAGTATGACGAGGCCGTGAAGCGCATCCGCGACAAGTTCGAGGATCGCCGCGAGAAGCTCGAGCGTGGCGACGAGCTGCCGCCGGGCGTGCTCAAGATGGTCAAGGTCTTCGTCGCGGTGAAGCGCAAGCTGCAGCCGGGCGACAAGATGGCCGGCCGTCACGGCAACAAGGGCGTCATCTCGCGCATCCTGCCGGCGGAGGACATGCCGTTCCTCGCCGACGGCACGCCGGTCGATCTCGTGCTCAACCCGCTGGGCGTGCCTTCGCGCATGAACGTCGGTCAGATCTTCGAGACCCATCTCGGCTGGGCGGCGCGCAACCTCGGCATGCAGGTCGCGGCTTCGCTGCAGGAATGGCGCGAGGCCAATCCCGACGCGAAGGCCGGCCAGATGCCCGAGGCGGTCAAGGATCGTCTCAAGACGGTCTATGGTTCGCACTATGCCGACGAGATCGAGGCACGCAGCCCCGAGCAGGTCAGCGAGCTCATCCACAATGTCCGCACGGGCATTCCGATGGGCACTCCGGTGTTCGACGGCGCGCGCGAGAGCGACGTGTCGGCAATGCTGGAGCTGGCGGGCCTCGACACGTCGGGCCAGTCGGTGCTGTTCGACGGGCGCACGGGCGACACGTTCGATCGCAAGGTGACCGTGGGCATCATCTACATGCTCAAGCTGCACCATCTCGTGGACGACAAGATCCACGCGCGTTCGATCGGGCCGTACAGCCTCGTCACCCAGCAGCCGCTGGGCGGTAAGGCGCAGTTCGGCGGCCAGCGCTTCGGCGAAATGGAGGTCTGGGCACTGCAGGCCTATGGCGCGGCGTACACGCTGCAGGAAATGCTGACGGTGAAGTCCGACGACGTGGTCGGCCGCACCAAGGTCTACGAAGCGATCGTCAAGGGCGACGACACGTTCGAGGCCGGCATTCCCGAGAGCTTCAACGTGCTCGTCAAGGAAATGCGCTCGCTGGGCCTCAACGTCGAGTTGAAGAACCAGGAAGAAGAAGACGGCCTCGCCGAGGCAGCGGAATAAGGGACATCGGGCGCCGTCCTTGCTGGCGGCGCCCTTCCCTCTCCGCCGCGCACGAATTTATCCTCCCATGAGGAAACCGAAATGAACGAACTTACCAATTTCGCGAACCCGGTCGCCAAGCCGGAGACCTTTGACCAGATCCAGATCGGCATCGCCTCGCCGGACCGCATCCGCAGCTGGTCCTTCGGCGAGATCAAGAAGCCCGAGACGATCAACTATCGCACGTTCAAGCCCGAGCGTGACGGCCTGTTCTGCGCGCGCATCTTCGGTCCGATCAAGGATTACGAGTGCCTGTGCGGCAAGTACAAGCGGATGAAGTATAAGGGCATCGTCTGCGAAAAGTGCGGCGTGGAAGTGACCGTCTCGAAGGTCCGCCGCGAGCGCATGGGCCATATCGAGCTCGCCGCGCCGGTTGCGCACATCTGGTTCCTCAAGTCGCTGCCGTCGCGCATCGGCCTGCTGCTCGACATGCAGCTCAAGCAGCTCGAGCGCGTGCTCTATTTCGAGAGCTACATCGTCACCGAGCCGGGCCTCACTCCGCTCGAGAAATTCCAGCTCCTCACCGAGGACGAGCTGCTCGACGCGCAGGATGAGTATGGCGAAGACGCGTTCTCGGCCGGCATCGGCGCCGAGGCGGTCAAGATCATGCTCATGGATCTCGATCTCGAGGGCGAGCGCAAGGATCTGCTCGACGAGCTCGCGGTCACCAAGTCCGAGCTCAAGCCCAAGAAGATCATCAAGCGCCTCAAGGTCGTCGAGAGCTTCATCAATTCGGGCAACCGCCCGGAGTGGATGATCCTCGACGTGGTCCCCGTGATTCCGCCCGAGCTGCGCCCGCTGGTGCCGCTCGACGGCGGCCGCTTCGCGACTTCGGATCTCAACGATCTGTATCGCCGCGTGATCAACCGTAACAACCGCCTCAAGCGGCTGATGGAGCTGCGCGCGCCGGACATCATCGTCCGCAACGAAAAGCGCATGCTCCAGGAAGCCGTCGACGCGCTGTTCGACAATGGCCGCCGCGGCCGCACCATCACGGGTGCGAACAAGCGTCCGCTCAAGTCGCTCTCGGACATGCTCAAGGGCAAGCAGGGCCGCTTCCGTCAGAACCTGCTCGGCAAGCGTGTCGACTATTCGGGCCGTTCGGTCATCGTGACCGGTCCGGAGCTGAAGCTGCACCAGTGCGGCCTGCCCAAGAAGATGGCGCTCGAGCTGTTCAAGCCGTTCATCTACGCCCGTCTCGACGCCAAGGGTCTCTCGATGACCCTGAAGCAGGCGAAGAAGTGGGTCGAGAAGGAGCGCAAGGAAGTCTGGGACATCCTCGACGAAGTGATCCGCGAGCACCCGGTGCTGCTGAACCGCGCGCCGACGCTTCACCGTCTGGGCATCCAGGCGTTCGAGCCCGTGCTGATCGAAGGCAAGGCGATCCAGCTCCACCCGCTGGTGTGCTCGGCGTTCAACGCCGACTTCGACGGTGACCAGATGGCCGTCCACGTTCCGCTGAGCCTCGAGGCCCAGCTGGAAGCGCGCGTGCTGATGATGTCGACCAACAACATCCTCAGCCCCGCCAACGGCAAGCCGATCATCGTGCCGTCGCAGGACATGGTGCTGGGTCTTTATTATCTGTCGATGATGAAGGAAGGCGAGCCCGGCGAGGGCATGATGATCTCCGACATGTCGGAGGTCCATCAGGCGCTCAACGCCGGTGCCGTGACGCTGCACACCAAGATCATCAGCCGCGTTCCGCAGACGGACGAGAACGGCGTGATGGCGATGAAGCGCTACGAGACCACCCCGGGCCGCATGCTGCTCGGCGAGACGCTGCCGCAGAACCACAAGGTTCCGTTCGAGACCGTCAACCGCCTCCTCACCAAGAAGGATGTGGGCGACGTGATCGATGAGGTCTATCGTCACACCGGCCAGAAGGAGACCGTGCTGTTCGCCGACGCGATCATGGCATTGGGCTTCCGCCACGCGTTCCGCGCCGGCATCTCGTTCGGCAAGGACGACATGATCATTCCGGACGCCAAGGTGGGCCTGGTCGACGAGACCCGCGCGCTCGTGAAGGATTACGAGCAGCAGTATCAGGACGGCCTGATCACGCAGCAGGAGAAGTACAACAAGGTGATCGACGCCTGGAGCCGTTGCGGCGACCAGGTGGCGGCGGCCATGATGGACGAGATCAAGGCGGTGAAGCGCGATCCCAACACGGGCCGCGAGAAGGACATCAACTCGATCTACATGATGGCCCATTCGGGTGCCCGCGGTTCGCAGGCGCAGATCAAGCAGCTCGCCGGCATGCGCGGCCTGATGGCCAAGCCTTCGGGCGAGATCATCGAGACGCCGATCATCTCGAACTTCAAGGAAGGCCTGACCGTCCTTGAGTACTTCAACTCCACCCACGGCGCCCGCAAGGGTCTCGCGGATACGGCGCTCAAGACGGCGAACTCGGGTTACCTGACTCGCCGTCTGGTCGACGTGTCGCAGGACTGCGTGATCATGGAAGACGATTGCGGCACCGAGCGCATGCTCGAAATGCGCGCGATCGTGCAGGGCGGTTCGGTGATCGCCTCGCTCGGCGAGCGCATCCTGGGCCGCACCACGGCCGAGGACGTGGTCGACAAGGACGGCAAGGTCGTCATCCCGTCGGGCACGCTGCTCGACGAGGCGATGATCACGCAGATCGAAGCGATCGGCGTGCAGGGGATGAAGATCCGCTCGCCGCTGGTCTGCGAAGCCAAGATCGGCGTTTGCGGCAAGTGCTACGGGCGCGATCTCGCCCGCGGTACGCCGGTCAACATCGGCGAGGCTGTCGGCGTCATCGCCGCGCAGTCGATCGGTGAGCCGGGCACCCAGCTGACCATGCGTACCTTCCACATCGGTGGTGCGGCGCAGCTCAACGAGCAGTCGAACCTCGAAGCGCCGGTCGACGGCACCGTCGAATATCGCGATCTGCGCATCATTCTCGATCAGCGTGGCCGCCGCGTGGTGCTCAGCCGCTCGGGTGAAATCGCGATCGTCGACATGGACGGCCGCGAGCTCGCGGTGCACCGCATCCCGTACGGCGCCTATGTGCTGTTCGACGATGGGCACATCGTCAGCGCGGGCGATCGCATGGCGGAATGGGATCCGTTCACCATGCCGGTGATCACGGAAAACCCGGGCATCGTGAAGTATGTCGAGGTCATCGACGGCAAGACCATGTCGGAGCAGGTCGACGAAGCGACGGGCATCGCCCAGCGCGTCATCACCGAAAACCGCGGCGCTTCGGCGAAGAAGGAAGATCTTCGTCCGCGCCTGACCCTCACCGGCGACAGCGCCGAAGAGGCCGGCCGCTACATGCTGGCGCCGGGTGCGGTGCTCTCGGTTGAGGACGGCGCGCAGGTGCAGGCGGGTGACGTTCTCGCCCGTGTCAGCCGCGAATCTGCCAAGACCCGCGACATCACCGGCGGTCTGCCGCGCGTCGCCGAGCTCTTCGAGGCCCGCAAGCCGAAGGAGAATGCGATCATCGCCAAGGTCTCGGGCCGTGTCGTGTTCGGCAAGGACTACAAGGCCAAGCGCAAGATCGGGATCATGCCCGAGGACGGCGGCGAGGTCGTGGAGTATCTGGTTCCGAAGTCGAAGGTGATCGACGTTCAGGAAGGCGACTACGTCAAGCGTGGCGACAACCTGATCGGCGGCAGCCCGGATCCGCACGACATTCTCGAGGTGCTCGGCATCGAGCCGCTCGCAGAATATCTCGTCTCGGAAATCCAGGAAGTCTATCGACTCCAGGGCGTGAAGATCAACGACAAGCACATCGAGGTGATCGTTCGCCAGATGCTGCAGAAGGTCGAGATCATCGAGAGCGGCGACACCACCCTGCTGGTGGGCGAGCAGCTCGATCGCGCCGAGATGGACGAGGTCAACTCCAAGCTCGAAAAGGGCCAGGCTCCCGCGGCCGGCAAGCCGATCCTGCTCGGCATCACCAAGGCGTCGCTGCAGACCCGCAGCTTCATCTCGGCGGCGTCGTTCCAGGAGACCACCCGCGTCCTCACCGAGGCCGCCGTGCAGGGTAAGCAGGACACGCTGATCGGCCTCAAGGAGAACGTCATCGTCGGCCGGCTGATCCCGGCGGGCACCGGCGCAGGCATGAACCGCCTGCGCGTGGCGGCAACGTCGCGCGATGCGGCGCTCCGCGTGGCGCAGAAGAAGATGCAGGAAGCCACGCTCATCGCGCCGGCTTCGGCAGCGGAACTCCGCGCGGCCGAGAACGCCCGCAGCGTTCGCGACAGCGGCGGCACCGGCGACGATGCGCTGGCCAGCGTGGTCCCCTCGGGCCACGGCACCGACGCCGACGCCGGCGAGTATCTGAACGAGGAGTAATCCCCGTTCAGACGCTTGCGCGCTGAAACAGAAAAGCCGCCGTCCGAACCCCGGACGGCGGCTTTTTCTTTGGCGCGCGGCTAGATCGAGGGAAATCACGACGGTCCAGAGGCGTTGAGCCGCGTTCTGACGCCCTCTCGCCCGCCCGCAGGCGTTGCCAGCGTCGGGCTTTGCTGCGACGGAGCCCCCTCACAATCAAAGCGAGATCGATGAAGAATATTGCCAAACTGCTCTGCGTTGTCCTGATCGCGGCAATCGTCATGTTCGGCGGGCGCTGGTATATGTATGTCGCCAATTCCGAAACGCCCTATGACGAAGTAGGCATCACGCTGAACGGCTATATGCCGGCCCCCCTGCGCAGCTGGGGCTGCACCAAGCTGCAGCAGCGCTTCCCCAACCAGCTTCCGCCGCTAGGCTGCGCGGGTCCCGACGGTCGCAGCTGGGCGTAAGCCCCCCTTCCAGACCCGGGCGAGCTAGCTGCGATCATCGTGCGTCATCCCGCTAGACCGCACCCGGGGGCGAGAGTGCGTCGCTCGAAGCCGCAGCCACACCGCAGGGGGATATCGCCCCCGATCCCCGTGGGCCGGAAGAACAAATATTGAACAATCGCGACGCCCCACCATATCGCATGCGCGGGACCGCCCCTCTTTGAATCCGTCGAGCCGATTAACGCCGGCCTGTTCTCAGGCCGCGCCGATATGCCGCGCACCGGCCGCATGCCTGTCGCGCCGACGGCGCACGCGCGTCGCCAGAGTGGCGCGCATGCGTCGCGGTGCGGTCGCCCGGGTGGCGCGCTGCCGTCGCTTCGCCGGCGCGAACCCGCAGCGTCGCAGGCGCTTTGGCGGTGGCTGGGGTCACCGCTCCCCTTTTTGGTGTCAACTCTGTCAACCGAGCCGGCCTGCCGGCCGCTGGGAAACGGCGAAAACGCTGTCCGCTGGGAGCGCGCCACAACTGCGACCTTTGTGACTTTCCGGCCATCGCCGGCCGCGCATTGCGCCGACGCCTTGCAACTGGGCCGATGCGCCCCCATATCGAGCGTCGCTACAGTCGCACATCGACGGTCTACGGCGCTTTGCGGCCCCTTTTTCCTTCTTTCTGCCCCTTGCAGCACGAGGAGTCCGACGCTCGGATTCCCGGATCTACGAAGGAAATATCGAATGACTATTCAGGGCACCGTCAAGTTCTTCAACGCCGACAAGGGTTATGGCTTCATTGCCCCCGATAACGGCGGCCAGGACGCGTTCGTGCACATCACCGCGGTCGAGCGGGCTGGCCTCGCCACGCTCAATCAGAACCAGCGCGTGACCTACGAGCTCGAGCCCGACAAGAAGGGCAAGATGGCAGCGGTCAACCTCCAGGCCGAATAAGCCGGAGCGTTCTCCCCGGGCGGCGCCGATCCGGCGCCGCTCGACCTCTTTTTCGGGAGACGACCAGATGGCAAAGCTGACCGACAGCTATCGCGACCACGCCGCCAAGGCGCAGGAAGCGGCCGACAGCGCGACGCTGGAAAATGTCCGCGAGCGCAACCAGCGCGCGGCACAGGCATGGACCGAGATCGCCGAACGCCACGAACGCACCGAGCGCGCCCGCGCGCAACGCGAGGGAAATGTCGGCGTATCCCAGCACGCCGAGTGAGGGTTTTCTCCTCGCCGCCCCCCTATCTGCCGGGTTTCTTCGCGCGCCCGTCGATCGACGGAGCCGCGCCATCGAACCGCGCCTGATCCTCGCCTTCGCGCTGATCGCGGCCATGGTTCTCGGCATCGCCGCAACGCTCGGGGCAGTCAGCTGGCGCGCCCGCGAGCAGCGCCGCTACATCCGCTCCAACTATTCCCAGCGCCGTCGCAACCTGCTCGGCTTCTGGCGGCGGCGCTAATGCGCTTCCCATTGGGCGATGCTGCTCCTAGGGAAACGCCATGGCCAGCGAACTCTATGATCTGAGCGTCCCCGCGCTGCTGCGCGGCTTCACGGCAATGTCGGGCTTTCTCGACAAGGCCCGCGACTGGGCCGATGCCAATGGCGTCGCCCATTCCCAGCTGCTCGAGGCGCGACTGTTCGACGACATGGCGCCGCTCACCGGCCAGGTGCAGCGCGCCAGCGACGCGGCCAAGTTCGCCGCGGCCCGTCTGGGCGGCGTCGAGGCGCCGTCGATGGCCGACAGCGAGACGAGCTTCGCCGAGCTGCAGGACCGCATCGCGCGCACCGTGGCCTTCCTGAAGACCGTGCCGCGCGCCGCGATCGACGGCCGCGAGGATGCCGATATCGAAGTGAAGACGCCGTCGCGCAGCCTCCACTTCAAGGGCCTGCCCTATCTCACCGGCTTCGCGCTCCCCAATTTCTATTTCCACGTGACTACGGCCTACGCGATCCTGCGCCACAAGGGCGTGCCGATCGGCAAGATGGACTATCTGGGCGGGATCTGAGCGTGGCGCGGATCGCGGTCATCGGTGCAGGCGCGATTGGCGGCACGCTCGCCGCCTGGCTGGCGCAGACGCATGACGTCACCGTCTGCGCCCGCTCGCCGCTCGACGATCTCGAAGTCGAGACGCCCGAGGGCCCGATCCGCGCACGCCCGCGGATCCTTGTCGATCCCGCCGCTGCCGCGCCGGTCGATTGGGTGCTCGCCACCACCAAGACCTATGATTGCGCCGGCGCCGCGGCCTGGCTTCCCGGGCTGATGGGGCCGGACACCCGGCTCGCGGTGATCCAGAACGGCGTCGAGCACCTCCAGCGCTTTCCGATGGTGCCGCCCGAGCGCACCGTGCCGGTGATCATCGACTTGCCGGTCGAGCGCACCGCGCCGGGACGGATCGTCCAGCGGCGCAACGGCAGCATCCTCGTGCCGGAAGGCGCCGAGGATTTCGTCGCACTGTTCGACGGCACGATCCTCGCCGCCGAGACCACGCCCGACTTCATCACCGCGGCATGGCGCAAGCTCGCAATCAATTGCTCGGGCATCGTCAGCGCGATCACGCTGCGCCCCGCCGAAGTGGCGAATGATCCCGAAGTCGCCGAAGTGATGCGCGGGCTGGTGCGCGAGTGCATCGCCGTCGGCCGGCTGGAGGGCGCCGATCTCCGCGATGGCCTGGCCGACAAGGTGGTCGAATGGACCCGCCGCGCCCACCCGGACTCGGTCAATTCGCTCCACGCGGATCGGCTGGCGGGCCGGCCGATGGAGCTCGACGCGCGCAACGGCGTGATCGTGCGGCTGGGCGAGAAGCACGGCATCGCCACCCCGCTCAACCGCGCCTGCGCGGCGCTGCTGGCGGCGTCGGCCGCGGTCTAGAGCTCGACGATCCGGTTGCCGAGGCGTTCGGCCTCGCCGCGATCGTGGGTCACCATCAGCATCGGCAGGCGCAGCGTATCGCGCAACCGCTCGAGCAGCCCCATGATCTCCTCGCGCCGGGCGCGATCGAGCGAGGAGAGCGGTTCGTCGAGCAGCAGGAAGCGCGGGTTGGCGAGCAGCGCGCGGCCGATCGCTACCCGGCGGGCCTCGCCGCCCGAAAGCGTGCGCGGCCACCGGTCGAGCAAGGGCGCGAGGCCGAGCAGCGCGATCGTCTCGTCGACGTCGACCGCGCCCTCCCCCGGCCCCCAGCCATAAAGGAGATTGGCGCGCACGCGACGATGCGGGAACAGGCGCGGCTCCTGGAAGACATAGCCGGCGCGGCGGGCCTCGGGGGCAATGTCGGTCGCCGTCGCCGCATCGAACAGCGTCTCGCCGCCGACACGGACATGGCCAGTATCCGGCGCCAGCAGCCCGGCGACCATGTTGAGCACGCTGGTCTTGCCTGCGCCCGAGGGGCCGAACAGCACGGTGACGCCGTCGCCGGCCTCGAACGCGCAGGCGATTTCGGTATCGCCCAGCCGGCGCGTGACCGAAACGTCAAAGGACATGCAGCCCCCTGCCCGCACGCCGCGCGACAAGCTCGGAGACCAGCAGCGCCGCGAGCGAGAGCAGCACCGATATGCCGGCGAGCCGTAGCACCTGCGCCTCGCCGCCAGGCATCTGCAGCGCGGCATAGATGGCGAGCGGCAGCGTCTGGGTCTCCCCCGGCACATTCGAGACGAAGGTGATCGTCGCGCCGAATTCGCCCAGTGCCCGCGCAAAGCCGAGCACCAGGGCGGCGATCACCCCCGGCAGCGCGAGCGGGAGCGTTATCGTCCAGAAGGCGCGCACCCTGCCCGCGCCGAGCGTCCGCGCCGCCTGTTCGAGCCGCTGATCGACCGCCTCGATCGACAGCCGGATCGCGCGGACCATCAGCGGCAGCGCCATCACCGCCGCGGCGATCGCGGCGCCGGTCCAGCGGAACAGCACGGTCGCGCCGAACCAGGCCTCCAGCCAGCGCCCGACCGGCCCCGCTGGGGCGAACGCGAGCAACAACAGCCAGCCGGTCACCACCGGCGGCACGACCAGCGGCAAATGGACCAGTCCGTCGACCAGCAGCTTGCCGGGGAAGCGGGCGCGGGCGAGCAGCCAGGCAAGGGCAAAGGCGATCGGCAGGCAGGCGAGCACCGCCACCCCGCCCACCTTGAGCGACAGCAGCACGATCCCCCATTCCTCGGGCGTCAGCATCACAGGCTGGTGAAGCCGTAGCGCGTGAAGATCGCGCGTCCCTCGCGGGATAGCAGGAAGCGGCGGAAGGGCTCGGCGTCGGCGCTGGTCGAGGCTTTGAGCCGCGCGATCGGGTAGCGGATCGCCGGATGGCTGTTCGCCGGGAACATGCGGATCGCGCGCACCTGCGCCGAGGCGCGCGCATCGGTGGCGTAAACCACACCCCAGCGCGCCGCGCCGCGCTCGACCAGTGCGAGCGCCGCGCGCACGCTCTCGCCGCGCACGACGCGCGGCGCGACGGCCTGCCACAGGCCGAGCCTGGTCAGCGCCGCCTCGCCATAGCGTCCCGCCGGCACGGCGGACGGATCGGCCATCGCCACACGGCCTTCGGCAAGGAGGCGTGCGAGCGGCACGGTCGCCGCAGGCGCCGCAATCGAGGCCGGCTGGATCACCACCAGCCGATTGCCGAGAAACGCGGCGCGGCTGCCCGGCACGATCAGCCCGCGCTTCTCGATATCGTCCATCCAGGGTTCGTCGGCGGACAGGAAGAGGTCGGCGGCGGCGCCCGCCGCGATCTGGCGAGCGAGCGCCGAAGACGCGGCGAACGACAAGATCGGCCGGGCATGCCCCTTGGCCGTCCAGACCTCCGCGGCCTTGGTCAGCGATTCCTGCAGGCTGGCCGCGGCGAGCACCAGCGGCGCGCGCGGCGCGGCGATCGCTTTTCCTCCCGCCAGCGCTGCGACCCCAAGCCCCGCGAGCAGTTCACGCCGATTGATCGCCACCATATGCTTCTCCAAACCCTGCCGCGCTATGCGGCAGAGCGTGGGGCGCGGGCAAGCGCCGCGGCGGTTCAGCCGCGCTTGACGGCGCGGTGGACGGCGCGGACGCCGCCGATGACCTGGCTGGCGACAAGATCGGCGGCCAGGCCGAAGCCGGGCACGGTGTCGTTCACGCCCACCGTCTCGTGAAGCATCAGATTGCCCGAGCGCACCCCGGCGCGGCAGAGCTTCCACCACAGCCGCCCGATCGCGGCATCGACGTCTGCAAGCTCGCTGGGCAGATAGCCGAGCTGGCCGAAATCGGCGCGCAAGGCACGGATGCCCGCGGCGAGGCGATAGAGCGTCTTGGCGTTGGGCACCGGCTCTCCGGCCATGACGTGCCGCACCAGCAGCGGCGCTATCCGCGTGCCGCGGACACCGAGCCGGTCGCAATGGCGCTCGCGCAGCACGCGCTCGGCATTGGCGGTCATCGTCTTGTTGAACACGTTCGAGGCGCCGCCGGCATGGACCCGATAGAGCAGCAGCACCTCGTCGATCTGTGCGAGCCGGCCGAAGGGCCGCAGCCGCTCGTAGAGGTCGAAATCCTCGACATAGCGATAATCGGGCCGTTCGAGTGGGCGAAGCTTGTGCCCCGCCTCGGCGCGGAACATCACCGTCGACCAGACGATCGGGTTCTGGACGAGCAGCAGCCAGTCGATCAGCGCCGGGCTTAGCGGGCGCGGCCAGCTGCCGGGACTGCGCCGGCCGTCGGTGAGGAAATCCGCGGCCGTGCTGACCAGCACGGCATCGGGATTGGCGTCGAGGAACGCCACCTGCTTCGCAAAGCGCTCCGGCAGGCAGATATCGTCCTGGTCGAGCCCGGCGATATAGCGGCCCGTCGCCGCGGCGAAGGCGCGGTTGCGTGCGACCACCGGCCCTTCGTTGAGCCCGGCGCGGATCACCTTGATGCGCGGATCGCTATAGGTATCGAGCAGCGCGGCGCTCGAATCCTTCGAGCAATCGTCGACCGCGATCAGCTCCCAGTCTGTGAAGCTCTGCGCGAACAGGCTCTCGATCGTCGCCGGGAGCAGCGCCGCGCCGTTATAGACCGCCATGATGATCGAGACGGTGGGCGGCAGGGTCACGCGACTGCGCGCTCCTCGGCGGAAAGCAGCTGGTCGACGATCATCTGGCCGATATCGTTCTGCCACAGCCACAGGCCATTGGCCTTGCCGCTGAAGCTCAATTCACCGCCCAGCTTGCCCTCGGGGACGAAACCCGAGGCGAGCCCGATGCCGAACACGCCGGGGACCGGCTGGCCGTGCACGTCGATCACGCGGCATTGCTGGTCGACGAGCCGCGGGCGGCCGACTGCATCGGCGGCGAGCGCGATACGGTTGCCGTCGACATCGTAGAGCGGCAGCGCGCGCGGACGATAGCCGAGTGCGCCGATCACCACGTCCGCCGACTGGAGCTCGGCGCGGATCGCCGCATCGTCCTCGCCGCCGATACGACGCAGCGCCATGCGCGGATCGGGCGCACGCCCGCCGACGCCGAGCATGCGCAACACCAGCTCGCGTGCCTCGAGCCGGAAGCCAGCAAGGCGATAGACGAAGCCGCTCAGCGGGCAGATATCCTCGGGGCCGAAATCGGTGAAGCCGTCGGCATGC
Source organism: Sphingomonas sp. MMS12-HWE2-04 (assembly GCF_044881185.1). Lineage (GTDB taxonomy): Bacteria > Pseudomonadota > Alphaproteobacteria > Sphingomonadales > Sphingomonadaceae > Sphingomonas. The sequence continues at coordinate 594,975 of NZ_CP173254.1, read as the reverse complement.
GCCTCCTCGACCGAGCGATAGAAGGGGCGCAGCGGGCGCCGATGATAGACGGCAAGGCCGCCGGCACCGAGCGGCAGCGCGGGCGCCGCCTTGAGCATCAGCGCCGCCGCGGCAAGCGCGCTGGTCGATCCGCCGACGATCGCGATCCGCGGCGCGCGGCTTCCGGCGATGCGGCCGCGCAGTAGGTCGAGCCCGCCGATGCGGAGAAATTCGTCGCCCAGCATCAGCCGATCGCCGGCGAGTTCGCCCAGCGGCGTGCCGGCGACGCGCTCGGCCTCGACTTCGCCGCGCGCCTGATAGCCGCCGGTGGCGATCACCATCGTCTCGGCGCGCATCACTCGCTCCTGGCCGGTGACGAGGTTGCGGACCCGCGCGGCCCAATGGCCCTCGGGCTCGCGCCGCGCCTCGACGACTTCGCTGCGCGTCGCGACGAAGCCGCCATTGGCGGTGACGATCGATCCGAGCTGCGCGCCGGTAGCCTCGAGGAACGGCGTGGTGCGCGCCAGCGGCACGCCGAGCTTGCCAATATGCATCGCGATTTCCTGCCCGGCATGGTGACCGGTCAGCGCGGCGATGTCGCTATGGCCATTGTCCTTCACCGCGGTGAGGAAGGTCTCGGCAGTCGAATCCGACGTGATCGCATAGGTGCCGAGTTCGCCGCGGCCGAGCACCGCGTCGCGCTCGACGACGGCGAGGCCGCCCTGCGCGAGCGGGACGAGCGAGCCCGACTTGCTCGCCGCAGTGAGCATCGCAGTGCCCGCCGGGCCGCCGCCGACGATCAGCGCCGAATGGACATGGTTGCCGCGCCGCTCGCGCGACAGGCCGTGCAGGCCCGAGCGGACGCAGGCATCGATCAGCACTTCGCAGACGCGCTCGGCATCGGCCTGGGTCATATTGTCGGTGACCGGCAGCGACAGGATGCGCGCGGCAACGTCGTCGCACACCGGCAGCGGCTCGCTGACGCCCTGGGCGCGGAACCAATATTGCTCGCCAAGGTGCGGGCTGAAATAGTGCGCGGCGCCGATCCCCTGCTCGGCAAGGCTGGCGATGATCGCGGCGCGGTGGCCGGCAAAGGCCCGCGGCAGCAGCACCGACTGGAACTGGAGTGCCGGGCGGCTGCCGCGCAGCGCCTGGAACTCGAAACCGTTCTCCGCCGCAAACGCACCTAGCCGCGTGCGATAAACCGCGTCGAGCTCCATCCTGTGCGCCGCAACGGCCTCGATCGCGTCGAGTCGCGCCTGGGCGACGAGGCCGAGCGCCTCGGGCAGCTTGGCGTTGAGCCCGGGCCCTTCGGCCGAGCGCCCGCCGTCAAAGCCGAAATTGGTCATCCGCCGCAGCGCCGCGATCAGCGCGCGGTCGCCCGAATGGATCAGCCCGCCCTCTGCAGTCGCGAACACCTTGGTCGCGTGCATCGAATAGACCACCGCGAAGGGCACATCGACGCCGAACTGGCGCCCATCGGTGTCGCGCGCGCCCAGCGATGCGGCCGCATCAACAACCACGCCCACGCCCCGCGCGTGATACGCGCGATAGCGCGCCAGATCGATCCCGGCCCCGAACGTGGCATAGGGCACGGTGACGGCAATGCGGTCGCCATAGCGCTCGAACGCGCGCGCCTCGGCCTCGGCGCTCGCCGCCCAATCCTCGGGATCGACATCGCACAGCAGCGGGGTGAGCCCGGCCCATTCGGCGGCATGCGCCGTTGCCGCGAAGGTGAAGCCTGGAATCAACGCGAAAGCGCCGGTGCCCGCGCGCGGGCCCGCCGCCTGGCGGATCGCGATCATCAGCCCGATCGTGGCGTTCGACACCGCGAGGCTGTCGCCCTTGCCTTCGAACAGCCGCGCAGTGACATCGGCCTCGAAGCCGCGCACCACCGGACCGCCGTTCGAATAGATGCCCCGCGCCTCGATCGCGCGCAAGCCATCGGTCATCGCGCTCAGCCGCGGCGGTTGTGGTGCGATCAGCGGCAGCCGATCCATGCGCATCTCCCATTTGCCGAGTCGCCGCAGTTTGCGGCCAGCCCTGAAACTGGATGGCAGGACACGGCTTAGAATTGGTAAAGCACCGCGCCGCAATCTCGGCGGCGCGGCGCAATAATCAGAAGGACGCCCATTCCTCGACGGCGACCGTGCTGGTGCGCGCGGGTGCGGCGGGGCGTGCGGCCGGCTTGGCTGCAGGCCGCCGCTGCGGCGTGGCGGCGCTCGTCTTGAAGCGCGCGGCCTGAGTATTCAGACCCTGGACCTCACCGCTCAAGTTGCGCGCCGCCGCCGAGGTCTGCTCGACCATTGCCGCGTTTTGCTGGGTGGCGCGATCCATCTCGTTCACCGCGGCAGCGATCTCGCTGATCGTGCTCGACTGCAGGCGGTTGTCCTCGGCCATTGAGGACACCAATGTCAGCACCTGCTCGACGCTCGACGAGATGCCGACCAGCGCACCGTCGACCTGCTGCACGGCGCCGACCGCGGTGACGATGTCCTCCTGCGTCGTAGTCAACTGCTCGCGGGCACGCTTGGCTTCCTCCTCCGAGCGCATCGCCAGCGCGGACACGAGATCGGCGACGACGGCGAAGCCGCGGCCGGCCTCGCCCGCGCGGCCAGCTTCGACCGCGGCGTTCATGGCGAGAACGCGCGTCTGGAACGCGATCTTGTCGAGACCCTCGATGACGCTGTCGATGCCCTGGGCACTGTCGGCGACGCGGCCCATTGCCGCGACGGCCTGATCGGCGGTGCTCCGGCCGGCGGCGACGTTGGTCACCGCGTGCTGAGTTTGTTCGACCGTGCCGTCGGCGGACTGTGCGGTGCTCTTGAGCCGGCCTTCCATCTGCGACAGCGATGCCGACGCCTCTTCGAGGCTGGCGGCGTTGCTCTCGGTTCGGCGCGCGAGGTCCTCAGCGGCACGGGCGATCTCGTCCGAACCGGTGCGAATGCCGTCACTGGCGCTCGACACCGCGCCAATCAGATCGCCCAGATGGTTGAGTGCGTTGTTGTAGTTGCGCTTGAGCTGTTCGTACGTGGCCGGGAAGGGACGGTCGATCGCCGCGGTCAGATCGCCTTCCGACATGCGCTCGAGATGGTTCGAGAGCGTCGTCACGACCATCTGCTGCGCTTCCTCGTCGGCAGCCTTGGCGGAGTCGGCCTCGTCCTTGGCGATCGCGGCATCGCGGAAGGTACCGAGCGCGACGGCCATGTCGCCGAGTTCGTCCGAGCGGCCGACTCCCGGGATTGCGGCCGCGGTGTCCCCTGCCTGCAGCGCGCCCATCCGTGCGGTCAGCGCATTGAGCGGGCGTGTCACCGAGCGGGCGAGCAACCAGCCGAGCACGCCCATGCCGAGCATGCCGAGCACGGCCAATCCGCACAGCAGCGCCGCCTGACTCCAGATCGCGCTCCACGTATCGGTCTCATAGGTCCCGGTGCCGATCACCCAGCCCCAGGGTGCGAACTTCTTGACGAAGGAAACCTTGGGTTGCGGGGTATCGGAGCCCGGCTTGGGCCAGCGATAATGGACGAAGCCGCCCTCCGGATTGGCTTCCGCGACCTTGACGAACTCGACGAACGGCAGCTTGCCGTCGGGGTCCTTGGTCTCGCGCAGATCGGTGCCGTCCATCTCCGTCTTGACCGGGTGCATGATCATGCGCGGCTGGAGATCGTTGATCCAGAAATACTCGCTGCCAGCGTAGCGCATTCGCTTCACCGCCGCGAGCGCCGCCTTCTGCGCCTCGTCGCGGGTCAGCCGACCGGCGGCCTCCTCCGCCTGATACGTTTCAAGCACGCCATACGCGGTTTCCAACGTCGCGCGCGAACGTGCGGCAACGTCTTCGAGCATCACATTGCCCATCCGCACGAGCGCCATGCCGAGCCCCAACGTCATCGCCACCAGCGCCGCCAAGGTCAGCAAGTTGAGCCGACCGCCAATCTTCAAACGCATCTAAAACTCCGAAACCAGTCCCCATGCTTATAGGACGGATACGGATTGCCGGGGCCGCGACGGCTTAGAAACGCAGGCGCTGCCCTTGTTCGGGCAGGAGGAAGCGCACGCCGAGATCGTTGCCTGCAGCGAGCTCCGCCATGATCTTCGCCTGGGGCTGGACGTCGGTGAGCGCATATTTGATGTGGCTGACGACGACCGGCAGGCCCTTGAGGCTCCCCTTCCCCGCCAGACCCTCGAGGGTGTGGAGTTCGGCGAGCAGCAGGCGCGGGGTCAGATGGCCGAACAGCTTGTCGTCGGGGCGCTCGCTGGGAAACGACACTTCGATGACGATCGCCTTGAGCCGCTTCGCCCGGACGCGCTCGGCGACCGCGGTCCAGACCTGGCGAAGTTTGTCGCTATGCTCGACGCTGTCGGCGCCGGTGTCGCCGAAGCAGAGCAGACCATCCTGCCCGTGCTCGACCAGGAAGGCAGTCGATTCGAGCGCGCCGTGCTGGAGCGGATAGGCAGTGACCGTCATAGCGGTGTCGGCGAGCGGCGTCGTGGCGCCGGGCACGAGATCGGCGACATGATATTTGCCGAGCCGGGGCGGTTCTCCGCGATCGGTGAAGTTGCTCCACGGACCGTTGCGGAAATAGCTGCGCAGGATCTCGGCATTGACCGAGGGGAGCGCATAGATCGGCTTCGCGCTGTCGTCGGGCGAGGCGACGATCAGGCCACCGACATGATCGAGATGCGCGTGGCTGATCAGATAGCCCTTGATGTCATGAGTCAGCGCATAGCCGACCGGGCTCAGCCCCGATCCGGCCGGCGCCGGGCCGATCGTGCCCTTGGTCGCCGCGACGCGCAGCCCCTGGACGAGCGTTCCGGCATCGCAGGTCACTGCCCGCGCATCGCCATGCGGGTGGATCATGAAGGCCGTGAGGTTGCCGTCCTCGATGCCGCCGCGGGCGCCGAGCACGACCATGTCGAAGGCGGAGGGCGCCGGCGCGCTGGCCGTCGCCAGCAAGGCGAGCAGCGCGGCGGCCGCCTTCATTCCTCGCCCATGCGCAGTGCGGCGATAAAGGCTTCCTGCGGGATCTGCACCGAGCCGTACTCGCGCATCCGCTTCTTGCCTTCCTTCTGCTTTTCCAGAAGCTTGCGCTTGCGGCTGATGTCGCCGCCATAGCATTTGGCGGTAACGTCCTTGCGCAGCGCGGCAATCGTCTCGCGCGCGATGACCTTGCCGCCGATCGCGGCCTGGATCGGGATCTTGAACAGATGGCGCGGGATCAGGTCCTTGAGCCGCTCGCACATGCCGCGGCCGCGGGTCTCGGCGGTCGAGGCGTGGACGATCATGCTCAGCGCGTCGACCGGCTCGTTGTTGACGAGGATGCTCATCTTGACGAGATCGCCGGGGCGGTGCCCGATCTGCTCGTAATCGAAGCTGGCATAGCCGCGGCTGATCGACTTCAGGCGATCGTAGAAATCGAACACGACTTCGTTGAGCGGCAGCTCATAGGTGATCTGCGCGCGGCCGCCGACATAGGTCAGGTCCCGCTGGATGCCGCGGCGATCCTGGCAGAGCTTGAGGATCGAGCCGAGATATTCGTCGGGCACATAGATCACCGCCTTGATCCACGGCTCCTCGATCTCCTCGATCCGGTTGGGATCGGGCATGTCGGCAGGATTGTGAAGCTCGATCGACTTGCCCTCGGCCTCGCCCGCCGCCTTGGTGAGCTTCATCTTGTAGACCACCGACGGCGCCGTGGTGATCAGGTCGAGATCATATTCGCGGGTCAGCCGCTCCTGGATGATCTCCAAGTGCAGCAGCCCCAGGAAGCCGCAGCGGAAGCCGAAGCCGAGCGCCGCGGACGTCTCCATCTCGAACGAGAAGCTGGCGTCGTTCAGCCGCAGCTTCGAAATCGATTCGCGCAGTTTCTCGAAATCGGCGGCGTCGACCGGGAACAGGCCGCAGAACACCACCGGCTGGACTTCCTTGAAGCCCTCCAGCGCCTGGGCGGCGGGGCGCTTGGCGTCGGTCAGCGTATCGCCGACGCGGGCCTGGGCGACTTCCTTGATCTGCGCGGTGATGAAGCCGATCTCGCCCGGGCCGAGATCGGGCAGCTGCTCGATCTTGGGACGCATCGCGCCGACGCGGTCGACGAGATGGGTCGTGCCGGCCTGCATGAACTTGACTTGCTGGCCCTTGCGAATCGTCCCGTCGATCACCCGGACGAGGATCACCACGCCGAGATACGGATCGTACCAGCTATCGACCAGCATCGCCTTCAAGGGCGCATCGGCATCGCCCTTGGGCGCCGGGATCCGCTCGACGATCGCGTCGAGGATCTCGTCGATGCCGATGCCCGACTTGGCCGAGGCGAGCACGGCGTTGGAGGCGTCGATGCCGATGATCTCCTCGATCTCGGTGCGGACCTTTTCCGGCTCGGCCGAGGGCAAATCGATCTTGTTGATCACCGGGATGATCTCGTGATCATGCTCGATCGACTGATAGACGTTGGCGAGCGTCTGCGCCTCGACGCCCTGCGCGGCATCGACCACCAGCAGCGCGCCTTCGCACGCCGCGAGGCTCCGGCTGACTTCATAGGCGAAGTCGACATGGCCGGGGGTGTCCATCAGGTTGAGGATATGCCCCTTCCATTCCAGGCGCACGGTCTGCGCCTTGATGGTGATCCCGCGCTCCTTCTCGATGTCCATATTGTCGAGCACCTGGGCGGACATCTCGCGCTCGGCGAGACCGCCGGTGCGCTGGATCAATCGATCGGCCAGCGTCGACTTGCCATGGTCGATATGCGCGATGATCGAGAAGTTGCGGATCTTGGAAAGTTCGGTTGCCATGATCGCCGCGCGTTAGCAGCGCAAGGGCGGCTTGCGAAGCGTTTCCGAAGCAGAAGCGTGAAGCGGCGTTCCCGGGGGCAGGCACGGGATGCATTGTTGGTAGTGGCGCGTTTTCCGCCGCTCTGGTCAGCCGGAACGTCACAAAGGTCACACTTGTGCGGGGGTTGTGCGGGAGTGGCCTGGCAGGGCGCGGCGCGGTCTCGGTTGACATTGTTGACACGGTTGGCGGGTTTGGGGGCAGACCCATTCCTGCAAGTTATTGATTTATAACGATCGCATTCGTAGCCCATTGTCTCGGCGCACCCGCTACGCGCCAAGGTGGCGACAGCGACGCGACACCCAGGCGACGCCTGCGCGCTCTCGATGCGCCGCATGCGCGCGCGTCACGCGCCCTGTGTGCCACAGCGACGCGCCCCTATGTGATCCAGACAGGTCAAAGCGATCGATCCGACGGTGTCAAAGAGCGGCGCGCGATGCGCCCGGCGGAAATAGTGCGCCGGCGCGCATGTTCAAGCTTTGTTCTTGCGGCGCCGACGGGTCTCGCGCAGTTTAGAAGTTAGGCTCCTTAGAGCGGACTGGCAGGAAGCGCCCCGATAGCGGCCGTCTGTTCCCCTCCCTGGAAGGGAGGGGCTAGGGGTGGGTTAGGAAAGGCCGGGCTCGATGCCCGGCCTTTCCTTTAATCGAGGCGCTGGTGGGCTCGCCTTCGGCTCGCACCCACCCCCATCCCCTCCCTTGCAGGGAGGGGCGCGCGAAACGGCCACGCTATCGCTGAACGCCGGCCTCCCACCAATGTCGTCCGTTCGAAGGCTCGCCCGAAAGCGGACCTTTCGGGGTTCACGACCTAGCCGTTGGCGGCGCGCTTCTGCTGGAAGGCGGCGATCGCGGCGAGTGCGTTTTCGAAGCGCGCCTCGCCCTCGCCGCTGACCAGCGCCCAGGGCACGCCGCGGCGTTCGAGCTCGGCTTTGGACAGATCGAAGAAGCGCTGGCGCAGCGCCGGGGTGCCGAAGATGCGGGTGCCGTCGGCGATCCAGGGCAAATCGATGTCGAACAGCAGATAGAGATCGGCGGTCCCGGTCCAGGCATCGAACCACGGATCGCGGCCGCCCAGCAGCATGTCTGCCCAGACCGCGGTCATCAGCGGGTCGGTATCGAGGATCAGCGGGTCCGCGCCCTGCGCCAGCATCATCCGGGTGCCTGCATCGTGCGTCTTGGCGATCTCGATCAGGTCGCGCATCGTGAAGATGATGCCGCGCGTCTCGGCATAGTCACGGCCATATTCGTCGAGCAGCTCGCCGCCGAAATGCTCGGCGAGGCGCTTGGCGATCGTTGTCTTGCCGGTGCTTTCCGGACCGTGGAGGCAGATGGTGCGCGGAGTCATGCTCGGGATTTGGTCCAGTCGATAAGGCCCCAGACCGACAGGGCCAGGAAGACGCAATAGAGGCCCGCGGTAGGCCACATTTCCTTGACGGCGAACAGCGGGATCGCGGCGAAATCGACGGCGATCCACAGCAGCCAGCTTTCCCAGTTGCGGCGCGACTGGAGGATCTGCGCGGCGATGCTGACCATCGCGATGCTGCCGTCCCACCAGGGATAGGCCGCGTCGGTGAAGCGATGCATCAGCGCGCCCCACGCGGCGGCGGCGGCGAGGCAGCCGAGCAGCCAGCGCATACGCGCCTGCGCCGGGAGCCGCTCGACGCGGACCGTGCCGGTCGCGGCGCGGGAGCGCGCCCAATTGTGCCAGCCATAGAGGTTTACGGCGATGTAGAAGAGCTGGAGCAGCGCGTCGCTGTAAAGCCGCTGGCCATAGAAAATCCACGCGTAGAGCGCGACCATGGCGAGCGCGAAGGGATAGTTCCACAGGCTTCGCCGGACCACCAGAGTGACGTTGACCAGGCCCAGCGAAGTGGCGACAAGTTCCAGCGGGCTCATCCGCAGGACAAGCGACCCGTCGAGAAGCCCGAACAGATTGGTGGTCACTTCGATCGGGCTCACTTACGCGACCTAGCAGCAATATTCGGCTGCGGTCGAGTGCTTGCTCTATGCGAATGTGGCGCTAACCTGTCCCAAAACGCGAGAGGATAGCGCATGCGCCATATCGCAGTGATCGGCTCAGGACCCGCCGGCTATTATACCGCAGAAGCCTGCCAGAGGCTGTGGGGCGACGTGGTGCGGGTCGACATCATCGATCGCCTCCCCGTCCCGTTCGGGCTGATCCGCAGCGGGGTGGCCCCCGATCACCAGTCGATCAAGGGCGTGTCGCGGCGTTATGAGGCGGTGGCGCTGACCGACAATATCCGCTTCGTCGGCAATGTGACGATCGGGCGCGACGTCTCGATCGAGGAATTGCGCGGCCTCTACGACGCAGTGGTGCTGGCCACCGGCGCGCCGCACGACCGCAAGCTCGACATAGCCGGAGCCGAACTGCCCGGCGTGGTCGGATCGGCGGCACTGGTCGGCTGGTATAACGGGCATCCCGATTATGCCGAACTCGCGCCGCCGCTGGCGGGCCCGGGCGCGGTGATCATCGGGCATGGCAATGTCGCGCTCGACGTCGCGCGGGTGCTCGCCAAGGCGCAGCAGGAATTTGCCGGATCTGACATCGTGGCGCACGCGCTCGCCGCGCTCGATGCCGCGACGATCGATACGATCACCCTTCTCGGGCGGCGCGGGCCGCACCAGATCGCCATGACCACCAAGGAAGTCGCCGAGCTCAACGACCTGGCGCGCGCCGCACCGGTGATCGATCCGGCCGACCTGCCGCCGATCGAGGACGACGCGCAGCTCGATACCGGCCATCGCAAAGTGATGGCACAGCTGCGCGCCTATGCCGCGCGCGGCGACAGCCCCAAGCCGATCCGCATCGTCTTCGATTTCTATGCGATGCCGGTGGCGATCGAGGGCGGCGACCGCGTGCAGGGCGTGCGCGTCGAGCGCACCCGGCTGGACGAGGACGGCCATGCCGTGGGCACCGGCGAGACCTATACCATCCCCGCCAGCCTGGTGGTGAGCTGCGTCGGCTATCGCACCCCGCCGATCGAAGGCGTGCCCTATGACGACAGCGCCGGGCGATTCGCCAATGACGAAGGTCGCGTCGGCCCCGGCCTCTATGCGGTCGGCTGGGCGCGGCGCGGGCCGACCGGGACGATCGGCACCAACCGGCCCGACGGCTATGCGATCGTCGAGAAGATCGCCGCGGACATCGGCGAAGGCGGCGGCAAATCGGGCCGCCCGGCGCTCGATTCGCTGCTTGCCGAACGCGGCGTCGACGTCGTCACCTTTCGCGACTGGCAGAAGATCGAGACCGCCGAAGTGGCGGCCGCGCGCGCCGATGCGCCGCGCGAGAAGTTCACGACCGTGGAGGCGATGCTGGCGGCGCGGGAGGGCTGAGCGCAGCCGCGCGGCTCGGGCACCATTTTTGGCGCAGGTACGATTGCCGCTTTCGGGGGAAACCCTGCAATGGTCGGGGCGATAGGATTCGAACCTACGACCCCTGGACCCCGAGACCAGTGCGCTACCAGACTGCGCCACGCCCCGACACATTGCAGGTGGAGGCGCCTAGTCGAGCCGCCGACCGCTATCAAGCCAAAAACGTCACCAAAGCGTCTTTTCGTGGACCGAAGGACCGCGCCGGCAAAGCCCGCGCGGTCCCCTGGCATCAGCGCAGATCGAAGCGATCGGCGTTCATCACCTTGGTCCAGGCCGCGGCGAAGTCCTGCACGAACTTCTCCCCCGCATCGGCCGAGGCATAGACTTCGGCCAGCGCGCGCAGCTGCGAGTTGGAGCCGAAGACGAGATCGGTGCGCGTCGCGGTCCATTTCTGCTCGCCCGAGGTGCGGCAGGTGCCGACGAACTCCTCGTCGCCGCGCTCGTCGACTTCCTTCCACGCGGTGCCCATGTCGAGCAGGTGGACGAAGAAGTCGTTGGTGAGCTGTCCCGGACGATCGGTGAGCACGCCGTGCTGTGACCCGCCATGGTTGGCACCCAGCACCCGCAGCCCGCCCAGCAACACCGCCATTTCGGGGCTGCTCAGCCCAAGCAGCTGCGCGCGATCGATCAGCAGCTCCTCGGTCGGCACGCTGAAGCGCACCGAAAGATAGTTGCGGAAGCCATCGGCCTTGGGCTCGAGCACGTCGAAGCCGGCGGCATCGGTCTGCGCTTCGCTGGCATCGCCGCGGCCCGAGGTGAAGGGCAGCGATACGGTGTGTCCCGCAGCCTTCGCCGCCGTCTCGACGCCGACGACGCCGCCGAGCACGATCAGATCGGCGATGCTGACCGGGCCGAAATCGGACTGGATACCCTCATAGACGGCAAGCACCTTGGCGAGCTCGGCGGGCTCGTTGACGTCCCAATCCTTTTGCGGGGCGAGGCGGATGCGCGCGCCATTGGCGCCGCCGCGATGGTCCGAGCGGCGATAGGTCGAGGCCGATGCCCAGGCGGTCTTGACCAGCTGCGCGACGCTGAGGCCCGAGGCGGCGATCTTGCCCTTGAGCGCGGCGACGTCGGTGTCGCTCAGCGCCTGGCCGGCGGGGATCGGATCCTGCCAGATCAGGTCCTCGGCCGGGACTTCGGGGCCGAGATAGCGCGCCTTGGGGCCCATGTCGCGGTGGCACAGCTTGAACCAGGCGCGGGCGAAGGCATCGGCGAAATGATCGCGGTTCGCCCGGAAATTCTCGCAGATCGCGCGATATTTGGGATCGACCTTCATCGCCATGTCGGCGGTGGTCATCATGGTCGGGACCTTGACGCCGGGCGTGTGCGCCTTGGGGGCGAGCGTCTCTTCGGGGTTGCCGACCGGCTGCCACTGCTTCGCGCCTGCCGGGCTGCGCACCAGCTCATACTCGTGATCGAGCAGCATGGCGAAATAGCTCATGTCCCACTTCGTCGGCGTCGGGGTCCACGAACCTTCGATGCCGCTGGTGATGGTGTGATCGCCCATCCCGCTCTCATGCGTCGAAACCCAGCCGAGCCCCTGGGTGGCGATGTCGGCGCCCTCGGGCTCGATGCCGACCAGCGAGGCGTCGCCGGCGCCATGCGCCTTGCCGAAGGTATGGCCGCCGGCGGTGAGCGCCGCGGTCTCTTCGTCGTTCATCCCCATCCGCGCGAAGGTCTCGCGGATGTCGCGCGCCGATTGCGCCGGATCGGGGTTGCCGCCCGGCCCTTCGGGATTGACGTAGATCAGGCCCATCTGAATCGCGGCGAGTGGATTTTCGAGTGCCCTGCCCGCCTCTTCATCGATGCGGGTGACGCCGAGCCATTCCTCCTCGGTGCCCCAATAGATGTCCTTTTCGGGCTCGAACACGTCGGCCCGGCCGCCGCCGAAGCCGAACACCGGACCGCCCATCGATTCGATCGCGACGTTGCCGGCAAGGATCATCAGGTCCGCCCAGCTCAGCTTCTGGCCGTATTTCTGCTTGATCGGCCAGAGCAGGCGGCGCGCTTTGTCGAGATTACCGTTATCCGGCCAGCTGTTGAGCGGGGCGAAGCGCTGCGACCCCGACGAGGCGCCGCCGCGGCCGTCGCCGGTGCGATAGGTGCCTGCGCTATGCCAGGCCATGCGGATGAAGAACGGGCCATAATGCCCGTAATCGGCCGGCCACCAGGGCTGGCTGTCGGTCATCAAGGCCGTGAGATCGGCCTTCACCGCGGCATAATCGAGCGTCTTGAACGCCTCGGCATAGTCGAAATCGTCGCCCATCGGATTGCCCGACAGGCCGTTCTGCTGGAGGATTTCGAGGCTGAGCTGGTTGGGCCACCAGTCGCGGTTGGTGCGGCCAAGCAGCTTTCGCAGCGCCGCGCCTTCCTGCATCGGGCAGCCGCTCAACGGGTCTCCGCTGGTCTTTGCGTCCATGGCTCGAATCCTCTCTCGATTGGTCTTCGAAGGGGAGACTAGACTTGCACGGCTGATCGACGGAAACGACTAAACTCGGTCAGCACGCATCGGAAAATCGATTAGTGAGAGGCGAAGTGTCATGACTCTATCCTCCCCAGCCCGGAGGGAGGACAGGAGGTCAGATATGCTCGATCGGGAGGGCAGTGTCGGCCAGCGCGATAGAGCCGAGCGGGCCGGCGGAAGCGCCGAGTGCAGGCGAGACGATGTACGCGCCCTCGGGAAGGCGCATATAGCCGTCGAGGCTCGCGCGCAGCGCTGCCTCGACACGGGGGATGAGATGCTGCTGACCCGAGAAGACGCCGCCGCCGATCGCGATCCGCCGCGGGCCGGCGCCGCAGACCAGCGCGTGGCACATCATCGCCAGCGTATGGACGATCGGCTCCCAGACCGCGTCCTCGGGCGAAAGGCTTTCGACCGTGCGGCCGCCGAGCCGCAGCATCAGCGCCGAGCCCGAGGCGAGCCCTTCGACGCAATCGCTGTGGAAGCTGCAGAAGCTGGGATGGTCATCGCCCGCCAGTCGCGGCACGCGGATATGCCCCCATTCGCTATGGCCGATGCCGCCGGTGGGGCGGCCATGGACGGTCAGCCCGACGCCGACGCCGGTGCCGACGGTGACATAGGCGAAATCGTCGATCCCCTGCGCGCAGCCCCAGGCGATCTCGGCGAGCGCGGCGGCGTTGACGTCCGTGTCGAACGCCGTCGGCACGTTGAACGGCGCGGAGAGGATGCCGAGCACGTCGGTTCCCGGCCAGGCGGCCTTGGTGGTCGCCATCACCTGGCCGAATCCGGGCGAAGTCGCATCGAGGTCGATCGGGCCGAACGAGGCGATGCCGAGCGCGGCGAAGCCCTTCGTGCTGTGCCATTGCTGGAGGATCGCAAGGATCGCCGGCAGGGTCTCGTCCGGCGTGGTCGTCGGAACGGTCTGCTGATCGAGGATCTCACCGGGGCCGTACGCGAGCGTGCACACACATTTCGTGCCGCCCAGCTCAACGCCCGCGCGTGGCAATGCCTTCATTCTCTCTCCCACACGCTACGCCAGAGAATACTTGCCCGGCATGCCCGCTCGATTAATAATTCAAATTACATAATTCAAAGCCGGGAGACGATGCAATGGGGCGGACAGCAAATGGGCTGAATCGTTCAGCCGTGACTGCGGCAAGCCTGGGCGGCTTGCTGTTCGGATTCGATACGGCGGTGATCGCCGGAGTCACCGAGGCGCTGCGCGGCACCTTCGGCCTCTCGGCGGCGGAACTCGGTGCGGCGGTTTCGGCGGCACTGGTCGGCACGCTGATCGGCGCGCTGGGCGCGGGCGCTCCGGGCGACCGGCATGGCAGCCGCACGGTGCTGATCTGGATCGCGATCGCCTATGTCATCTCCGCGCTGGGTTCGGCGGCGAGCGCGGGACTGCCGATGATCATCGCCTTCCGCTTCCTGGGCGGGCTCGCGATCGGCGGCTCCTCGGTGCTCGCGCCGGTCTATATCGCCGAGATCAGCCCGCCGGCGCGGCGCGGGCTGCTGGTCGGATCGTTCCAGCTGAGCATCGTCGTCGGCATCCTCGCGGCCTATGTCAGCAACTTCGTGGTGGGGCAGCTCGCCGAGGGCGACCTCGCCTGGCGGATCAAGCTCGGCGTCGCCGCCCTTCCCGCGCTGCTCTTCCTCGCGCTGCTGCTGCGCATCCCGCACAGCCCGCGCTGGCTGGCGCAGCGCGGCCGCGTGCCCGAGGCGCGCGGCGCAATCGAGCGGCTGGCGATGGGCGACGCCGACGCGTTGCTCGCGGAGTTCGGCGCCACGTCCGATACGGCAACCGCGCGCCTCAGCTGGCGCGCATACCGCAAGCCGATCCTGCTCGCGGTTTTGCTGGCGATGTTCAACCAGCTCTCCGGCATCAACGCGATCCTCTATTATCTCGGCGACATCTTCGCCGCCGCCGGGTTCGACGCCTGGTCGTCCGACCTGCAGGCAGTGGCGATCGGCGTCGCCAACCTCTTCGGCACGCTGCTCGGCATGTCGCTGATCGACCGGGTCGGGCGCAAGCCGCTGCTGCTGGTCGGCGCGCTGGGAACCGCCGTGGCGCTCGCCGCGGTCGCGACGATCTATTCGAGCGGGCATGGCGCGGCGCTGCTGCTGCCCTGCCTGATCGGCTTCATCCTGTTCTTCGCGATTTCGCAGGGCGCGGTGATCTGGGTCTATTTGTCGGAGATTTTCCCCACGCGCGTGCGCGCCCGCGGCCAGGCTCTGGGCAGCGCGACGCACTGGGGCATGAACGCGCTGATCGCCTTCGGCTTTCCCGTGGTGGCACAATATACCCAGGCGCTGCCGTTCTGGCTGTTCGCCGCGGCCATGCTAGTGCAGTTTGTCGTAGTATTGCGCTACTTCCCCGAGACCCGCGGCATCGCGCTCGAAGGGATGGAGCGCGCATTGGAGAAGCGACAGGATGGCCGAAACGATGATCGGGCTTGAGGGCAAACCGGCATGACCGATTCCGTCGTACGCGAGCGCCCGCGGCTTTCGGGCACCAATCTCGAGCGCGCCGCCGATCACAACCAGCGGGTGACGCTGCATGCGATCCGCGTGTGCGGGCCGCTCACGCGCGTCGACCTTGCCGGGATCACCGGGCTCACCGGCCCGGCGATCGCCAACATCACCAAGCGGCTGCTCAAGGACGGGCTGATCCAGGAAGCCGGGCAGCGCCGCGGCGGCCGGGGCCAGCCGCCCACTGCGCTGATGGTGCGCGGCGACGCCTGCTATTCGATCGGGGTCAATATCGACCGCGACCATATCACCATCGTGCTGGTCGATTTCGCCGGGCAGACGCTCGCGCGGGTGGTCGAGGAGATCGACTATGCGCTGCCCGACCAGGTGCGCTCGCTCTATCGGCGCTCGGTCAAGAAGATGCTGCGCAAGGCGGCGATCGACGAGACCCGGCTGGTCGGGCTCGGCGTCGCGCTGCCCGACGAACTGGGCCATGTCGACTTGCCGGGGCGCCCGGCGGCCTATTCGGCATGGGACAGCGTCGACATCCCGGCGCTGTTCGACGAGCCGTTCGATTTGCCGGTGTTCAGCGAGAATGACGCGGCGGCAGCGGCGATGGGCGAGATGCAGCTCGGCCTGGGGCAGAAGAACAACAGCTTCTTCTATATCCTGATCTCGTCGGGTCTCGGCGGCGGCCTGGTAGTCGACGGCAGCTATTTCCGCGGGGCGGACGGGCGCAGCGGCGAGCTGGGCTTCATGCGCGCGGCAAGCGGCGACGAGATCCAGCAGCTGGTGTCGCTGTCCGGCCTCGCCCGCTGCCTGGAGGCACGCGGGCTGGAGCTGGCGGCGCTCACCGGCAGCGCGCCCTCGCCCGAGGCGCAGGCATGCCTTGCCGACTGGACCGAGAACGCCGCGCGCCAGCTCACCGTGCCGCTGGAGGCCGTGAACTGCCTTATCAATCCTTCGGTGATCCTGATGGGCGGCCGGCTGCCGACCGCGCCGCTCGAGGCGCTGGCCGCGCGCACCAACGCGCTGATGCAGGAGCGCCGCGGCACGCTGCCGGCGGTGGCGCCGGTGGTGCGCGCCGCGCTCTCGGAGGACGCGCCCGCGGTGGGTGCGGCGATCCTGCCGTTCAGCCACTTCCTGCTGCCCAAGCCAGGGGCATTGTGGAAGGCAGGGAGCGGCGCGGAGGCGGCGGCGGCTTAGGGTCGCGTTATATACTTTCTTCTGTCACCCCGGGCTTGACCCCGGGGTCTCGCCACTTCGACGTCCAAGAAGAAGCGGGATCCCGGCTCAAGGCCGGGATGACCTAGGGCGTAAACTCATAAAAGCAGACTGGCAGCTAGCGCCCCATTTGCGGACGTTGCTCTGGCAGTCACCCGGACTACTATGTCGTGATGAAATCCAGCGAGCTGCCAATCCGCTTTCGTTTGCCGTGGCCGGACACTGAAATTCCAGCGGGCGAACCCTCATGGCTGTATTACGAGATCGACAAAGAGAAAGATGCCGTTCGTCGATCGATAGAAGTCTTTCCTGATGGTCGAATTACCCGAAATAGCATCGAGATCGAGGAGCGCGACGGCAGACCGTGCCCCTCTCTGATAGACGTTTCTCTTGATGAGGGCTTCGGCGACGGGGAGCCTCTGGCGATGTCGTTGGATGAGTTCGAAGACCTGTGGCGACAGGGTGTAGACACGCCATTCTGGAACGTCCGCTAACCACCCAATCTCGGACGTTCGAGGCTCGCCGAAAGCGCTCGTGTATGGGTTCACAACCTAGGAAAACAACGACTTGCACCGACCGCCCGGTCAGGCCGGCACGCCCCCGAACGACGGCGGGCGATCGGCCTTGGCGGTGCCGAAGCGCGACGGCTTGCCGCCCATCTCGAAGACCAGCTCGCCGCCCTGTTCGAGTTCGGCATGGCGGATCCAGTTGCGGGTCCAGGGCTTGCCGTTCCAGGTCACCGACTGGATATAGGGCCGGTCCGCGCCGTTGTTCTTCGCGATCACCTTGAGCGTGCGCCCTGCCCCCAACTTCACTTCGGCGCGATCGAACAAGGGCGAGCCGAACACATAGAGCGCGCTCACCGGATCGACCGGGTAGAAGCCCAGCGCCGAGAGCACGAACCACGCGCTCATCTGGCCGCAATCGTCGTTGCCGATCTCGCCGTCCGGATCGGCCTTGTACATCTCGGTGCATAGCCGGCGGATCATCGCCTGGGTCTTCGCCGGCGCGCCGGCATAGGCGTAGAGATAGGCGACGTGATGGTTGGGCTCGTTGCCATGGGCATATTGCCCGACCAGCCCCGAAATGTCTGGCGGCGCATTTTCGGGCAGGGTCGAGGGCGCATTGAACAGCGCGTCGAGTTGCGCCTCGAACTTTGCGTCGCCGCCAAAATGCGCGATCAGACCGTGGACGTCGTGCTGGTTGAGGAAGGTCGCCTGCCAGCCATTGGCCTCGGTATAGTCGCGGTGCTTCTTGGGATCGTGGCCGATCTGGACCGGGTCGTACGCCGCCCACCATTTGCCGTCGGAGAATTTGGGTCGCGCAAAGCCGATCGTGGGATCGATGACGTTGCGGTAATTGCGGCTGCGCTTACGCAGCGCCGCGGCGTCTTCCTTGGCGCCGGCGGCATCGGCGAGCACCGCCATCGCCCAATCGTCATAGGCATATTCCTGGGTGCGGCTGACCGACTCCCAGATCTGGTCGGCGGGAATGTAGCCGAGATCGTAATAATAGCCGCGGCCGAGCGAGCCGTCGCTGTCCTTGAAGCTGCGATCGAAGGCGCGGCGGCGGATATTGGGCCAGGCGGCGGCATAATCGGCCTTGATGCCCTTCACGCACGCCTCGGCCATCACCGACACCGAATGCCAGCCGATCATGCAGCCGGTCTCGACGCCCTGGAGCTGCCAGACCGGCGGGCCATAGGGGCTCTGCTGGGTCTGGCGGACAAGATCGCGCGTGAACATCGCGGCGCGCTCGGGCTGGACCAGGGTCAGCAGGGGATGCAGCGCGCGATAGGTGTCCCATAGCGAATAGGTGCTGAACGCAGGCGTATCGGCCGGCGCCTGATGGACCTGGCGGTCCATTCCGACATAGCGGCCGTCGCGATCGGTGAAGAGCGTCGGGGCGAGAAAGGCGTGATAGAGCGCACTGCCCAATATGGTGCGCTGCGCCGCCGTGCCGCCCTCGACACGGACGCAGTCGAGCTCCTTGGCCCAGGCGCGGCGCGCGGCGGTGGCGGTGCGATCGAAATTCCAGCCCTTCGCTTCGGCGGCGAGCGCAGCCTTGGCGCCGGCGACATCGACTGCGGAAATGCCGGTCTTGATCAGGATCGGATCGCCGCCGGCCTCATCGAAGAACAGGGCCAGCTTGAGCTTGTTGCCGGTGACGCCCTTGGCGCCTTCGGGCGCGGGCGTATTATTGTCGCCGAAGAACTGGACGCGGTCGGGCTTGCGCGAGAGCTGCATCGCGAAATGGATCTCGCGGCCCTTGGCCCAGCGATGCACCCGGCGGGTGCCGGTTAGCATACCGGCATCGTCCACGGCCAGCGAAGCCTGGTCGACGATCGTGCCCTTGTCCCACACGTCGAGGATCATGTGCGCGAAGTCGATCAGGATATGCCCGGCGCCGCTGGGGAAATGATAGCGGTGGAGGCCGGTGCGCTCGGTCACGGTCAGCTCGGCGAGCACCCCGGATTCGAGGCGGACGCGATAATAGCCGGGCTCGGCAGCCTCCTCGGAGAAGCGCTGGCGATAGCCGGTGTCGGGGTCGTCGAGCTTCCCCGGATCGAGCTGGAGCGGCCCGCGCGTCGGCACCACCAGTACGTCGAGCATGTCGCCGATGCCGGTGCCCGAGAGGTGGGTGTGCGAAAAGCCCATGATCGACGTGTCGCTGCGGTGAAAGCCCGAGCACGCGTCCCAGCGGCTATTGTCGGTATCGGGGCTGAGCTGGACCATCCCGAAGGGCAGCGACGCGCCCGGGAAGGTGTGGCCATGGCCGCCGGTGCCGATGAACAGATCGGGCTTGGCAGCCTGCGCAGCGGGCGCGCTGGCGAGCGACGGCGCGGCGCTGCCCAGCGCAGCGAGCCCGGTACCGGCGAGCAGCTGGCGGCGGTTGGCGGTGATCATCGTCAAATTTTCCCGGCAAGCAGCGCGGGCTTGCGCTTGGCGATGTCGAGGATCAGCTCGCCGAACAGTCCGTTGGTCCAGGCGAACCACTTCCGGGTGAAGTTGCTCGGATCGTCCTTGTGGAAGCTCTCGTGCATGAAGCCGGTGCCGGCATGCGTCGCCTTGAGCCAGCGCAGGCACTGGAGGATCGTAGCGTCGTCGTCGCTGTTGCGGGCGTGGACGATGATCGACATCGGCCAGATCATGTCGAGCCCGACATGCGGGCCGCCGATCCCCTCGGCCGCGCTTCCCTGGAAGAAATAGGGATTGCGCTTGCTCCAGGCGAGCGCGGCGGTGCGCCGGAACAGCGGATCCTCGCGATCGACTGCGCCGAGCAGCGCCAGCCCGCTGAGGCTCGGCACATTGGCGTCGTCCATGAAGATCGCGTTTCCGAAGCCGTCGACTTCGAACGCCCAGACCTCGCCGCCCTGCCCGTCCGGCATCTTGCCGTGCGCGTCGAGCGCGGCCTGCACTTCGGCGGCGAGCGCCAGGCAGTCCTGCGCCGCCGCGGTGTCGCCGCGCGCCTCGGCATGGACCTGCGCGACATGGCGCAGCGCCGACACCGCGAACAGGTTGGACGGGATCAGGAACGGCAGCACCGTCGAATCGTCCGACGGGCGGAACATCGAATGGATCAGCCCCACCTTGGCGGTCGGCGCGCCATAGCCGCCCAGCATCAGCGTCTCGGTCGGCGACTTGTCGACGCGCTGGAAATGATAGGGTCCCGGCCCTTCCTTGCGCTGCTGCTCGCGGAAGGTGGCTACGACGCGCTTGGCACCCTGCGACCAGAGATCGTCGAACGGCGCCTTGTCGCGCGTCGCGGTCCAATAGCCATGCGCGAGCCGCAGCGTGTAGCAGAGCGAATCGACCTCCCATTTCCGCTCGGCGACGCCGGGCTTCATGTCGGTCTTGTCGGTCTGCGACCATTCCAGATCGGTGGGTTTCGACAGGTCTTCCATGAAGGCATTGGCATAGGAATTGAGCAGGATGCAGCGCGCCTGGCGCTGGATCAGCCCGTGGAACAGCCGGCGCAGCGCGGCGTCCTTGGGAGCGAGATGAACATAGGTCTGCATCTGCGCCGAGCTGTCGCGCAGCCAGAGCGCGTTGATGTCGCCGGTGATGACCACGGCATCTGGCTTGCCGTCGAACGTGCCGAACTGCGCGACGGTGGTGTCGAGCGTGTTGGGGTAGCAATTCTCGAACAGCCAGGCGATCTCGGGATCGGCGATCTTGGCCTTCACCGCCTTGATCTCGGCCTCGACTGCCTTGCTGACGAAGCGGCGCTCGCCCACCGGCGGGCGCTTCGAGGCGAAGCCCTCGGCGGCCAGGGCACGCACCGGCAGGGCTGCCGCCGCCGCCAGCGCGCTCGCCCCGGCCATCACATCACGACGATTGAGCATCTATCCTATCCTTATTTCGCGGCCGGCGCCGACATCGAGAAGGGCGCGCTCGCCTTGTCGGCGCCCCATTGCTTGTTGGGCGTCGGGCCCATCACGAAGCGCAGCGTGCCGCCAGCCTGCAGTGCCTCGCGCGTCAGCCAGGTCTTGTCATGGCGCTTGCCGTTGAGCGTGACCGACTGGACATAGACGTTCTTGGCCGAATTGTTCTCGGCTTCGATCGTCAGCACCTTGCCGCTGGGCATCGTCACCTTGACCGAGCGGAACAGCGGGCTGCCGATGGCATATTCGCTGACCGTCGGCGTCACCGGATAGAAGCCCATCGCCGAGAAGACGTACCAGGCCGAGGTCTGGCCGTTGTCCTCGTCGCCGGGATAGCCGTCGGGCGTGGCCGAATAGAGCTTGGCCATCACGTCGCGGACATGCGCCTGCGCCTTCCACGGCGCGCCGGCCCAGTCGTAGAGATAGATCATGTGCTGGATCGGCTGGTTGCCATGGGCATATTGCCCCATGTTGACCACCTGCATCTCGCGGGTCTCATGGATCACCGAGCCGTAATAGCTGTCGTCGAAGATCGGTGCCTGGGTGAAGATCGAATCGAGCCGGTCGACGAACTTCCTGTCGCCGCCCATCAGGTCGATCAGCCCCTGGACGTCCTGCATCACCGACCAGCTGTAATGCATCGAATTGCCTTCGGTGAAGGCATCGCCCCATTTGTAGGGATTGAACGGCGTCGACCAGGAACCGTCCTTGTTGCGGCCGCGCATCCAGCCCGACTGGGCGTCGTAGATCTTGCGATAATTCTGCGCCTGGGCCGCGTATTTCTTGGCGTCGTCGGTCTTGCCGAGCGCCGTGGCGAGGCGCGAGAGCGAGAAGTCGGCGGTGGCATATTCGAGCGTGCGCGCGGCATTCTCGTTGATGCCCACATCATAGGGGACATAGCCGAGCTGGTTGTAATATTCGACGCCCTCGCGGCCGACCGCGCTCAGCACATTGCCGCGCTTGTCGGTCGGGCGGCCCTGCGAGGTGGTCGCGTTCTTGACCATCGCCTCATACAGCGTCTCGACGTCGAAGCCGCGCACGCCGTTCAGATAGGCGTCGGCGATCAGGTTCGCGGAATTCGATCCGATCATCACGTCGCGATGGCCCGGGCTCGCCCATTCGGGGAGCCAGCCGGATTCCTTGTAGGTGTTGACCAGCCCCTGCATGATCTGGCTGTCGACCTCGGGATAGACGAGCGCGAAATAGGGGAAAACCGCGCGCCAGGTGTCCCAAAAGCCATTGTCGGTGAACAGCGGGCCGTCATGCACCTTGCCGTCATAGGGGCTATAATGGACGGTCTTCCCGCGCGCATCCACTTCGTGGAACATCCGCGGGAACTGCAGGATGCGGTACATCGCCGAATAGAAGGTGCGGCGATTGTCGATGCTCGGGTCGCTGACCTGGATGCGGCCGAGCTCGCGCTCCCACACCGCCTTGGCCTTGGCCTCGGTCTGCGCATAGCTGTCCTTGCCGATCTCGCTGGTCAGGTTGCGCTCGGCCTGTTCGGGGCTGATGAACGACGAGGCGACCTTGACGTTCACCTGCTCGCCGTCGCGGGTCTTGAAGCTCACCACCGCGCCGACATGGTCGCCCTCGCGGTCGAGCGCCGCGGTCAGCTGGCCATTGTCGTCCCAGGTGCGGCTGACAGTGAAGTCATGGTCGAATTCGGCGACGAAGTAATTGTGGAAATTGCTCGGCACGCCGCCGTGATTGTTGCGGACATAGCCGGTGATCCGGCGCCGCGCGGGATCGATCGTCACCAGCGAACCGCCGGCCTGGCCGTCTAGGATGATGTGCGCGTCGTCGCTCTTGGGGAAGGTGAAGCGGAACTGCGCGGCGCGGCTCGTGGGCGCGACCTCGGCGGTCACGTCATAGTCCGCGAGGTAGACCTTGTACTTGTAGGGCCGCGCCTCCTCGGCCTTGTGGCTGAACCAGCTCGCGCGCTCTTCCTGACCGATCTTGAGCGCGCCGGTCTCCGCGAACAGCGCGAAGGCGGCATAGTCGTTCATCCAGGGGCTGGGCTGGTGCGTCTGCTTGATGCCGTTGATCTTCTCGGCGTCATAGGTGTAGCCCCAGCCATCGCCCATCTTGCCGGTGACCGGCGTCCAGAAGTTCATCCCCCAGGGCACCGCCACCGCGGGATAGGTGTTGCCGTAGGAAAGCCCGTGGCTCGAATCGGTGCCCATCAGCGGGTTGACGAGGTCGGCGACCGACTCGTCATTGGTCTGCGCGAGGGCTACCGGCGCGAGCAGCGTGGGCGCGACGAGCGCGGTGCTGACGGACAGCGCAATGGCAGTGCGCAGCGAGCGGGCAAAAGTCTTCAACGCAGGTCTCCCCCAGAACGGAATATCTTGGGCACGCGGCGCATCAGCGCGCGCGCCCGAGCGGGCGTGGGTCCACGCCTTGATTGGTCATCACGACAGGCCGAATCGTGCCGTCGGCGTTGAACACCATCCGGTCGATCGCGACCTGGCGGTGCTCGCCGATGTCGTCGCCGAGCGGGCGGCGGTGATAGACGATGTACCAGTCGTCGGTGTTCGGGACCTGGACCACCGAATGGTGCCCTGCCCCGCGCGCGATCTCGAAATCCTGGGCGAGAATCTTGCCCATCGGCTTGAACGGTCCGGTCGCGCTCGGCCCCATCGCATAGGCGACGCTATAGTCGGGGCCGGTCCAGCCGCCCTCGGACCACATCAGATAATAGACGCCCTTGCGCTTGATCACGAACGAGCCCTCGACATAGCCGGGAGGCGTGATCTCCTTATACGTGCTGCCGTCGGCGAACGGCACGATCGAGCGCAGGTCCTTGCTGAGGTGCACGACGTTGCAGTGGCTCCAGCCGCCATAGAATAGATAGACCTGACCATCATCGTCGCGGAAAACGAACGGATCGATCGGCTGGGCGCCATTGTGGAAAGTATCGATCAGCGGCTTGCCCAGCGCGTCCTTGAACGGGCCGCCCGGCTTGTCGGCGACAGCCACGCCGATCCCTCCGCGCTCGGCATCGCTCTGGATGTCATTGGCGGCGAAGAACAGGTAATATTTCCCGCCCTGCTCGATCGCCGTCGGCGCCCAGACGGCATAGCCCGCCCAGGCGATATTCTCGGTGCTGAGCACACGGCGATGCTTGGTCCAGTGAACCAGATCGGGCGACGAGAAGGCATCGAAATAGGTCTGCTTGCCGTAAGACGGGCGGACCATATGGGTCTTACGCAGATCTTGCTGCGCGGGCGTGAAGCGCGGCGGCGCTTCCGGGCCGGCGGCATCGTCCGAATAGGTCGGGTAGATCCAATATTGGCCCGCGAAGATGCGGATCTCGGGATCGGCATACCAGCCCGGCAATGCCGGATTGGGTGCGGGCGCGGAGCCCGTAAGGAACATCACTGCCGCGGCAGCGAGGCCAGTCAGGATCTTGCGCTTCATGCCGCCTCTTCCTGCATTGAAATTGCGCCGGTGTTGCCGGCTTGTCGCACGAAAACGGCCCTTTGTAGAAAGGTGGAGGTGACCCGGGGGATGGGTCACCTCCTAGGGGGCCTTGGGGGGCTTTAGCGTGCGTGCGTCAGCAGGGCCGACACATCAGAACTTGTACGAAAGGCCGACATAGGCGCGGCGACCCGAATAGACATTCGAGATGAAGCGGTCCTTGGTGTCGTTGCCCAGGTGCGAGCGCTGTTCGGACTTGGTCAGGTTGATGACCGAGGCAGTGATCTGGAAGTTCTTGAACACGTCGAGTGCCGCGTTGAGATCGACCTGATCGTACGGATCGTCATAGACGTTGAGGCCCGACGACAGGCCGCGCACCACTTCGCCGCGGCGATTATACGAAGCCCGCAGCAGGACCGGGCCATGCTCGTAGAAAACCGAGGCGTTGACCTGGGTCTTGGCACTGCCGACCAGCGCGGATTCACCAAGCTTGGTGCCGTTCAGCGTGACAGCGGCTTGGTTGGTATCGTTGTACGTGAAGTTCACCTGCGCGCCGAGGCCGAAGTCCAGCGTATGCTGGGCATAGACTTCGACGCCCTGCGACACCGCGCTAGTGCCGTTGGCCTGGGTCGAATATTGCTGGACGGTCACGGTCTGGCCGGCGACTTCCTGCTCCAGATCGATCACGACCGGCACGATGAAGTTCTTCACGTCCTTGCGGAACAGCGTGAAGCCCAGCACCGAGCCGCGGGTGAAATACCATTCCGCGCCGACGTCATACTGCCAGGCGCTGAACGGCTTCAGATCGAAGTTGCCGCCATTGCCGAACCAGCCCGGCAACGCGCCGAATTCCGCGCGATCGAACACAAAGGCGTCCGCGTTGAAGGTGAGCGAGCGCGCACCCGCCAGATCGCCATAGCCCGGCCGCGAAATCACCTTGGATGCCGCGCCGCGCAGCAGCAGGTTGGGCATCGCTTCCCACGAGATGTTGAAGCTCGGCAGGAAATCCGTGTAGCTCTTGCCCTCGGCATTCTGGCTGAAGACGCGCTGCTGGCGCTGGCTCTCCGGGATCACCAGGCAGTTGCCGTCCTCGCCGCGCGGCTTGTTGGCGTCGAAGGGGCCGCCCGGGCCGTTCACGCAATAGTCGTTCTCGTAGAACAGCGCGTCGGTCGAGGTGCCGTCCTGCTTGGTGTTGACCACGCGCAGACCGATATTGCCGCGGACATTGTCCATCTTGAAGTTCGCCTGGGCATAGCCGGCCCAGATCTTCTCCTGGATGTCGTAGACATTCTGCGGCTCGGGCACGCGGACCGGGCCGTTATAGGTGTCGTTCAGATAGCCGATATAGTTCTGGATGTTGATTGCCGGGAACGCGCTCGTCTGGAACCCGCCGGCGATGTTGCCGAGCGAATTCGGGTAGAAGATCTCCGGCAATGCCAGCGCGCCACCTGGCGTATCCTGGAAGCGCAGCGTGTTGGCGGCATCCGAATACCATTCGAAGCGGCCGGTCTCGCGGTGGATGCGCCCATCGCGCCACTTGGCGCCGACCTGGATCGAGTCGAGGAAGTTCGAGTCGAACTTCCGGGTCACGTCCACCTGCGCATAGCGCTGGGTGATCGAGCTGTTGGTGAAGCCCGAGCCGGTCGAGCCGAGATCGATCTGGGCCACGCCGTTCAGCATGTTCTGGATCAGGTTGGGCGAGAAATTCATCGCGATCGACTGATCGGTGAAGTTCCAGGCACTGAGCGCGTTGCCGTTGACGCTGCCGTTGCGCGGCTTGGCCTGGGCATAGAATTGGAACGAGGGACCACCGGTCGCCCGGGTCTTGCCGAACACGAAATCGACGTTGAGGTGGCCGAGTTCCCAATTGCCGCGCACGTCATAAGTATTCGAGACGCTCTTCTCGCGGACATAGGTGTCCTGCGGCGCCGGGGTTTCCATCGTGCACAGATTGCCGGTGACGCGGCAGCCGGTGCCTTCGGCGGGCACCTGGAAGGTCGCACCGGTCAACACCGTGCCGCTCTTGTCGAAGGTCGCGTCGGTGAAGAAATTGCCATAGCCCCATTCGGGGATCTTGATGCTGCTGCGGGTATAGTCGCCGTTGAGCTGGAAGCGGAAATAGTTCGCGGTGATCTCGAGATTGTCGAACGGCTTGGCCTGCATCGTCGCCTGGATGCCGAGGCGCTTGCGCTTCTGCTCCATGATCGTCTCGCTGACCGACTGGGGCGCCCAATAGCCGCTGTAATGCGTGCCACCTTGCGTGGTCTGGCCGGCATTGCTGCCGCTGTTCCAGTAATCGATGGCAGCGTCGTTGGCGAAGGTGTTGCCGTTGACGTCGGTCGCGGGATCGGTCGCCTTGTCGTCGGTCCACCAATGCCAGCTGTCGCCCGACGCGCTGAGCGAGCGGTTGGTGCGCACCTGATAGGTCGCGCCGACCAGAAAACCGAGCGTCTTGTCTTCGTTGCGCCACGACAGCAGCCCGGAGACGTTCGGCTCGACCTTCTTGGTGACGTCCGAATAGGTGCCTTCGGCCGAAACGCTGCCCGACCAGGGATCGAGGTCGAAGGGCTTGCGCGTATGGTTGATGATGACGCCGCCGACACCGCCTTCATCGAGGCGCGCCTCGGAGGACTTGAACACTTCGACGCTGCCGATCAGCGCCGAGGGCAGCAGCAGATAGTTGAACGAGCGCGAGGGATCGTTGCTGTCGGCACCGGCGATGAAGTTGCCGTTGAGCTCGGTCAGCGTGAGGTCCGAGCTGAGGCCGCGGATGCTGACCCGGCTGCCTTCGCCGCCGTCGCGATCGATGATGACGCCCGGCACGCGCTGCAGCGAGTCCGCGACGTTCTTGTCGGGGAACTTGCCGACGTCCTCCGCGGTGATCACGTCGACGAACGCGTTGGCCTCGCGCTTCTGGTTAAGGCTTTCCTCGATCGAGGCGCGATAGCCGGTGACGACGATGTCCTCGTCGGCCTGCGCCGGTGCGGCCGCGCTGTCCTGTGCCGGGGCCGCGGCGTCCTGCGCATGCGCCGCGCCGCTCATCGCGACGAGCACGCTTGCCGAAAGCATCAGATCGCGCGCGAACCGGCCGCGCGTCGTGCGAATTTGTGCAACCTTCATCTTCCGTCTCCTCCCTGTGCCGTGGCGTTGATCGCCTTCGGCTTGCTTCCCCACGCCTGCCCGGACTGGGTTCAGGCGGTAATCGCTTACATGCAGATCAGAATATAAAAACCAAATTGTCAATTAAATCAGATTTTGGTCGGAGCTGCGCACGACGGTCCGTTGTGAAGCGGCGCCGAAACGAAGCCCGTATTATTGAACTAAAACACGCCTTTACGGTTTTGCGTTGGCTTCGTTGAGCGGCCGCGCCAACTCGGCAAAGGCCGCGGCAGGCGCCTTGGCGACTTCACGGTCATAGGTGAGCAAGCCGTTGATCTCGCCTTCGACGTCGGTGGTCTGGGTATAGACCGAGGCGCTCAGGCCGTTGACCTTCGACTGGCGGACGATCTCGTCGAACTTGCGCTTGTAGCGCGCGAGATAGTCCTTGGCGTCGGTGGTGACCTGGTAGCTCCAGCGCTTGTCCTCGCGCCACAGATGCCCTTCGATCGGCCAGCCCACGCCGCCATATTCGCCGATCACGATCGCGCGGTCGCTCTGCCGGGTCGGCACGTGCGGCACGTCTTCATAGGTGTGGATGTCGAACAGGTCCGAGGCGCCCGGCGCGACGTCGAGCCAGCCGCTATCGGCGTTGACCAGCCGGCTCGGGTCCATGCCCTTGACGAAGCGCGCGAGCGTGGCGGAATCATACTGGCCCCAACCCTCGTTGTTGACCACCCAGGTCACGATCGAAGGGAAGGCGCGCAAGCCGCCGATCATCCGCGACAATTCGGCCTGCTGGTCGGCCATCACTTCGGACGGAAGCACCGCCTGGCTCTGGCTGCTGCCAGTGACGAACTGGTCCTCGCCGCCGCCCGAGGGCATGTCCTGCCAGATCAGCATGCCCATGTGATCGGCGTCGTAATAATAGCGCGCCGGCTCGACCTTGATGTGCTTGCGGACCATGTTGAATCCGGCCTTTTTCAGGAATTCGAGGTCGTAGCGCATTCCCTCTTCCGAAGGCGGGGTCAGCAAGCCATCGGGCCACCACCCCTGATCGAGCGTGCCGTTGTGGAAATAGGGCTTGTTGTTGAGCAGCAGCATCGGCTGGCCGTGGATACTGCCCGGCCCCACCGAGACCTTCCGCATCGCGAAATAGGCCTTCACCGTGTCGCGCGGCTGGCCGACCACCTGGGCAGCGGCATAGGTCGCGACTTCGCCTTGCGTGAAGCGCGAGTCATAGGCGGTGCGATTGCGCTCCGGCTTGCCCGCATAGGGATCCTTGACCGTCACCAGCTCGGCGACGAGATCGTAGAGGAACGGATCCTCGGGCGACCAGAGATGCGCGCGCGGGATTTCGAGCGAAGCGTGGCGATTGGCGCGCAGGATCGTCGAGGCGATCGTCCGGCCGCCCGACTTGACGCTGAGGCGCACCGCATCGGTATCCTCGGCCCAGGCGCTCAGCGCGACATCGACTTCGACCTTGCCGGTATCGATGTTCGGCGTCGCGCGAACGTCGGCGATGTGCAGCTCGGGCACCGGCTCCAGCCACACCGTCTGCCAGATGCCCGAGACCGGGGTGTACCAGATGCCCTCGGGATCGAGGATCTGCTTGCCGCGCGGCTGGCTGCCCTTCGAGGTGGGATCGGCGACCTGGACGACGAGCTCATTGTCGCCGGCGCGCAGCGGATCGGTGATGTCGAAGCTGAACGCGTCCGATCCGCCCTTGTGCGCACCCACCGGCACGCCGTTGACGAACACCGTGGCGGCATAGTCGACCGCGCCGAAGTTCAGCCGGATGCGCTGACCCGCCCAGCCGGCGGGCACGGTGAAGTGGCGGCGATACCAGATACGGTCGTCGGGCAGCACTTTCCGGGCCACGCCCGAAAGCTTGGATTCCACTGCAAACGGCACCAGGATCTTGCCGTCCATCTGCGTCGGCTGGGGCTGCGACGCCTTGACGATCGCATAGTCCCACAGGCCGTTGAGATTCTGCCACGCCTCGCGCTGGAACTGCGGGCGCGGATAGCTGCGCCAGGCATTTTCCGGCGTCACTGCCTTGCCCCAGCGGGTGATCAGCTTGCTGGTATAGACCGCATCGCTGCGCGCGCCTGCCGCCGGGGCCGCGGTTTGCGCCATCGCCGCGCCGGCATCGATCATCGCAAGCGTCAGCGCAAGGGCGCCGGTCAAGTTCCGCATCCGCAACGTCTTTCCCCTCTTCATCAATGTGCCGGCCGCGACAGCGACGGCGGCGCGTCGCCGGGCGCGCTGCCCCAGGCGGGGTTGGGCTTGGGCCCCATGGTCAGCACCAGGGTCGCGCCGTCGGCGATATCACCGTGGCGGAACCAGGGTTTTGTCCAAGGACGGCCGTTCATTGTGGCCGACTGGATATATTGGTTCCTCGCCGAATTGTTCCGGGCGACGATCTCGAACGCCTTGCCGTTGCCCATCTTCAGCACCGAACGATCGAACAGCGGGCTGCCAAGCACATAGACGTCGCTCGACGGATCGACCGTGTAGAAGCCCAGCGCGCTGAGCGCGTACCAGGACGAAGTCGCGCCCTGATCGTCCATGCCGGGATAGCCGTAGCCGGCGGCATCGCTGCCATAGAGATCGCCGAGCACGCGGCGCACCAGCGCCTGGGTCTTCCAGGGTTGCCCGCTCCACGCATAGAGATACGGCGCGTGCTGGTCGGGCTGATTGCCTTGCACGAACTGGCCGATCACGCCGGTGCAATCGCGGCAGATGCCCTTGGGATTATAGGGGGTGTTGAAGAACTGATCGAGCTTGGCGTTGAAGCTGGCGCGCCCGCCGAGCGCATCGATCAGGCCGTGTACGTCGTGTGCGCCGAGCCACAGCGTCGACCAGCCCGACGCCTCCTTCATCATGAAGTTGTAATAGGGTTCGGCCGGGTCGAACGGGCTCATCCATTTGCCGTCCGCCGTGCGCCCGCGGACGAAGCCGATCGAGCGATCGAATACATTGCGCCAGTTGCCCGCGCGCTTGCGGAACAGCCGGGCATCGTCCGGCTTGCCCAGCCGATCGGCCATTTCGGCCATCGCATTGTCGTCCCAGGCATATTCGATCGTGGTGGCGGCACCGGCCTTGCCGCCGGCATAAGGCGGGCTGGGATTACCTTCGGGAACGTCGTCCGAAATCCAGCCCTTCTTGTCATATTCAGCAAGGAAGTCGCGCGGCCCCTTGGGATCGGTCGCATTCTTGCGGAGGAATTCATAGGCTGCCGCATAATCGAACGGGATGCCGCGCCGCATCGCGCCGAGATAGAGGAACACCGCATTGTCGCCGTGGAACGACGTGTTCATGAAGCCGCGCTCGCGGGCCATGTCGAGCTCGGACTGCATCACGTTGACGGTGACCTCGGGTTCAAGCAGCTCGAGCAGCACGATCTGGTTGCGGCCGGTATCCCAGAAGGGCACCGGGCCATAGCGGTCGTAATCCACCGCCAGGGTCTGGCCGCGCGAATTGGTGAACTGCTCGCCCTTGCGCGCCACCAGCCGCGGGCTGGCGAAGGACTGGAACAGCGTCGAGTAGAACAGCATGCGCTGCTTGGTGGTACCGCCGCTGACCTGCACGCGATCGAGCAACTGTTTCCACTCGCTGCGGGCGCGGCCGCGAATGCCGTCGAAATCCCAGCCCGGGCTCTCTTCGCGCAGCCGGCGCTCGGCGGCCTCGTAACTGGCCCCATGCGCGATCTTGACGAGCACCGCCTCGCCTTCGCGGGTGGTGAAATCGGCATAGATGCCGGCAAAGCTGCCTTCGATCGCGCGGGTATCGGGCTGGACGTCCTTGTCGCCAATGCCATAGCCTCGGGCATTGCCCGGCGCTTTGCGGAAGGTGCCGAAGCGCTTGAACGGCTTGGAGAATTCCGCGACGAAATAGCCGCCGTCGCGTGCATTATTGTCGTTGCGCGAGGCGACGACGCCGCGCACCGTGCGGTCGCCGACGATCTCTACGGTACCACCGCGGCCCTGGAGGTTGAGGATCACATGCGCGCGCTCGGTCGCAGGGAAGGTGAAGCGCATCAATGCGGTCGCCTGGGTCGCGGTCAGCTCGACCCTGGTCTTGAAGCTGTCGAGAAAGACCGAATAATAGCCCGGCGACGCCGTCTCACGGGCCTTGTCATAATAGGCTTCGGTATAGACCGGCGGCACGGTCCAGTCGCCGACGATCGGCATCAGCGTGGGCGTGGCGCGCGCGCCATAGGTCGGGCCGCCGCCGCCGGTGAAGCCAATCATCGTCGGATTGGTGTAGTAATAGGGCGTGGCGACACCCCAGGGATAGCTCAGCTCGACGTTCGAATTGACCGGCGCCGCCTCGACTGCGCTGTGCGGCAGCCGCGCGCCGGGCGAGGTCAGCCCCGAATAGAGCGGCTCGCCCGCGGGGGGCGCGTTGCCGATGAATTCGGGATTGTCGAGCGGCGCAGTGCCGACCAGCGGGTTGGCCTGGTCGACAGGCTCGCGCGCGGCCCCGGGGCGATCCTGGGCCCGAGCAGCGCCAAAGCCGGCACAGGCGAGCATCGAAACCGTCGTCACAAGTGCCACCGAAGCGACACGCCTGCGCGCCGGGCGCGGACTTCCAGAGCTGTTGCCGATATACCCCATGCCACTCTCCCTGATGACGAGTTGCCTCGCCTTGGGCCCGTTTGCCGAGCTCCGGTTCGACCGATCCTTGCGGTCCGGTGTCGGTTTGATCGTTTAAATAAATCAAATTGTCAAATGAAGCCGATGCACTTTTTGGATGCCCTGTATGCGCGCCCACGCCGACATTGGCCTTACCAGTTGCTTGACTCGATCTGCGCGCCGCAACACCATGCAGGGAAGACGCGGGAGGTGGGATGAGGCTTGGGCTCTGGGGACCGCTGGCGCTGCTGGGCGCCGCAATGGCATCGCCGGCTTTCGCCGGGGAAACGGCTGTCGCGGCGGCAGCGTCGCTACCTGGCCGTGCGGCCGTTTTGGCCGCTGCCGAACGGGTGGCGGATTGGCAGCTGGGGCACCTCGACGATCTCGGCTACATGCCACGCGCCTCGACAAGTGCGAAGAACCCGCGTGATTGGCAGCAGGCGGCCTTTTGGGTCGCGCTGACGCATCTCGCCGATCGCTCGCGCGCGCCGCGCTACCGCGATGCGATCTTCGCAAAAGGACGCGAAGCCGGCTGGCGGCTGGGCGACCGCCTCTACCACGCCGACGATCATCTGATCGGCGCCGCCTGGATCTGGGCGGCACGCCACGGCGCCGGAGCGGAAGCGCTCGCGCCTACTCGCGCGGCCTTCGACAAGATCCTCGCCGCGCCGATGACCGGCGGCCTGATCTTCGCCACCCCGGAAAACGGCGATCCCGACTGCACCACCCGCTGGTGCTGGTGCGACGCGTTGTTCATGGCCCCACCCACCTTGTTTGCGCTCGCCCGCGATACCGGCGACGCCCGCTATGCCGCCTTTGCCGACCAGGAATATCGCGCCACCACCGGCGCGCTGTTCGACAAGGCCGAGCATCTCTATTTCCGCGACAGCCGCTTCTTCGATCGACGCGGCGAGCATGGCGAGAAGCTGTTCTGGAGCCGGGGCAATGGCTGGGTGTTCTCCGGCCTCGCCCGGCTGATACCCGAACTCGACGCGCGGGATCCGCGGCGAGCCTATTATGTCAGCCTGTTCAAGGAGATGGCAGCACGGCTGGTCGTGCTTCAGCGGCCCAATGGCTATTGGGCGCCCTCTTTGCTCGAAGATCCCAAGGCCGCGATGGACGAGACCAGCGGGACGGGCTTCTTCGTCCACGGCCTCGCCTGGGGTATCAAGGCGGGATTGCTCGACCGCAAGCGCACCCTGCCCGTCGTCGAGCGCGGCTGGGCTGCGCTCCAACGCGCAGTGCAGCCCGACGGACGGCTCGGCTGGGTCCAGCAAGTGAGCGACCGGCCCGACGCAGTCGCGGCGACGGATACCCAGTTCTACGGGGTCGGCGCCTATCTGCTCGCGGGTGCGGCGGTGTACGACCTTGCCGAGGCAGGTTAGTTGGCGGGACCTTATAAGACGCGAGGCCAGACGTCATTGTAAGGCCAATTTTCTTCGGAAGGCTTAGGCCGACCCAATCTTGAGCCGCCGCGCGACGCTGTCGCGCCGGGCGTCGAGCTCGCTGCGGGCGCGCTCCATCACTTCGAGTTCGGTGGCTTCGAGCAGGTCGTCGACCACCCCGCGCAGGTGGCGACGCATCGCCGTACGCGCCGCGCTCGGATCGTGCGCCCGGAGCGCCTCGACGATCGGGCGATGCTCCTCGGCGCGCGGCGTCACGCCCTCGCGCTTGGCACGGGCGAACATGTTGGCGCAGAGCGGCGACTTGGTGCGCAACTCCCAGAGATATTCGACGACGCTGCGGATCGCGGCATTGCCGGTGGCGGCCGCAATGGTGAGGTGAAAGCGGTGATCGGCCTCGAGCACCTTGGCATCATTGCCGTCATGCGCGCCCATCTGATCGACCAGGCCATCGAGCTCGGCAAGCTGCTCGTCGGAGATCGACACGGCGGCGAGCGCGGCAGCTTCGCCTTCGAACAGGATGCGCGCCTCGGTCAGGTCGAAGGCGCCGACATCGAAATTGAGCGCGTCCTCGCGCTGGCGGGTGCCGTGCTCGTGCCGGGTGACATAGAGGCCCGAGCCGTGGCGCGCCTCGATCCAGCCCTTCATCTCGAGCGCGATCATCGCCTCGCGGATCGTCGGGCGGCTGACGCCATATTCCTCGGCAAGGTCGCGCTCGCCCGACAGTCGGGTGCCCGGCGCCCAGCGCCCCTCCTCGATCGCCGTGGCGATCTGGGCGGCGATGCGCTGGTAGAGCTTGTTCCCGGTGATGTGCATGGCCGGAAGCCTGCCACAGGCGGCGGGTCTTGTCGATTGGTCAGACAAAAAGCGGGCGAGGGTTTCCCCCGCCCGCTCCCCTACCCCAGGCTGACGCGCCTACTCGTAGCGCAGGGCATGGACTGGATTGGTGCGTGCGATGCGGAAGGCATGCGCGCTGATCGTCGCGACGGCGATCAGCAGCGCACAGGCGCCGGCAAGCAGGAAGGGCACCGGCCCCAGGCTCATCCGCGCATCATATTGGTTGAGCCAATCGCGCATGACCCACCAGGCGACCGGCCAGGCGATCAGGTTGGCGATCACCACCGGACGAGTGAACTGCCAAACCAACAGCCGGACAATGTCCCAGGTGCGCGCGCCGAGCACCTTGCGGATGCCGATCTCCTTGGTGCGGCGCTCGGCAGTGAAGGCGGCAAGCCCGAACAGCCCGAGACAACCCACGGTAACCGCGAGCAGCGCGAAGATGCCAAACATTTGCGCCCGCGCGTCCATCCGGCGATAGCTGCGCTCCATGATCGCATCGGCGAACTGGCCGTCATAGGCGACGTCGGGCGCGAAGCTGCGCCAGACCTGCTCGATCCCGGCGCGCACCGTGGCGGGATCGCCGTTGAACCGCGCGACCAGCCAATGGGCGTTGTTGCCGTTCCACTGGAACATGATCGGTTCGATCGGCGTGGTGATCGTGCGGAAGCGCGAATCCCCGACGACGCCGATGATCGTCAACTGCATCGAGCCGCCATATTGATCGGCGATGCCATAGCGCAGCGTCTTGCCGATCGCATCCCGCGCGCTGGCGAAGCCGAGCCGCTTCACGCCGGCTTCGTTGATCACGATATTCGCGCCGCGCACCGCCATCGCCTTTTCCGCGGACGCATCCTCTGGAACCGGTGTGGTCATGTCGTCGGCAGGCCGGTTGCGGTCAAACAGGCGCCCCGCCACCAGCTTGATCCCCATTGTCGGGAAATAGCCCGGATCGGCCGCGTAGATCCCGATATCGGTCGGGTCGGCGCGCCCCGCGACGGTCACCGAAGTGGTCGAAGTATTGTTGGTGTTGACGGCTATGCCGGTGCGGCCCACGCTTTGGACCCCGGGCACCGCCTCGATCTGGCGCATCAGCCCTTCCTGCCGTCCGTAGATTGAAGAAGAACTGAGCCCGCTAACCTGGATCAGCCCCTTGCGGACATAGCCGGGATCGAGCGCGCGCGCATACAGCGTCTGGCCGTAAACGACCGCGGTGCAGACCATAAGCCCGATCGATACGGCAAACTGGACGACGACGAGCGCATTGCGCAGCCGGCCCGACCCCTCCGCCTCGGACGCCGACTTGTTGGCCTTGAGCACGCGCGCCGGCTCGAAACGCGACAGGTACAGCGCTGGATAGGCGCCGCCCGCCGCCCCGACGAGCAGTACGAGCCCCAGGATCGGCAGCAACATGCCCTCGCGGCCGAAATAATGGAGATCGAGATCGGCACCGAGGAAGTTCGAGAACCAGGGCAGCACGATCTCGGTCACCGCCAGCGCAAGCAGCATCGCGATTCCCGCGAGCAGGATCGATTCGCCAAGGAACTGGACGATCAGCTGGCGTCGCGTCGCACCCAGCACCTTACGCAGCGCCACTTCGCGCGCGCGCTGGCTGGCGCGGGCGGTCGCCAAGTTGGTGAAGTTCATGCACGCCATGCCGAGGATCAGCAGCGCAATCACCGCGAAGGTGGCGATCGAGGTGGCGTCGTTGCCCGCGGTCATCGCCGAACCCTGAGACTTGCCGAGATGGACGTCACGAACGTTGACCAGCCGATAGTCGCGATCGTCGCCGATATTGTAGCGATGGCCACCATCCACCTTGTCAGGGATGTTGCGCTTCTCCCATGCTGCCATCTGACGATTGAGCTGGGCGACGTCGGTGCCGGGGCGCAGCTTCACGTAGACCCAGCCGCCGGTCCAGCCCCATTCGGAGAGGAAGTCGCTGTTATGGCCCTGGGCATAAAGGCTGGGGAAATCGGCGCGGACCAGCACGTCGACTGCGAGATGGGTGTTCTTGGGCAGATCGGCGATCACGCCGGTGATGCGATAGTCCGCCTTCACCCCGACAGCGATCACGGTGAGCGTCTTGCCGACGATATCGGTCGTGCCGAAAAGCGCGATTGCCTGCTTCGCGCTGAGCACCATCGTGCCGGGCTGCACGAGGGCATTATGGTCGCCGCGCGCCATCGGCAGCGGCAAGGTATCGAAGAATGCGCTGTCCACCAGCGCGGCGTCGTCGGGGGTATAGGCGCGACCGTCCTTGAGCACAGTGAGCCGCGTGCCGCCGCCGAAATAGGTCGCATGCTCGATCTGCGGGAAATCCTTGAGCAGCGCCGCCTTGGTCACATAGGGCGCGCCCTGATTTTCGAAGTGATCGGCGGTCGTCCGGCTCTGATAGTCCGACTGGAACTGATAGATGCTCGCATTGTCGGGCAGCCATTCGTCATAGCTGCGCTCGTACCGGACATAGAGCAGGATCATCAGGCATGCGGCCAGGCCGATCGCCAGCCCGAAGATGTTGATGAACGCATAGACCTTGTTCTTGGCGAGTGCCCGAAAGCTGACGGTCAGATAGTTGCGCCACATGGGGATGTTCCTACTCGTAGCGGAGAGCGTGGATGGGATTGGTGCGGGCGACCCGCAGCGACTGACCGGCGACGGTCGCGATCGCGATGACCAGCGCGACCAGGCCGGCAACGAGGAAGGGTTCCGCCGTTAACACGATGCGCTGGTCGAAGCCGTTGAGCCATTCGCGCATCGCCCACCATGCCGCCGGCCAGGCGATCAGGTTGGCGAGCACCACCGGCTTGGAGAACTGCCAGGCGAGCAACTGTACGATGTGGCGCACCTTGGCGCCGAGCACCTTGCGGATGCCGATCTCACGCGTCCGCCGCTCGGTGGCGAACGAGGCAAGGCTGTAGAGCCCCAGGCAGGCGATCAGCACCGCCAGCGCCGAGAAACCGGCGAACAGCGCGCCGCGTGCGCGATCGGCGGCGTAGAGTTCGCGGGCGATGTCGTCGACGTAGCGTGCCTCGAACGGAATCTCGGGCTCGAACTTGCGCCAGACCTTGCCTAGCGCCGCCATCACCTCGCCCGGCCGCGCTGCGGCGAAGCGAACCAGAACTTGGCTCGCAGGCTCTGGATCATAGGCAAAGATCGCAGGATCGATCGCGGCTCGTGCGCCATAGAAGCGCGCGTCCTCGACGACGCCGACCACGATGCTCGGCACCATCTCGGGTCCACCGGCCGACACCCGAATCGCCTGTCCGATTGCAGCGCGCGGACTGCGGAAACCGAACTTGGTAGCAGCGGCGCGGTTGATCACGACATTCAGTCCACGCGCAACCAGCGCCTGCGGGTTGCCGGCGAGCACACGGTCCGAAGCGAAGCGATCGTCTAGCCGGCGCCCAGCGAGGAGCTCGATATCCGAAGTCTGGAAGAATTCGGCGTCGACGCTGTTATAGCTCATCGACAGAAATTCGGTGGCTTTCGGCGCCTGCACGAGGCGGACCGTAGAGCCGGCGCCAGCGACTTCGATGTCGCTGCGCGCGGTTCGCGTCACCCCGGGGATCGCAAGCATTGCGACACGCGCGGCTTCGTATTCGCTGCCCTTTGCGAAGCGCCAGGCATTGGCGATCTGGATCAGCCCGTCGCGGCGATACCCCGGGTCGACCGTCTCGACAAAGCGCGTCTGGGAATAGATCACCCAGGTCGAGGCGATCAGCCCGATCGCGATGGCGAACTGGATCATCACCAGCGCAGTGCGGAAGCGACCATTGCCTGGTGTCTCGATCGCGGATTTGTTGGCGCGCAGCACTTCGGCGGGATGGAAGCGGCTGAGATAGAAAGCCGGGTAGAGCCCGCCCAGCAGCCCGGTCGCGAGGAACAGCGCGCACGCCGGCAGGAACATCCCGGCTGGGCCGAGATAGGCAATGCGGATGTCGGCGCCGAGCGCGGCGCTGATCCATGGCGTCGCGAGTTCGACAATAGTCAACGCGAGCAGCATCGCCACCCCCGCCATCACCACGCTTTCCCCAAGGAACTGGGCGATCAACTGGCCGCGCGACGCGCCGAGGACCTTTCGAAGCGAGACCTCGCGGGCACGCTGAGTGGCGCGCGCTGTCGATAGATTGACGAAGTTCATCACCGCCATTGCCAGCGTGAGGAAGGCCACGACTGCGAAGGTGGCGAGCGCGCGCGGATCGCCCAGCGGCCTGAGCGCGAACTTGTCGGCATTGCCGAGATGAACGTCGGTCAGCGGCACCAGCCGGAGGTCGACCGCATCCGACATCGTCGCAGGCTTTCCGTCGATTACCGCGTCGGGAATGTTGCGCTTCTCCCAGGCGGGTAGCCCGGCGTTGATTGTTGCGGCATCGCTGGCGCGGCGCAGCCGGACGAAATGATGCTGGCCGACATTGCTCCAGTTGCGCGCCTCGGGGGGAATCTGGTTGATATCGCGTCGGAAAATGAGACCGAGTCGGAGACTGGTGTTGCGCGGCAAGTCGCGGAGCACGGCAGTGACGCGATAGTCGCGCTTCCCCGGCCCAGCGCCTAGGCTGAGCGACTTGCCCAAGGCATCGGTGGTGCCAAGCTGGCGCATGGCCTCGCTTTCGGTGAGCACAATCGAATTGGTGTCGGGCAGCGCAGTGGCGGCACGCCCCTGCGCAAAGGGCAGGTCGAGGACATCGAAAAAGTTGGCGTCGACCGACACTGAATTGATGAAGCGCGGCTGACCGCCACGTTCGCTCACGCTCTTGCCCGGGCTGAGCGACGTGACAGCCTCGACTTGGGGGAAGGCACCGGGCAACTTCTCGTAGACAATGAATGGGCTGCTCTGAAGCGCCACCGCAGGTTGGCCGGGCAGGTTGAACTTGGTCTGGACCTGATAAAGCCGGTCGCTCTCGGGCAGCCAGCTATCGTAACTGCTTTCGTAGCGGACATAGTTGAGGATCAGCAGGCTGCCGGCGAGCCCCAGCGCGAGCCCGCCGATGTTGATCGCGGCGTAGATGCGGTTCTGGGCCAACAGCCGCAACGCGATCGTCAGGTAGTTACGCCACATTTCCGGTTTCCCTCCGCAAACCCCAGCCTTCGGGTGTCATCCCCGCCTCACGCCGCGCGGCGACGTTCCTGGAGGATGCGGCCGTCGAGCATGTTGACGATGCGCCCGGCATAATCGGCATGGGCGGGCGAATGGGTGACCATCACGATGGTCGAGCCCTCGGCGTTCAGCGCCTGGAGCATCTTCATCACTTCCTCGCCGTGATGCGTGTCGAGATTGCCGGTCGGTTCGTCGGCAAGGATCAGCTTGGGGCTGGCGACGAGCGCGCGGGCGACGGCGACGCGCTGCTGCTGCCCGCCCGAAAGCTGGCTGGGGCGATGCTTCGCGCGGTGGGCGATGCCGACGCGATCCATCACCTCGTCGACACGGCGCCTGCGCTCCGCCGCGGGGACGCTGTGATAGAGAAGCGCCAGCTCGACATTGTCGCGGACGGAGAGCTCGTCGACCAGATTGAAGCTCTGGAAGATGAAGCCGATATTTTCCTTGCGGACGTCGGCGAGCTTGCTCTCGGGCAGCCCGGCGACTTCCTGGCCATTGAACACATAGCTGCCGGACGAGGGGCTATCGAGCATCCCGATCATGTTGAGCAGCGTCGACTTGCCGCAGCCCGAGGGCCCCATGATTGCGACGAACTCGCCATCGGCGATCTCGAGATCGATCGCGTCGAGCGCCGTCGTCTGGACCGTATCGGCGCGGTAGACCTTGGAGAGTTCGCGCATCGTCAGCATGGATTTCCCTTCCTTGATGTTCATTTGCCGAGGTCCAGCCGGTCCTTGTCGGCGAAGCCGGTATAGGGCGAGGTCAGCACCTTCTCGCCGGGCTCGAGCCCTTCGAGAATTTCGACCAACTCGGCGTTGCGGCGGCCCATGCGAACCTGGCGCTTGACCGCGGAGCCGCCGTCCGGCGCGACGACGAAGATCCAGCTGCCGCCGGTTTCGTTGAAGAAGGCGCCGTTGGGGATCAGCAGCGCGGGCGCCGGATCGCCGAGCGTGAGGCGGGCCTGCAACGTCTGGCCGCGCTGGATATTGGCGGGCTCGGCGCCGACGAACTGCAGATCGACCTGGAACTGGCCGTTCTGCACCTGCGGGTAGATCTTCGTCACCTTGGCCTGAAAGCGCTTGCCGCCGAAATCGAGCGCGGCACGCTGCTGGAGCTGGACGCGGCCGAGATAGAATTCGTCGACGCCGGCGATCAGCTTGTTGCGACCGGGGCTGTCGATCTGCCCCACGCGCTCGCCGCGCTGGAGCGACTGGCCGACCTGCACCGAAAAGCCCGAAAGCTGGCCCGCCACCGGCGCG
Organism: Sphingomonas sp. MMS12-HWE2-04; assembly: GCF_044881185.1. GTDB lineage: Bacteria > Pseudomonadota > Alphaproteobacteria > Sphingomonadales > Sphingomonadaceae > Sphingomonas. Next base: position 554,484 of record NZ_CP173254.1, on the reverse strand, counting down.
CGGAGCTGGAGCGCATCGAGATTGGCGCGCGCGATCGACAGGCCCGACTGCATCGACTGCGCCGCCGCCTGCTGCTGCGAGAGCTGGCTGGTCTGCAGCCGCGCGTCGGTCGACTGGCTGCGCTTGAGCGCCGCGAGGTTGCGCTGGCGATATTGATAATCGGCCTCGGTGTCCGCGAATTGCTTGGCGGTGACGAAGCCCTTGCCGGCCAGCGGCTTCTCGCGCTCATATTGGCGGCGCGCCTTGTCGAGCGCGAGCCCCGCCTCGAGTACCGCGCGCTCGTTCGACAGGCGAGTCTGGGCAAGCGCCAGTTCCTGGCTGCGCATGTTGTTGATCTGCTGCTCGACTTCGGTCTGCCGCGCGAGCGTCGAGAGCTGGAGTTCGGCATTGGAGAGCAAGGCGATCGGCTGGCCCTGGGCAACGGTGGCGCCATCCTCCACCAGCATCTTCTCGACCCGACCGCCCTCGACCGCATCGATATAGACGGTGAGCAGGGGGGTTACGCGGGCGCGCAGCGGGATGAAATCGTCGAAGGTGCCGCGCGTCACGGTGGAGATGGTGACACGGTCGGCGCCGACCGTCTGGCTGGTCCCGCGCGGCGCGAACCACCAGAAGGCGGCCAGGGCAAGCACGAGAATGCCGGCGCCGATCGCGGCCTTCGTCTTCACCGACAGCTTCCGCGTCTCGACGATCTGGTCCATCGCGCCACCGTTGACCGGGCGCTCCCCTCTTTCTTTCTGCATCCGCACGATAGCCATGGTCACCCCGTTGCAACCCCTGTGCCAAGCATCGTTACGCGAGCGGTGCACAGCGCGATCACAACAGCGTGCCCGTGCAACCGTTCGATTTCGGACAGTCGTGTCCGGTTTCGAACGCGATCCCGACACTGGCAAAGCCCAGGCTGATCAGCGCGTGCGCGCGCCCGCCGCCGATCGAGACGTCGAGCGCGGGCGGCTTTGCCAGCGCAGCGGCCGATAGCGCGGCGGCGACCAGCAGCACTGCGAGCGTGCGCTTGGGGTTGATGCGGTTCACCGGATTGCTCCTCCTCCGCCGCCCCTGGAGCAGGAGTTGTGCCAAAATGCCCGCGACCGACGGGAATCCTGACATCGTTACGGCTGGCACGCATTTTGATTGTCCGCTTCCGCGCAGGCGCGGTACGGGAGTGGGCGATGGCGAGCGGACCTGAATTCGATTTCTGCGTCGTGATCGACGACGACGACGATATCCTGATGGCGTCGCGGCTATTGCTGCGGCGGCTGTTCACGGATGTTGCGATCGCCAACACGCCCGACGAAGCGCTGCCCGCGATCCAGGCGCGCACGCCCGACGTCGTGCTGCTCGACGCCAATTTCGCCCGCGGGGCAACCGATGCGGCCGAAGGGTTGGCCTGGCTCGATCGGCTGCTCGCAATCGATTCCGAGATGGTGGTGGTGATGATCACCGCGCATGCCGGGGTGCAGGTGGCGGTGGCGGCGATGAAGCGCGGCGCGACCGATTTCGTCTCCAAGCCGTGGTCGAACGAGAAATTGCTGGCAACGGTGCGCACCGCGGCCTCGCTGCGTCGTTCGCGCAAGGCAGTGGCTGGTGACAAGGGCACCGGCCCTGCCCCGGTGCCCACCGGCGCGTCGCCGCTGCTCGGCCAGTCGCCGGCGATGGCGCGCGTCCATTCGCTGATTGCGCGCGCAGCGCCGACCGAAGCCAATGTCCTCGTGCTCGGCGAGAACGGCACCGGCAAGGAACTGGTCGCGCGCGAGCTGCACCGCCAGTCGCTGCGCGCCGACAAGGTGATGCTGACGGTCGATCTCGGCGCGGTTTCGGAGGATTTGATCGACAGCGAGCTGTTCGGCCATGTGAAGGGCGCCTTCACCGATGCGCGCACCGATCGTGTCGGGCGCATCCAGGCGGCGGATGGCGGCACGTTGTTCCTCGACGAGATCGGCAATTTGCCGCTGCGGCTCCAGCCCAAATTGCTGACCGTACTCGAGCAGCGCCAGGTGACGCCGGTGGGGGCGAACAAGCCCGTCCCGGTCGATATCCGGGTGATCGCCGCGACCAACCTGCCGCCGGAAAAGCTCCATGACGAGAGCCATTTCCGCCAGGATCTGCTGTTCCGGCTCAACACCGTCGAGATCGGGCTGCCGCCGCTGCGCGAGCGGCTCGAAGACGTGCCGGGGTTGATCGACCATTATCTCGATCATTATGCCCGGCGCTATGGCCGCGAAATCCCCGCGCTGAGCCCGGCGGCGCGGCGCACGCTGCTCACCCATGACTGGCCGGGCAATGTCCGCGCGCTCCGCCATGCGCTCGAACGCGCAGTGATCCTCGCGCGCGACATGCCGCTCGAGCCCGAGGATTTCGCGCTGGTCTCGACTGCGCCGCGGATCGCGCCGGCGGCAGTGGTGGCGCCGCGCGCGCAGGACGATCTCAACCTCGAGCGCGTCGAACGGCGGCTGGTGGAGGAGGCGCTGAAGAAGCACGGCTACAACATCTCGCTGGCCGCCGCCGAACTCGGCCTGTCGCGCGCCGCGCTCTATCGGCGAATGGAGAAGCATGGGCTTTGACCAGCGCTTCACGATCGGGCTGATCGCCTGGATCGCCGCGCTGACGCTGGCGCTGCTCGCCTGCATCGCCGCCTTTGCGACGCCCGGTCTCGGCGCGGCGCGGATCGTCGCGCTGGGCGTGGCCGGCGGCATGTTCGCCGGACTGTGGCGGCACATCACCCGGACCAACCGAACGGTGGCGCGCTTCCTGGAGGCGCTCAAATTCGGCGACACCGCGCTGCAATTCGATGTCGAGGGCGGCGCGGGGTTCGGCGAGCTTGGCGGATCGCTCAACGAGGCGCTGGCGCGGTTTCGTGCCGAGCAGGACCGGGTCTCGGGCGAGTTGCGCTATCTCGACGCGCTGATCGACGACATGCCGGTGGCGGTGCTGACCGTCGATGCGGGCGGCCATGTTGCGCTCGCCAACAAGTCGGCGCGGCGATTATTCGCCGGCGAGCACGGCACGCTCCCTGAGGATTTCGTCGCTTATGGCGCGACGTTCGCAAGACGTCTTGCGAAGGGTTCGCAGAATGAGGAGTTATTGATACTCACTATCAACGGCCGGCCGCAGCGGATGCTGGTCCGCCAGGCAACTTTGGAACGCCTCGGACAGCGGACGCGCGCGCTGAGCGTACAGCCGATTCAAGGGACGCTCGACGCCGTCGAAATGGCGGCGCAAACCGATCTGGTGCGGGTGCTGACGCATGAGATTCTCAATTCGCTGACCCCGGTGACCTCGCTCGCCGCGACAGCCGCCGAACTGCTCAGCGATCGCGATCTGGCCAGCGATCCGCGCATCGCCGACGCCTCGGCAGCGGTGACGACACTGGCGCGACGGGCGCAGGGTCTCGGGCATTTCATCGAAGCGTATCGCGCAGTGGCGCAGACGCCCGAGATCAAGCGCCAGAGCTTCGCCGCGCGCCCCTGGGCCGAGGAACTGGCGCGGCTGTTCGCCGCCAAGACGCCCGAAGTGCCGCTGACGCTGGTGGCGCCCGAAACGCTGGCGCTCGACGCCGATCCCGATCTGCTCGCGCAGGTGGTGATCAATCTGCTGCAGAATGCCGCGCAGGCGATGGCAGGCATCGAGGCGCCCCGGTTAGCGCTGCGCCTGTTCGCACAGGGCGAAGCCCGCGTGATCGAAGTCGAGGACAATGGCCCCGGCATTCCGGAGGGCCTGCGCCAGGACGTGTTCCTGCCCTTCTTCACCACCCGGCCGACCGGCACCGGCGTGGGCCTCAACCTCGCGCGGCAGATCGTGGTAGCGCATGGCGGCGCGATCGACGTCACCGATGCACCCGGCGGCGGCGCGCTGTTCCGGATACTGCTCTAGGCAGTGAATCCATAACGCCCGCTTTGCAACAAGCGCCGAACGACCGACTATGGGTGGATAGCGGACCTTCTTAGCCCTCTCCCGCTTTCGCGGGAGAGGGAGGGGCCCGCCGCCAAGGGCGGTGGGAGGGTGAGGGTCTTCTTCTACCAGGCGTTCAGCGCCTTCGCTTGGTGGAAGAAGGCCCTCACCCAACCAGCATCGGGTGAACAGCGCCCCGCGCTGTTCAGATCATGCCGGGGGCATGATCGACCCGATGCTCCCGCGAAAGCGGGAGAGGGCTAGAAGGCCAACATCCGAAACTGGGCGTTAGTGGCCTGGCAGCGCTTGTTTCAGCCGCCGCACCGCTGAACCTCGGAGATGGGTGGGAAGCGGGCGTTGAGCGATAGCGTGGCCGTCTCGCGCGCCCCTCCCTGCAAGGGAGGGGATGGGGGTGGGTGCGAGCCGAAGGCGAGCCCACCAGCCTCGATTAAAGGAAAGGCCGGGCATCGAGCCCGGCCTTTCCTGACCCACCCCTAGCCCATCCCTTCCAGGGAGGGGAACGGACGGCCGCAACTGAAGCGTTAGCCGAAAGGCGGTTTTATGCGTCCATTGGCCCAATATCCTGCGCCGCCAAAGCCAGGATTCGATCATCCCTTTGCCACCGGCAGCGCCGGCGCGCCGGGCGGAACGGCGCTGTTGCGCCAGCGCTCGACAGGAAGGACCTCGGTCTTGCCGTCGGGCGTTCGGCGGCGCTGGATCAGCGTCGCGGCCTGCTGGCTGGTGGTGCCTATCGTGGCGCGGGTGCGCACCCAGAAGGTGTTCGAGCGGAAGCTGGTGCCCCAGGGCATCGAGACATTCTGGTCCGCCAGGTCCTTCAGCGTCAGATAGCCCTGGCGCTTGCGCACCGCGACGAGACGCGCCGCGACCAGCGGATCGCGGAACAGGATCGAAAGCATCTCCTCGTCGGCGGCGTTGAGATTGAGCGCAGTGATGCCGGGCAGCGCCGTCACCAGCCGTTCGAGCCGCGTGGCCGCCGCCGGCTCGACGCCGGCATAGCGCAGCGGCCGCAGATCGGTGACCGGCCCGCGCAGCCGGACATATTCGATCGCGGCGACGATCTGCTCGGGGGTGAGCCCGGCTTCGCGCGCGATCGTCTGGAACAGGATCAGCGAGGCCGCATCGCCGGCGCGGACCGAATTGATGTTGTAGCGGCCTTCGGCGTCCGCGATCGCGAGATCGAAGGTGCCGCCCTCGATCGGCGCGCCGGCCTCGGACAGCTTGGCCCAGGGCTCGCCCTGGTGATCGACTTCGGGCGAGACTTCGGAATCGCGGCGTAGCGCGACCAGCGCGGAGAGCTCGCCGCCGCGCACCACTGCCAGCGCGCGCGCCGCCTCGCGGGTGCGCAGCGCGCGGTCGAGCGCGAGTTCCTCGCGGTTGATCATCAGCAGCACGAGGCCCGCGGCGATCGCGACGAACATCAGCACGTTGACGAGGATCATCCCCGTCTCGTCTTCGCGGCGGCTCACTGGTTGGCCTCTTCGGGACGCGCGGGCAGCGCGACGACGCGACGCAGCGACACCGGCGTGCCGCCCGGCCCCGCCACCTGCATCTCGAGTTCGACGGCGCGCGGCCAGCGCTCCTTGCCTTCGTCGCTCACCGGCCAGCGATCGGCCCAGGCGCCGTCCCAGAAGCGCCAGCGCGCGGCAGTGATGCCGCCGAGCACGACCTGCGGAGCGGGGCCGATGCTGCGCACCAGCGCGCCGCCGGTCGCGGTGTAGCGCAGCGGCACGGCGGCGCCGCCGATCCCGGGTGCGGCGCGGGTGAAGCCCAGTGTGGTGCCGCCGCCGGTCATCCGGCCCGAAGCGATCTGGTCGAGATCGCTGGCGACGACGAACATCGTGCGCTGGAGATCGGCGAGGCGATCGAGCCTTTGCTCGGTCCGGCCCTGGACCTTGATGATCCCCTCTACCAGCGCGAGCCCGGCGACCGCGATCAGCGCGAACAGCGCCATCGAGATCATCAGCTCGATCAGCGTGAAGCCGGCATCGCTCGCGTCGGGGCGCGCGGCAGGAGGATCAACCGGGGTGCGGATCACGCACCCGAGCTGGTGGCGACGGGCTCATAGCCTTGCGGGCGCGCGACCAGGATCGCGAAGTCGCGCGCGACCGAGCCGTCGGTACGGAAGCGCACCGGCCCGGTGACGCCGTGAAAGCCCTTGCCGTCGAGCAGCCCCGCGGCGTTTAGCGTGTTGGCGTTGCGCAGGGCATTGGCGATGCCCGCAGCGTCATAGGCGAGCGCCGCGATCGTGCCGGGATTGCCGCCGTTGCGCGCGCTGAACTCGCTGGCGAAGGTGCCGAACGCGACCGGATCGGGACTGGCGATCCAGGCGCCGCTCAACACTTCGAGCGCCTCGGGCCGGTGATCGAGCCCCTGGAGCGTCGCGAGCAGCTGGATGCCGGTCGCCTTGAGCCCGCGCGCCGCGGAGAGCACCGCCTCGCCGCTACCCGGGAGCAGCACCGCGTCGGGCGCCTCGCCGGCATCGGGAAGCGGCTGGCCGGGACGGACCGGAAGCATGCGGACGCGGATGCCGAGCTCGCCCTCGGCCTGGCCCGCGGCGAGCGCTGCGGCGGCGCTCCACGGCGAGCCGTCGTCGATCATCGCGACCGACTTGATCCCGCGCGAACGGGCATAGCGCAGGATCGCGCTGGTCACCTGCGCGGCGGTGATCCCGAAGATGTAGGTGCCCTGCGTTCGCAGCACCGAATCGTTGCTGAACGCGATGATCGGCACCCGCCCGGCGATCGTGCTCGATACGGCGGGAACTTCCTCGGCAGTGAGCGGACCGAGGATCAGCGCGGGATGCTGCTTGAGCGCGGTTGCGGCGGCGGCGGCGGCCCCGGCGGCGGTCCCGCCGGTGTCGAAACTGAGCACGAACTGGCTGTTTTCCGCGAGCAACGCGGCGGCGCGCATGCTAGAGCCCAGCCGCGCTCGCGGTCCGGTGAGCGGGACCAGCAGGGCGACAGGACGTTTGTCCTTCTTCGCCGCTGCCAAGGCGTACGAGGGAAGCACGACCGATGCCGCTGACGCGACCAGGCCTGATTGCAGCAACCTCAGCAGCGACCGCCGGTCCATTGCCGACTCCGGATATGGGGGGTTTGGCACGCCGGCGTATTATCGTCTTCGTCGGGCTGGGCATAGCCGCTTACGTGCTGGCGATGCTGGTGACGATGCCGGCGAGCGTGTTCCTCAACAATCGGCCGTGGCGGACGGGCGTGGCGGGCACCGTGTGGAACGGCGAAGTCGGCCTGGCCGGCGGCTCCAAGCTCGAATGGCACCTGGCGCCGCTCCGCTCGCTGACCAGCCTCGCCTTTGCCGCCGACTGGAAGGCTACGGGTCCGAACACCGATCTCGGCGGGCAGGCGCTGGTCCATTTCGGCGGGCGCGTGGTGCTCGACCATGTCAGTGGATCGGCCGATGGCAGCCTGATCCAGGCGCTCCAGCCCAACCTGCCGTTCACCTGCGATCTGACGATGCAGATTGAGATGGAGCGGATTGCCGTTGGCGGCGGCGACCAGATGCTTTCGGGCAACGCGACCAGCGACCCCGGCAGCTGCCGCCCCAAGGGCGCGGGCGCGGCATCGAGCCTGCCGCCCCTGGTGCTCAGCGCCGAGCATGTCGGCCCGCGTACGACGATCCGCATCGCCCCGATGGCGCAGCGCCGCCAGACGCTGGTCAATTTCGTGCTGAGCGAGAGCGGGGCGTTGGACCTGTCGGTCACGCCCGAGGGTGCGGCGATGATGCCGTTCCTCGGGTTGCCCGCAGGGGGGCGCATCCAGGGCGAGATGTAAGCCCTACATCGTCACGAGGTTATTCAGGTTGATGATCGGCAGCAGGATCGCCAGCACCATCATCAGCACGAGCCCGCCCATCACCAGCAGGACGAGCGGCTCGACCAGCGATACCAGCGTCGACACCAGCGCATCGAGCTCGCGTTCGAGTTCGCCCGAGGCGCGGGAGAGCGCGGGGGCAAGCTTGCCGCTCGTCTCACCGCTGGCGACGATCGCGACGAGCATCGTCGGGAAGACGCCGGCCTCCTGCATCGCGGCGCGCAGCGAAATGCCTTCGCGAACCCGCTGGGCGACGCCGACCGCCTTCTGACGCACCCAGTGATTGGGCGTCACTGCGGCGGCTGCATGGAGCGCCTCGACCAGCGGGACCGAGCTGCCGACGAGCGTTGCGAGACTGCCGGCAAAACGCGCGGCGCTGAGCTGGCGACTGAATCGGCGGAATGGGCGTTTCTCGCTGAAGAAGCGATGAAGGCGTAGCTTATTGGCGGGCACGCGCACCCAGCGGCCCGCGGCGAACCCGGCGAGGCCGAGCACGATCAGAAGATACAGGCCGAAATTCTGGAGGAACCAGCTGATCGCGATCAGCAAGCGGGTGAGGATCGGCAGATCGGCACCGCGCGAGACGAAAACGCGGACGATATCGGGGACGACATAGACCAGCAGCAGCACCATCATCCCGACCGATACGCAGGCAAGAAGCGCCGGATAGAGCAAGGCCAGCTGGAGCTTCTGGCCATTGCTCTGGCGGTTTTCGACGAACTCGGCGAGGTGGTTGAGCACGTCGGTGAGCCGGCCCGAGGACTCGCCGGCAGCGACCGAGGCACGATAGAATTCGGGGAACGCCTTGGGGTGGGCCGAGAGCGCGGCGGCGAAGCTGCGCCCGTCGAGGATCGCGCCGCGCACGTCGAGCAGCAGCGAGCTGACCGCAGGCTGTTCCGATTGGGTCGCGACAAGCCGCAGCGCCTCTTCGACGGCGATGTCCGAGCCGACCAGGGTGGCGATCTGGCGGGTGATGGTGGCGAGCGCGCGCGGCGAGACGCGGTTGCGGCCGAAGCTGGGCAGCTCGATGCTGCCGAACGAACGGCCCTTTTCGGCGGCAGGCGTGACGGCGAGCGGTAGCAGCGCCTGTTCGCGGAGCAACGCACGGGCAGCGGCCGGCGAGGACGCTTCTATGATCCCGCGCTTCGCCGCGCCGGTGCGGTCCGCGGCGCGATAGGCGTAGGCGGTCACGCCTCTTCCCGGGTGACGCGCGCGACCTCATCGACGGTGGTCATGCCTTCGCGGATCTTGGCGACACCGTCTTCGAGCAGGCTGGGGCCGAGCTTGCGCGCGGCTTTTTCCAGCTCGGCCTCGGAGGCACCGTCATGAACGAGCTTCTGGAGCCTGTCGTCGACCGGCACGACTTCGTAGAGCCCGGCACGACCGCGATAGCCCTCGCCGTGACACGCGTCGCAGCCGCCGCGGCGCCAAATCTTCTTGCCGGGCTTGAGAACGCCGCCGAGCAGCCGCGAATCGGCCTCGGTCGATTCGTCCTGCCAGCGGCATTCGGGGCAAAGTTTGCGGACCAGCCGCTGGGCGACCACGCCGACAAGCATCGGCGCGAGCAGATAGCGCTCGACGCCCATGTCGATCAGTCGCGTCACCGAGCCGATCGCGCTGTTGGTGTGGAGCGTCGACAGCACGAAATGACCGGTCATCGCCGAGCGGACGGCGACCTCGGCGGTTTCCTGGTCGCGAATCTCGCCGACCATGATGACGTCGGGGTCCTGGCGCAGGATCGCGCGCAGGCCGCGGGCGAAGGTCATGTCGGTGCGCGCGTTGACCTGGGTCTGGCCGATGCCGGGCAGCTCATATTCGATCGGATCCTCGACCGTCATGATGTTGCGCTTGCGATCGTTGAGCCGGGCGAGCGCCGAGTAGAGCGTGGTCGTCTTGCCCGAACCGGTCGGGCCGGTGACGAGCAGCATGCCGTGCGGTCGATCGAGCAGGCGGTAGAAAATCTCCCGGTCGCGCGCGTTCATGCCCAGCGCTTCGAGGTCGAGGCGTAGCGACCCCTTTTCGAGCAGGCGGAGGACGACGCGCTCGCCATGCTGGGTGGGGATGGTCGAGACGCGGGCGTCGACATCATGCCCGCCGATCCGCAGTGTGACGCGGCCGTCCTGCGGCACGCGGCGCTCGGCAATGTCGAGCTTGGCCATCACCTTGATGCGGCTGACGAGCAGCGGCGCGAGCGCGCGCGGTGGCTCGATCATGTCCCGCAGCACGCCGTCGACGCGGAAGCGGACGACCAGCCGCTTTTCCTGGGTTTCGATATGAACGTCCGAGGCGCCTTCCTTCACTGCTTCGAGCAGCAGCGCGTTGATCAGGCGGATGACCGGCGCATCGTCGCGCGTATCGAGCAGATCGTCGACCGAGGCGGCGCTGTCGGCGAGCGCGGCCAGGTCCATGCCGCCCAGATCGATCTCGGCGGCGGCGCCCCCTGCCCCGCCATAGGCCTGGCCGAGCGCAGCATCGAACGCCTCGTCGGCGACCTGGACATAGCGCGCGTCGGGCGCGACCCGCTGGACCTCGAGCAGCGCATCGAGCGACACGCCGGCGCGGTGGACGCATTCGACACCCGTCGGCCCCGCACGCAGCAGCACCCCGTTGCGGCGTGCGAAGCTATAGGGGAGCGTCGCGAGGTCTTCGACGATCAGCGTGTCGGTCATTGGACGAGGTCCAGGCTAGCCGAGACGCGGCCGGCGACCGCCGTGCGATCGATCGACAGGCGGCGGACGCGCAGCGTGCTGGTTGCGCTCAGATCGGCGAGCCAGGCAGTGAGCGTCTCGTAGCTTGTGTCTGAAACGGTGACGCGCGCGCCGCCGGCAATCGCCTCCGGGGTGATGGCGAGGCCGACCGCCGAGGCCGAATCGGTGGCGATCCGCACCGGCAGACCCTGGCGCTGTGGCGGCTTTGCGGTTGTGAGCGTGCCCGCGGCGCGGACCCGTGCGGTCAGCGTCTCATAGGTGCGGATGTCGGAAATCGCCTCGGCCCGGGCCGACTGGAGCGGTTTGATGATCCCATAGACGAGGATGACCAGCGCAAGCAGCGTCGCCATCGTGCCGACCAGCCACCGCTCACGCGACGACAGTCCGCTCCACCAGGCATCGAACCGGGCGAGGGCCGCGTCGAGCGCGGGCATGCGGGAAAGGATGATTCTCATGCCGTGCGCGCCGTAACCCGAATCGAGCCATCGGGCGAGCGCGTGACGGTGCCGTTGATGCGCGACGCCTTGAGCGCGGCGTCGACACGGGCGGCGAGGCCCGGATCGGTGCCGTCGAGATCGAGCGTTAGCGCGCTCGCCTCGAAGCGCATCGTGCGGACCGCGATCGATCCGGCCAGCGGCGCGAGCGCGCCCGAGACGCGGTTGAGCAGCGGCAGGAACAGGTCCGGCGCGGCGCCACCGCCCGTGGGGAGCAGGTCGGCAACGCTGCCGGCGAGATCGTTGCTGAGGTTGGCGCCGGGCGCGGCGATTGCAGTAACGGCACGCAGATCCTCGGCGCGGCGATCGGCGATTGCGCGGAGCGCCAGCGTGTCTGCCGCGGCGATGACGATATGGGCGGCCGCGCCGATCGCGACGATCCAGCCGAATCGGCGCCAGAAATTGGGAATGGCGGCACGGCGGCGGGCATAGGCGCCCTGGCGCAGATCGAGCGCCGGGGCGAGCAGCCTGTCGGCAAGCGTCGCGCCGTCGAGCTCGGCAGCGCCCGCGGCCATCTCGACGGGTAGCGGCCCACCATAAGCGGTGGCCGGCGGACGCCCCGCCGCCTGCCAGGCGGGGAGCAGCAGCGCGGGCGGGCATGCAAAGCCGGTGCCGTCGCCGGCACGCACTGCGGCGCGATCCTCGGCAAGATCGACGGCCCATTGCCCTTCGTCGGGACGCGGGAGCGCGAGTGCATCGGGAACCATCGCCGCATGGGCGAGCCCGGCTTCCTCGGCGATCATCACCCAGGCGGCCATCACCTCGTGGCGAACCGCGGCGACCAGATAGCGCTTGGGCGCGATCTCGGCACCGAGCGCGAGATGGAGCGATTCGGGCGGCTCGGCGAGCTGGTCCTCGACGGCGAAGGGCAAGGCCTCGATCCGCTTGGCGCGGCTCGCGAGCGGCAAATCAACCGCCAGGATTCGGACCTGCTCGCTGGGCACCAGCACGGTTGCGGGTCCGCCCGGCTCAGCTATGATGAGCCGGCCTCCCGCGAGCGTCCAGACGCCCGCAAGCGAAGGCCCGCCCGAGTCCGGTGCACCCATCGCCGCTGGGCGGCTTGTCACATTTGCTTCATGGGAAGGACGCATGGGCCCCGAATGCGCATAGATTTGAAACAGTTTGGTGACATCGCACCGCTTGGCGATGCAGGCAAGCGCCGTCCGGTGCCGAATGGCGAACAGGGCTTCACGCTTTTGGAGGTAATGATCGTGCTGATCATCATCGCCGTGCTCGCAGGGCTGGTCGCCGTCAACGTGATGGGACGACCCGACGAGGCCAGAGCAACCGCGACCAAGACCAATCTTTCGACGATCCAGGGCGCGCTCAAGATCTACCGGCTCGACAATGGCAATTACCCGACCACCGAGCAGGGGCTGAAGGCGCTGAGCGAGCGGCCCACGGCACCGCCCGCGCCGACGAGCTGGCCCGAGGGTGGCTATCTCTCCACCCCCGCCGCCGATGGCTGGGGCAAGCCCTATGAATATAATTCCGACGGCAGCAGCTTCACGATCCGCGCGCTCGGGAAGGACGCCAAGCCGGGCGGCGAGGGCATCAACGCCGATGTGGAGGTGAAGGGCTGAGCCCCTTCCGCCCCTCTAACGACGGCGCCGAGAGGGGATTCACTCTCATCGAGATGCTGATCGTGCTCGTCATCATCGGCGTGATGGCGGGCGCAGTGTCGCTCGGCATCGGCAGCGTGACGCGCGCGCCGAGCGTCGAGACCGAGGCGCGGCGGCTGGCAACCCGGCTGCAGGCCGCGGCCGACGATGCGATGCTCGGCGACCGGGTGATCGCCTTCACGGCCGAAAAGCACGGCTATGGCTTTGCGACGATCAGCACCGACGGGAAGATGATCGCGCGCACCGACGATGCGCTGGGGTTTCACCAGCTGCCGGCGGGGATCGTGCTGACGCTCAAGGTGCGCCCCCCGGTGATCCTGGGCGTCGACGGATCGGGGCGCCCGATGTCGGCGGTGGTCGAAAGCGGGAGCAAGCGCTGGCTGGTCAATTATGATGGGTTGACCGCCACGGCGATGCCGGCACCGCAGACATGAGGAACGACGCACAGGAGGCGGGTTTCTCGCTGATCGAGGCGCTCGTCGCGCTCGCCGTGCTGGCGATCGCCACGGTCGGGCTGATGCGGACTGTGGAGGCGCATATCGATTCGACGCGCGGAGTCGAACGGCGGACGACGGCGATGTGGGTAGCCGAGAATTGGCTCGCCGAGATGGAGGCCCGCGCGCCGGACGGTGGCGAGCAGGTCGAGATGCTGGGCCAGCAATGGCGCGTCAGCGTTCGTCGGCGGCGTACCGACGATCCGGAAATCCAGCGCGTGCGGATCGAGGTATTCCCGGCCAACGAGAACGCGCCGCTTGCATCGCTCGACGGCTTCGTGGACGGACGCAAGCGATGATCCCTTCGCTCACGCCGCGCCAGGCGCGCACATCGCTCGACCTGCTGACCGGCGCCATGGTCGTCTCGGTGGCGCTGGCGCTTGCCGGGCTGACCTGGCGGATCGCGGGCCATGCCGGCACCGGCGCGATCACGATCCCCTCGGGGCGGAGCGGACCGGCGATGGCGCCCGACGTTGCCCAGGCGCTGGCGCTCGCCCCGTTCGGCAAGGCCGCGGCGACCGATGCCGCACAGCCCACCTCGCTGCCGCTCGAGCTCAGGGGCGTGATCGCCGCGGGCGCCTCACCGCTGTCGGTCGCCTATATCTCGGTGAGCGGGGCGACCGCCCTGCCCGTCCGCGTCGGCGAGGCGGTGAGCGGCGCTACGGTCCAGTCGATCCTGCGCGACCGGGTGCTGCTGGTGAATGGCGGGCGCACCGAATTCCTCGCCTTTCCCGATCCGACGCTGTCGCCCGAGCAGCGCCAGGCGGCGCAGCAACAGGCCGCGCAGCAGGCGCAGCCCCAGCCGGCCGCGCCGAACACCGCGCCTTTGCCGGGGGGCGGCACCGGCGCGCCGCCGCCGGGAGCTCCGCCGATCAGCACCGCGGGCGTGCTCCAGCGTTTCGACGCGACGCCGGTGAACGGCGGCTACCGGATCGGCGACAACGGCCCGCCCGGCATGGTCTCCGGCGACGTCATCCAATCGGTCAACGGCACCTCGCTGGCCGATCCCGCCGCCGCCAATGCTGCCTTCGCCGCGGCGCAATCGAGCGGCAATGCCCAGATTCAGATCCTTCGCGACGGGAAGCGGCTCACGCTCACCGTTCCGCTCCGCTAGAAAGACGCTTGTGAAGATTCGCACCGCCTTTGCCGCCCTTGCGCTCGCCGGGATCGCGCTCGACGCCGTCGCCGTGGCGCAGACCGCACCCGTCGCCGCGCAGGACGAGACGGCCGACGTGGTGATCAACATGCGCGGCGTCGAGATTTCCGACGTCTCGGACCAGATCTCGCGGATCACCGGGCGTACGCTGATCCTCGATCCCGCGGTCAAGGGCACGGTCACCGTCACCTCGGCGACGCCGCTGACGCCGGGCGGGGTGTGGGAGCTGTTCCAGTCGGTGCTGCGCGCCAACGGCTTCAGCGCCGTGCGATCGGGCCGGGCCTGGCGGATCCTGCCCGCTGCCAACGCAGTGCGCGATGGCGGCGTGCCGAGCCGCGGCGCATCGGGGCAGGAACTCGTCACGCGGATGGTGCGCCTCGCCAACGTGCCCTCGGCCGATGCCGCCCGCGTCGTGCGCCCGCTGGTCGCGACCTTCGGCAGCGTCGAGCCGATCACCGCGCCGAACGCGATCGTGATCACCGACTATGCCGACAATGTCCGCCGGATCGAGGCGATCGCCCGCCAGCTCGACGGCGGCGGCGGCGCGACCTTCGCGACGATCACGCTGCGCAACGGCAACGCCGCCGACGTCGCCCAATCGCTGACCACGGTGCTGGGCGAAGGCACGCGGGTCGCCGCCGATCCGCGCAGCAACACGGTGATCATCCGCGGCACCCCGGCTTCGGTGACCGAGGCGCGGCGGATCGCGGCCTCGCTCGACCTGCCGGGGGGCGCGACTCCGATCACCCGGATGTTCCGGCTGAACTATGCCGACGCAGAGACCGTGACCGAAGTGCTGCGCGGCGTGCTGGGCCAGGGCGAGAGCGCCGACAATCCAGTGGCGCGCAGCCTGTCGAGCTCGAACAGCAATCCCTTCGCCAAGCTGAGCAACAACACCCAGGGCATCTCGGCGCTGTCGAACAGCGCGGCCTCGACCAGCGGCGGGCTGGGCAGCGCGATGCAGGCGGCGGCGGGCACCACCACGCCGACGATGCAGAACAATCCGACGCCGACGCCGCAGGGCTTCAGCACGCCGGACATCACCGTCCAGCCCGCGCCCGAGCTCAACGCCGTGGTGGTGCGCGGCAAGCCGCAGGCGATCAATTCGATCGAGACGCTGATCACCGACCTCGACGTGCGCCGCCCGCAGGTGCTGATCGAAGCCGCGATCGCCGAGATCACCGGCGACGATGCCGAGGCGCTGGGCGTCCAGCTGGGCACCAGCGGCGCGGCGCTGAACGGCGTCGAGGGCGCGGGCACCTCGTTCGACACCGCAGGCCCCTCGCTCGGCACGATCCTGACCGCGCTGGGCGTGCCGGCGGGCAAGATCCTGGGCACCGGCTTCACGGGCAACGTCGCGATCGGCGACAATTTCTCGATCCTGGTCCAGGCGCTGGGCAGCTCGACCCGGGCGAACCTGCTCTCGACCCCGCAGATCACCGTGCTGGACAATGTCGCCGGCGAATTCGTCTCGGGCCAGAACGTGCCGTTCGTCACCGGATCGGTGCTGACCAATTCGACTTCGGTGAACCCCTATACCACGATCGAGCGCAAGGATGTGGGCATCACCCTGCGCGTGCTGCCGCGGATCAATGCGGGCGACACGATCCGGCTCCAGGTCAACCAGGAAGCCTCGTCGATCGCCGCGGCGCAGACCGCCGCCGCCTCCGACCTGGTCACCAATCGCCGCGCGATCAACACCACCGTGCTCGCCGACAACGGCCAGACGATCGTGCTGGGCGGGCTGATCACCGACGACCGCCAGGACACCCGCCAGCAAGTGCCGATCCTGGGCGACATCCCGATCGTCGGCGAGCTGTTCAAGAGCCGCAAGGAAACCCGGCAGAAGCGCACGCTGTTCATCTTCCTCAAGCCGACGATCCTGCGCGACCCCTCCGACGCGGCCGCCGCGGCGAAGGACCGTTATGCCCGGCTGCGCGCCGAGGAGCTGGAGAACAACAAGCGCCGCAGCCTGCTGCTCGCCGCGCCGACGCCGCGGCTCAGCGTGGAGATCGACGGGATCTACTGACCGCTCGGTTGACGATGTTGACACGAAAGGCGGTTCCCACCGGCCTCGGTTGACGGCGTGGCCGGGGCGGATGCCTAACGGCAGGGTCGGTCCGGCTTCGATCGTGCCGGGCGGGCCGGCTGGCGGCGTCGGTTGACACCGATTGACACCAAAGCGCACTTTTCGGGCTCGACGCCCCAGCCGCGCGGCGACACCGGACGCTTTGTGATTGCAGCATTTTCTCGGTCAGCCCGGCTCTCGACACGGGGCCGGTGGCAGCCAGCGGGGCGAGATCCCAAACTCTTTGGTTGGGCTGGAAAGTCCCAAAGGTCGCAGTTGTGGCGGGTTCGGTACCGAGGGATCGACCGCTCGCTTCTCACGCGTTGCCGCGACAGGCGGCGTCTCGCACGCCGCACTCCCCGATTGGTTTAATCCAACCATTCGGTTGGCCAGCGGAAATTCGAAGGCCACGCCCGTGCCGGACAGCACGCGACCCAAAGGGCGGCGGACGATGCGAAAGAGCGGCGAACCAAGTCGCGAATAGGACATAGTGTGCCGCAAGCGATGTTCAATCTTTGTTCTTACGCTCTAAAGGCTTTCGCGAGCTGGCCACTGGCCCTGTGCCAATCAGCTCGTAGCGTCAGAAAGACGGACCGGCAGGAAACGCCCAAATTGCCGATGTTCCTGTTTCCGTCACCCCGGCCTTGAGCCGGGGTCCCGCTTCTTCTGGAGTTTGGCGAGAGGCTCGAACAGATCATGCCGCTCGGGATTGAAGCCCTTGATCCCTGCCAAGAGCAAAAAGAAGCGGGACCCCGGGTCAAGCCCGGGGTGACGAAGAGAAGGTCCGCTTCCCACCCAATCTCGGAGATTCAGGCGCGCTGCCGAGAGCGGACGTTTCAGCGTTCGCGACGAAGCGATTGACCGGCTTCGGCTTGTGTACCAGCCTGGCGGAGCGACAAGAGCGGCGCCGCCGCTATCGGGGAGGTTCGGCGGATGAGAGACTCGATCGCGATCGTTGCGGCGCTGCTGATGGTGCCGGCCGGCGCCGCCGCGCAGGTTCATCCTGCAGCGCATGACCATCCCCAGGCCCGGCCCTCTCCGCACGATGCCGCGGCGATGGACCGGATGCCGGTCGAGCGGCTGGGCAGCGTCCGCTTCGAGACCTCCTGCGTGCCCGCCGTGCATGCGGCCTTCGATCGCGCGGTGGCGCTGATGCACTCGTTCCAGTTCGGCCGCGCCATCGCGGGCTATCGCGGCGTGCTTGCCACCGATCCCGGCTGCGCGATGGCCTATTGGGGCATCGCGCTGAGCAGCTGGGGCAATCCCTTTGCCGGGTTCAAATCGGCCGCGCAGATCCGGCAGGGGCTGGAAGCGGCCGATGCCGGACGCGCGGCGGCACCCAAGACCCGGCGCGAGCGCGACTATATCGAGGCAGTGGCGCTGCTCTATACCAACGCCGAACGGACCGGCCAGGAGGCGCGCCTGCTGACCTATGAAGCGGCGATGGCGAAGCTGGCGGCGGCCTATCCGCGCGACAGCGAAGCCAGCATCTTCTATGCGCTGGCGCTCGCCGCTGCTGCCGACCCGGCAGACAAAAGCTATGCCAAGCAGCTCAAGGCCGGGGCAATCCTGGAACGGCTGTTCGTCCGCTATCCCGACCATCCCGGGCTCGCCCATTATATCATCCACGCCTATGACGATCCGGCGCTGGCGTCGCGCGCAGCCGATGCGGCGCGGCGATACGGCAAGATTGCGCCGTCCACGCCGCATGCGCTGCACATGCCCTCGCACACTTTCACGCGGATCGGCGACTGGCAGGCCTCGATCGACACCAATTTGGCGTCGGCCGCCTCGGCGCGCGCGGCCGGCCAGCCGGCGGACGAACTCCATGCCAGCGACTATCTGGTCTATGCCTATCTCCAGACCGGGCAGGACGCGGCGGCGAAGCAGCTGGTGGACAGCGCCGCGCAGGTCTTCGCGCATTTCGACCCTGCGGCGGCCACCGGCGCGGCGCCGGTTTCATCGGCCTATTTCGCGCGGGCGGCGATTCCGGCGCGCTACGCGCTGGAGCGGCGGGACTGGGCGGCTGCGGCGAAGCTGGAGCCGGTGGCGAGCAAATTCCCCTATGCCGATGCGATCACCTGGTTCGCGCGCGGCCTGGGCGCGGCGCATCTGGGCGACAGCACCGCTGCCGGCGCCGCGATCGCGGCGCTCGACGCGATCCATGCAACGCTTACCAAGCTGGGCGAGACCTATTGGGCCGGGCAGATCGATATCCAGCGCCGCGGCGTGGCGGCGACACTGGCGCTGGCACAAGGCGATAGCGTGGGCGCGCTGGCGGGGATGCGCGTCGCCGCCGATCTGGAGGACCAGTCCGAGCTCAGCTCGGTGACGCCCGGGCCGCTGATGCCGGCCCGCGAGATGCTGGGCGAGATGCTGCTGGAGCGCAATCGGGCGGCCGAGGCCGGCGCGGCGTTCGAAGCGTCGCTTGTGCAGCAGCCCAACCGGTTCTGGTCGATCTATGGCGCCGCCGAAGCCGCCGAGGCGGCCGGGAAACCAGCGGTGGCGCGCCGCTATTACCGCAAGCTGCTCGCGCTCGCCGCGCGCGCCGACCAGCCGGGGCGGCCGGCGCTGAGCGCGGCACGCGCAGCCGCGAGATAGCGCGGCGCTCCGGGCGCCCTACTCCCCGGCGGGGAGCGGCACGCGGACGCGCTGGGCGCCGCGGGTGAAGAAGGCGGCGTCGATCGCGAGGCTGGCGAGTTGCCAGCCATCGATGCTCTCGCCGGGATGGAGCGTGCGGGTGGTGCCGTCGGCGCCGCGGACCAACGCGACGGCATCGGCGCCTAGCCGGCCGGCAATGCCGACCAGCGCAGGCGCATCCTGGGGCAGCGGCGCGTCGGCCCCGGACGCGGCGGCAAAGAGCGGGCGCTCATAGGCGGCGGCGAGATCGGGCAGCGCCGGGGCATCGAGCGGGGCTTCGCGGCTGGGCCCGGACGTCTCCCGGCCGGGCCACAAGGTGAGCAGCGCGGCAGGCGCGAGCAGCCCGAAGGCGGCGGCGGCGGCGAGCGCGCGGCGTTCGGGACGCGTCATTGCCACGGCGCGATCACCTCGCCAGTGAGGCGCACGCCCCCCGCGATCGGTTCGAGCCGCCAGCTGTGCAGCCGCATCAGGGGGCGTTCGCGCTCGAGCGCGTCGGCGAGCGCGATCACCGACTTTTCGGGGCCCGAGATGCGCAGCCGGAGCGCGGCGAGCGGGGCGCGGCGGACCGGCGCCGTCTCCTCGACCAGCACGCCGCCGGTCTTGGCGAGGCGCTGGACGCGGGCGAGGATGGCGGCGCGGGCACCTGCTTCGTCGGGCGCGCGGATCGCGAGATCGGGGGCGACGAGCGGGGCGGCGGGCGGCGCGCTGCGTTCGGCGGCGAGCTGCGCGCGGCTGGCGCGCTCGCCGGCGAGCCGATCGAGCGCGGTGCCCGCGGCGGGGGCGAGCAACGCGGCGGCGAGCAGCCCGGCGCCGGCGCCGATTGCAAGCGGAGGCAGCCTCATTCGGCGCTGCCCCGAAAGGCCGTGACGATCGCGCCATCGGCCTGGCGCTGGCCGATCGCGCGCAGCCGCCCAAAGGCCGGATCGCGGCGCAGCGCATCGCGCAGGGCATCGGGATCGGGCGCGGTGGCGTCGATCTCCAGCGCGCCGTCGCCGCTGCGCGCCGCGCGGGCGAGCGTGGCATTGGCAGGCAGCGCGCGGGCGAGCAATTCGAGCGTGGCGCCCATCGTCGGCTGGCGCAGCGTATCGGCGAGCAGGTGGCGGGCGGCGGCCGCGGCGTCGCGCGCGGCGACCTGCGGGGCAATTTCGGCGCGGAGCTGGCTGGCGGCGTGGCGTTCGCGCGCGGCAAGCAGGTTCGCGCCGGCGATCGTCAGCAGCGGGGCGAGTGCGATCAGCCCGGCAACCAGCGCCGGAACGCGCCAGCCCTGCGTGACCTCGGGCGCGCGCGGCGCGCGCGGCGCGCGCGGCGCGCGCGCACGGGCAAGTGCCCGGTCGACCAGGCTGGGAGGTTCGTCGCTATCGGGCTTGCCCGCGTCCATCGCGGTGCGCTTACGCGCAGCCGAGACGAAGCGCAAAGTGTCACAATTGCCGTGCCAGGAGTCATCGTCGCGAAACCTGCATCGCATGATGGCGTAAGACGGCCCTCCCAAAGCGGCAGGCGAACCGGATCGCAGGGGTCCGGGGGATCCTGGGGGATTTCATGACCGAGCAGAGCCTTACGCCCTTCGGCTATTCCGATGGCGATATCGACACCAACCGCAGCACCGCGATCACGCTCAACGAGCTTGCCGACCAGCGCCTGTCGCGCCGGAACATGCTGCGCGGCGGCGGCGCACTGATCGCCGCAACGCTGGGCAGCTCGCTGCTCGCGGCGTGCGACAACCAGGATTTCGGCCCGAACGACAGCGCCCCCACCGTCGATGCCGGTGCGGCGGCGACCGTCAGCGGCGGCCGTCTCGTGACGCTTTCGGGCACGGCGAGCGACGATCGCGCAGTGGGCGCGGTTTCGTGGACGCAGACCGCGGGCACGCCGAGCGTGACGCTGACCAATGCGAGCAGCCTCAAGCCGACCTTCATCGCCCCTGCCGTGAGCGCGGCGACGACGCTGACCTTCCAGTTCACCGCCATCGACGATACCGGCCATTCGACCAGCGCCACCACCAGCGTGACGATCAACCCGGCCGCATTGGGCTTCACCGCGGTCGCCAAGAACAAGCTCGACGTCGTCACCGTGCCGACCGGCTACAAGGTGCAGGTGATCAACCGCACCGGCGATCCGGTGCTGGCGGGCGTGCCGGCGTACAAGAACGACGGCAGCGACACCAATTTCGCCGGCCGCATCGGCGACCATGGCGACGCGCTCTATTGGTATGGCCTCGCCGCGACCGGCACGACGCGCGACGCGACGAGTTCGACCCGCGGGCTGCTGGTGCAGAACCACGAGAACATCAACATCCAGTATCTCCACCCCGCCGGCCCGACCAACAACACCACCGCCGGTCCGCGCCCCGAGGCCGAGGCGATCAAGGAGATCGAATGCCACGGCGTCAGCGTCACCGAATATAGCGTCACCGCGAACGGCAGCTGGACGTTCAACCAGGCGAGCACGCTCAACCGCCGCATCACCCCGAACACGCCGATGGCGTTCAGCGGGCCGGCCAAGGGATCGGACCTGCTCAAGACCGCCTATTCGACCGACGGCACCACCGGCCGCGGCACGATCAACAACTGCGCGAACGGCACGACGCCCTGGGGCACGGCGATCACCTGCGAAGAGAATTGGGCAGGCTATTTCCGCCGCCCCTCGGCCGATGTCGCCGGGCGCAGCGCCAAGGAGCTGACCGCGCTCAACCGCTATGGCGTGACCGGCAACGGCAATTTCAGCTGGGCGACCGTCGTCCCCGCCGATGCGACCAGCACGATCTTCCGCCGCTGGAATGCCAGCGCATCGGGCGCCTCGGCGACAGCCGACTTCCGCAACGAGCCCAACCAGCTCGGCTGGATCGTCGAGATCGATCCCTATGACGCGACCAAGACGCCGCGCAAGCGCACCGCGCTGGGCCGGCTCGGGCATGAGGGCTGCTGGCCGGGCGCATTCGTCGCGGGCAAGAAGCCGGCCTGGTATATGGGCGACAATTCGCGCCGCGAATATCTCTACAAGTTCGTCTCCGCGACCGCCTGGGCGGAAGCCGATGCGACTGCGGCGGACCGGCTCGCGACCGGCGACAAATATCTCGACAACGGCACGCTCTATGTCGCCAAGTTCAACGCCGATGGCAGCGGCCAGTGGCTGCCGCTGGTGTTCGGCCAGAACGGCGTGACTTCGACCGCGGCGGTCTATCCGTTCGCCGACCAGGCCGATGTGCTGGTCAACGCCCGCCTCGCCGCGGACGTGGTCGGCGCGACCCCGATGGACCGCCCCGAATGGACCGCGGTCAACCCGGTGACCGGCGAGGTCTACCTCACGCTGACCAACAACAACGCCGCCGGCCGCCCGCTGAACGGCACCGACGCGGCCAATCCGCGCCACTATAACGATCCGTTCGGCGCGGCGGCGACGCCGTCTTACGGCAACCCCAACGGCCACATCATCCGCCTGAAGGAAGCCGGCAACACCACCGAGGCGACGGCGTTCACCTGGGACATCTATCTGTTCGGCGCCGGGGCCGATCTCGACCCCGCCAACATCAACCTTTCAGGGCTGACCGCCGATCAGGATTTCTCGAGCCCCGACGGCCTCTATTTCAGCCGGCCGACCAACCCCGCCGGGCAGGTCAAGCCGCTGCTGTGGATCGAGACCGACGACGGCGCCTATACCGACGTGACCAACTGCATGCTGCTTGCGGCGATGCCGGGCAGCGTGGGCGACGGCGGCACGCGGACGATCACCAACACCGGCACCGGCGGCGCAACCGCGACGCAGGCAACCCGCATCGGCGCGGCACCGACCGCGGCGACGCTCAAGCGCTTCCTGGTCGGCCCGGTGGAGTGCGAGATCACCGGGATCGACTCGACGCCGGACGGCCGGACGCTGTTCGTCGGCATCCAGCATCCCGGCGAAGGCGGCAGCGCCGCCGCACCGACCAGCCACTGGCCCGACAGCCAGACCGGCGCCGCGGCGGCGACGGTGCGCCCGCGTTCGGCCGTGGTGGTGATCACCAAGGAAGACGGCGGCGTCGTCGGGCTCTGAACCCTTTCCACCCCACCTCAAGGGGGAGGTCCTTCGGGGCCTCCCCTTTTTCTTGTCAGCGGTCGGTGCGGCTGACGATGTTGGCGGTGCCGTCGGGCGTGATGCTGATCATATGCGCCATGCCGCCATCGCAATTGGCCCGCCACAGCGGCTTGCCGTCCTGATCGGGGACGCGGACCGACGAGACGACCTGCTGGCAGGGAAGCCCGGCGTCCATGATCGCGCGGATGAAGACGACGTTGCGCTGGCGGTCGTTCATCGCGAGCACCTTGGCAGTGACGTTCTCGCCCTCCGCCACGTTGCCGATCGCATTGGTCTCGGCCGCGGCGTTCAGCGGCACGGCGTTGGTGCCGTTGGCAGGCGGTTCGTCGTCGCTGGCCTGACAGCCTGCAAGCAACACCGCCGCCAGCACCGGCACGATCCTTAGCGCACGCATCGTCTTCTCCCCAGATAGCACCGTCTCAATGCGGCATAGCTCGTACTGGTTCCGCAACGAAAGCATAGTTAGGTCGCCCCGGCGCGTGGCCGGGGCGACGAAAGATCAGTGCTGATAGGCCTTGGGAAGCGCGCCTTCCTTGGGATCCCAATAGCGATCGCGCAGGCGAGTCTGGCGGCTGGTCATCGGCTGCTCGACGCCGTCGATGATCACCGAGACCGCGCTGGTCCCGATCTCGAGCGGATCGCCGTCCCAGATCACTGCATCGCCATGGCGGCCCGGCTTGAGCGCGCCGAACTCGCCGCCCAGCCCCAGCGCCTCCGCCGGCTTCGAGCTGATCGCGGCGAAGGCGGCGTTCCAGTCGAGCCCGGTCGCCCCGGAGACGCGCGTGAGCGCCACCAGATTGCCGGCGAACTGCTTCTCCCAGCGCGCCTGGCGCGCCTCGTCCTGGTTGATCGTGCCGATGCCGACGAGCACGCCGGCGGCCTTCAACCGGCCGACATTGGACTGGGTGGCGGCGAGCTGCTCGAAATTCTCGGGCAGGTCGACCAGCGCATTGGCGATCACCGGCACGCCGGCGGCGGCGATCTGCGGCGCGACCGTCCAGCCTTCGCTGGCGCCGACCAGCACGAGCTTGAGGCCGGGCACTTCGCGCTTGAGCGCGAGCAGCGCGAGGATGTCCGAGCCGCGCTCGACATGGGCGAGCAAGGGCACGCGGCCCTGCACCACCGGGGCGAGCGCCTCGGCATCGGCGCGGGTGAGCAGCGCATCCTTGCCGCGATCGGCGAAGCTCGCCGGGCTGCGCAGATAGTCGCGGACTTCGAACAGCGCATTGCGCAGCATCGCATAGGCGGCCGGACGGCTGCCGCCGGCCGAACGCGCACCGCTCTCGCCGAATTCCATGAACTGGAAGGCGCGCGGCTTGCTGACGGCGTCCATATCGGTGGCGAGATCGATGATCGCCCCCTGCCCGGCAAAGATCGAGCCGCTGTGATTGTCGGGCGCGACGACGGCGCGGGTGACGCCCTCGAGGCGATTGATCGCCAGCGGCGAGCTGCGCGGATTGACCGCGGGCGACACGTCGAGCGCGGCGTTGAACGGCGTGGAGCCGGCGCTGCTGTCATTGGTCTCTTCGACCCCGTCGACCTCGACGATGCCCATGCGGGTGAAGCCCGCAAAGATGCCGGGGGTGACATAGCGCCCCGCTGCATCGATTACCCGCGCGCCAGCAGGCGCGGCACCGCCGGCGCCGGCGGAGACGACGCGGCCGTCGCGGATCACCACCGTGGCGCCTTCGATCGGCGCAGAGCCATCGCCGACGACCAGCTTGGCATTGGTGATGACGATATTCTGCGCAGCGGCAGGCGCGGCGAGCGCGACAAGCGCCGTCGCGGTGGAGAGGAGCAGCCTGATCACTTCACGTCCCCCTCGCCCGGCTGGCCGAGCTCGAAATCGGAAACCGGCCGCCGCTTGGGATCGGCCGCATTGTAGAGCAGCGCGCCATCGACCCAGACCATTTCGGGGCGGGTGTAGACGCTGAACGGATTGCCGTTCCACAGCACGACGTCGGCCATCTTGCCCGGCTTGAGGCTGCCGGTCTTGTCGGCGATGCCGAGTGCCTTGGCCGGGTTGATCGCCAGCCAGCGCCACGCCGCTTCCTCGGAGATCTGGAAGCCCGCCTTGATGCCGGAGGCACGCGCCTTGGCGACTTCCTGGTTGAGGCGCTGGATGCCGTTGGCATCGTCGGAATGGATCATCGCGCAGGCGCCTTCCTTTTCGAGGATGGCGAGGTTCTCCGGAAGCGCGTCATAGGCTTCCATCTTGAAGCCATACCAATCGGCCCAGACCGCGGCGCAGGTGTTGTTGGCCTTGAGCAGGTCGGCGATCTTGTACGCCTCGACGGCGTGGTGGAACGCCGAGACGTGGTAGCCGAACTCCTTGGCCATATCGAGGACCACGGCCATTTCGTCGGCGCGATAGCAATGGTTCTGGACGAGGATCTCGCCGTCAAGCACGCCGCGCAGCGTGTCCATCGCGATATCGCGCGACGGCGGCTCGCCGCCCTTTTCCTCATATTTCTCCCAGCGGCGCTTATATTCGACCGCCCGCGCCCAGGTCGCGCGATCGACGGCGATATTGCCCATCCGGGTGGCGGGCGAGCGGCCCTTGCTGCCATAGACGCGCTTGGGGTTCTCGCCGCACGCCATCTTGAGGCCATAAGGCGCGCCGGGGAACTTCATCGCCTGCATCGTGCGGGCATAGACGTTCTTCACGACCACCGAGCGGCCGCCGAACAGGTTCGCCGAGCCGGGCAGGATCTGGAGCGTGGTGACCCCGCCATTGACCAGCGCGCGGCCGAAGCCGGGATCCTGGGGCCAGACGCTGTGTTCGGCCCAGACTTCGGCAGTGACCGGCGAGGTCATCTCGTTGCCGTCCGAATTGGCCTGAACGCCGGGCGAGGGATAGTCGCCTAGGTGGCTGTGGATGTCGATCACCCCGGGGGTGACATATTTGCCCCGCCCGTCGATCGTCATCATCCCTGCCTCGGGCTTCAGATCCTGGCCGACCGCGACGATCTTGCCGTCGCGGAACAGCACTGCGCCGTTCTCGATCCGGCCGCCCTCGCCATCGAAGATGGTGACGTTGGTCACCAAGGTCGGCGCACCCTGATAGGGGCGATAGGTCGAGGGATAGGGATCGTGCGAATAGCCCTTGCCCTTGCCCGGAGCACCATCCTGGGCCGGCGGCTTCGACGCGGCGCTCTCGGTGCGCCCGGTCTGCGCACAGGCGGCGAGCCCGGCAACGGCGCCGAGAACGAACAGGGATCGGATCAAGCGTGGCTCCTTCGCTGGGCGGCGCTGTTGCGCGCTGCAGCACTGT
Organism: Sphingomonas sp. MMS12-HWE2-04; assembly: GCF_044881185.1. Lineage (GTDB taxonomy): Bacteria > Pseudomonadota > Alphaproteobacteria > Sphingomonadales > Sphingomonadaceae > Sphingomonas. The sequence goes on along the minus strand of NZ_CP173254.1, from coordinate 528,221 downwards.
TTGCCGGGAACCAGCGGCTTTGCAAGCCGTAGGAGTGTGTGCAAGCTATGTTGCTACGGGGCAGCCCGGAGGTGCATCAAAGGGACATTACGGAACTTCGCGGACTGAGATGACGGGCTAAAGGCCAGATAAGGCCTCGCTAAATCCTGTGCAGGGGCAGTCGATTTGCGTTTCGAATATGATCAGAAGGCTTGGAGATACGGGCAGAGCCCGACCACCAGTTATGTCGCCGCCGGGCTGTTTACGCTCGCCGGCCTCGTCAGCGTCGTAACTTTTTCAGGCTGGTTGCTCGATATTTTGCTGCTGCGCAGCTTCGGCGCCGAGCATCGACCAATCTGGCCCTGGACGGCGATCGGCTTTGCCGCGCTTTCGGCCGGGTTTCTGGCTTTGGTCCTCGAGAAAAGGCGCATGGCGCTGCTTTTCTGGGGATTGCCGCTGACCATAGCGCTGGCCACAATCTTCCAGAATATCTCCGGTCTCGACCTGGGCACCGACAGGCTGCTGTTCGCCGATCTGGTTTCCCAATATCCCGGGCCACATCCCGGACGCACCGGGACGGTGTCGTGCATCGTGCTGATCCTTCTCGCCACAGCGGGTCTGGGAACGCTGGCGCGGGCATCGCTGCGCGAGGAAGCCGCCGCCCTCGCCGCCACGGCGACGCTGGGCCTGGCAGCCGCTTCGGCGGGACTGATCCTGTTTTCGAGCCCCGGCGAGCAGCCTGGCCAATTCCTGTCGGTTTCGATCCCTGCGGCGCTCTTGAGCATCTTGCTGGCCCTCGCGTTCATCCTTCTGCACAGCAATATCGGCTGGGTGCGCGCGGTGGCCGTGAGCAGTGGCGAATGGCACGCCTTGCGCCTGCTGCTGCCGCTCGCGCTGGTGCTCCCGGTCGTGCCTTCGCTGCTCGAACTGCTCATCCAGGATCGCGGCCTCTTCTCGCCCTTCGTGACCGAGATGTTCGTCGTCGTCTGCAACATGCTGATCGTGGCGCTAATCGCCTATTGGGCAGTGACCCGGGTGATCCGCGGCCAGGCACGGGCAATGGAACTGACCCACGCGCTGGACGTGACGACCGTGCTGCTGACTGACCCCGAGGGGCGGATCACGCATTGGTCGCACGGCTGCCAGCAGCTCTATGGCTGGAGCCAGGCAGAGGCGCTGGGACAGCAGAAATATGCGCTGCTGCGGTCCTACTGCACCGTCAACGACGATATGCACGACAGCACCCGCCTGGAGCTGATCGAAACCTGCCGCGACGGGCGCGAGATTCACGTGCTCGAGCGCGTTCAGTCCGTCCACACGCCAGGGCAGCCGCCGACCTCGGTCCACAAGGTCACCGACATCTCCGAACGGGTTGCCGCGATCGAGGCTTTGCGCGCGAGCGAGGAGCGGCTGGCGATCGCTACCACCGCCCATGAACTCGGGGTGTTCGAATGGTACGTCAACAGCGGCGAGATCGAATGGTCGCCGGGCACCGAGCAGCGGCTGGGCGTGCCGCCGGGATCGATCAACACTTTCGAGAAATGGCGCCTGAAAGTCGAGCAGGTGGACATCGACGTGATCAGTGCCGATGTTGCCCGCGCCGTCCGCGAGCATCTCGACAAGATAAGCTTTCGCTATCGCCTGTCGCCCGAGCCCGGCAGCGTTCGATCGATCGAGGGGTCGGCGCGGCTGTTCTACACCGCCAAGGGCGAGGTCGACCGCTGCGTCGGTTTCATCATGGACGTCACCGCGCGCGACGAACATGAGCGCGAACTGCGCCGGCGTGAGGCCCAGCTTCGCTCGGTGCTGGAAACCGTGCCCGATCCGATGATCGTCATCGACGAGGCGGCGGTCGTCCTGCAATTCAGCGCGGCAGCCGAGCGGCTATGGGGCTATTCCGCGGCGGAGGTGATCGGCCACCAGGCGACGATGCTGATCCCGCTCGACCGCCGTGAGATACACATGGCCGTGTTGCGCCGCTTCCGCGAGCGCGGCGAAGGGCTCCAGGGCGAGATCTCGATCAGCGTCGGCGAAGCGTCGGACGGCCGCAATTTCCCGATGGAGGTGCGCACCGGCATCGCCCGCAGCGGCGGGCAGCTGCTCTTCACCATGTTCGTCCGCGACCTGACCGAGCAGCGCGAAAACGAAGCCCGGTTGAGCGAGCTCAACAACGAAATCGCCCATGTCTCGCGCCAGAGCGCGATGAGCGAACTTGCCGCCGATTTGGCGCACGAATTGAACCAGCCGCTGGCGGCAACGTCGAACTTCCTGGCGGCGGCGCGGATGCTGCTCGAACGCGGCGAACAGACCGAGCGCGTCACCGAATTGCTGCGCATGGGATCCGAACAGACGCTGCGCGCCGGCGAAATCATCCGGCGGCTGCGCGCGTTCATGGCGCGTGGCGAAGTGGAAATGCGCGCGGAATCGGTCGAGCGCACGGTGCGCGATGCCGCCGAACTGGTGATGGTGGGCACCGCACAGTTCCAGATCCGCGTCGCCTATCAGCTCGATCCCGAGATCCGCTTCATGTTTGCCGATCGAATCCAGGTTCAACAAGTACTCGTGAACTTGATGCGCAACGCCATGGAAGCACTAAGAAATTCCGATCGCGAGGATCGGCTTATCATCATAAGTTCACGAAAATGCGAAGATCACATGATCGAGATCAGCGTCAATGACAACGGTCCCGGCCTACCTTCGCATGTATTGGAGCAACTTTTTTCCCGGTTTACGACAACGAAGGGGGCTGGCGGCGGAATGGGTATTGGACTTTCGATCAGCAAGCGTATCATCGAAGCACATGGTGGGGCGTTGAGTGCCGATAATCGCCCCGAAGGTGGCGCATCTTTTCGGTTCACTGTTCCCACGGTCGAGGAGGGCATCGAATAATGGCAAGAACGATTTATATCGTCGACGATGATGACGCGGTGCGCGCGTCGCTTCACAGCTTGCTGTCGGTATTGCCGGGGCTGATCGTGCGCAGCTTCCGCTCGGGCGATGCGTTCCTCGAAGATGTGAACGATCTCGATCCGGGCGTGCTGCTGCTCGACTTCCACATGCCCGGATCGACCGGGCTCGACGTGATGAAGGCACTCGACGGATCGGGCGATTTCGTGCCGATCGTCCTTACCGGCCAGGGCAATGTCAATCTGGCGGTGCAGGCGATGAAGGAAGGCGCGCTCGACTTCATCGAGAAGCCTTATGAAGCCGAACTGCTGATGCAGGTGATCGACAATGCGTTCTCGCGGCTCGAACATGACAGCGAGGCCGCAGCGCGCGTCGGCCAGGCCGAGGCGAAGATCGCCAAGCTCAGCCCGCGCGAGACCGACGTGCTCAAGGGGCTGATCGAAGGGCGATCGAACAAGATCATCGCCTATGAGCTCGACATCAGCCCGCGCACGGTGGAAATCTATCGCGCCAACCTGATGGAAAAGCTCGAGGTGCGCAGCCTCTCCGAGGCGCTGCGCATCGCCTTTGCGGCGGGGCTGTTCCCCAAGAGCTGAGCGGAGCGGCCGCCGCTCCTCCCGGGCGACGGCGCTGCACAGCGAAAGCCCCCGACCGGTCGACATGCCCATCGGCAATGGCGCTGGTCTGGGGAGCAATTTGCGGCATCGGTGCGGAAGCTGCCTGTCACAAGAGGGGCGGCGGCGCCGGTGCGATCGCCCGCGCGCCGATAGCGGCGAGGCTGCCGACGCCTGCATGCGCCAAGCAGGGCGCCCCTGCCCGACCGCGGGCGTGCAGCGCGGCGTCCCGCCACGAGGGTAGCGACCAGACGACGCGCCCGTTCATGAAGTGCTGGAACTGATACCGCAGGACGGCGCGATGGTCCTGAACACGGAACCGCGCAAAACGGCGACTTTGCCAGACCTCCGTACAACTACATAGGCCGGGCATCCGCCCGCCTATTCACATCTATAATGATCTTGGCTCCGTGTTTTCCCCGGGGCGCCGGACAGGGTGGCACGCGCTTCCCGGATCAACAATCGGATGCTTTGAACATGCTTGCGACACTCAACAATTGGCGCCTGGCAAAGAAGATGCTGGTGGCGTTCAGCTTTCTCGGTGTGCTCGTCTGCGCACTGGCCATCAACGGCTATGTCTCGAACCGCGCGCTGACCGGCATCGCGACGCGCCATGTCGAGCGCGGTGTCGCCGGCATGGCCGGGCTCGCCGACATGATGAGCGACGTCAAGGAACTGCGGATCATCGTCTACAGCTATTACAACGCCACCAAGCCCGCCGATGAAGAGAAGCTGCGCAAGCGCATGGCCGAGGGCCAGAAGAAGATGGCCGACGACATCGATGCTTATGCCAAGATCGCCGGCGACGATTTCGGGCCCGAAGTCGCCCAGCTGCGCGATCTCGTCGGCAAGCTCAGCGACGTCAACGGCCGCATCTTCGCGGCGCGCACCAGCGGCGACCTCGAAGGCACGCTCGCGCTGATCAAGGGCGACGGCAAGGACATCTCGCGCGCCGCGATCGACCAGACCGAGAAGCTGATCGACCTGTCGCGCGAGCGCACCGCGGCCGAGAACGAAAACGGCATGGCGGAATCCAGTTTCGCGCTGGTCGTCACTGTGCTGCTGTCGCTGCTCACCTTTGCCGGCCTCGTCGCCGTGTGGCTGGCGATCAACCGCACCGTCGCCCAGCCGATGGCCGAGCTGAGCAGCGCCACCAAGACCCTCGCCGAGGGCGGCACCGCCGATGTTCCGCACCGTTCGCGCGAGGACGAACTCGGCGAGATCGCCGGCGCCGTCGAGAATTTCCGCATGGCGGCGATCAACCGCGCCGCAGCCGACGCGCGTATCTCGGCGGAGCAGGAAGTGGTGACCACGACGCTGCGCGAGAGCCTTTCGGCGCTCACCCAGGGCGATCTGACCACGCGGATCGATGCCGACTTCCCGCCGGCCTATGCCGAGCTCAAGACCAACTTCAACGATGCGCTGGCGAGCCTGCGCACGCTGATCGGCGCAGTGACCGAATCGACCTCGTCGATCCGCACCGGATCGAACGAGATCGCCCAGGCCTCCGAGGATCTGGCCCGCCGCACCGAAGCCAATGCCGCGAGCCTCGAGGAGACTTCGGCCGCGGTTGCCCAGATGGACGAGCGCCTCAAGGCGACCGCCAAGGCGGCGAGCAGCACCGTCGATCGTGCCGATGGCGCGATCTCGACCGTTGCCGGCGGGCGCAGCATCGCCGACGAGGCCGTCCAGGCGATGGGCCGCGTTGCCGAGGGTGCCAAGGGCATCAACTCGGTGATCGAAGGCCTCGACAAGATCGCCTTCCAAACTCGCGTTCTGGCGATGAACGCTGCCGTCGAAGCCGGCCGCGCCGGTGAAGCCGGGCGTGGCTTCGCGGTGGTCGCCGACCTGGTCTCGGCACTGGCAATGCGCTCGGAAGAGGAAGCCGCACGGGCCCGCGATCAGCTGACCGCGACCCAGACCGACATCGTCGCCGCAGTGGAAATGGTCAACAAGGTCGACGGCGCGCTCGCCAACATCGCCGGCGACGTCGGCGAGGTCCATGCGCTGCTCGGCAACATGGCGTCCGACAACCAGGCCCAGTCGACCGCGATCACCGAAGTCAGCATCGCGATCGGCACGATGGACCAGTCGACCCAGCAGAATGCCGCGATGGTCGAAGAGACTTCGGCTGCCGCGCGCAACCTGACCAGCGAAGTCGCTTCGCTTGCCGAGCAGGCCGCCAAGTTCACCATCGGCGGCGAGGTTCGTCGTCCGGCGGCCAAGCCGGCCGCGCCCGCACGGGCACCGGCCAAGGCACCAAAGGCCTATGTCTCGCCGGTAAAGGCACTTCCGGTGCCTGCCATGGCAAGCGCGGGCGGCCAGGACGACTGGACTTCGTTCTAAGTCTCTTCCGCACCTCACATTTGAGGGCGCTTCGGCAGCAGCCGAAGCGCCCATTTTTTTGCCCAATTACGGTAAATACCGGAGGCTATTCCTCCGCATCGGGCAAGTCATCGCACCTATAAGATACTAAATCATACGGCCGTGCACGTGGGTGCGCGCGTCATCCTTCAGTAAAGGGTATGCCATGGCGGACCTTCTCGCCCGTTTCAAAATTCCGACCAAGATCATGGCGCTGTTGCTGATGCTCGGCGTCGTCACGCTCGTCGTCTCTTTTTACGGCTCGCGCGTGCTGCTCAAGTCGGACGCCGACTATTCGGAACTCACCGACGTCAAGCTGCCGATCGCGACCAAGCTCGCGCGAGTCAATCGCTTCGCCACCCAGATGCTCTACGCCAGCTATCGCGTGATGGCCTATGATGGCGGCTCGGCGGAAAATCGCGCCTCGGCGGAATTGGAGCGGACCGCCTATGACAAAGCGGTAAAGATCCTGGACGACGTCAAGGCCGTGGCCCCCGAAAGCGCCGCGGATATCGACGCGATCCGCGCCAAGCTCGACGATATTCAGCAGGGCGCGATCGAGGCGGTGCGCTTCGGCTCGCAGAATCAGGACGAGGCTGCACGCGCCAAGCTGGCGGGACTTGATACCAAGCTGGACTCGCTCAGCAAGGAACTCGCTGACGCTAACGACGCGCGCGTGGCCGAAGCCAGCAAGATTTCGGCCGCGCTCTCGGTAACCGCGAGCAGCACGTCGACGATGATGCTCGTCGTCAGCGTGATCGCAATCATCGCCGCGCTGGTCATCGGCTTCCTGGTATCGCGTATCGGCATCACTGCCCCGATCGCGTCGCTGCAGGACACGATGGCCAAGCTCGCAGCGGGCAATAACAGTGTCGAAGTCGCCGGCACCGAACGCGCCGACGAACTGGGGCCGATGGCCAAGGCAGTGCTGGTGTTCCGCGACGCCGCGGTTGCACAGGAAGCGGCACAGGCCGAAAAGGCACGTGCCGATGCCGAGCAGCGCCTGGTCGTCGAATTGCTCGAGACCGGCCTTGGCCAGCTCGCCCAGGGCGACCTGACCGCCCGCATCGATGCCAGCTTCTCGCCGACCTATGAATCGGTGAGGGTCAATTTCAACGATGCGCTGACCAATTTGCGCACGCTGATCGGCGCGGTGATGGATTCGACTGCGTCGATCCGCACCGGCTCGGGCGAAATCGCCCAGGCCTCCGAAGACCTGGCCCGCCGCACCGAAGCCAATGCCGCGAGCCTCGAAGAAACCTCGGCCGCGGTCACCCAGATGGACGGCCGCCTCAAGGCCACCGCCACGGCCGCCGGCCGCACGGTCGATCGCGCCGACGGAGCGATCGCCACCGTCGCGGGCGGCCGCTCGGTCGCCGACGAAGCGGTGCAGGCGATGAACCGCGTCGCCGCGGGCGCCAAGGGCATCGACAGCGTCATCGAGGGCCTCGACAAGATCGCCTTCCAGACCCGCGTTCTCGCGATGAACGCCGCCGTCGAAGCCGGCCGCGCCGGCGAAGCCGGGCGCGGCTTCGCGGTGGTCGCAGACCTGGTTTCGGCGCTGGCGATGCGTTCGGAAGAAGAGGCGGCCCGCGCCCGCGACCAGCTCACCGCGACCCAGACCGACATCGTCTCGGCGGTGGAGATGGTCAGCAAGGTCGACGGCGCACTTGCCGAGATCGCCACCGATGTCGGCGAGGTTCATGCCCTGCTCGGCAACATGGCGACCGACAACCAGGCCCAGTCGACCGCGATCACCCAGATCAGCGTCGCCGTGGGCACGATGGACCAGTCGACCCAGCAGAACGCCGCGATGGTCGAGCAGACCTCCGCCGCCGCGCGCAACCTGCTGGGCGAAGTGACTTCGCTTGCTGACCAGGCTTCGAAGTTCGTCATCGGTGGCGAGATCCGCCGGCCCGCCGCCCCCGCGCCCGCCCGGGCACCGGCCAGGGCGCCCAAGGCGGCCGCCAAGTCGGGCGCCAAACCGGGCGGCTATGTCTCGCCGGTCCAGGCGCTGCCCGTCGCCGCAATGGCATCGGCCTCCTCCTCGGACGACTGGACTTCGTTCTAAGCCATCCCCCAGGGGTCGCATCAGGGCGCTCCGGCACTGCCGGGGCGCCCTTTTCATGGCCGAATGTTGAGCAACAAAAATAATGCAGCAATCGCGCATATAGGCTACGTCACTGATATTGATATATATTATGGGCCAACCCGGAGGTCGGGGCTCCGGTTTCTTACTTAGGTTGAAACCGATCCGATCCGCCGCCCCTCTATAAATGAGCCAACGGTCCTCCGACCGGGATCATAAGGAGGAATTGCAGCAATGCATTGGTTTCGGGTTGTCGCACCCATTAGACAAAAGACGTTTTTCGCATTCTCGACGCTGATCGCAACGATGGTCGTGGTCGGCCTGGCCGGGCTCGCTTTGCCCTGGTGGATCGCCGCCCCGGTGCAGCTCGTGCTAATCGGCGGCGCGGCCGTCGCCTGCGCGATGTGGCGCACGGCGATCTGCGACCCCTATGTTACCACGGTGGTGCGGATGGAAGGCTTGGCAGCTGGGGAGCTCGAGCAGCCCATCCTGTTCACCGAATATCAGGACTGCGTCGGCCGCATGGCCCGCGCGATGCTGACCTTCCGCGACGCCGCGGTGCGCGAGAAGAGCACTGCCGCCGAGCAGGGCGCTGTCGTCGACACGCTTGGCGAAGCCTTGTCGCGACTTACCCATGGCGATCTGAGCACGCCGATCGCGGCGGATTTTCCGGGCAGCTATGGCGCGCTCAAGACCAACTTCAACGGCGCGCTCGAGAGCCTGCGCGGGCTGATCGGCGCAGTCACCGAATCGGCAGCGAGCATTCGCACCGGATCGGCCGAGATCGCCCAGGCGTCCGAGGACCTGGCACGCCGCACCGAAGCCAATGCCGCGAGCCTCGAGGAGACTTCGGCCGCGATCACCCAGATGGACGGACGCCTCAGGGCAACCGCCGAAGCGGCAAGCCGCACCGTGGGGCGTGCCGATGGCGCGATCTCGACGGTCTCGGGCGGCCGCGGCATCGCCGACGAAGCCGTGCAGGCGATGGGCCGGGTCGCCGAGGGCGCCAAGGGCATCGACAGCGTCATCGAAGGCCTCGACAAGATCGCCTTCCAGACGCGCGTCCTCGCGATGAACGCGGCGGTGGAAGCCGGACGGGCGGGTGAAGCCGGCCGTGGCTTCGCCGTCGTCGCCGATCTCGTCTCGGCCCTGGCGATGCGCTCGGAAGAAGAAGCGGCACGGGCACGCGACCAGCTGACCGCCACCCAGACCGACATCGTCTCGGCGGTGGAAATGGTCGGCAAGGTCGATGGCGCGCTGGCCGATATCGCCAAGGACGTCGGCGAGGTCCATGCGCTGCTGAGCGACATGGCGATCGACAACCAGGCGCAATCGACGGCGATCTCCCAGGTGAGCACCGCGATCGGCACGATGGATCAGGCCACCCAGCAGAACGCGGCGATGGTCGAAGAGACCTCGGCGGCGGCGCGCAACCTCACCGGCGAAGTCGCCTCGCTCGCCGAGCAGGCCGGCAAGTTCACCATCGGCGAGGAAAGCCGCCGCTTTGTGGCGCGCACCGCACCGGTGGCCAAGCCGCGGGCCAAGGCCGGGGGCTATGTCTCGCCGGTCAAGCCACTGCCGGTCGCCGCGATGGCGAGCGCAGGCGGGGACGACTGGAACGCGTTCTAAGCGTTTCGTATCGCCGAATTGTTAGAAGGGCGTCCCGGCAATGCCGGGGCGCCCTTCGCTTGTGCGCCGAGTGCCGAGAGGCGGGAGCGCGCGGCGACCTGCGAGCGCTGCCCCTCCGGATCCATACGCAGGCCGGCGTCCGCCAAAGCAAAAGGGCGCCGCGGTTTCCCGCGACGCCCTTTTTGCTACAGTCGATCCGAGTGGCTTCAGGCGGCGAGACGCTGCCCGCGAAGCCCTTCCATGATCGTGCGATTGATCTCGATGAGCTCGCTGACCGGCTCGCGGCCCGCGATCACGTCGCTGGTGAAGCGTTCGACGAACAGGCCGATCGAGATGATCTGCGCGCGCAAGGCGTGCGGAAGGCCGTTCCCGGTCGCACCGCAATCGGTGGCGAAGGTCGACCACATCTCCCGGTTGCGGTGAAGCGGACGCATCAGCATCGCTCCCTTAAGACCGGCGGTTTCGGCATCCATCATTTCGCCCGTGATTTCGCTCATCAGCCGAAATTCGGCTGCACGCGGCGTTTCGGCCCGGCTGCGGGCCACCTGATAGGCACTCAGAGTCATGCTGGCTCCTTTGATGACTCTCCCATTCTAGAACGAAATCGCCGGTAGGGGCTGCGACCCTCCTATAAGAATTATGCGTCCATTCAATGCGGACGCGCTTTCCAGGGAAATCGCATTGACCGACTCCATCCTTCCGCACGACTTGCCGTCGGCGCTCGACGGGCGCGACCAGATCAAGCTGCTCTCGCTCGACTGTTTCGACACGCTGCTGTGGCGCGACGTCCACGCGCCGCACGACCTGTTCGGCGCCTTCGATCACTGCAACGTGCTGCAGCGCCGCTGGGCCGAGCAGCGCGCGCGCACCGGTTCGGCGATGCGCCGCAAGCAGCTCGAGGTCGGCATCGCCGACATCTATCGCGCGCTGCTGCCCAATGCCGATGCCAAGACCGTCGCCGACGCCGTCCAGGCCGAGCTCGACGCCGAGGCGGCACACTGCTTTGCCTTCGCGCCGGCGGTGGCGCTGATGCGCGAGGCCAAGCGCCGCGGGCTTCCAATCATCATCGCGTCGGACACCTATCTCGACGCCAAGCAGCTGCGCGGCCTGATCGCCGCGGCGGCCGGCGAAGACGTCGCCGCGCTGATCGACCGCTTCTTCTGTTCGTCGGTCTATGGCCGTTCGAAAAATGAGGGCCTGTACGAGCTCGTCCTCAAGGAACTGAAGGTCAAGCCGCACCAGATCCTCCACATCGGCGACAATCATGGCGCCGATGTCGGCGGAGTCGCCAGGTTCGGCGTCAACACGCTCCACCTCAAGCAATTCACCGAAGCGACCGAGCAGCGCCTGCGCCTCGAATCCTCGGTGAGCGCGATCCTGCACCCCGCTGCGGCGCAGACCGCGACCACGCACCAGCCGCACCGCGCGACGCTCGCCGCGGTCGAACCGCAGATCGCCGACGCCGCCGAGGGCTTCGGCTTCGCGACGCTCGGCCCGGTGCTCCACGCCTTCGATCGCTGGATCGACAGCGAGGCCGAGGCGCTGCGCGCGCAGCATGGCGGCAAGGTCCATTATCTCTTCATGATGCGCGACGGCTATCTGCCGCTGCGCGTCCACCAGGCGAACGGCAGCGACGACGCGGGCCATGCGATCGAGATCAGCCGGTTCACTGCCTCCGCCGCGTCGTATAGCGACCAGGCCGCCGTCGAGCGCTATCTCGAGGCCGAAGTCGGCAGCGACCTGGAAGTGTTGATGAAGCAGATGCTGCTTCCGCCCAGCGAAATTGCCGCGATCCAGAAGAAGGTGCCGCCGACGTCGTTCGGCGCGTTCTTCAAGGAAATCCGCCATCCGCAGCGGATGCGCCAGATCCTGACCAACAGCCGCGCCTTTGGCGAGCGGTTGGTCGCGCATGTCCGCCGCGCGGTCGATCCGCAGCCCGGCGACACGCTGATGCTGATCGATCTCGGCTATAACGGCTCGGTCCAGAACGATGTCGAGCCGCTGCTCAAGCGCGCGCTGGGCGTCCAGGTCGCCGGCCGCTATCTGCTGCTGCGCGAACAGTCGCTGCCCGGCCTCGACAAGAAGGGGCTGATCGGCCCCGACCATTACGACTTCTCCACGCTCGAGGCGCTGAGCGGGAACGTCGCCGTGATCGAGCAGGCGTGCACCGCCGCGCAGGGCTCGGTCGTCGATTACAAGCAGGACGGCACTCCGATCCGCCGCGGCAGCAGCATCAAGGGCCGCCAGAGCGCCATGCGCGACCGCATCCAGGAAGGCTGCCTACGCTTCGCACGGGCGCAGAAGGACGTTGCGATCCGCGCCGCCGCCGCTCCCCAGGACGCCGCGATGTGGCGCCGCGGCGCTGCGAGCGTGCTGACCCGTCTGATGTTCTTGCCGATGGCGGACGAACTCGCCGTGCTCAGTGCCTTCGAGCACGACGTCAATCTCGGCGTCGACTATACTGTCCCCCTGTTCGATCCTGCCACGGCCAAGCGCGGACTGCGCCAGCGCGGCCTGTTCTACATGAAGAGCGCGTCGCGGATGTATCTCCCTGCCGAGCTGCATGGCGAGGGTCTGGCGGTCAAGCTCAGCCTCCTCGCGCAGAAGCGCTTCGGGCTGCCGCTCAAATATGCCGATTTCGTCGATACCACGATCTCGCTGCCGGTGATCGTCGCCGACGGGACCAACGTCTCGACCGGACAGATTACCGCCACACCGACGCATGACGGTTATTTCCTCGCCCCCATTCCGATCGGCGACTGCCGCTTCTCGGTGGGCCTCCAGTTCGGCCAGCTGTTCGACTGGGTTCAGGTGGAGAGCGCAACGTTCATGCCGGTGGACCGCTTTCTCGCCGAGAAGGAACGCGCGGGCGGCGAAGAGATCGATGCCAACCCGTCGCTGGAGGGGATGGAGCAGGCTGCGCCGCACCTGTTCCGCTGCAACGACGAATATGCGTTCATGATGGTCCCGCCCCCGGCGCGTGCCGATGACCGCCCGATGATGCTCGCGGTGGTCTTTCGGCCGATCGCGACGCGCGAGACCCTGGCCAACCCCGCTGCCGCCGTTCCCCAGAACGCCAACGCCAACGCCGCTTGATGCAAATTCGACGGGTGACACCCCTGCCCGTCGAATAGCCTCTATAATTCACAGACAAACTACAGAAAGAATTGGCCACCGCAATGCTGAACGGCATCGGTTTCATCATTATCCTAGTCTGCGTGTTCGGCAGCTTCATGATCTCGGGCGGCAAGTTCGAGATCATCCTGCATGCCCTGCCGCACGAACTGATGGCGATCGGCGGGGCGTCGATCGGCGCGTTCATCGTGTCCAACTCGATGAGCACGCTGAAGAAGGCCGGCAAGGGCATCACACGCGCCTTCAAGGGCGGCAAATGGAAGGCGCAGGACTATAAGGACCTGCTCACCCTGATGTTCAGCGTGCTGTCGACCTTCAAGAAGGGCGGCGCCACTGCACTCGAGCCGCATCTCGACAAGCCCGAGGAAAGCACGCTGTTCGCGCCCTATCCCCGGCTGCTCAAGGACCATCACCTGATCGAATTCATGTGCGACTATCTTCGCATGATGACGGTCAATTTCGAGGATCCGCATCAGCTCGATGCGGCGATGGATGCCGATATCGAAAAGCATCACCACGAAGAGGCGCATCCGCAGCACGCGCTGCAGATCATGGCAGACGGTCTGCCCGCAGTCGGCATCGTCGCCGCGGTGCTTGGCGTCATCAAGACGATGGGCTCGATCGATCAGCCGACCGAGATCCTCGGCGCGATGATCGGCGGCGCGCTCGTCGGCACCTTCCTCGGAATTCTGCTCAGCTATTGCCTGGTCGGTCCGCTGGCCGCGAAGCTGCTCGAAACGATCGAAGAGGATTCAAAGCCCTTCTTCATCGTGAAGACCGCGATCGTCGCCTACGCCCAGAACCAGCCGGTTCAGGTCGCGATCGAGATCGCGCGCCGCATGACGCCGTCGGCCTATGCGCCGACCTTCCAGCAACTCGAAACTGCTCTCGACGAGGCGAAAAATGGACTCAACCCTGCAACTGCCTGAGGCGGACGACCGCTCGCTGCGCCTTCCCGCGCACGGAACCACCGTAACCGCGGAAGACCTGCGCGCGCGCCTCGCCCTCGCCGCCGACCAAGACGATGCCGTCGAAGTCGATGCGTCGGACGTCGAGAGCGTCGGCCAAGCCGTGCTCCAGATCCTCGTCGCGGCACGCAACGAGGCCCAGGCCAACGGCCACCCCTTCCGTATCCTCAACCCTAGCCAAGCTTTTGTCGAACGCGTGACAAGTTGCCACCTGGTGGACGCGATCGGCCTCGAAATCGGAGACGTCCAGTGAGCAAGTTGATCCTTACCGTCGACAACTCGGCGAGCATGCGCATGCTGCTCAAGACGTCGCTGACCGCCCAGGGCTATCGCATCGAGAGCGCCAATGACGGCGAACATGGTCTCGAGCGCATGCACGAGGTCAAGCCCGACCTGTTGATCACCGACATCAACATGCCCAAGATGGACGGCTTCGAGCTGATCGAGGCGGTGCGCGCCGAAGGCCAGTTCCGCGGCACGCCGATCCTGGTGCTGTCGACCGAATTCTCGGATGAGAAGAAGCAGCGCGCCCGCTCCGCCGGCGCCACCGGCTGGATCACCAAGCCCTTCGAAGCGACCAAGCTGGGGGCGGCGATCCGCCGCGTGTGCCCGTGAGCGACGAACTCGACGAAATTCAGGCAATCTTCTTCGAGGAATGCACTGAAGGTCTCACCACCGCCGAACAGGGTCTGTCTGCGATGCAGGCGGGCGACGTCTCGGCCGGGACCATCGCGGGCGTGTTCCGCGCAGTCCACTCGATCAAGGGCGGCGCCGGCGCGTTCGGCCATGCCGATCTGACTGCATTCGCACACAAGTTCGAGAACGTCCTCGACGAAGTGCGCAGCGGCAAGATCGCGCCATCGGCCGGTGTCGTCAAGGTCATGCTGAGCTCGTTCGACGTGCTCTCGGACCATGTCGAAGCCGCCAAGGGCCTGGCCGGTCGTCCCAACGACGCCGCAGCGCTCGCAGCCCTCGAGAAGGTGCTGGCCGACAAGGGTGCGGGCGACGATGTCGCCGCGCCGGCGACCGCAGCGCCTGAGCCCGTCGCGGCGCCCGCTCCGGCGGAGGACGAGTTCGGCTTCACGCCGGTCGCGTTCGCGCTCGACGACCTCGACGGCTCCGGCCCCGAGTCCGCCGCGAACTGGACGATCCGCTTCAAGCCGTCGCGTGCGGCGCTCGCCAATGCCGGCGAGCCGCTGCTGATCATCCGCGAGCTCGAAACGCTTGGCGCGACGATCGAGTCGGTCGACGTCTCGGAGGTTCCGGCGCTGCGCGACCTCGACCCCGAGGAAGCCTATTTCACCTGGACGCTGAGCATGCCGGGCGATGTCGCCGAAAGCGACATCAACGACTGCTTCGACTTCGTCGCACCAGAACTCGGTCGTCGAAGTGACGCGTGGCGCGGCTGCTGTCCCTGCCCTCGCCGCGGCCCCGGCTGCCGAGGTTGCGGAAGCATCCGACGAAATGGGCTTCGTGCCCGTCACGGCGCTGATCGACGACTTCAATGCGAACATCGAGCAGGTCGTCGGTGCGATCGCCGCCGCCACGGCGGCGCCGGTGCCGGCAAAAGCGCCGGTCGAAGCGCCCGCCGCCGCCGTTGCTCCCAAGGCAGCGAACGAGGCGGCGCAGACGATCCGCGTCGATCTCGGCAAGCTCGATCTGCTGCTCAACCTGGTCGGCGAGCTGGTGATCCGAAACTCGATCCTGGCCGACCGGCTGTCGCCGGCCGACCGCCAGCGCGTCGAGCTCCCCGAGCTCGCCCGCCTGACGCGCCAGATCCAGGACAATGTCATGTCGCTGCGCGCGCAGCCGATCAAGCAGGCGTTCAGCCGTGTGCCGCGCATGCTGCGCGACCTCTCGGTCGAGACCGGCAAGACGATCAACCTCGAGACCTATGGTGAGACCACCGAAGTCGACAAGGGCGTGATCGAGAAGATCGGCGATCCGCTGACCCACATGATCCGCAACGCCGCGGACCATGGCCTCGAAAGCGCCGAAGAGCGCATCGCGGCGGGCAAGGATCCGGCTGGCACGATCAAGCTTTCGGCCGAACAGCGCGGCGCGCGCATCTTCGTGCGCGTCCAGGACAATGGCCGCGGCATCAACCGCGAGCGCGTCAAGGCCAAGGCCATCGAGAAGGGGATCATCTCCGCCGATGCCCAGCTCAGCAACGAGGAAATCGATCAGCTGATCTGCGCGCCGGGCTTCTCGACCGCCGAAACGATCTCGAACATCTCGGGTCGCGGCGTCGGCATGGACGTGGTCCGCTCGAACGTGGAAGCCCTGGGCGGCCGCGTCGAGATCAACTCGGTCCCGGGCGAAGGCACGACCTTCACGATGATCCTGCCGCTGACGCTCGCGATCCTCGACGGCATGATCGTGCGTCTCGCCGGCCAGCGCTTCGTGCTCCCGCTCAGCCATGTGCTCGAGACGGTCCAGCCCGAAGTCGGCCAGGTAAAGCGCACCTCGCCCGACAGCGAAGTGATCGACATGCGCGGCGAATATGTGTCGGTGAAGCGCGCAACCGAGATCTTCGGCCTCAACGACGACCGCGCGATCGAGGAATCGCTCGTGGTGATCGTCGAGAGCGAAACCTCGGGCAAGGTCGGGCTCGTCGTCGACACCATCGATGACCGCCGCGAAGTGGTCATCAAGAGCCTCGACCAGAACCTCCACCCGATCCGCGGGCTGAACGGCGCCACCATTCTTGGCGACGGCTCGATCGCGCTCATCCTCGACATCGAGGCGCTTGCCGCCTCGACCACCCGCTACACGCCGAAAGGACTCGCAGCATGACCACCGAAACGAACGCGGCGAACGATACCGACCGCAAGATCGTCACCTTCTCGCTCGCCCAGCAGACCTTCGGGATCGACATGCGCGCGCTGATCGAGATCCGCGAATGGGATGAGCCCACGCCGCTCCCCAACGTGCCGAGCTTCATCAAGGGCGTCACCAACCTGCGCGGCAACGTGATCCCGGTGGTCGGCCTCGCCGAGCGCCTGGGCTGGGAGCCGAGCGCGATCCATGCCCGCTCGTGCATCCTGGTGGTCAACATCCTGGGCAAGCAGGCCGGCTTCCTGGTCGACGAAGTCAACGACATCGTCGCGATCAGCGAGACCGACATCCAGCCGGCTCCCGAAGTCGAGACCATCGAGGCAAGCGTGATCGCCGGCCTGGTGCGCATCGCAACGCGCCAGAAGGACGGCACGCGGGACGAAAAGGGCACCATGGTGCTGCTGCTCGATCTCAACTCGCTGAGCCTCACCAAGCATCTGGATCTCGCAGCGTGAGCCCCGCCGGGGGCGCCGCGCTGGCGCCTGCCGGCGCCACAGGCACGGCGACGAGTCACAACGCGGAGCTCACGCCCCGCGACTTCGCCGCCATCGCCGCGATCATGCATGAAGATGCACGCATCGCGCTGAGCGAGGCGAAGACCACGCTCGTCCAGTCGCGCCTCGCGCGCCGGCTGCGCGAGCATGGGCTAAGCCGCTACAGCGACTATATCGCACTGATCCAGAGCGACCCGAAGGAACGGCATGCGATGGTGGTGGCTCTCACCACCAACCACACGCATTTCTTCCGCGAGCCGCATCACTTCGATCATTTCCGCGAGACCGTCCTGCCGGTGCTCAAGCGCAAGCAGGGTCCGATCCGGATCTGGTCGGCGGGCTGTTCGTCGGGCGAAGAGGTGTACACGATCGCGATGTGCCTGCTGGGGACGGACCGCACGTCCGCATCCTGGCTGCGCAACGCCGATGTCCGCCTGCTCGCCACTGACATCGCCCCGCACGTGGTCGAATCGGTCCAGCGCGGCTTCTATGCGGAGCAGGCAGCCAATGGCGTGCCCGAGCCATATCGCAGCACCTGGATGCGCCCCGCCCCCGGCGGGTTCGTGATGGCAGAGGAAGCGCGCCAGCTGGTGACGGCCAAGGTGCTCAACCTGTTCGAACCGTGGCCGCTCAAGGCCGCTTACGACATCATCTTCTGCCGCAACGTGATGATCTATTTCGGGGATCCCGCCAAGGAAGAGCTGGAAGACCGTTTCGTCAACCAGCTCGCCCCCGGCGCACACCTCTATATCGGCCATTCCGAGCGTCTGATCGGGCCGGCAGCCAGCCGCATGCGTTCATGTGGCCACACCATCTATCAAAGGCCGGAGGTCCACTAATGCAACCGGTACGCACTCTGATCGTCGACGACAGCGCCTCGATGCGCGCGACGCTCAAACGCATGCTTTCAGCCGATCCCGACATCGAAGTGGTCGGCATGGCACCAGAGCCGTTCGCGGCGCGCGACATGATCAAGACGCTCAACCCCGACGTGCTGACGCTCGACGTCGAGATGCCGGGGATGGACGGGCTGTCGTTCCTGGAGCGCATCATGCGCCTCCGGCCGATGCCGGTGGTGATGTGCTCGACGCTCACCGCGCGCGGCGCGGAAGTCACGATCGAGGCGCTCCGCCTCGGCGCGGTCGACTATGTCACCAAGCCGAGCGGCACGCCCGAGGACATCGAGCGCGACGCTGCGCTGCTCTGCGAGAAGGTCAAGACGGCCGCCCGCTCCGCGGCGCGCGCCGGGCCGACCCGTCTGCCGCCGCAGCCCAGCATCGCCGGCGGCGGCGGCGCGGGCAAAGTGATCGCAATCGGATCGTCGACGGGCGGCGTCGAGGCGTTGTTCTCGCTGCTCCCTGCATTGCCGGTCGATTGTCCGCCCGTGCTCATCGTCCAGCACATGCCGGCGACGTTCACGCGCAGCTTTGCCGCGCGGCTCAACGCCGAATGTCGCGTGAATGTTGTGGAAGCTACGGATGGCGCCACGGTCCAGCCGGGAACCGTCTATATTGCTCCTGGGGGGGACGCGCACATGGAGCTGAACGGCGGCGCTGCCGGCCGGATCAAGCTCCGCCCGGGCGATCCCGTTACCGGGCATCGGCCTTCGGTCGACGTGCTGTTCCGCTCGGTGGCGCCTTTGGGTGCTTCCGCGGTCGGCGCCATCCTCACCGGGATGGGCCAGGACGGCGCCGCGGGGCTTCTGGCGATGCGGCGCGCGGGTGCGCGCACGCTGGGCCAGAGCCGCGAGACGTGCGTGGTCTACGGAATGCCCCGCGCGGCAATGGAGGCCGGCGCGGTCGAGAGGGAAGTTGGTTTGTCTGGGATGCCCGAAGCGCTGCTGAAGGCATGCCGTGAAACGGTTAAGGTTGGGAGCGTCTGATGCCTGCTGCTGCAGCGATAAAGGTGATGGTCGTGGACGACCAGACCAGTATGCGTGCGATGATCCGTCGCGCATTGCAGGATCTGGGCTTCAAGGACGTGCGCGACAAGCCGAGTGCCCCCGAGGCACTCCAGGCGATCAAGAGCGACCGCGTCCACCTGGTCATCTCCGATTTCAATATGCCCGAAATGGACGGACTGCAGTTCCTGGAGGCCGTGCGCGGCGATCCGGTGATCGGCAAGACCGTGTTCATCATGCTCACCGGCTCGGCGGACAAGGAAATCGTCCAGAAGGCCGCGGCACTCGGCGTGAACAACTATGTCGTGAAGCCCTTCGCGCCGGCGGCGCTGAAGGAGAAGATCGAACGCGTTTTCGGCGAGCTCACCTGATGCGCCGGGTCTCCATCGTACAAGGCGAGAATGCGGTGGTGGCCGAGCCCGATGTGGTGGTCGCAACGCTTCTGGGAAGCTGTGTCGCGGCCTGCCTCTACGATCCCGTGGCCAAGGTGGGTGGCATGAACCACTTCCTGCTCGGCGAGCCGGGAGCCGACCACAAGGTCGCCGCGTCGGAGATGTCGCGCTACGGGCTCCATGCGATGGAGCTGCTGATCAACGGGATGATGGCCCGGGGTGCGGTGCGCAACCGCCTCCAGGCGCATCTCTACGGCGGCGCCACCATCGTCTCGGGCCTGGGCGGAATCGGTGCCTCGAATGCCGCCTTCGCGCGGCGCTTCATGGAAACCGAGGGCATCGCCATCGCCCATGCGGATCTCGGCGGTACCTCGGCGCGCAAGATCGAGTTCCTGCCGCACGAAGGCCGCAGCCGCTGCACCAAGGTCGCCGAGCGTGTGCCCGAGCGTCCGCCCGTTCCCATCCCCGCGCCCGCCGATGGCGGCGAGCTGGAGCTGTTCTGATGTCGTGCCTCCCCATCGCCGCACAAGCGGCAAATGCCAATCCGCTTCCCGGCTACGATCCGTTCTCGAGCGTGCTCCACAGCGTGATGGCGGGCGAAATCCGCGAGATGCGCGACATGCTCGAAAAGCTCGCCGAAGTGCTTGTCTGCGACGAGCATTTCGCCAGCTCGTATCTCGAGCAGCTCCAGTCGTTCGACTATCTGATCCAGCATGCCGACGAATGCGTCAGCCTGCTCGATCGGATTGCCGGCGGCGAGGATTCGCTGACCGCGATCAGCCATGTCCGCCTGGGCGCCGTGCAGCAGCGGCTACGTTCGGCGCTGGCGGGCGGCTGATATGGCCTATGGCAGCAACAATGACCGCCCGATCATCATCAAGAAGGTCAAGAAGGTCGCCGGGGGTCACCATGGCGGCGCCTGGAAGGTCGCCTATGCCGATTTCGTGACCGCGATGATGGCGTTCTTCATGCTGCTGTGGCTGATCTCCAATCCGGACAAGGCGCGTCTGAAGGGCCTGGCGCAATATTTCTCGCCGGCCATCGCCGATTCAGCCCCCGCCTCGCCTTTCGCGGGCGCTTCGGACGGTGCCGGCGGGCAGAGCCGCAAATCCTCGACCGACAGAACGTCCGCCAACGGCACGCCGACCAGCGACGCCGCGACCTCGGGCTCGTCGCGCGGCGGCACCGCTGCCGTGCCCGACGCCTCGATGCGCGTCGTCGCCTCCGAAATGCAGGTCGCGCTGGACTCGCTGCCCCAGGACCAGTCGAGCAAGAACTACAAGCTCGAGCCCGATCGCGACGGCATGCGCATCACGCTGATGGACACCGATCGCCAATCGATGTTCCGCTCGGGCACTGCCGAGCTCAATCCCTTCGCCCGGGCGATGCTCGCGAAGGTCGCCGCCAAGCTCGCCCAGTCGGGCGCGCAGCTTGCGATCGAGGGGCATACCGACGGCGCCGGCGGCCTCCAGGCCGACGCGAACTGGCGGCTCTCGGGCGAGCGCGCGCTGGCCGCACGCCAGGCGCTGATCGCGGCCGGCATGACTCCCGATCGCATCGCCGAAGTCGTCGCGCTGGGCGCCACCAAGCCGGTCTATCCCGATCAGCCCGAGCGCGCCGAAAATCGCCGCATCACGCTTGTCGTCAAGGGCGAGGCGTCGTCGCTTCCCTCTGACTCCAGCTTCAAATTCTGAGCATAGCCCGATGAAGAAGATGCTGTTCATGCTGGCGGTGCTGCTCGCCGGGCTCGGGCTCGGCGGCGGTGCCGCATTCGCGACGGTCAAGCTGCTCGGCCCGGCCAAGCCCGGCTCGGCCGCCGCCGCCGCGCACGAAGAGGCTGCGCCGGCTTTCGTCGATGGCGGCAAGGTGCTCGCCCCGCTCGTCTTCGCCGATGGCCGCCTGTCGGGCTATGTCCAGTTCTCGGTCCAGCTCGGCGTCCCCGAGGACAAGGCCGAGTTCGTCACCGCGCGGCTGCCGCTGCTGCTCCACGCCGTCAACATGCGCACCTATCGCACGCCGATGGCGGCGGGCCCCGACGGGCTGATCCCGGATCTCGACACCTTCCGCAAGATCGTGATGACTGCCGGCAACGAGGCGTTCGGTCCCGGCGTGCTGCGCAAGGTCGCGATTACCCAGGCAAGCCCCGCCTAACGCAAATTAACCTTCTTTTGTCAGATCGCCTGCACGCGAGCGTCTATAATGAATGGAGAGGATGCGTTTAGTCCTAGGGAGTAGTTCCGTGTACCTGGTGGAGAACCCCGCAGCTGCCGATGCCGATCCCTCGGTGCTGGTCGAGCGCGCGCCGCGTATCGTAACGACGCTGCTGGTCGGCAAGCTGATCGCCAAGGGCCATGCCGAGCATCTCTGCCGGGTGCGCAACATCTCGGCGAGCGGGATGATGATCGATACCTATCAGCCACTCGGCTACGGCACCTGGGTCGCGGTGGAACTGCGCAGCGGCGATCGCCTCCAGGGCACCGTGGTGTGGAGCAGCACCGGACGCGCCGGCGTCGAGTTCGCCACCGATATCGATGTCGACTATATCCTGGCCGAAGCCAAATCGCCCACCGTCGACATCAACGGCAACACTCCGCGCGCACCGCGCTTCGTGGTGCAGTGCCAGGGCCGCATCACCAGCTATGGTCGCCACATCGACGTGATCGTCGAGAATGTCTCGCAGACCGGCGCGCAGATTCGCATGCCGCGCCCGCCGCGCAAGGACAGCGAAGTCATCCTGACGATACCCGGCCTCCCTCAGCGCCGCGGCACCACCCGCTGGAGCACCGAAGACACCGCCGGCCTGGCATTCCACGACCTGATCTCCTACCAGGAACTCGCGGCGTTCCTCGGGCATGTCGAGGGCGTGCACTAGTCGTGAACGCATAAGCGTCCACTCCCGGTAGGGCGCAGGAATATCCGAGATTGGGTGGATAGCTGACTTTGCCAATGTGCGGATGATGCTTCCCTTGATCCTCCCCCGGAGGGGGAGGGGGACCAGCCGCAGGCTGGTGGAGGGGTAGTCTCCGCATGCTCCACGGCTCGATCCGCGATCCCTGGCTTTGCACGCAGGGCGTTCGGGTCCTCAGGATACCCGCGCAGATCATCCTGTCCGACCTGGAAGCCGCAATCCGCCACATTGTCGTTATCGCCCGCGGCGACTACCCCTCCACCGGCTTCGCCGGTCCCCCTCCCCCTCCGGGGGAGGAATGAGCAGCGCTTCCAACGGCCGCAACTGCGGCGCTCGCTGCCGGTCCGCATTTTTCAAGAGGCTACGGCCTGAGCCATCGCCTCGGCCGCTTCAGCGCTGCGCCTTCATTGCCTCGAACCGCGCCTTCGCCGCGGCCATTTCCTTGGCGTCGATGCGCCCGTCGCCATTGGCATCGGCACGGTCGAACAGCGGCCTCGGCGCCGCTTCGAATTCGGCGCGGGTCGCCTTGCCGTCCTTGTTGGCATCCATCGCCGCGATCAGCGCGTCCAGGCGCTGGGCGGCATCGGGCTTGAAGCGGGCCAGCCGCTTGAAGTCGGCCTTGCTCACCGCGCCATCCTGATTGCGATCGAGCCGCGTGAAATTGGCCGAGCGCGATCGGGCATATTCGTCGCGGGTGACCACGCCGTCGCCATTGGCATCGGCGCCGGTCAGCAGCTTCATGCCTTCGCCTTGCGACTGCGCCAGCGCCGCGGGGGCGGCCAGCAATGCCGCGGCGGCCAGGATCATCGTCTTCATCATGCTTCCTTATGCCTTTGGGTGCGGCCGCGCCCCGTGGACGAGAGCAGGCTGAGGCGCGGCCGCGGGGGGGTAGTTCAGGGGCGCGGCACCGTGCCCGAGACGGTGCGTGAACTGCCGTTCGCGCCGGTAAGCGTGCTGGTATAGCTCGCCGTTCCGTCGCCATTGTTGACCGCGCTCGTGCTGCGAGTGCGGGTCCGCCCGTCATTGGCGGAAACGGTATGGGTGCCGTTATAGGCGCCGCTGCCCCAGCTTGCGTCGCGCGTGTTGGTGACGCCGCGGCCGTTGTTCGCCTGGACGCTGCGATCGCTGGAATATTGGCCCGGGCCATAGTTGCGGCTGCGCGTTGCCTGATAGCCGCGTCCGCCATTGGTCTGAAGGCTGCGGCTGATGGTTGCCGCGCCGCGCTGGCGCGACGCCGAACGCGATTGGGTGAAGCCGTGGCCGCGCACGCCCTGGGCACGCACCACATGGCCGCGCACTATCTGGGCCTCGGCGGGAACAGCGCTTGCTGCCCATCCGGCGGCGAGCGCGGCGACGCTCAGGATGACTTTGTACATGTTGCACTCCTTGCACCGGCGACGGTCCGGCCGCCGCACCCTGCTTATGGAAGCACGCGGTAATGCGGATACGTCGATACGGTGACGAAAGGTAACAGAGTGTAACCCCGGCACGCGCGCCCTTCGCGCGCACGAACCCACGCGCTATTCCCGCATCATGGAGACCAGTTGCATCGCCGTGGTCGAGGACGACCGCGAAATCCGCGCGCTCGTGGTCGATCTCCTCACCCGCGAGGGGCTCGAGGCCGCCGGCTGCCGTACTGCCGAGGAATTCGATCGGCTGGCCGAGCGCCGGCGGGTCGATCTCGCCATCCTGGACATCATGCTGCCGGGCGAGGATGGCCTCTCGCTGTGCCGGCGGTTGCGGACCGGCGGCGATATTCCGGTGTTGATCGTCTCGGCCAAGGGCGACGACGTCGATCGTATCGTCGGGCTGGAAGTGGGCGCGGACGACTATCTCGCCAAGCCGTTCAACCCGCGCGAGCTGGTGGCGCGCGTCCGCGCGATCCTGCGGCGGACGCGCGACCGGCATCGCGCATTCGTCCCGGTCGCCAGCGAGCGCTATCGCTTCGCCGGCTGGTCGCTCGACGTCGGCGCCCGCGCGGTAGCCTGCCCGGCGGGCACGGAAATGGCGCTGACCGCAGGCGAGTTCGACTTGCTGCTGTGTTTCGTCACCCATCCGCAGCGCGTGCTCAACCGCGACCAGCTGCTGGACTGGACGCGGGGGCGCAGCGTCGGGCCCTTCGATCGCGCCGTGGATGTGCAGCTCAGTCGTCTGCGCCG
Source organism: Sphingomonas sp. MMS12-HWE2-04 (assembly GCF_044881185.1). Taxonomy (GTDB): domain Bacteria; phylum Pseudomonadota; class Alphaproteobacteria; order Sphingomonadales; family Sphingomonadaceae; genus Sphingomonas. The sequence goes on along the minus strand of NZ_CP173254.1, from coordinate 503,845 downwards.
CAAACTCGCGGCCGCCGAACGCGGCGAGACCCTGATCAAGACGGTGCGCGGCGGCGGCTATCAATTCACCCATCAGGTCGAGCGGGCATGACGATTGGATCCAATCTCTCGCTGCGCCTCGCCGCCATCCTGCTCGTCGGGTTCATCGCGCTCCAGATCCTGGTGGTCGCCGTCGCCCTGCCCTCGTCGGATGATGCGCGCCGGCCCTATAACCTGCCCCGTCCGGAAGAGGCCGCCGCGATCGCCGCCGCGCTCGACCGGGCGCCGCTCCGCGAGCGGGCCGGCCTGGTGGATGCACTCGAAGGCGGCGGCTATTCGGTCGCGCTTTCGCCCGCACGGCCGGCGCCGGAGCGCGGCTCCGGCACCCTGCGGGATGTCGAGCGCCGCTATGATGCCGCGATGCCCGGGCGCCAGGTCGAAGTGGACGGGCGACGCGGGCGGATCGGGCGGTTGATCGGTCCGACAGCCCGGCCGGCACGCTTCTTCGCGCCGATCCGGATCGTGATCCCGCTGCACCAGGGCGGCGTGCTGCTCTTCACCAACCGGCCCTCCAATTCGGCGCTCGGCTATCTGCGGCGCCGCGCCGTGATGGGCGCGCTGGGAGGGCTGGTGCTGCTCGTCGCCTTGATGGTGGCGGTCCGCCAGACCACGCGCCCGCTCAGCCAGCTCTCGCAGGGGGTCCGCCGCTTCGCCGGCAATCTCGATACGCCCGACCTTCCGATTGCGGGGCCGCGCGAGGTGCGGGCGCTCGCCGCCGCGTTCAACGACATGAAGGCGCAGATCCGCGCGCTCATGGGCGAGCGCACGCGCGTGCTCGCCGCCATCGCGCACGACCTGCGCACCTATCTCACCCGGCTTCGCCTGCGCGCCGAATATATCGACGATGTCGGTCATCGGTCCCGCGCCATCGCCGACCTCGACGAGATGACCGCGCTCCTTAACGATACGCTGCTGCTGGCGGACCGTGATGGGGCGCCGCCGAACGAGCCCGAGCGCGTCGGGGTCGCTGACGCACTCGCGGCGATCGTCGGTGCCCATCTCGAACTCGCAGAGCCCGTGACGCTGATGCACGTGCCCGCCGATCTGGCGATCGCGGCGACGCCGCTCTCGTTGCGCCGCATTCTCGACAATCTGATCGCCAACGCCGTTCGGCACGGCAATGCAGTGACGGTCGCCGCGCACGCCCGTGGCACCACCGTCGACATCGTCGTCGAGGATGATGGCCCGGGCGTGCCGAGCGCGGCACTGGCCGGGTTGGGAACCCCCTTTCATCGCCTCGACCCTTCGCGCGACCGCGAAACGGGCGGCGCCGGTCTCGGGCTCGCGATCGTGCGCGCGCTTGCCAGCCGCGATCGCGCGGAGGTGCTTTTTGCCCAGGCGGCGGGCACGGGGCTTCGCGTGACGATCCGCTACCCTTCTGCCGGCAACTGACTGCCTCGCAGCGGCATCGGGCCGGCAAATTTCGGCGGAAGGGCTCTGGCCGGCGGATCGATCCTCCCTATAGCGCGGGGCAGCGACACCACCGTCGCCAGTCCAAGGGGTATCCGATGCGTTTTATGCCGCTCTTCCTGATTGCCGTGACCACGCCGGCGCTGGCGAACCCGGGGACCCAGACGCTCAAGGCGATCCCGGCGAAGTTCCAGGGCGAATGGGCACGCACGCTGGCCGACTGCGCTTCGCGTGGCGGCGAGAACGCCGCGGGGTTCAAGGTCACTGCGCGGACGATCGTCTATTATGAGGATAGCGAGGAAGTGCTGCAGGTTCGCCTGCTCGACGCCAACAGCCTGGCCTATACCAGCAAGTTCATCTCCACCGATGGCGAGGAGCCTTCGCAAGGCAAGCTGCGGCTTTCGCCCGACGGCAAGCGCATGCTTGGCGGCGATCCGTCCGAGGATCTGCTGCGCTGCGCGGGATAGGCTGTCCTACAGGAGCCGCGGCGTGCTAGCGTCGCTGCGGCTCTTTGACAGCGTCGGTCCGGCATTTTAGCGTGCGCAACATCCTTACACATTCGCGCAACGGAAGTTCACGATTCGCGTGAAGACTGTGACGCTAAGCCGCCGAACTCCTACAAACCGCGCAAATCCGCGGCGTTGCGCAGGTGGTTTTTGCGGCGCCGCTCGCCCTTTCGCGGCGAAAATGGCGCATTTCGCGTCGTTCTGGGCGTTTAAGTCGCGAAACTCTTCACCAACGAGCCGGCGACCAGCGCCCAGCCATCGACCAGCACGAAGAAGATGATCTTCATGGGCAGGGATATCGTCGGTGGCGGCAGCATCATCATGCCCATCGCCATCAGCACGGCCGACACCGCCAGGTCGATGACCAGGAAGGGCAGCAGCAGCAGGAAGCCGATTTCAAACGCGCGGCGCAGTTCGGAGATCATGAACGCCGGCGCCAGCGTGGTCAGCGGCGTCTCGGCACGGCTGGCGATCGGCTTGTTGGCCATTTCGGCGAAGAGCTTGAGATCGCTGTCGCGGACCTGGCCGAGCATGAACTTGCGGAAGGGTTCGGCAGTGCGCTCGAACGCCACCGTCTCGGTGATCTTGCCCTTGGTATAGGGATCGACGCCTTCGTTCCACGCCTTCTCGAACGTCGGCGCCATGACGAAGAACGACAGGAACAGGGCGAGCGCGATGATCACCGGATTGGGCGGCACGCCCTGCGCACCGATCCCGGTGCGCAGCAGCGACAGCGCCACGACCATGCGCGTGAAGCTGGTGACGGTCATCAGCAGGCCCGGGGCCAGGCTGAGCACCGTCAGCATCAGCACGAGCTGGATCGCCCGTGCAGAAAGCGCGCCGTCGCCGCCCAATCCCGCGGGGAGCGCAGGCGCGGCGCCATGCGCCTGCGCGTGCGCCGCCACCGGCGCGAGGATCAGAACGGCAGCCGCCGCGAGGAGCTTACGCATTGATCGCCTCGCGCACCGCGCGGCGATTCCAGCGCGCGGTGTCGCGCGGACGGCGGGTACGCTTGCGGGGGGCAGCCTGGGGCAGCTCGGCGGTCGGCGCGAAGCTCGGCGTCGGATCGGTAGGCTCGTCGTCGCCTTCGTCGCCGTCTTCGTCTTCGAAGGTGTCGTCATTGGCGCCGCGCACGGCGGCGATCTTCTCGCGCGAGAGATCGACGAGCTTGCCGAAGCTAGTGGCGAAATGGGCCAGATCGGCCTGGAAATTGGCGGACGCGGCAGGCTTTGCCGGCACCTCGGCGGCCGGGGGAGCCACCGGTTCGGGGGCGACAATGCCGGTCTCGATCGTCGCGGTACCGTCCGGCCCCAGCACGATGAGGTGCTCGCAGCCGTCGCGACGGATCAGCGCAACCGACCGCTTGGCATCGAGCGACAGCCGCTCGACCAGCTCGACCCGCTTGCGCCCGGTGCCCGAGATGCGGCCCGGCAGCTTGATGTCATAGCGGCGGACCGCCCACAGCGCGCCGGCGAGCATGCCGAGCACGACACCAAGCGCACCGAGCGTGCGCAGCATCGACAATATGTCCATTAGTGGCGCTGCTTCTTGATGAGTTCGGAAATCTCGAGCGACATGACTTCGCCGTCGACCATCACCCGGCCCTTCGCGACAAGCTCGCCATTCACATAGATAAGGCTGGGATCATCCTGCCCGCAGTCGAGCGCGATCATCGCGCCGCGGCTCATCTGCAGGACCTGCCGGATCGGCACTTCCGCCGAACCCAGCACGATCGAGAGATCCACCATAATTCCATCGAGGACGGTCATGCACGTTCCTTTCTGAAGGAATTATAGGAAGCTTTTTCCGCCCCCGGCGCGGACCCCGGCAAAAATTGCCTAGGAACCTTTTTTCCGCTCCGAGCGCCGGCCCCGGCAAAAATTGCCTACAATGGAGGAAACGGCCGCTCTGGCCCGCTTGGAGCTACACATGGACTTGAAGGCATCGCTCGGCGTCTCCGCTTCCGGCCTGCGCGCACAGTCGCTGCGCATGCGCGTGATCGCGGAAAACCTGGCCAATCAGGACTCGGTCGCACAGACCCCAGGCGGCAATCCCTATCGCCGCCGCGTCGCGAGCTTCGCCGCTGAAGTCGACAAGGCCACCGGCGCTACCGAAGTGAAGGTGCAGGGCATCGAGACCGACAAGTCGGACTTCACCCGTGTCTATCAGCCGGGCCACCCCGCCGCCGACAAGGACGGCTATGTCCTCAAGCCCAACGTCAACGGCCTCGTCGAGACCGCCGACATGAAGGCCGCGCAGCGCAGCTACGAAGCCAATCTCAATGCCATCGAGGCCGCCAAGAGCCTGACGATGCGCACCATCGACCTTCTCAAGTAATCATCCAGGGGATTACCAGCATGTCCATCGGAGCACTCGACGCAGCCTCTGCCTATGGCAAGGTCGCCGGCCTAGGCAACAGCCTGGGCACTTCGTCCACCGGCAAGACCGGCGGCAGCGGCGGCTTCGGCGCGATGGTCGAAGACCTCGTCACCGGCACCGCCAACCAGATGCGCGCCGCCGAGCACGCCTCGGCACTGCAGGTTGCCGGCAAGGGCGACCTGATCGACGTCGTCACGGCGATCGGCGCCGCCGAGAGCGCGCTCGACACCATGGTTGCCGTCCGCGACAAGGTCGTCGGCGCCTATACCGACATCATGCGGATGCAGATCTGACGGATGAGCCCGGACCAGGTCATTGATCTTGCCGAAGCGGCGCTGATGCTCGTGCTCACCGTGGTGGGCCCGTTGCTTCTGACGTCGCTGATCGTCGGCACCGTGATCGGCCTTCTCCAGGCACTGACCCAGATTCAGGAGACCACGCTGACCTTCGTGCCCAAGCTGCTATCGATGGGCCTGGTCTTCCTCCTGATGCTTCCCACCATGGGGCAGGCGCTGTCGGGCTTCATGGCCAAGATCAGCGATCTGATCATCAGCGGATGATCATGCCCCCCGACCTGGAGCTCCAGGTCTCCGCCTTCTTCATCGTGTTCGCGCGCGTCGGCGCGGTGCTGATGCTGCTGCCCGTCTTCGGCGAAGACGCGATCCCCGGCCGCATCCGGCTGATGATCGCCTTCGCGATGTCGGCGGGACTCTATGGCATCCTCGGCGAGCCTGCGCGCGCGGCGGTCCAGGCCGGCGCGGTGCTGCCGGCCGTGCTCGTCACCGAGCTGATGACCGGGCTCGCGATGGGCATGATCGTCAAGATCCTGTTCTTCTCGATCTCGATCGCGGGCTCGATCATCTCGATGCAGGCCGGTTTTTCCTCGGCGGTGATCTTCGATCCGGCGCAAAGCGGCGCCACCCCCATTCTCTCGAAGTTCGTCAGCCTCGCCGCCGCGCTGATCTGCATGGGAATGCAGGTCCACCATCTGTGGCTCGGCGCGATCATCCACAGCTACCAGACCTTCCCGATCGGGGGGATGCCGCCGATGCACGATTTCGCGCAGCTCGCGGTTGCCGCGGTCGGCCGCTCAATGACACTCGGGATCAGCCTCGCCGCCCCGCTTCTGATCTATGGCATCGTGTTCAACGTCGCGCTCGGCCTCGCCGCGCGCGTCGCACCCGCGATCCAGGTGTTCTTCATCGCCCAGCCGCTTAACCTTCTGCTGGGCATCAGCCTGGCGGCGATGACCGTCGGCACCATGCTCACCTTCTTTGGCCAGTCCATGGGTGACGCGATGCAAGGGGGCTGGTGATGGCGGAAGGCGCCGATCAGGAAGACAAGACACACGACCCAACAGAAAAGCGCCTGGAAGACGCCCGCGAGAAGGGCGACGTTCCGATGGCGCCGGAAATGCGCCACGCCGCGATGTTCGTCGCGATGCTGGTGGTGATGGGCGGCCTGGGCACCTATACGATCCAGCTAATGGGCAATCTCTTCGTCCGCCTGTGGGGCGGCGCAGAGGATTTCCGCCTCGATCCCGATGGCGCGCAGGGCTTCGCCACCGGCATCTTCGCCGCGGTGGGCGGCGCCCTGCTCCCGATCCTGGGCGCGATGTTCGGGCTCGCGCTGCTGGGCGGCATTCTCCAGGGCCGACCGATGCTCTCCTGGTCGCGGGTCAAGCCGAAATGGTCGAAGCTCAATCCGATGAGCGGCGCCGCGCGAATGTTCGGCAAGCAGTCGCTGGTCGAATATGGCAAGACCGTTGCCAAGCTCTGCCTAGTCGGCGGCACTGCCGCGATGGTCGCCTGGCCGCACGCTTCGGGGATCGATCGCATGGTCGGCGCAGACCTCAATGCGCTCGGCGCCTCGGCGAACGACATCGTCCATGCGATGCTCAAGCCGATCGCGATGCTGGTCGGCGCGCTCGCGCTGTTCGACTTCGTCTGGCAGCGCCGCGCCTATATGAAAAAGATGCGGATGACGCTCCAGGAGATCAAGGACGAGTACAAGAACAGCGAAGGCGATCCGCACATCAAGGGCAAGATCCGCAGCATCCAGATGCAGCGGGCCCGCAACCGGATGATGTCCAACGTCCCCAAGGCGAGCGTCGTGATTACCAACCCGACGCACTATGCGATCGCACTGCAATATGATCACGGCGCAATGGGCGCGCCGGTAGTGGTCGCCAAGGGCGTCGACGCCATAGCGCTCAAGATCCGCGAGATCGCGGGCGAACACGGCATCCCGCTGGTCGAGAACCGCCCGCTCGCCCGCGCGCTCTATGCCTCGGCCGAAATCGATCACCCGATACCCGTCGAGCATTACGCCGCGGTGGCCGAAGTGATCAGCTATGTGATGAAGATCGCCAAGAAGCGCTGACGCTGCACAACGGCCTCCTTTCACTTGCGGGCAGCGCGGGCTAGGAAGCCGGCGGTTCCAGACGCAAGGGGGATGCCGTGCAGATCGCAGTGCTGACGTTCGACGGTTTCAACGAGCTGGACTCGTTCGTCGCGGCGGCGATCCTCAACCGGATGAAGCCGCAAGGCTGGGCCGCGCACATCACTTCTCCGAGCGAGGACGTCACCTCGCTGAACGGCGTCCGCGTCCGCCGCCAGAAGCCGCTCGAATTCGCCGCCGAGGCCGACGCCGTGCTGATCGGCAGCGGCTTCAAGACCCGCGAGATCGCCGCCGACAAGGAACTGCTGGCACGGATCACGCTCGATCCCGCGCGCCAGCTGATCGGCGCGCAATGTTCGGGAACGCTGCTGCTCGCCAAGCTCGGGCTGATCGGCGCCCTGCCCGCCTGCACCGATATGATGAGCAAGCCCTGGGTGATCGAGGCGGGCGTGAACGTCATCGACGCGCCCTTCGTGGCCCATGGCAATGTCGCGACCGCTGGCGGTTGCCTCGCGTCGCAATATCTGGCGGCGTGGATGATCGCGCGCGGCGCGAGCACCGGCGATGCCGAGCGTGCCATCGATTATGTGTCGCCCGTTGGTCAGAAGGCGATATATGTCGCGCAGGCGATGGCCGCGATCACACCGTTCCTGAAGGCGCCCGCCGGCATCGCCACATAGCGGAGCGGCTCAGGCCTGGACGTCGATCTTCGCGAGTTCGACGCGGACGCGCAGGTCGATGTCGGACAGGATCTGGGCGAGGACCGGATCGTCGGATTGCTCCAGATTTTCGGACCATTCGACGATTTCCTGCAGCCGCTCGACGCTGGGCGTGCCGGCGACCAGCTCCTTGTGCAGCTTTTCGAGCGCCGCGACGCCACGTTCGGCGTCGACCGCAAGCTTGCGCCGCCGCTCGACCTGGGGATCGTTGGCGGCGAGCGTGACGAGCATCGCCACCGAAGTGGTGGGATGCGCGGTCGCGGGATCGGGCACGTGCGGCCGATCCTGCGCCACTTCCTTCATGCCCGCGGCGAAGCCGGGCACGGCCTTTGGCAGCGCCGCCAGAAGGGTGCGCGCCAGAAGCGGCGATAGGCTGTCGATGCGCACGAAATACATCCTTCGGAGCCGATGTGGCCCTCTTTCATCCTATAAGAAAATTACCGCGGTTTTTCCACTTTCGACGAGGGTTTATGCAGCGTCTCGCCGCTTCGTTCCTGCTTCTGCTAACCATGTTGGTCGCAGCACTGCCTGCCAGCGCCCAGACACGGATCAAGGACATCGTCGATGTCGAGAATGTCCGTGAGAACCAGCTCGTCGGATACGGGCTCGTGGTCGGGCTTGCCGGCACGGGCGATCGCATGCGTAACACGCCGTTCACCGAGGAATCGATGCAGGCGATGCTCGAGCGCATGGGCGTCAACATCCGCGGCACCAACATGAAGACGCAGAACGTCGCCGCGGTCTCGATCACTGCGACGATGCCGCCCTTCTCGCGCTCGGGCTCGCGGATCGACGTGCAGGTCGCCGCGCTGGGCGATGCGACCAGCCTTCAGGGCGGCACGCTGATCGCTTCGTCGCTGCGCGCGCTCGATGGCGAGATCTATGCGGTCGCGCAGGGCAATGTCGCGGTCTCCGGCTTCAAGGGCCAGGGTGCCGCCGCCAGCGTCAGCCGCGGCGTGACCACGTCGGCGCGGATCGCGGGCGGCGCGATCGTCGAGCGCGAAGTGCCCTATTCGCTGCTCTCGGCCACCAGCCTCAAGCTCGCGCTCAAGAACCCCGATTTCGCCACCGCCGACCGCGTCGCCACCGCAATCAACGGCAAGTATCCCGGCAGCGCCACCGTGCTCGATCCCGGGACCGTCCAGGTCCAGCCCGCTGCGAACTTCGTCGGCGGGGTGATCGACCTGGTCACGCGCATCGGCGACCTCCCGATCAAGGTCGACCAGCCGGCGCGCGTCGTCATCAACGAAGCCTCGGGCACCGTGGTGATGAACGCCGACGTCAAGATCACGCCGGTTGCCATCGCCCAGGGCGGCCTGACCATCACCGTGTCCGAGACCCCGCAAGTCTCGCAGCCGGGTCCGCTCTCGAACGGGCAGACGACCGTGGTGCCGCGCACCCAGGTGCAGGTCAATGACGGCAACGGCGCCAGCCTGGCGATGGTCAGCGGCGCGTCGCTCCAGTCGCTGGTCAGCGGGCTGAACACGCTTGGCGTGAGCCCGCGCGACCTGATCACCATCCTCCAGGCCGTGAAAAGCGCCGGCGCGCTCCAGGCCGAAATCGAGGTCCAGTAATGAACGACATCTCTGCCCTGCCCAGCGCGGCTACCGGCGCGGCCGCCAAGCCGATGCCCAAGGTCGACGCCAAGAACAAGGAAACCGCGACCAGCTTCGAAGCGGTGTTCCTCGGCCAGATGACCCAGATGATGCTCGAGACTGTCGAGCAGGGCGAGGATTTCAACGGCGGCGGCGGCGAGCAGATGTTTCGCGGAATCCTCGGCGAAAAGCTGGGGACCGAAATCGCCAAGCGCGGCGGCGTGGGAATCGCCCCCGCTGTGCTCGATCAGATCATCAAGATGCAGGGGCAACAATGACCGAACATCTCATCGACGCCATGGTTTCGCTCGCCTCGCTCATGGAAGAGGAAACCGAAAAGCTGGCGCGGACGCCCTATCTGCCCGAACTCGGCGAGATCGCCAGCGCCAAGCTGCGCCTCACCGGCCGCATCGAGGCCGAGGTCGCGCGGCTGAAGCGCGAGAGCGACGACTGGGCCGAGAAGCTCGAGCCCGAGGCCCGCGAGGCGCTCACCGAGGCGAGCCGCCATCTGCGCGATGCCTCGGCAGTGAACAAGGAAATCCTCGCCCGCCAGATCGAGCTTTCGGTCGACATGATGGGCGCGATCGCCGCGGAGGCGCAGCGCCTGACCGGCAAGCGCAACACCACCTATGGTGCCTGCGGCGGCATTTCGGGGATGGAAATGCCCGCCCCGATCTCGATCAACGCGCGGCTTTGAGCGCCTGAACGACGGTTACGACGACAAGGTCCACGGTTACGACGACAAGGTCCAAAATGCGCCTCGGAGCTCTCCTCCGGGGCGCTTTGCGTTGGAGCGACCGACCTGCTCCGCGAGCCGGAAGGAAATTCCAGATTGAATGTACCCTGGTAACATGGTACCGATGAAATATGGAAATCGAACGTGTGCAAACCGGGGTTCGGATCGAGCGGAGGCTCCTGAAAGTCCTGAAAGGCTTGGCAGAGCATCTGGAGATGCCGCTAGGCGAACTGATCGAGGGGATCGTGCTGCATGCCTTCGAGGGTGCTGCGCCATTCTCGGCCGCGACGCTGTCGAAAATCGAAGGGCTCAGGGCGGTCTACGACCTCGACCTGCGCGCCGCCGATAGCCATCGCCTCACCGAAGCGCGCTCACCAAAGGACTCCAACCATGGATGAACAAGTTCTCAGCGCCGGCCGCGTTCGGCAGCACGGCTCCTTCCAGTTGGACCTCCCGGCCGCAGAGGCGTTCAAGCTGTTCACAGCCGCCGGCGAACGCTTATGGGTTCCCGGCTGGTCGCCGACGATATTGGGCGCCCTTCCCCAACATTGCGGCCTCGTATTCACGACCGGGGACGGGGCGGAGCGCTCCATCTGGACGGTCATCGAAAGCGAGGCGGCGTCGGGGCGCGTTCGATACTCGCGCGTCACCCCCGGATCGCGTGCCGGGATCGTGACGGTGGAGGTGGCTGCAATCGCCAGCGGCTCCCAAGTCGACGTGGCCTATGACCTGACCGCACTCAGCGCAGAAGGCGAGACTGCGCTGAAGGCTTATTCTTCGACCAGTTTCGCGCAGATGATAGAAGACTGGCGGGGTCTGATTGTCGCCGCGCTGGTGACCGAGCGCGACGCGCTGTCGACGCTTGTGGTGTAGCCAGCCAGGCTTCTGTCCGCGTGCGGTTGTCGCCCCGCTCAGGCGAACAGCGAAGGGACCGCTGCTCGCAGTCGTTCGATGCCGGCAGCCCAACGCGTGCGGTCGAATGGCCGCGCCATATGCGCGAAGATCTGGCCAGCGCTGAGATCCGCCGCTTTCGGATCGAAGACGTCGTTCGCCATGTAGAAGGCGAACCAGAGACGCGCATCTTCCGGGGAAGGGCGGTCCGCCTCCCCAGCGGCGACCGCGGTCAGGAAGCGATCGAGATCGGCGTAGCTTTTAAGCCATGCGCCGCTCTCGAACCGCGTCTTGCGCAGCATCGGTTTGCCGAAAAAGGCGCCCAGTGCATAGGTCTTGGAGTCCCCGATGATCATGCCGTCGACATGCTTGGCGAGCGCGAGCGTCGCGGGCAGGCCGCCAATGGCAGGCGGCGCGAGCACGACATTCTCCAGCGCATCGATGGTGGCGAGCAGCGGCGCGCTGTCGACATGTCGGTCGTTTTCGGGATGATTGGTGACGGCCAGGGTGAAGCCCGCCCCTACCCTCTCGGCCAGTTCGGCGACCATCCGGTGGTTGGGCTTGGTCTGGACGCTGTGCATCCGGAAGAAATTCTCGTCGCCTTCATATTCAAGCGGGACGAGCAGCACCGGTCGATCGCCGGCGATGCCGCATCGGGCAAACACGCTCTCGCGCTCGCCCGGCCGCGCGGCATGGCGTTCGACCAGATGCGTCCAAGCCGGCGCGATCGCCGTCACCAGCCAGGCACGCTCCTCGTCCGAGAGGCCCGGCAGCAGGCCCTGGTCCAGCGGACGATCCTCGAAGACGATCCATTGCGGCGGCGGCGCGAACGGCTCGAGCCGTCCTTCCATCAGCAATTTCACGGTGCCGGGAAACGCCCGGACCGTCTCATAGTCCGCGCTACGGCACAGCACGTAATCGGGCGCCAGATCGCGGACCCATGCGACGATGTCCTCCCGTGCCTCGGGCACCGTGCGGGTGCTCGGGTGATCGTCCCCCTCCATGATGCACCAATGTATTCCGGGCAGGTCGACGCAGCGCTCCAGTTCGCGCATGCCGATGCCCGTCCCCTGCCAGGGTGCCGGCGCCAGCACATAGACGTCGCTCTCCTGCGCGATCTTCCGCATCAGCGGCTCGACCACATTGTCGAACCACCAGCGTGTGATCACGGGAAGGTAGAAAAGGGCTTTCACGCGCCGAACCAGCGCCAGTGACCGTCGGCGCTTACGATCGCGGACCTTTGAGGACAGCAGGTACAGGATAGAAGTTGCAAGGGATCCCAAGCGTCAAAAGCGTTGAAGTCGATATGGGACGCATATCGCCAAAACCACTTTGGACAAGCGCCCAATCCGTCCCCGCCGGGCCTGGACTGGAAGGGCGAATGGAAAAGGGCCCCGGATCGCTCCGGAGCCCCTTTTTCGATTGGTCCGGCTGCCTCAGCCGCGGCCCGTCACGGCGATCTTCAGCATCGACATCTGCTTGCGGTAGAGATTGGTCATCGCCGTGAAGTCGGCCTGGATCTCGCCCATCTTGAGGAGCTGGTCTTCAAGCGTGACGTTGTTGCCGTCGGGCTTGGTCTCGCTGATGTCCTTGTCGAGGACGATGCCGGCGCCGGCGGGCTGGATCGCGCCGAGGCTCTTCATCGCCGAGGTGAGCTCGACCCGCGGCTTGGCGATCTGGACCACGCCGCTGCCGTTGACCAGGCCGGCAAAGCTCGGCGCCTCGACTTCGCGCGACTTGTAGCCCGGAGTCTCGCTATTGGCGATGTTGGTGGCGACGACGCGCTGGCGCTCGGACAGGTTCTGCATCCGGCTGCGCATGGCGTCGAGGATCGGGAGCGAGGACATGATCAGAATCCGATCAGCGTGGAAGTGGACGAATTGAGGCGCGTGAGCGCCGCCTGATAGTTGGCGAGCTGGGCCTGTTCGCGCGCAGTCGACCCCTTGCCGGTGGCGGTGTTCTTCACGCCATCGACCATCGTCGCCTTCGCATCATCCCAATATAGAGAGCGATACGCCGTCTGGCTCATCGAGACCGCAGATTCGAGCTTCTTGAGCGCGATTTTGGCGTCATCGACGGTCTTCACGTTGAGCGCTTCGGACAGCATCAGGCCGAACGTGCCGCCGGGCTTGACCTTGGGCGCGTTGGCCGATTGGGTCTCCGGCGTCTCGATCCGCTGCGGATCGATGCCGAGCTTGGCGAGCGCATCGCTGCCCGCCGGACCGGCGAGGAACTCGATCGAATGGCCGGCCTTGGTATCGACGCGCAGCGTCTGCTTGCCGCTGATCGTCGGAGTCGTCGTCTTGGCCTTGGAGCCGGTGATGCCACTGATCCGATCGGCGATCGTCTTGAGCGTGTCGTCGGCGCCGATGGTGATCTTGCGCACAGTGCCGTCATCGACCTTGATCGAGAAGCTATCGCCGACACGAAGTCCGGTCTGGGTGGTCAGCTTGGCCGAGGTCGCCGGATTGATCGTGCCGCGCGCGAAGCCGATCGACGAGACGACGCTGCCGCCGCCATTGTCGGCGGCGATGCGCACCGGCTCGGTGCGCAGCGCCGAGGAGCCGAACTGGGTGGTGTTGCCGATCGCACCGGTCGAGGCGTCGATCCGCGTGACGAAGCCGTCGACGGCGCCCTTGAGCGGCTCGCCGATCGTGCCCTTGGTGCGGCCCCCGGCATAGAGGCTGCCGTTCATGAAGGCGATGCTATCGACCTGATCGTCTTCGGACGAGCCGATATAGGTGACGCTGGAGCCCGACAGGCCGCCGTCGATCCGCGCGACGAAGCCGTCGCGGCCGCCGCTATTGGCATTGACCTGGCTGCCCGAAAGCGTGCTGCTGGTCGCGCCGCCCACGGCGATGCTGCCATCCGGCCCGATCGCGATCGCGCGCGCATCGGCGGTGCCGAGCGAGATGCTGCCCAGCTCGGTCGAAAGCGCCGTGCCCGAGAGCTTGTGGACTTCGGCATTGCCGTTGTTCTGGACGAGCGCGAGGACATTGCCGCTGGCATCGACGGCAAGGCCATTGATGCTGCCGCTGCCATTGTCGGCGATCGTGCTGCGTTCGACCAGCTTGCCGCTGGCGTTGATCTTGGCGACGAAGGCGTCGCCGCCGCCGGTCGCCGAACGGCCGCCGACATAGATCGAGCCATCGGCACCGACCGCGACCGCCTTGGCAGTATCGGCCCCCGTGGCGCGCACCACGGTCGAGAATTTCTCGTCGCCATTGGTGGCGAACTTGGTGACGAACATGTCGCCATCGGTGTTGGCGCCGTCCATCGCGCCGGTAACGGTGCCCGCGACGACGACATTGCCGTCGGGCGCGAGCGTGACGGCAACGCCGGTTGACGAGCCGCCGGCGCCGAGGCTGCGCTGCCAGACGACCTTACCCTCGCCGTTCAGCTTGGTGAGGAACAGGTTGTCGTCGCCATCGGACTTGTTGGCGCCAAGATCGCCGGCGGTGGTGCCGACGATATAGCTGTTGCCTTGGCCGTCGACCACGACCTGGGCGGCGTCGGTGTCGGCATAGACGTTGCTGGTCGTGGTCTTGTCGGTGATGACCTTGCCGTCGATATCGGTGCTGGTCGTGGTGATCGTCGTGGTCTTGCCGGCCAGCGTGGCCTGCGCCGTCGCGGCGGAATTGAGCGCGGAGATTGACCCCAGCGTCTTGCGGGTCGCGTCGCCGGCGGGATCGTTGATGCGGAACACGCTGGTCGCGGTCGGCGCGTCGAGCGCGGTCTGGCCGGTGGCGACCATGATCGAATCCTTGGCGCCGATCTCGCCCATCGTGACGCGCTCGATGCCCGACGAGGCATTGAGCGTGAGGCCCCATTTGCCGGCAAAGCCGTCTTCGCGAGTCACTTCGAAGCGCGACGTATAGCGCGACACCGGATCGCCGTTGGTATCGGTAATGATCGTGCCGTCTGGCATGCGGTTTGGCACCGCCTTGATCGCGGCGTTGAGCATCTCGGTGAGCGAGTCGACGGTGGGCGGCTGCGGGCCGGTCGACAGGTCGACCGTCACGGTGTCGTTGGCGGTGGTGCCGTCCTTGGTCAGATTGACCGTGAACTTCTCCTGCCCCGTCAGGCCGGGAATGGCATCGGTGCGATTCTTGACCAGACCCTTGCCGGGAACCGAATATTGCGACGGATTGCTGATCTCGGCGCTCTTCATATAGCGCAGCGGCTGATTGAAGGCGAGATTGACGACGTCCGACGGCGCGCTGGCGAGGAAGGTCTGGATGTCGGTCAGGCCTTTGGCGAAGCTGGTCTGCAGCGTCGCGCGCTGGGCGTCGGACATGGTCTTGGCGCTGGCGGATTCGGCCAGGACGCGCAGGCGATCGAGCGCCTTATAGGCAGTGAAGGTGGTCTGGACGTCGTTGTTGAGGAGATCGGCGCCGGTGCCGGCCTTGTCGATGATCGTCTTCATCGCCTTGATCGTCGAGACCTGGCTCGACAGTGGCGTGCTCGCGACAGCTTCCTTCCAGGGCGGCGTGATATCCTGCGTCAGGGTGAACAGCGCCTTGGCGGTGCGCACGGCCTTGCTCTCGAAGGTGATGTCGCTCACCGACGTGAACGAGTTCGAACCCGTTAACAGGCTCAAGCCCGCGAGGCTGCTGGATAAATTAACCGTCATCACGCCGCACCTTGTTTCCTCACTCCTATAATAGGGGAAAGGGTGTACGAACCGTTGCACCCCAGGCATTTTTTCGAGGGGTTTTACGAATGAGCCTGATGGCGCCGATTGGCGAGCCGCCGGAACTCAAGCGCTACAGCGGCCCGCAGCGCGCCGCAGCGCTCATGCTCGCGTTGGGCAGGGATCACGGCGGCCCGATCTGGGAACAGCTGACCACCGACGAAATCAAGGAGCTTTCCTCCGCGATCGCGTCGCTTGGCCGCATCCCCTCGGCGGTGGTCGAGCATCTGCTCGTCCAGTTCACCAGCGAAATCGCCTCGATGTCGTCGATGCACGGCAGCTACGAGACCACCGAGCGCCTGCTCGCGGGCATCCTGCCCGGCGAGAAGGTCAAGGAGATCATGGAAGACATCCGTGGTCCGTCGGGACGCACGATGTGGGACAAGCTGTCCAACGTCAGCGAGACGGTGCTCGCCGGCGCGCTGAAGCACGAATATCCCCAGACCGTCGCGGTCATCCTCTCGAAGCTGCGGCCCGATCATTCGGCGCGCGTGCTGGCCGAGCTGCCGCGCGAATTCTCGGTCGACGTGGTGATGCGCATGCTGCGCATGGAAACGGTCCAGAAGGACGTGATCAACCAGGTCGAGCAGACGCTCAAGAGCGAGTTCATGACCAACCTGTCGCGTTCGAACAAGCGCGACCCGCATGAATCGATGGCGGAACTGTTCAACTCGCTGGACCGCTCGACCGAGGAGGCGATGCTCACCGCGCTCGACGCCAAGGCGCCCGAGAGCGCCGAGCGAATCCGCGCGCTGATGTTCACGTTCGAGGATCTGGCCAATTTGCTGCCTACCGCGATCGCCGCGATCGCCCGCGGTGCCGACAAGCGCGAGATGGCGCTGGCGCTCAAGGGTGCGCCGGACAAGCTCAAGCAGATGTTCTTCGGATCGATGACCGAGCGCGCAGCCAAGCTGATGCGCGAGGATATGGCGGCGATGGGCCCGGTCCGCGCGCGCGATTGCGAAGAAGCGCAGTCGTCGCTCGTCCGCCTTGCCAAGAGCCTGGCCGATCGCGGCGAAATCATGCTCGTCGACCCCAAGTCCGACGACGCGATGATCATCTGAGGCAGCACGCATGAGCTATCCCAATGTCGAGCGTTTCGCGTTCGATCGCATCTTCGTCACGCCGGGTTCGGGTTCGGAGAAAGGCGCGAGCACGGCCGATGTCAGCCTCGAGGTCGTAGCGCTGCGCGCCGAGATCGCGCTGCTCAAGTCTGAACACGAGGCGAAGCTTGCGCTGGCCCGCGCCGAGGGCTTCGAGGCCGGGCTGCAGCAGGCGCGCAGCGAGCGCGACGTCGCGCTGCTGAGCGCCGTCGATGCGCTGCACGCCGGCATCGAATCGCTCGACGAGCGCTTCGCCGAAGTTTCCGAGCGGGTGACCGGCGATGCCGCCGAAATCGCGGTGGTCGCCGCCGACATGATGGCCGGCCGCGCGCTGGAGACCTTCCCGGCGGACACGATCGACGAGGCGATCAGCCGCGCGCTCGGCCAGGTCGCCCGCGGCACCGAGATCGAAATCCGCGTCCATCCCGATCTGATCGAGGCGATCGAGACGAAGATCGCCGCCCGCCAGTCGGCCGACCGGCGCAAGCTCAATCTGTTCGTCATCGGTGACGTCACGCTCAAGCCGGGCGACGCGCGGATCGGCTGGGACCAGGGCGGCCTCGCACTCGATGCCCAGGCCCGTCGCGAGGCGATTCTCGCCGAGCTCGAGTCGCTGATGCCGCACATGAAGCTGGCGGCCTGAGCCCCAACCCACGAATAATAGGCCGCCCTCCTGCCCTGCAGGACGGGCGGCTTTTGCGCTTCGAATGCCATTGCGGCGCGCCGACTAGGCAAAAAATTCCACCCGGCACAATCTGCCGCTTGCCACCCTCCTATAATGGAATCGAGGGGCAACTTCGCCCCGGTCCACGCGTGGGGCGGCTTTGGAAGCGATCAAGAAATTCGTGGCCCAGATCGGGCCTAAGCGGCTGATGCTGATGGGGGGCGTGGCGTTCGCGCTGCTCGCCACCCTCGCCTTTGTCGCAACGCGCACCTCCAAGTCCGACATGGGCTTCCTGTACACCGACCTCGATCCGTCGGCGGCCGCCACGATCACCGAGAAGCTCAAGGCGCAGAACGTGGACTACACGCTCTCCGCCGACGGCAGCTCGATCATGGCGCCGCAGGAAAAGCTGGCCGAGCTGCGCATGAGCCTGGCGGGCGAGAAGCTGGGCGGCAAGATCGGCTACGAAGTGCTCGACGAGGAACAGCCCTTCGGCGTTTCCGCGAGCCGCGCCAAGATGAACGAGACCCGCGCCGTCGAAGGCGAGCTCTCCAAGTCGATCCAGACAATCCAGGACGTCAGCGCCGCGCGCGTCCACATCGTCATGCCCGAACGCCAGATGTTCGCGAACGAGAGCCGCAAGGCGACTGCCGCGGTGACCGTCAAGACCAAGGGCCGCCTCTCCTCGGAATCGATCGCGTCGATCCGCTATCTCGTCTCGTCCTCGGTTCCCGAGCTTTCGCCCGACGCGGTCTCGGTTGTCGACCAGACTGGCGCGTTGCTCGCCCGGGCCGGCGATCCCGGCACCGGCGGCTCGAGCGATGCCGACGAGCGCCAACAGGCGGTCGAGGCCAAGCTCCGCGAGGAAGTCGAATCGCTGCTCGAGCCGATCGTCGGCCAGGGCAAGGTTCGCGCCGAAGTCTCGGCCCAGATCGACCGCGACCAGACCCGCGAGGAATCGAACCTGTTCGATCCCGACAAGCAGGTGATCGCGCGCCAGGTCAGCGTCGAGAATGGCGAGCAGAACCGTGAGCAGGACGCCGGCCCGCAGACCGCGTCGGTCGGCAACCAGCTTCCCGAGGCGCAGGGCCAGGCGGCCGGCACCGGCGGCCCCAACAAGCAATCGACCAGCAATCAGACCTCGGAAGACACCACCTACGACAATAGCTCGACCAAGACGGTCACGCTGCGCGCGCCGGGCAAAATCACCCGCCTAAGCGTCGCGGTGATGGTCGATGGTGGCGAGAAGGGCCTCCCCCAGCCGCAGATGCAGCGCCTCCAGCGCCTCGTCGAGAACGCC
Organism: Sphingomonas sp. MMS12-HWE2-04; assembly: GCF_044881185.1. Taxonomy (GTDB): domain Bacteria; phylum Pseudomonadota; class Alphaproteobacteria; order Sphingomonadales; family Sphingomonadaceae; genus Sphingomonas. Next base: position 485,410 of record NZ_CP173254.1, on the reverse strand, counting down.
GTGGGGATGGATGCCGAGCGTGGCGACAGCGTCGTCGTCGAGAGCATGCGCTTCACCGGTGACGACAGCCTGGCGGACAAAAACGCCGGCATATTGTCGACGCTGCCGATGGATAAGATCTGGAGCCTTTTGCAGATCATCGTGATCGGCGCGGTCGGCCTGATCGCCCTCAAGATGCTCAAGCCGAAGTTCATCCCCGGCCTCCCCGTGATCGAAGGACCGGCGGAAGCCCAGGCGATCGCCAGCCAGTCGGCCGAAAAGCTGGCACTCGCCGAGCGCGCCGCAGGTGGCGATGCCGATGCGATACAGCAGCTCGAGAACATGGCGGGCTCTGATCAGCCTCTGCTCGATCAGGAAATCGCGCTGGCCCAGATCGACGGACGCATCAAACTTTCTGCGCTGAAGCGCATCGGCGACGCGGTCTCCGCGAGCCCCCCGAGGCGGCATCAGTGATCCGCCAGTGGATGAACGGATAAGACGAGGAACATGACCATGGACATCGATCTCAACAACATCGTTCCTGCCGAAACCAACGAGCAGTCGGGTCCCATTCTCGAGGATTTCGACAGCGCACCCACGCATGACCTGCCGTTGGGCTCCGAAGCCCTCGAAGCCGTCCATGACGTGCCGGTCAAGGTACAGGCCGTGCTCGGCCGGGCGCGCATGCCGGTCGGCGAACTGCTGCACCTCGGTGCCGGCACTGTCGTCGAGCTCGACCGCCGCGTCGGCGAGCCGGTCGACATCTTCGTCAACGATCGCCTGATCGCCCGCGGCGAAGTGGTGCTGATCGACAACTCGCTGGGCGTGACGCTCACTGAAATCGTTCGGGCGGACCGTTGATGTCGAATTCGATCCGTATGGTGCTGATCGGCGCACCGGGCAGCGAGTTCCGCCTTGCAGCCGAGCTGGCTCGGGCGTCGGGCGCGAACGTCACGATGGCAGACACCCCGGCCGAAGCGCTGATCGCGCTTCGCCAGGGCGGCGGCGATCTGGTGATGATCGATGTCGATGCCGATGTCACCGGCTTCATCGCTGCGCTACGGGCCGAGCGCTTCGCTCTCCCGGTGCTGGCCTGCGGGATCGATGCATCGGCCGAGCGCGCCGTCGCCGCGATCCGCGCCGGCGCGCGCGACTATGTGCCGCTGCCGCCCCAGCGCGATCTGATCGCCGCGGCGATTGCCTCGGTCGTGCAGCGCAAGGCGCAGGTCCACATCGGCGACCACCCTGCCCTCACCCGCGCGCTCCAGCTCGCTACCGCGGTCGCTCCCAGCGGCACCCCAGTATTGATCACCGGTGAAAAGGGTAGCGGCAAGGAAACCATGGCGCGCGCGATCCACGAGGCCTCCGGCCGCGGCGCGCCGCTGCTTGTCGCGGAATGCGCCGGCGTGGCGAACGACGTGCTCGAATCAGATTTGTTCGGCCATGAGGAAGGCGCTTTTCCAGGCGCCGTCGCACGCCGCATTGGCCGTTTCGAAGAAGCCGGCAACGGCTCGATTCTGCTCCGCGAAATCTGCGCGCTGTCACCCAACGCCCAGGCGCGGCTGCTGGCTGCCCTGATCGAGCAGCGCTTCACGCGCCTCGGCGGCACCGAGCCGGTGCCGTTCAAGGCGCGGTTGATCGCCACGACCAGCCACGATCTCGACCTCGCGGTCGAAGCCGGCAGCTTCCGGGCAGACCTGCTCATCCGACTCGGCCTGATTCGCGTGGCGGTGCCTTCGCTGCGCATGCGCGGCGACGACGTCGTCCAGCTGGCCAACCACTTCGCCGAGCGCCTCGCCGAAGCAGACGGCCAGCCGGTCCGCGGCTTCACCGATGCGGCGATCACGCTGATCGCCAACTATCCGTGGCCGGGCAATATCCGCGAGCTCGAGGACTGCGTCCATCGCGCGGTTCTGCTCGCCAGCGGCGCGCAGATCGACGCCGGCGACCTCGTCCATTCGGACGGAGCCGGCCTGGTCGATCTCGACGCCGGCGAGCCCGAGCGTATCCGCATTGAGGGCCTGGTCGGTCGCACGGTGGAAGAAGTCGAGCGGGAGCTGATCCTCCAGACGCTTGAGCGCTGCCATGGCAACCGCACTTCGGCTTCGAACATCCTCGGCATCTCGGTGCGCACGATGCGCAACAAGCTGCGGACGTTCATCGAAGCCGGGATCGCGGTTTCGCCCGCTCTCTGACGCGCAAGCAAGATTACGCTCTTTTCGGGGATAGAATATGCCTCCCGCCGTCACCAACCTGATGCAGCGCTTCGGCGCGAACCGTGATCTCGCGCTCGCCTTCGGCGTGATCGCGATCATTGCGATGCTCATCCTGCCGATCCCGGGCTGGCTGCTCGACATGGGCCTGGCCCTGTCGATCACGGTCTCGGTGATGATCCTGATGACCTCGCTGTTCATCGAGAAGCCGCTCGAGCTGAGCGCTTTCCCGACCATCCTGCTGGTGGCGACGATGCTGCGGCTGGGCCTCAACCTCGCCTCGACCCGCCTGATCCTGACGCATGGCCATGAGGGCAAGGACGCCGCCGGCGGCGTGATCGGCGCATTCGGCGAATTCCTGATGGGTGGCGAGGTCATCATCGGCCTCACCATCTTCATGATCCTGATCGTCATCAACTTCGTCGTCATCACCAAGGGCGCGGGCCGCATCGCCGAAGTGGCGGCGCGCTTCAGCCTCGATTCGATGCCCGGCAAGCAGATGGCGATCGACGCCGATCTTTCGGCCGGGATGATCAACGAGGACCAGGCGAAGGCACGGCGCGCCGAAGTGGAAGCCGAGAGCGGCTTCTACGGCTCGATGGACGGTGCGTCGAAGTTCGTGAAGGGCGACGCAGTGGCCGGCCTGCTGATCACCGCGGTCAACATCGTCGTCGGCCTGACCATCGGCGTCGTCTCGCACGGCCTGCCGATCGGCGAGGCGTTTCACACCTATACCGTGCTGACCGCCGGCGACGGCCTTGTCAGCCAGATCCCTGCGCTGATCATCTCGGTCGCTGCAGGCCTGCTGGTCTCGAAGGGCGGCGTCAAGGGCAAGACCGGCGCGGCGCTGGGCGACCAGCTCGGCCGCTATCCCAAGGCGTTCGGCATGGTCTCGTTCCTGATGGGCGCGCTGGCGCTCATGCCGGGGCTGCCGTTCATCCCGTTCGCCGCCTTCTCGGCCGCTGCCGGCTTCGCCGCATGGAAGATGAGCAAGACCGCGCAGGCCAAGGCCGCGCTGGAGCGTGCCGTCGCTGCGCAGGAGCAGGCACAGACCACCGTGGTCGAGCGTCCGATCTCGGAGACGCTGGCGATCGACGCGGTCCGCATCGAGATTGGCTATGCGCTGCTGCCGATGATCAACGACGAACAGCGCGAACCGCGGCTCGACGATCAGGTCCGCGCGCTCCGCCGCCAGATGGCGACCGATTTCGGCTTCGTCCTTCCCTCGGTCCGGATCATCGACAATATGGGCCTCAAGCCCAACGAATATGTCATCACGATCAAGGAGACCGAGGCGGCGCGCGGCGAGATCAAGCTCGAGAAGCTGCTGTTGATCAATCCGGGCGGCGGCCAGGTCGGCTTGCCCGGCGAAGCGACCAAGGAGCCGGTCTTCGGCCTCCCGGCGCTGTGGATCGATCGCGAGCTGCGCGACGAAGCGGGCTTCCGCGGGCTTACCGTGGTCGATTGTGGCACGATCATCACCACGCATTTGACCGAGCTGGTCAAGGACAACATCGCCGACCTGCTCTCCTATACCGAGACGCAGAAGCTGCTGACCGAAGTCCACAAGGAATCGGAAAAGCTCGTCGCCGACATCGTCCCCTCAAAGGTCTCGATCTCGAGTGTTCAGCGAATCCTGCAGAACCTGCTGAGCGAAGGCATCTCGATCCGCGACATCCCGACGATCCTGGAAGGCATCGCCGAGGCCGCACCGCTGACGAGCAACTTGACCCAGATCACCGAGCATGTCCGCGGCCGCCTGGCGCGCCAGATCAGCGCATCGCAGGTCCGCGGCGACGCGATCCCGGTGGTGACGCTGTCGGCCGAATGGGACCAGGCCTTCGCCGAATTGATCCTGGGCCAGGGCGACGACCGCCAGCTGGCAATGGCGCCCTCGTCGCTCCAGAAGTTCATCCAGTCGATCCGCGAGACCTACGATCGCCTGGCGCAGGACGGCGAGATCCCGTGCCTGCTGACCAGCCCGTCGATCCGCCCGTTCGTCCGCTCGATCATCGAGCGCGTGCGCCCGGCCACGGTGGTTCTCTCGCAGAACGAGATCCATGCGCGCGCCCGAATTCGTGCGCTTGGCACCGTCGGCTGATTTCGCTCCTATAATGATAAGGCGGTCCCCTTAAGGGGCCGAGCTAGAGGCGCCTGGATGCAAGTCACAACCCTCGGTTCCCCCTCGCCCGCCGGGCCTGGCATGCTCCCCTTCGCCTTTGGCGGCACGGGCGCGGAGGCCGGTTTTGCGCAGGCTCTGGGCGCTATGCTGCAAGGCAGCAATGCAGCGTCCGCCACGCCGATCCTTGACCCGACGAACCCGCTTGCTGCGCAGTTCGCCGATAGCGGCGCGGCCCTGCCCGTCGCCGCGACGCCGCTGGCCCCCTTTCAAGGCACGACCAACCTCGCGCAGTTGATGGCAACGGCGAGCACGCTACCCGTGGCTGCCGAAGGCACCGCCGTGGCGACGCCGCTTGCGGTCCAGTCGGGCACCGAACTTGCGCAGCCGGCGCTCGAAACCGAAGTCGCCGCCCAGCCCGGCGTGGCCCAGCCACAGCCGCAAACCGGCAAGCCCGCCAAGCCGGCGACCGATAGCGGCGCTTCTCCCGTGCTGGTAGACGCCGCGCCTGCCGACACCGCAGAGCCCGTCGCGCCCAAGCCCGAGACGGTAGTGCGCGCCGAGCCGGGCAAGACCGAAACGGCCACGCCGTCGACCGGCCCGCGCAAGCCCATGCGCTCCGACAAGGACGAGACGGGTGAACAGCCCCAGGCCGACGCCGTCGTACAGCTTCCGCAGACGATAGTCCCTGTCGCCGCGGAACCGATCCGCCACGCCGCGACGCCGGTGAAGGGCGACGCCGAACCGCAGGTCGCGATCGGCGGCAAGCGTGGCACCGCCACGGCCGATGCCGCGCAGGCCAATGCGCCCACCGCCAACGATGCCAAGGCCGTTGCCAGCATCGCGGAAGGCAAGGGCAATGCCGCCAATGCCGGCCAGGGCGACGACCAGAGCGCCCAGCGCGATCCGCAGGCGAGCTTCGCCGCCAAGGTCGATGCGCTGGCCCAGCCCGCTGCCACCCAGAGCACCAGCCATATTGCCAAGGCGGAAGCAGCGCCCACTATCGCCGCGGAACCCGTGATCGCCGCCCGCCCGAACCATGTCGGCCAGGCGCTCGGCGTAGAGATCGCGCGGAAAGTCGAAGCCGGCGAAGAGACGCTGCGCCTCCGCCTGAGCCCCGAACATCTCGGCAAGGTAGAGATCACGCTCGCCTTTGACGACGGCAAGCTTCAGGCGACGGTGCGCACCGAAAGCGCGCACGCGCTCGACCTGCTCCGCCAGGATGCGCCCGACCTGGCGCGCACGCTCGACCAGGCTGGCATTCGCACGGATGCGCAAAGCTTCCGCTTCGAAGCGCGCGCCGACACTGGCGGCCAGTCTTCGCCCCAGCAGCAGCCCCAGCGCGGCAACCAGCCGCAGCACCAGGCCGCCGCTGACGATCTCGAACCCGCCCCTGCCTATCGCGCGATCCGCGCCGACGGGCAGGTCGACCTTATCGCCTGAGGAACCCACATGACGACTGTCACCAGCACGACCAGCAAAACCGGCATCGACACTTCGACCACCGCCGGCACTAAGCTGAGTGCCGATTACGACATGTTCCTGAAGCTGCTGACCGCGCAGATGCAGAACCAGGACCCGCTCGATCCGATGGACACGTCGCAATACACCCAGCAGCTCGTGCAATATTCGCAGGTCGAGCAGTCGATCGAGCAGAACACGACGCTCAAGTCGATCCTGTCGAGCCTCGGCACGCAGAACCTCACTCAGGCCTCGTCGCTGATCGGCCGCTCCGTCGAGACCGACAGCGCCACCGCGGGACTCAGCGCCACGTCACCGGCACAGTGGAGCTGGGCCGCGCCGCGCGACGTCGCCTCGATGACCGCGACGATCACCGATGCCAATGGCCGAATTGTCGATACGCGCACGGTCGCAGCCAATGCGGCCGCTGGCACACTGTCGTGGGATGGCCAGACCAGCACCGGCCAGACCAAGGGCGCGGGCAACTATACGATCAAGCTCGAGGGCACCAATTCGGGCGGCAACGCGCTGACCATCACTCCGCACGCGATCGGTACGGTCAGCGATGTTCAGCTGGACGGCGGCAATGTCCTCGTCACGATCAACGGCATGCAGGTCGCGTCGGCCAATCTGCTCCGCATCGGCGCCAGCCAGTAACACAACGCTAGCGCAGGAGACTGGCCTCCCCGGGGCTTTGCCCCGGGGAGGTTTTTCGACTCGAGTTGCCGCGGGAACAGCCTCGGGAATGGCGTGCGCTCGCAGCCGCCGGCGCGCTCATCGCCATGCGGGGTCGTTGGGCTGGTCTTGCCACGCGAGAAGCCTTGGTATCTCCGCATCCCGGCAGGGCGCCGCCGCGCGCGGAAGCGCCGGCGCTGCGGAGGTCCATCGGGCGCGCGCACGCGAGGCGACATGGCGTTCATCCCGCAACGCGTTCGCGCATTACAGGCGGCCTCTGACCGTCCGGCCGAGATCCGCCCCATCGATGCCTTGTACTGGGGCTTCGTCTACGTGGCTTGTCCGGCCGGCCACCTTCTCTGCCTTCTGACGAGGGCGACGATGGCGCTCTACGGCCTAACCCTTAGCGGGGACGACCCTAGCCACTCGGGCGGTCGGCAACGTGCCTGCTTTCTATAATGAATAGGAGAGACGGGCGGGTCGTTTCGATCCCCTCTGCGATCCGCTCGTCCCTCGTCGCGGTCTTGCCGCTTGTGCCCAAGTAAACGAACGGCAGGCCGGTCCCCTCTCCGGCCTGCCGTTTGCTTTTGTGGAAGATATGCCGGCTGCAAGGCAAAACGGGCGCACAAGGCGCCCGCAGCTTAATTTTTTCGGATAGACGGAAGGCTCAGCCGTTGGCGGCAGGAAGCAGCGCCAAGTGGCGTTCGGCTACGGGGAGCTGGATCAGCTCTGCCATCGCGACCGGCGCGATCGCTTCGCGGACGGCGAAGTTCTCAAGGGCACAGCCGGCGATCGCGCCCGGCGCGGTCAGCATCGCCAGGCAATCGGCGATCGCAGGATCCTCGCGCGGGCCGATGGTATCGAGGATGTCGCTCAGCGCCATCCCCGCTTTCATCGCGCGCTCCGCTGCGGCGTTCCACAGCGCCTCGGCATTGTCGACAGAAACGGTGAGCGCCACTGTGTAGCTGGGCGAGCTATCCGAGAACGACTGGCTGTACGCGCGATGACCCATCTCTGACCCCTGTTATCGTTATCGCCCAATGCACCAGGTGGTGCTGGTCTGCGTATTCCGGTGTTGTCCCTACGTACTCTTCCCAAGCGTCATGCGGCCACGTCTCCGGGCCTCAATGAACGCGCGCTTCGGCGCGGCGGCCGAGTTCGCGGGCATGGGCTGCGACGATACACAGCTCGGCATAGAGCCGATCCCAGAACGGCGCCGGGATCTCGACCGGAGGGTTGCCTTGCTGGGTGAGGGTGAGCGACGCGCAAGGCTCGATGCCCATTTCGAAGCGCGTGGTGAACAGACCGTCGACATGCTCGTCGGGCAGCGGATGCGGCACCGAAAGGCGCGCAGACATGATGTAGCCGGAAAGGACATCGACGCCATAGCCGTCGAGAAGGACGCGCTTGCCGCCCAGATCGGGGCGCTCGAGCACGACCAGCGCCCCTGAGGGGTGCTCCTCGACGCTGACGCGGAGCCGGCCGCCAAATGCATCGGTGATTTCGCGAATTCGGGGGAACAACCTAAATCTCCTGCCTCACCAACATTATAGACGCGCGGCGAAGCCAAGCCCGAACAAAGGGTAAAAAAGAGGCCGGGATGGTTTCCCATCCCGGCCCCCGTGTCAGGCAGACTTCCAGGGAAAAGTCTGGCCTTAACGGAACAGCGAGGTGATCGTCTGCGGCGCCTGGTTGGCGATCGACAGAGCCTGAACACCGAGCTGCTGCTTGACCTGCAGAGCCTGCAGCTTGGCCAATTCCTTGGCGAGATCGGCGTCGACGAGATTGCCGATGCCTGCCTCGATGGTGTCGGACAGCTTGCTGGTGAAGGTCGACTGAGCGTCGATCTTGCGCGAAGCCGCGCCGAGCGTGCTCAGGGTGGTCTTCAGGTTGGTCTGCGTCGTGGTCAGCGTGTCGACCATCGCCTGCGCTGCCGCCTGCGAGTCGATCTTGCCCGAAGCCGAAACGGTGATCGTCGAGCCGCCAAGGTCGAGACCCTGGTTGGCAACGCTCAGCGAGTCCGGGTTCCAGGTGGTCGCCGACGACGTGTCCGAGTCCTGCAGCGACTGCAGGGCCGTGACGGTGCCGCCCGAAGCCTTCAGAAGGTTCGTTCCGTTGAAGTCCGACGAGTTGACGATCGTGGTGATCTGATCGCGCAGAGCCACGAAGTCCTGGTTGAGCGCATCGCGGCTCGAGCTATCGATGCCAGCGTCGGCAGCCTGGGTGGCCTTTGCCTTCATCTGGTTGACGATATCCGAGATCTGCTCTGCACCAGCGACGGCAACGTCCGTCACGCTCTTGGCGCGGCTCAGCGACGAAGAAACGGCCTTGAGGCCGCCCATGTCGCCACGCAGGCCCTGAGCGATCGTGTACGAAGCGGAGTCGTCCTTGGTCGACGAGACGTTCAGGCCGGTGTTGATGCGGCTCTGAACCTGGGCCATGCCCTTGTTGGTGTCGTTGAGGCTCTGGAGAGCCGCCATCGCGCCGGTGTTGGTGTTAACGGAAAAAGCCATGTTAAATTCCTTCTTGGATGGAGAGCCGCTTCTGCGGCCCGGATCGGTATCGCCGACCCGCGGCCGAGCGCGTTTGCGCCCTGCAGGTTCATTCTGGGAAGAAATCCGGGAAGACCAAAACGAACCGCGAATATTTTCATGGTTAGCAAGGCGTTAAGTTCAGATCGGAAATTTTTGCCTAGTCGATTGAAAATAGACAAAGAAAAAGGAGGACAGGTTGCCCTGCCCTCCCCAACTTTTCGCGCTCATAGCCGCGCTTAGAACGGGAACAGCGCGTCGTAGATCTGCTGGCCCCAGCGCGCCTGCTGCGCGTCGGTGAGCTGGCCCTTGCCGCCATAGATCACGCGTGCCTCCGCGATCTGCGAATGGCTGATCGAATTGTCGCGAGAGATATCCTCGGGGCGGATGATGCCGGTGACGATCAACTCGCGCATCTCGAAATTGACTCGCACTTCCTGACGGCCGCGGATCATCAGGTTCCCGTTCGGAAGGACCTTGGTGACGATCGCCGCCATCGTCATGTTGATCGTCTCGGAGCGCGCAGTGGTGCCGCCGCCGGTGTACTTCGAGCCCGAATTGGTCTCCAGCGCCGCATTGGCGTTGCCGCCGAGCAGCTTTGCGACCGGCGCGATACCGAGCAGGCCGCCGACGCCGCCGGTTTCCGAACCGCCTCGGGTACGCGAGGTGTTGTTGCCGATATCGGCCTTGTCCTGGATGTTGATCTTGATCGTCAGGATGTCGCCAAGCTTGGCCGCGCGCTGATCGCGGAAGAAGGCGCCGGCGCCGGTACGGAACAGCGATGCGTTCTGCGCAGGCTGCTGCGGCGCTGCGCTGGCCGGGCGGTTCTCGCGATCGGCGGGTGCCGCGAGCGATGCTTCGAGTTCGGGCGCATCGACCGGCGCGATATCGGTGAGCTTGGGTGCCTTGCCGACCTGCTGGAGGCGGCCAACCGCACCGCAGCCCGACAGCGTGGCGCCAAGCGCCACACAGAGAATGATCTTACGCATTTAATTCCCCTGGTCCGATTTACGTGACGCATCCCGCGCCGGAACGAAAATCTCGGTAAAACAATATGCTGCCCGCTAGGGCGCTGCAATCCGGACTGTTCCGGAGCCATCGACGACGCCGTCGATCGTCCGGTTGGTGGCGGTGGTCACCACGCGCACCATGTCGTTCTGGCCACCGCCGTTGAGCGCGCGGCCCGACGCTGTGATCACCAGCGGCCCACTGACGATGCGGATCGTCACCGGCTCGCCACGGCGGACCAGTTGGGGCCGCATCACGTCGTTGCTGCGCAGCACCAGCCCGGCGGGCAGATTGCGCGAGGCTTCCATCCCGGCCGCCGCATCGATGCCCAGGGCACCGCGCGCCGCAGCCGGGGCGCGGCCCTCGAACGCGAAGTCGCTCGCTTCGAGCCGGTCGCCCTTCTGCACCGGGTGCGCGAGCACCGGGACCTGTACCTCCTCGGCCGGCGCGCCGGCGAGGAGGGCGAAAGCGAGCACGATGCTCATCAGCGCATCTGGCTCGTCGTCGACAGCATTTCGTCTGCCGTCTTCACGACGCGGCTGTTCATTTCATAGGCGCGCTGCGCGGTGATCAGCGCGGTGATTTCCGCCACGGCGTTGACGTTCGAGGCTTCGACGAAGCCCTGGCTCAGCGTGCCGAAGCCCGGCTCGCCGGGTGCGGCGACGTTGGGCTGGCCGGAGGCTGAGGTTTCGAGGAAGAGATTGTCGCCCTTCGCTTCGAGGCCTGCATCGTTGATGAAGGTCGCGAGCTCGAGCTGGCCGACGGTCTGCGGCTGCGGATCGCCTGCCACCGAGACCTGGACCTCGCCGGTCTTCGAGATCGTCACGTCGATGGCGTTCTGCGGGATGGTGATGCCCGGCTGCACCGGGAAGCCGTCCTGCGTCACCAGTTCGCCCTGATCCGAAATGCCGAACGAGCCATCCCGCGTATAGGCAGTGTCGCCCGAGGGCAGCGTGATCTGGAAATAGCCGCGGCCGGTGATCGCCACGTCGTAGCGATTGTCGGTCTGCTGGAGCGCACCCTGCTGCTGGATGCGATAGACGCCGCCGGTCTTCACGCCCGAGCCGATCTGGATGCCCGAAGGCGCCTTGGTGTCCGGACCGGTGGCGCCGCCGGGGCGCTTGATGTTCTCGTAGAGCAGGTCCTGGAACTCGGCGCGCTGGCGCTTGAAGCCCGTGGTGTTCATGTTGGCGATGTTGTTCGAGATGACATCGACGTTGGTCTGCTGCGCGAGCATGCCGGTCGAGGCGATGGAAAGCGAACGCATGACTTAATCCCTCTTCAAAATTAGCTGACGCGGCCGAGCCGGTCGATCGCGGATTTGCGCATGTCCGAGATGCTCTCGGAAAGATGCTGGCTGGTCTGGTAGGCACGCAGGATCTCGACCATGTCCGTGGTCTCGACGATCGCGTTGACATTCGACCCTTCGACGCCGCCCGACTTTATCGACGTCTCGGCGGCGGTAAGCTCTCGGCCGTTGTTGCCCGACATCAGGCCATCACCGCGCGGATCCATGTCGGCTTCGTCGAAGCGCGTGACAGTGAGGCGGCCGAGCGGGCCATCCGGGCCCATGACGCTGCCGTCATTGCCAATGGTCAGGCGGCCGGCGCTCTCGGGCGGCACGCTGATCGGCTTGCCACCTTCGCCCAGGATCCGCTGGCCGCCGGCCGTAGCGAGATCGCCGTTCTCGAGCACCTTGATATAGCCTGCGCGCGTATAGGCAGTGCCTCCGCCCGGCGCTTCGACGCTGAGATAGCCCTCGCCTTCGATCATCACGTCGAGCGGGTTCTCGGTCGGCTGGAAGGCGCCCGACGACGCATCGTGCACTGCGCCATAGTCTAGCACGTACGAGGTCTTTTTCGCCTCCGGCGTGACCGTCGTGTCGCTCTGCTCGACATATTCGCGAAAAACGGGCTGCTCGCGCTTGAATCCCACCGTATTCATGTTGGCGAGATTGTTCGCAGCAACGTCGAGTCGGCGCCGCAGCGCCTGTTCCTGGCTCAGCAATACATAAGAAGAGACGTCCACCGGACCTATCCTTCAAAAAAGTGTCGCTAGGCAGAAATTGCCGGGTGACCCCTCTATAATAGGAAGAAATCAGCCGGCTGGGTTGCCGGGACGCAGATTTCGAAAGGTATCAGGGCAAAATGTCTTCTCCCGAAATCGTCGAAGAGGGCGCCGAGGGCGCAGCGCCGGCGGCGAAGCCGAAGTCGAAGAAGAAGCTGATCATCATCGGTGCCGCAGCTGGCGTGCTGCTGCTCGGCGGCGGTGGCGGTGCCTTTATGATGATGTCCGGTGGCAGCGCACACGCCGAGGCTTCGGCCGAGGAAGCGGCGCCGGCCGAGGAAGCCAGCGGCCATGGCGAGGGCGGCGAAGGCGCAACCAAGGACGCGCTGGTCGATGTGCCGGCGATGGTGGTGAACCTGCGTTCGCCCGACGGCCAGGCCCGCTTCCTGAAGATTCACTTCATGATCGCGCCGGGCACCAAGGCAACCGCAGATACGCTCAAGGAAAAGCTGCCGGTGCTGCTCGATGCCTATCAACCCTTCCTGCGCGAGCTGCGCCCCGAAGATCTTGCCGGCTCGGCCGCGGTCTTCCGTATCAAGGAAGAAATGCTCGTTCGTGCCACCGACACGCTCGGCACCGGCATGGTCAAAGACATCCTCATTCAGGATCTGGTCCAGCAATGATCGATCTCGAAGACTTCGACCTTCCCGAACCGCCCGTCGCTGCGATGGGCGCCGAGGGCGACGTCCGCTTCGATCAGGCGGACATCGATGCGCTGTTCGGCGACTTCGGCGGCCCGGTCGAGAAGAAGAAGGGCCTGCGCGCCGTCATCGAATCCAAGGTTATCAGCCACGAGCGTCTACCGATGCTCGAAGTGGTCTGTGACCGCGTGGTCCGCGCCTTCGGCAGCTCGATGCGCAACCTCACTTCGGACGCGATCGACGTCAGCCTCGAGGAAGTCACCTCGATCCGCTTCGGCGAGTTCATGAACCGCGTCGCGCTGCCTGCAATGGTCGGCGTGTTCAAGGTCCAGGAGTGGGAGAGCTACGGCCTCATCACCGTCGAATCGGGCCTGATCTATGCGGTGGTCGATGCGCTGCTCGGCGGCCGCGGCGGCAACCAGCCGATGGTCATCGATGGGCGCGCCTTCACAACGATCGAGACCGGGCTGGTCTCGCGGATGCTGGAACTCGCGCTCAACGATTTCGCCGAGGCGTTCGACCCGATCGAAGCAATCAACATGCAGCTCGAGCGCATCGAGACCAATCCGCGTTTTGCGGCAATTGCGGGGTCGTCGAACATTTGCGCGATCGCTACGTTCCGCGTCGACATGGATGGACGCGGCGGGCGGTTCACCCTGGTGTTCCCCTATGCAACGCTCGAGCCGGTTCGCGACAAGCTTCTTCAGCGGTTCATGGGCGAGAAGAGCGGCCGCGACGGCGTCTGGGAAGCGCATATGGCGGCGGAGATCCGCAAGACCAACGTGACGGTCAATGTCCTGCTCGGCGAAAAGCCGATGTCGATCGCGTCGCTGAAAGCGCTCGAAATCGGCCAGACGATCGCGCTCCACAAGAGCCCGGACGACCCGCTCGACGTCGCCTGCGGCGGCGTCACGCTCGCGCAGGCGCAGATCGGGCAACGTTCGGGCAAGGTCGCAGTGCGGCTGGTCACCAATGTTTCGAAGGAAAGGAAGAAGGCATGAGCCTTGCACTTCTCGCAAATGTGCTGACGATCATTCTCTGCATGGCCGTCCTCGTGCAGAGCGTACGAATGATGCGCAGCCTGCGCACCGTCAAGGACGGCGCCCTTACCGAAGTAGTGACTGCGCTCGAAAAGGCGACGGTCGGCGCGCGCTCTGTGCTCTCCGAGATGAAAGCCACGCTGAGCACCGACTGCGCACAGCATGCCCGTCTGGTCGACCAGGCCCGCGGGCTGCGGGACGAGCTTTCGGACATGATCGGGATCGCCGACGCGGCGTGCGAACGCATCGTCAGCGCCGTCGGCGTTGCCAATGCGCAGCGCGCCGAAGCGTCTGTCGGCGAGCCTGCGGACGCCGCGGAAGACGCCCCGCGCGAAGCCGAGGCCGCCTGATGTTCCGCCCCTCCCTCCTCTTGCTCACCGCCGGTGCCGCCGGCCTGGCGGTGGTCGCCAACGCCGCGAGCATCGCGGCGCCGGACGGCCAACAGGCGCCCAAGACGCGGCTCGGCAACTCGATCGAGCAGGATATCAGCGAGCGCGACGCCGCCGCGGCGCGCCGCAAGCGCGGACTCGACCTGCGCGAGCAGGCGGCGAAGGCCGCCGAAGCGCGGCTCCAGGCCAGTGTCTCCGCGCAGCAGCCCGCTGCCGCCACGCCCGCCAACGGCGCGGCTCCGGCCGAGGCCGCCGACGCGCAATTTGACGACCTTGCCCGCATCTACCAGGCGATGAAGCCCAAGGCTGCCGCAGTGGTCTTCGAGCAGCTCGACATGGAAGTGCAGATGAAGGTCGCCCAGCGAATGCGCGACCGTTCGACCGCGATGATCATGGCCGCGATGACCCCCAAGGCGGCAGCAGCGCTGAGCATGGCGCTCGCCCGCAGAAACTCCAGCCGCCCGCAGGTGGCAGCCGCAGCGCCGCCCGCCGGAGCGCCACGCAAGGCAAAGTAGGGCTCGGGCGAAACGAAATAGGGAGCCGCTCGCGGCTCCCTATTTTTATGTCTGATCGCTTGATTGTCGGAGCCGTCCGGCCTGGGTGATGCGGGCGTCTCGTCGCTGATCGCCACACATATCGGCGAAGCGCATCACTCAATGGGACGATTGCCGGATGACCGCGCGCTCAGCTCCGGGTGGCGGCGACTTCGACGATCAGCACGCGTGACAGCGCGGGCTCGGCGCTCTTGAGCGCGGTGGTGAGATCGTGGTCAAGTTGCTCGGCATCGACCGCGCGCAGCCCAGAGGCGTTCAGCCGCGCGAATTCCAGCCCGGCAGCCACGGTCGCCGCGCGCAGCATCGGCAGTTCCTCGGTCGCCTTGTGCGCGGCTTCGGCATTGCCGCCGTCGAGCACGATCTTGAATCGAAGAGCGCCCTGCACGCGATCGGCATCGATGATCGGCACCGTCACTTCGTCCATGGGCACGAGGAACACGCCCCCGGCCCCCGCTCCGCCACCGCCGCCCGATGCTCGGGCGCCGCTGCCGGGCAAGGGCACGAGCGCGGTGGTCAACGCCAGCGCGGCAAGGCTCCGGTTACGCAACACTAATCTCCCGCGGATCGAGCCGCAGCTGCGCGGCTATCCCTCTATAATAGGAGAGAATGATTAAAAGGTGACGAGTTGAGCCACGATCAACGCCCCGGAAAGATGCGCGTCGTCGCCGACGCCCCCTCCCAGGATCGCCGCAGCGCCGGCAGCGCACCAGGTGCGGCAGGCAACGCCGTCGCGCTGCCTGCTCCAGCGACGGCCGTCAACGCGCCCGCCGAGGTTACGGCCAAACAGGGCGGCCTGCCGATCCTCGGCGCCCTGGTGTTCCTTGTGTCCGCGACGATCGGCGGCGTTCTGATCGCGCTTTCGGGACTTGCCGGCTGATGCGTAGCCTGCTCGTCGCGCTGGTCGCCAGCGCCGCCACCATTATTCCCCACGCTCCCGCGAGCCAGGCGCCCGGAACCTCGCCGGTGCTGCCGCCCTTCGCCGCGACGCTGGCGCAAATGCCGGCGATCACCAGCGTTGAGGGCTGGCATGGCGACATCGGCGACGCGGCCTGGGCCAAGCTCGCGGTCGCCAAGCCCGAAACGCGCCAGCTCACCCGCTGGAACTATGCCCTCGGCCTGCTCGGCGAAGGCCGAGGTTCCGATGCGCTGGGCGTGCTCGACATCATGGCGCTGGGCGACGATGATCTCGCGCTGGTCTCGACCTATCAGCTCGCGCGCGGCGCGGCGCTGACGCTGCTCGGCCGCGATGCCGAAGCCGTCCAGGCGCTGGGCACCGGCGATCTGGTGACCAATCCCGAGGCCTGCGCCTGGCGGATGCGCGCGCTCGCGCATGCCGGCTCGGCGAATGACGCCGTCCAGCAGATCAACTGCGCGATCCCCGCGATCAACGGCCGCAAGCCCGCCGCGCGCGCGCCCTTCGTACTCGCCGCCGCCGGCGCCGCGATTGATGATGGCCAGCCCCAGCCGGCGCTCGCCTGGCTCAAGCTGTTCCCCGATCGCGACCCCGACGCCAATGTCCTGCGCGGCCGTGCGCTGATCGCCACCGGCGATGCCCAGGGCGGACGCCTGCGCCTCGAGCGCGCCGCGAAGAGCGGCAATCCCGAGGACGTCGCCGAAGCCAGGCTGGCGATGATCGAATCGCAGATCGGCGCCAACACGCTCGGCGCCGCCTCGGCCGCCAAGCAGCTCGACGCGCTGCGCTATGGCTGGCGCGGTGGCAGGATCGAGGAGCGCGCGCTGCGCCTCCAGCTCAAGCTCGCCCTCGCCGCGCACGACCTGCGCGGCCAGCTCCAGGCTGGCGCGACGCTGTTCCGCTATTTCAAGCTGGGCGCCGAGGCCGGGCCCATGCTCGCGACACTCCAGACGACGCTCGCCGGCGCGCTCGCGCCCGAGACCGGGCTGTCGCTGCCCGATGCCGCCGGCATCTATTGGGACTATCGCGAGCTTGCGCCGTCGGGCCCGGAAGGCGATGCGCTCGCGCTGCGCCTGGCCGACCGGCTCGAAAGCGCCAGCCTGTATGGCCGCGCCGCCGAGCTGCTCCAATATCAGCTCACCCAGCGCCGCCAGGATGTGGCGCAGGGCCCGCTCTCGGCAAAGGTCGCCGCGCTTCACATCCTCGCGGGCCATCCCGAGCGTGCGCTCGACGTGATCCGCACCACCGAGCAGCCAAGCTATAGCGATGGCATGCGCCAGGAGCGCAAGCGGATCGAGGCGGTCGCGCTGCACCGGATGGGCAAGGACGAAGCGGCGATGGCTGCGCTGGAAGGCCTTCCCGACGCCACTGCGCTGCGCGCCGAGATCCATTGGCGGAGCCAGGATTGGGGCGCGTTCGTCACTGAGAACGAGCCGCGTCTTCCCGCCGCAAAGGGCCTGAGCGAACCCGGCCAGGCCGCCGTGCTCCGCCAGGCCGTTGCGCTGGGGATGCTAGCGCGCGAAGACAAGCTAGCCGCCTTGCGCACGCGATATGGCGCCGCATTCAAGACGCTGCCGAGCGGCCAGGCGTTCGAGGTGCTCACCGGAAAGCCCGGCGCGGTCGATCCCGCGACGCTCAGCGCCGCAATGGCCGCGATCCCCGAAGCGAGCCCGGCGGGTTCGATCGGCGACCTGCTCGACGCCGAGGGCTGAGGACTGAAATCCCGCGAGGGAGCCACAAGAACGGGCCGTTTCTCCAATCGAGGAACGGCCCCCGTTCCTTATGAGCCGGTCACGGCGCCGGCGGTGCAAAGACACGAAGCCTGTGACCGTCAGGATCGCATGCGACGAAGGTGATGCCGAAGCTCATCTGCGTCGGGGCCTGAAGGATGGCCAGACCGCGCCCGCGCCAGTCGACATGCATCGCTTCCACTGCCGCAGCGTCCGCAACCGCAAATGCGATCTCGCTTGCGCCGGGCTGCCCGCTGCTCTCCGGCTCCACCGTCTCGCGCGACCACAGGCCCAGCATCACGCCATCGCGCAGCGGCAGGATCGCGATATCCGTCTTCTGTGCGACGATCGGGATGCCGAGCAGGTCGCGGTAGAGCGCGGCGCTGGCGACATGGTCCCGTACGTGGAAAAGCAGGAAATTGAAGTCCGCCATAAAATCCCCTCTCGGATCGTGACACCGGGGATCGGTGCCGACGAGAAGGGATTACGCCGCGACCCTGTCAGTTTTTGTCAGCAGCCATCGCGCGATGCGCTCATTGTTCCGGAACGCCTTCGACAGCATGCCACTCCTTGAGCAGCCGGGCGCGGCGGCGTGGATACCGCTCAGCCGTGCAGTCGAACCGGGCAATTCGGTCGATCCTGAAATGACGGTAGCCTGCGCGCAGCTCGCACCAGCCGACGAGTACCCGCACGCTGTCATAGAAGGCCAATGCGATCGGCCAAATCGTCCGCTCCGTGGCCTGCCCCTTTTCGTCGGCATACGCTACCTGGAGCTTGTGCTCGGACCGGATCGCCTGGCGGATCGCGGCGAGTTCGCCATCTCGGGCCAGGATAGGCGCGCCGGGGCCGATCAGCAGACCCGACGTCTCAATGCCGCACTTGAGGTCGTCGGGAAGTACCGCGCCGATCTTGGCGAGCACATTGCGCGCGGCGTTTCCCAGCAGGTCATCCGCGCGCTCCGAAACCCAGCGCGAGCCCAGGACCAGCGCTTCGATTTCCTCTTCGGAGAACATCAGCGGCGGCAGCATGAAGCCCGGCCGGAGTACATAGCCCAACCCCGCTTCCCCTTCGATATGGGCGCCTTGAGCCTTGAGAGTTTCTACGTCGCGATAGATGGTCCGCAACGACACGCCGAGCTCTTCGGCCAGGACGGCGCCCGCCACCGCTCGCCGATGCCGGCGCAGCAACTGGATCAGGTCGAGAAGGCGCTGCGCGCGCGACATGGGAGCACCCCTTCAAGGAAAGCACATACTGCCATAAGCGGGCAGCGAGCAACCATTGCGGCAGCCCGTTCGCCCGTGAAAAAGCCCACCCCGCGGTCACGGGGATGGGCTTCGAAATTGCAGCGCGGAGGCGCTTGGTTAGAGGTAGCTCACCAGGCTCAGGTCGGAGAGCTGCGAGAACACCGAATAACTCGCCTGGAGCATCGTCTTCTGCTGGGCGAGGTCGATCGCGACTTGGCCAAGATCGGCGTCTTCGTTGCTCTCGATGACGCCCTGGAGCAGCAGCGAGCGATCCTCGCCACGGCTGGTGAGCGTCTCGACCTGATTCTGCTTGCGTCCATTGTCCGCGTTGACGGCCTGGAGGCTGCTGATTCCCGTGCCAAGCTGGCCGATCGCCTGCTTGAGCGCGTCAAGTTGCGCATCGGTCGGCTTCGAGCCGATCGTGCCGGCCTGGGCCAGCGTCTGGAAGGCGGCATACAGGTCCTTGCCCACCGACGCCGCAGTGATGCCATAGGTCACGTCGACGCCATCGGCCACGCGCGCGCTGGCGCGGACGCCGTCATCCTTGAACGCGTCGTCGGCGGTGGTCGTCGCGACCGCAGCCAGTGAATCGGGCGCAAACGGATTGCCGTCGGTCTGCGCGCCGCCGAACAGCGGCACGCCGCCTTCGCTGGAATTGAGCGACGTGCGGAACTGGGCGAATGCCGTCTCGATCGCTTCCTGCAGGCCGGCGGCATCGCCGGTGCCGATCACGTTGAGGATGTCGGTCTTGAGGCCGCCCACAGCGCTTTCCATGCTCTCCAGATGGCCCTGATAGAGCGACAGCGTCGTGCCGACGCGCTTCGACACAGTCGATTGCGCGTCCTGGCGCGCCAGCAGGCTGTGCGCCGACAGATTGCGCACTGTCTCGGTACCGAGCGAGGCGAAGTCGGTCGCCTTCTTGCCGCTGGCGAGGCGCTGCTGGGTGACGGCAAGCTTTTCCTGCGAGCGCTGGATCGCCTGGGACATTGTCCGCTGGAGCGGAATGGTGGCTACGCGAGTCATCTTCTGTCTCCTCAGCGGATCATGGCAATTAGAGTGTCGTACATTTCGCTCGCAGTGGTGATCACGCGAGCGGCCGCCGAATAACTGTTCTGGAGCACCACCATCGACGAAAGCTCCTCATCGATATTGACGCCCGAGAAGCTATCGCGCCGGTTGACGGCATCGTCGCGGCGCGCCGAGGCGTCGGCAAGGCTGCCCTGCGCCTGGCTCGCCTGCAGGCCGGCGCCCCCCAGCATCTGGCTCGAGAAGCGATCGAGCGTGATCTTGCCGTCCTTGCCGAGATCGATCGCGGAAGCGAGCTTGTCGACGAACGCAGTCGCGCCACGATTGTCGCCCGCACCCAGCGCCTTGGCACCGACTGCGGCGGTATCCTGAAACTGTGCGAGCGGCAGCTTGCCCGGCGTGGCCAGCACCTGCGGCAGCACCTGCCCGGTCGCCAGGCCGCTCGATGCGCCGTTCAGCCCCATCAGCGACGAGAAGCTCACACCCGAGCCGTTGCGGCTCGTTGAATCCGAAGGGATGCTGAGCGCGGCGCCCGAGACCGAGGGGATCGGGTCGAAACGCAGCCGCCCGCGATCGTCGAGCGAGAAGTCGCCATAATCGCCGAGCTTGCTCGAATTGAGCTGGTTGACCAGGTCGCCCATCGTGCCGCCCGAAGTCGGGTTCAGCGTGTAGCTGGTCAGCGCGCGACCCGAGGTATCGCGCAGCACGATCTGCGTGGTCTCGCCCGTGGCGAAGCCATGCGGATCGCTGGCGTTGAGGCCAGAGGGCACCAGCGTGCTGGTGTCGCTCTTCACCATGTCGTTAAGGCCGAAGAACTGCGACACGCCCACGCCGGCGCGCGCGCTCGGATCGGTGCCGTCCTGCGCAACGACAACGCCGTTGCCGGTGCCATTCGCCGTAATGCTCAGCTTGCCGCCGGTGAAGCTCGCCGTTGCCGAACCGCCCAGGCCCGTGTTGATCGCGGAGATCATGTCGTCGATCGTAGCCGTCGGCCCCAGCGCGTCGAAATCGACCTTGGTCTTGGCGACGAGCGTGCCGTCGGACTTGGTCACCGCGAAGGTGGCCTCGCCGGTGAAGCCCAGCCGATCGCTGCCGATCAAGCCAGTCTGGCGGCCGTCGAGGCTCGCGGGCGGCGGCACGGTGCTGCCGGCATTCGAAACGGCGTTGAGCGCCTCAGACAGGCCTGAAAACAACGTGCCGAGCTTTTCGGAAAAGGCCGGCAACGTGCGGTCACGCAAGTCGATCAGGCCGCCGAGCTTGCCGCCGACTGCCGAGGAATCGAGCTTCTCGCCGGTCGAGGCGGCCATCGTGCCGTCGTTGTTGGCGAAGCGGATCTCGATCGCGGGATAGGAGGGCTGCGAGGTGCCTTCGCCCGAATTGGGATAGGAAAGCTGGCGCAGCCGCTTGTCGAGCAGCGTCGCGCCCGAGGCCGTCTCCAGCTGCACGCGTCCGTCCGATTGCTCGCGCACGGTGACATGCATCAGGCCGCTCAGTTCCTCGATCGCGCTCATCCGCTGGTCGGCGGCGCCGCCGGCGCTGCGGCCAAGGCCGGTCGCGGCCGAGATCGTGTCGTTGAGGTCGTAGATGCGTTTGAGCAGCGTGTTGATCTTGTCGACCGAATAACCGACTTCGGATTCCACGTCGCTGCGCAGGCCGGAGACATCGCTGCTCAGTTGCTGCATCGACGTGATCGCGTCCTGCACATCCGCCGTGAACGTCGCCACTGTCTGCGTGGACGATTGCGAGCCGGTCATCGCCAGGGCCGACGCAGTCACCTGGTCGAGCCGAGCCGATAGACCGGACTCCGCACCCGGCTCGCCCAGCAACGCCTGGAGCCGGTCGAGATAGTTGGCATTGACCTCCGCGCGGCCATAATCGCCCGCGCGGCGGTACACCGTCGCCTCGAGGAACTTGTCCGCGACGCGGGTGGGCTCGCCCACCACGACGCCGCTGACGCCTCCGGAAACCACGCCGGTGCTGAGGTTGACGCGCTCGCGCGCATATCCCGCCACACCGACGTTCGCGATGTTGTTCGACACCGCGCGCAGTCCGGCCTGGGCAGCTGCCAGGCCGGATACGGCGGATCCGAGCACCTCGTTGAGCGACATTCCCCTCTATCCCTCGCTTAGCGCTTCAGATCGCTGACTTCGCGCAGCATGTCGTCCACGGTCGTGATGATCTTCGACGACGCGCTGTAGGCGCGCTGGAAGCGGATCATGTTCGTGAACTCGCCGGCGAGATCGACGGTCGAAGCTTCGAGCGAGTTCGATGCGAGCGAGCCCGCGCCGAGCTGACCCGGCTCGTTGAAGGTGACGCCGCCCGAACCCTTGCTGACCGTATAGGCATTGCCCGAGATGCGGGTGAGACCGTCCGGATTCTGGAAGGTCGCGATCGGCAGCTGGAACACGGCGCGCGTCGTGCCGTCGTCGAAGATCGCGTTGACCGTGCCCGTCTTGCTGATTTCGATCGACGAGAGGTTACCGAGCATGCCGCCATCGACGTTCGACGAGATCAGCGAGCTCTCGGTGCCGAACTGAGTGAGGCCGTCGATACCGTCGTCGCTGCCCAGCGCGAGCGTGATCGGCACCGACGCCGCGGCGTTGGTGTAGGTCACGTTGAGCGGGCCGAACAGCGCCGCGGTCGAGCCAGACTTGTCGAGGCTGCCGTCTGGGTTGAACTTCAACGTGCCGCTGGCCAGCAGGCCATCGGTGGCGGTGACGTCGGTCGCCGGGTTCGAAAAGATTTCGCTCTGCCAGGTGTTCGCGCCGGTCTTGATATAGCCCATCGTGACCTGGTGCGAACCGCCTTGCGAGTCATAGACCGCGAACGAACGCGTGAACTGCGGGGTGACCGTGCCCTTGGCCATGTCGCCGGCAGTATAGGCACCGGTGTAGTTCTCGGTGGTCGACTGCAGGTTCATGCGGGCCTGGACGCGCGTGGTCGGAGTCGCGGTGCCGGTCAGGTCGCTCACGCGCACCGGCTCGAGCTGATTGATGTTGCCGGTGTTGGTGTAATTGCCTTCGGCGTCGAGGCGCCAGCCATAGAGGTACAGGCCCGCGGGATTGCGCAGGAAGCCTTCCTCGTCCGGCTTGAACGAGCCGGCGCGGGTGTAAGCAACGTCGCCGCCACCGTTCGAAGCGGTGCGCGTCACGAAGAAGCCGCCGCCGTCGATCGCGAGATCGGTGCTGCTGCCCGAGGCCTGGAGCAGGCCCTGCTTGGAAATCTGGGTGACCGGTGCAGCGACGACGCCGCCGGCCGAATAGTTGCTCTTGGCGCGACCGTCGGTCACCATCGTCTTGAACTGGGCTTCGACGCCCTTGTAGCCAACCGTGTTGATGTTGGTGATGTTGTCCGCGACGGTTGCCATCGCGCTTGCCTGTGCGCCGAGGCCCGAAACGCCGGCGTAAAGAGCGGAATAGAGGCTCAAATCATGCACTCCCTAGGATGCCCGCGGATCGATCGCGCAGGCCACACAGACGTATTTTAGGACGAAATCCGCGGAGGACCGGATTTGGCCGGGAGAAAATGCGCGGTGACGATGCGTTGCCACGACCCTGACTCGGATGGAGCGCCAGCCTGCGCCCGTTGCGTACATGCCCGTTGCCGTTGCCCCGGCCTCGAAGCGGGCTCCGCTTCTTCTCGGCCAGCGCAGGATAAGGGTTGCCGCGCCCAACGATGCGAAGTCCTTTTGCGACGTCTGCGCCTGATACGCCCCGCGTGGGTCGACGGCGCATTCTCCACCCGAGCCGGCCAATTCAGCGGGTAGCGGCAGCTACGCACCAACGGCGAGAAGCGGGATCGAGGGCAGGCCGGAGCAACGGACAAAAGAACCGCGTCGCTGCACAGTTCTGAATGGTCACCACCCTACGCGCAAACCCCACTCGCACTTCGACTGGGCAAAATTTGCCGGGTCCTCGGCCCTCGCTGGCAACTTCTTCCTATAATGCAGGCAGACACCCAAGAAAGGTTTGCCTTCATGCTCCGCATCACGCTTCGCGACGGCGAGAAAGCCATCGTAAACGGTGCCGTGCTCCGCGCGGTCGGCCGCACCCAGATTGCCGTCGAAAACCAGGTCTCGATCCTGCGCGGCCGCGAGGTCATGCAGCCCGAAGAGGCGACCACGCCCGCCCGCCAGCTCTATTTCGCCGCAATGCTCGCCTATATCGATCCGGCCAACCGGACCCAGCACCAGGACGCCGTCGTCGCGCTGGTCGGCCCGCTGATCGCGTCGCTCCATTCGGGCGAGGCCCGCAGCACTTGCATCCGCTTCGCACAGGATATCGCGCAGGGCGATTATTATCGCGCGCTCACCGCCGCACGCGAGCTGATCGCCTTTGAAGCCGAGACCGGCGACACGGCCGAAGCAGCGTAAGCCAGCAAGAGGCGCGCAGGCGATGCAGACCCTGGCCAGTGCAGCGCGGGCGATCCGCGACATGACGCCCGACCGGCGTTTCGGCCGGGTCGTCGCCGTGCGCGGCGCCCTGATCGAAGTCGAAGGCCTGGCCGGCGTCGCGCAGATCGGGAGCCGGGTCGTCATCCAGGGCGCCAACGGCAAGGTCGAGGCCGAAGTGACGGCGCTCGATCGCGATGTCGCGCTGTGCCTCCCCTTTGTCGACCCGCAGGGCGTCGGCCTCGGCGCCTATGCCGAGCTCGGCGCCGGCCAGTTCAGCGTCCGCCCCTCGGCGGCCTGGCTCGGCCGCATGATCGACGGCCTCGGCCGCCCGGTCGACGGCAAGGGGCCGCTGCCCAACGGCGCCGATCCGCAGCCGATCAAGGCACCGCCCCCGCCCGCCTCCAATCGCGCACGCGTCGCCGAGCGGATCGAGACCGGCGTCAGCACGCTCGACCTGTTCGTTCCGCTGTGCCGCGGCCAGCGCCTCGGCCTGTTCGCCGGATCGGGCGTCGGCAAGTCGGTGCTGCTCTCGATGCTCGCGCGCTGGACCCAGTGCGACGTCGCGGTGATCGGCCTGATCGGCGAGCGCGGACGCGAAGTGCAGGAATTCATCGAAGACGATCTGGGCGAAGAGGGCATGGCCCGCTCGGTCGTCGTCGTCGCCACCTCCGACGAACCCGCGCTGATGCGCCGCCAGGCCGCCTGGACCACGCTGGCCGTCGCCGAGCATTTCCGCGACCAGGGCCTCAACGTTTTGTGCCTGATGGATTCGGTCACCCGCTTCGCGATGGCGCAGCGCGAGATCGGCCTCGCTTCCGGCGAGCCGCCGGCGACCAAGGGCTATACCCCCACCGTTTTCGCCGAACTGCCACGGCTGCTCGAGCGCGCCGGCCCCGGCGAGCCGGGCAAGGGCATGATCACCGGCCTGTTCACCGTCCTTGTCGATGGCGACGACCATAACGAGCCCGTCGCCGACGCCGTCCGCGGCATCCTCGACGGCCATGTCGTCATGCGCCGCGCGATCGCCGAGCGCGGCCGCTACCCCGCGATCGACATCCTGAAATCGGTATCGCGCACCCTGCCGCACTGCATGAACGACGCGCAGAACGCCACGCGCCTCGCCGCCCGCAAACTGATGTCGACCTATGCCGACATGGAGGAAATGGTCCGGCTCGGCGCCTATAAGGCCGGCTCTTCCGAGGAAGTCGATCGCGCCGTCGCGCTCGCGCCCGCGATCGAGGCGCTGATCAACCAGGGCAAGAACGAGCAGGGCGATGCCGACGCGGCCTTTGCCGCGCTCGCCGAAATCGTGGGGACGGCGCAATGACGCCCTATGACACCGCGCTACGCGTCCAGCGCCGAGAAGTCGATGCCGTGAAGGTGTCGATCAGCGTCGAGGTCGAACGGATCACGACGCTTGAGTCCCAGGGTCGCCAGCACGACGCGACCGTGCGTCAGGAGCGCGCGCTCGCCTATACCATGCCGTTCGGCACCGATGCCTGGACCCTCAAGATGAAGGCAGAGCGCGCCCG
This sequence comes from Sphingomonas sp. MMS12-HWE2-04, assembly GCF_044881185.1. Classification (GTDB taxonomy): domain Bacteria; phylum Pseudomonadota; class Alphaproteobacteria; order Sphingomonadales; family Sphingomonadaceae; genus Sphingomonas. The sequence continues at coordinate 459,895 of NZ_CP173254.1, read as the reverse complement.
GCTCGAGGAGGCCGCGCATCTCGCCCAGGCCCGGCTCGGCCGGCTGCGCGAGCAGGCAGTCGAAGCCTATGGCACGATGCGCGCGATCGAAGGCGCCGCCGAACGCTATCAAACCGAAGCCGAGCGCGTCGCCGAACTCGCAGAACAAGGCGCAATCGACGACATGGCCGCCGCGCGCTTCCTGCGTGCGCGGCGCCGCACCGGAAAGCGCGAGGCATGATCCAGCGTGCAGACCTCCAGTCGCTGAGCCCGCAGCAGCGCGCCCAGGTGATCTATTCCGAAGCGCAATCGGCGCTGTCGAACCGCCTGTGGCGCGCCGCGCTCGGCGATTCGGACAAGTCCGACCGCGATACCTCGCCCTTCTCGAACGCCAATATGAGCATGGATTCGCTCATGGGCCTGCTCCAGGGCCAGAGCAGCGGCAGCGTCACCGGCGCCGCCTGCGCCTGCCATTGCGCCTGCGCATGCGGCGGCAAGGCGAGCTTTGCCAATGCCGTGCAGGAGGCCCGCGCGGAGGATCACAGCTTCGAAGCCGATGTGCTCAAAAAGGCGCGCGCCGCCAGCGCCGCGCCGATCGCGATTTCGGGCGCGACGACGGAGATCGCGGCCAATGCCAGCGTCACCTTGGGCGCCAATGCGCGTTATGCCCCCGCGTTCGAAGCGGCGGCCGCGCGCACCGGCATCCCTGCCCCCGCGCTTGCAGCAATCGTCGACGCCGAAGCCGCCAAGGGCAATGACGGCGCTTGGAACACCCATTCGCGCAATCCGCGTTCCAGCGCCGCCGGGCTCGGCCAGTTCCTCAGCGGCACCTGGGTCGATCTCGCCCAGACCTCGGGCACCTGGCTCAACAGCGTCGCCACCGAGCGCGGCTGGCTCGACGGCCGCGGCCGAGTGAACACCGGCAGCCGTTCCGAGCTGCTCGCGCTGCGCTATGATCCCAACGCCTCGATCCTCGGCGTCGCCGATCTCGCCAAGTCGAATCTCGATCGGCTCGAAAAATCCGGCGTCAACGTGCGCCACGATGCCGAGACGCTCGCCAAGGCCGCCTATCTTGGCCATCACCTCGGGCTGGGCGACGCCAAGAAGTTCCTGTCGGGCGGGATCGAGGCCGGGCGCGCGCGCTTGTTGCTCTCAGCCCAGATCGGCGCCTCGGCTGCCGAACAGCGCATCAGCAGCGCCGGCAACGCCACGCAGGCGCATCGCGAATGGCTGCTGGGCTACATCAACCGCAAGATTCGCCCGGATCAGTTCGCCGCGTGATTTTTTGCCCGCGGGCGGCCCTCAACCCCGTAATGCTCCTATAATGTCGACAAGGGATGGAGGTGTGGCGCGGCGGCAACGCTCGTTACGTCAGTCGGCAGGCCGATCGTGTTAATTTGGTAACCGGCCGAATGTGCGAATGGCTAAAATCCGTTAACCATTGCGGGACGTTCGCGGAACAGACATCGAACATCAACGGCCCTGGCACGGTTTTCAAGCCTCCGGTACAGGCCGTAGTTAACCGCTCAAGCTCTTGTAAAATAGCCGTTTTCGGCCAAGAACTCCCCGGACATTTCCGGATTACGTAGTCCTACATATCGGATGGGTAAGGTTCTGATAGGAGGACCCGAGGCAAATAGTGTCCATCGGAAGCGGTGCCCCCGCTTCCTCGTCCAGCCAGGGGGACACACTATGTCGAAGATCACGATCGCTCTCGAAGCCGCCGTCGCCACCGTCATCGAGAACACGCCGAAGGACGCTCCGCAGACCAACCGTCAGCGCGTCTATGTCGACCGTGCCTTCGCGCAGATCCTGAAGCTGATCGCCCCGCGCATCCGCCACTTCGTCCGCCAATATGGCCTGATGGCCCATTGGGACGATGCAGAGCAGTGCTGCGCGATCGCAGTGCACCGCGCCATCGAGGCCTATGACCCCGCCAAGGCGCAGTTCACCACCTTCGTCAATTGGCAGATCCGCGGCGAGCTCCAGAGCCTCCGCTTCCGCCTGATGACCGACCAGCGCCCCTCGGCCAAGAAGGTCGAAGCCACCACCGTGTCGCTCAGCGCCCTCTCGACTTCGCCCGACGGCGAGGAAATGTCCCCGGAGGCGATGATCGCCGACGAATATGCCCTGGAGCGCACCGAAGCGGCCGCTGCCGACTATCTCGCCGACGGCGCCATCTCGTCGCTCATCGACGCCTATGTCGATCAGCTCCGCAAGGTCGGCATCGAAGCGCTTCGCCGCCGCCCCCGTCCGAAGCGGGAAGAAGCCGCGCTGCGCCGCGAAGGCCCGCGTCTCCGCACCGCCACCTACGGCATCGATCCCGCCGAGCTCGAAAAGCTCGAAGCCAAGTTGGACCGCGATCGTGAAATCGTCGCCCGCCGCGTCTTCCAGGCCTCGACTCTCGATGACTTGTCGCTCGAGACCGGCGTCACCAAGGAGCGCGTTCGCCAGATCACCAAGCGCGCTGCCAAGGCGATCGCCGAGATCGCCGCAAACGATCCCCGCTTCGAAGTGATGGCCGAATATGGCCGCCCGGCTGCAACCAAGCGCCGCCAGCCGGCCCCGGTCGTCGCGATCCTTCCGGATCCCGCGCAGCCGCACAACAAGCTCGCTTCGGTCCGTGCGATTGATCCCGCGACGCTGGGCACCGCAGCCGTGATTGCCACCGAGACCGGCGAGCGTGTCGAAGCGGTGATGCTCGCCGCCGCCCCGGCTTTCACCAGCGCCGCGCTGCATTGATCGCGGACGCGAACCCCGCGTCCGAAATCTTCCTATAATGTTATCAGAATTTGAGGGATTTCTGATGCATAGCGAGATCGAGAGCAGCGCCATCAACGGATGGGCCATGATGCCACGGCCCAACCGCCGGCTCACCGCCCTCGCGCGTGAAGTAGTCCGCTGCGCCCGTCCGCTGCTCGCTCCCAGCACGGATCTCTTCCTCGGCGTGGAGACTGACGCCGCAGGTACGCTGCGTCTCCTCTGGTGGCGCCGCAACGACTTCAAGCTGATCGCCGAGATCAGCGCCGGACCCGAGGGCTTCTGCCCCGAGGATACCGCAGAAGGTGCACTCCAGGACGCAGGCGCCGAACTGCTCGCTTATCTCGCCGGCCGCTGGCCGACGCCGCCCTCGGGCTTCGGCGTCATCACCGATGGCACCGGCGTAGCCTTCACCCCCGATCATCCCGCACCTTCAGCCACCGGCTGGCTGCTGCGCCAGGCAACCGGTGCCAGACCGCTGCTCGCGATCGTTCCGCTCGATCCCAAGGGGCCCTGCGCAATGCTCGCCGGGGCGATGAGCGCCGCCCTTCACTAAATAAAGGATTGCTCGTTAACCTTGCATTATCCTCTAATGTCTTCAGTATAGCTCCGGGGCGCGCATTGTCGCGGGGGGATGAAGATGGCGAGGACCAAGAGCAAGGGGCAACCCCCGACCGGCGCCACTGCGCGTGCGGAGGTCGTCGTCGATCTGCACCGCACCTTCGTCTTTCCCAATCGGATGCGCGAGCAACGCCGCGCGCAGGGCTACCAGAAACTGCTGCGCCTTGCCGCTTCGATTCCGGAAATTCCCTATATTCGTCTGTCGAAAATCGAGCGTGGTGAAGTAGTTGCGCGCCCGGACGAGCTGCGCCGCATCGCCGCCGTGCTGGGCGTCGCGCCGCTCGATCTGCTGCTCGATATCGATGCGGCAGACTATGATGTCGCCCGTTGGGCCGAGCCGTTCCGCGATGGTTTCCCCGTCGATGTCGAGGAAGAGCGCTTCGCCGTGCTGCTCGCCGCGGCGCTCCGTGCGCGACGTGCCGGCGATCCCGCGCTGACCATCGCCGCGATCGAGCGCGACTACGGCCTGCCGCCGGTCAATCTTTCGCGCATCGAAAATGCCCAGAAGGTGCTTCCGCGCTGGAACGCGGCAACGCTGCGCGCGCTGTTTTCCCTGTTCGGCGTGCCCGATGCCGCCGCGCTGCGGGTCCATGTCGAGGCGCGCTACCGCTCGGGCGCGCTCGACATGCTGGTCGGCACAATCGCCAGCCCCGAGGCGCGCCATGCCCGCAGCCGCACGCGTATCGCCGACATCGCCGCCGTGCTCGCCGAGCCCGGCGCCGTGCCGGTTGCCGCCGAACCCGCCCAGATCGCGCCTGTCGCGCAGGTGCTGCCCGTTGCCAAGCGCGTTCCGGTGCTCGGCACCCCGCTTCCGGCCGGGCTGGTCAGCGACACCCCGACCGGCGAGACCGTCGAGCCGCCCAGCGCGGCCGGCCCGCACGCCTTTGCGCTGCGCGTCTGCCGCGCCACCCTCGGTGCAGGCTTGCCCGCCAAGGCGACCGTCATCGTCGATCCCGATCGCTTTCCCGCCCCCGGCGGTCTCGCCGCGCTGCGCGAGGAAGCCGGCTGGCGCCTGCTCTCGGTCGGTTCGGCGCGCGATGGCCGGATGATCGGCTATAGCTGCAACCCCGAACTCGAATTCCTGCTCGACGATGTCGACCCGTCGCGCGTCGCCGCAGTCACCGCAGCGCTGTTCGTTTGACGCGCGCGGCCTGACGCCGGGCGGTGACAAGCCCGTCGCCCATGCTAAAGGGCGACGATGGACACGCCCGCATTCTTCTATGCCGTCGAGGGGGTCGATGGCTGCGGCAAGACTGGGATCGTCAAGCATCTCGCCGAGCATCTGAACCAGGGCAGCGCGCGCGCGATCATGACGCGCGAGCCTGGCGGAACCGCGCAGGGCGAGCAGATCCGCGCGCTCATCCTCTCGGGAAGCGATGATAGCTGGGACCAGAATTCGGAATTACTGCTGATGACCGCGGCGCGGGTCGAGCATGTCCGCCGAGTCATTCTCCCGGCGCTGGCGGCCGGCACCTCAGTGGTTTCGGATCGCTATGTCGGCTCGACCATCGCCTATCAGGGCGCCGGTCGCGGAATGCCGGAAGACTTCATCCGATACCTCCATCGCGTCGCCGTGGGCGACGTTTGGCCCGATCTGGTGCTGGTTCTCGACCTTGATCCGGTCATCGGCCTGGCGCGAAGCAAGGGCCGCCTTGCCGCCGCAGCGATCGACGAAGGCAGATTCGAGACGCTGGATCTCGCCTTTCACCGCCGCATTCGCCAATCCTATCTCGACCAGGCCGCGGCCGATCCGGCGCGCCATGTCGTCATCGATGCGGACGGCAGCCCCGATGCGGTGCGCCAGCGGGCCATAGCGGCGTTGGAGGAATGGCGCCGATCTCAATCCTGATGCGCCGCGACCAACGGCCTCTTTTCGTTCGTCCGCCCGGCACTTGTCGCCTGACCTAGCGCATGCGATAGGCGCCGCCCCTCGCCTCCGCGCGGCGGAATCCCCACCGGACAAGGGAGCATGTCGTGCCCAGCGACGGGACTGCACAGGCGCTCGGCCTGGATTTCGGCACTACCAATACCGTCGTCGCGCTGGCCGACGGGGCCGGCGGTTCGCATCTGCTGGAGTTCGCCGGCGAAGAGGCGACGGGCGCGGTGTTCCGCTCGGCGCTGTGCTTCTGGGAAGAGGAGCGCGGCTGGAACGGCATCGCCCACGAAGCGGGGCCTTGGGCGATCGCCGAATATCTCCAGTCGCCGCTCGACAGCCGCTTCGTGCAGTCGTTCAAGAGCGTCGCGGCGTCCCCGCTGTTCGAGCGCACCCAGATTTTCGGCAAGCCGTTCCGCTTCGAGGATCTAGGGGCGCTGTTCCTGCAGCGCCTCGTCGCGCATGCCGGCGGAAGGCTCGATGCGCGGCCTCGCCGCGTCGTCGTCGGGCGCCCGGTCGAATATGCCGGCGCGCGGGCCGATCCTGCGCTCGCGCGCCAGCGCTACGATCTGATGCTCAAGGATTTCGGGGTCGAGCTCCATTACGTCTACGAGCCGCTCGGCGCCGCCTATAGCTACGCATCGCGGCTCGACGAGCCCGCCACGATCCTGGTCGCCGACTTTGGGGGCGGCACCACCGACTTTTCGATCGTTCGGGTCGCCGAGCCCGGCGCGGCGCGGCGCTGCACGCCGCTGGCATCGTCGGGCGTCGGCATCGCCGGAGACCGTTTCGATCAGCGCATTGTCGACAAGCTGGTGCTGCCGCTGCTCGGCAAGGGCGGCACCTATCGCTCGTTCGACAAGCTGCTCGAGATCCCGGGCGGCTATTTCGCCGAGTTCGCCGATTGGTCGCGCCTTGCTTTGATGCGCAACCGCCGGACGCTCGACGAACTCCGTCGCCTGCAGCGCGACGCCACCGATCCGCAGCCGATCGGCCGGATGATCGCGCTGATCGAGCATGAGCAGGGATTCCCGCTCTACGATGCAGTCGGCAAGGTAAAGCGCGCACTGTCCACCGACGACCAGGCCGAATTCCGCTTTACCGGCGGCGGCGTCGATGTCTCCGCCGAGGTCCGCCGATCCGATTTCGAGCAGTGGATCGCCAAGGATCTCGTCCGTATCGAAACCGCGATGGGCGCGGCGCTCGCAAAGGCCGGGCTCGATCCCGACGCGATCGACCGCGTATTCCTGACCGGCGGATCCTCGCTGATCCCGGCGATCCGCGCGCTGTTTACGCGCCGCTTCGGCGACGCCCGCATCGCCACCGGGGGCGAGCTGACGTCGATCGCACACGGCCTTGCACTGATCGGCGAGGAACCCGATCTCCGCGGTTGGGTCGCGTGATGGGCGCGCGTTTGGAATGAAATCGCATCGCATATTTGAAAATTCGCGATAGGAAGCGCGGCACAGCCCTATGGATCGGTCTTGACAGCGCGCTATGGGCAACTCAATGGTAGCGCTATCAAAAGCATAAAGGCGAGAGGTCTTGGAAGCGTCTTCGATTCAATTGCTCCCTGACGATCACGGTCAGGCGATCCTGGTTGGCCGCGTCGAACTCGATGCCGGCCCCACTCCGGTGCTGATCCGCGGCGGCCTTGTGCTCGACGTCTCGGGCCACGCCGCCACCGTCGCCGACCTGCTCGAGCGCGACGATGTCGCCAGCCTCGACGGCCCGGCGATCTGCGGCGTCGAGGCACTCGGCACGCCCGCCGGCCCGCACCTGCTCGCCCCGATCGACCTGCAATGCGTCAAGGCCTGCGGCGTTACCTTCGCGCTGTCGGCGATCGAGCGCGTGATCGAGGAGCGCGCGCGCGGCGACGCCGACAAGGCCTCAACGATCCGCGGCGACCTCGAGGCCAAGGTCGGCTCGGGCATCCGCTCGGTCGTCCCCGGCACGCCCGAGGCCGCCAGCCTCAAGGCTGCGCTGATCGAGGCCGGCATGTGGTCGCAATATCTCGAAGTCGCGATCGGCCCCGATGCCGAGGTGTTCACCAAGGCGCCGGTGCTCTCCGCCGTCGGCTGGGGCGCCGAAATCGGCATCCGATCGGACAGCGACTGGAACAACCCCGAGCCCGAGATCGTCCTGGTCGTCGATCGCGCCGGGACCGTCCGCGGCGCGACGCTGGGCAACGACGTCAATCTGCGCGATTTCGAAGGCCGTAGCGCCCTCCTCCTCGGCAAGGCCAAGGATAATAACGCCTCGACCGCAATCGGCCCGTTCATCCGCCTGTTCGACGCGCATTTCACGATGGACGACGTCCGCTCCGCCGTGGTCGATCTCACCATCGACGGGCCGGAGGGTTACACCCTCCACGGCACCAACAAGATGAGCGAGATCAGCCGCGATCCCACCGATCTCGTCCGCCAGGCGCTGAGCGAGCACCAATATCCCGACGGCTTCGCGCTGTTCCTCGGCACGCTGTTCGCGCCGGTCCAGGATCGCGACCATCCCGGCCGCGGCTTCACCCACAAGCCTGGCGACGTGGTGCGCATCGCCACGCCCAAGCTCGGCGCCCTCGTCAACCGCGTCACCACATCGAAGGACGCCGCCCCCTGGGTGTTCGGCATCCGCGACCTGATGCGCAACCTCTCGGGCCGCGGCCTTCTGTGATCCGCGCCCGTTCGACCTCTTCCTCCAAGGTATACCTGCATGTCCGAAGCTGACCCCTCTGCCCTGCCGCTCACGCGCGAACAGCGGGCCGTCTATCCCAGCCTCAAGGGCAAGCGCGTGCTCGTCACCGGCGGCGGATCGGGGATCGGCGCGGGACTCGTCGAAGGTTTCGTCCGCCAGGGTGCCGACGTCACCTTCTTCGACATCGCCGACGCGGATTCCGCCGCGCTGGTCGCGAACCTGCAGGGCGCGGGCAAGGCTCCGGTCTACAAGCGCGTCGACCTGACCGACATCGCCGCCGCGCAGGCGCAGGTCGCGGCGCTGATCGCCGAAAATGGCGGCTTCGACATCCTCGTCAACAACGCGGCCAACGACGATCGCCACACGATCGAGGAAGTGACCGAGGCCTATTGGGACAATCGGCTCAACACCAACCTCAAGCATCTTTTCTTCATGGCGCAGGCAGTGATTCCGGGCATGAAGGCCAAGGGCGCCGGCGTGATCATCAATCTCGGCTCGATCTCCTGGCACCTCGCGCTGGAGGAGCTGACGCTCTACCAGACCTCGAAAGCCGCGATCGAAGGCCTCACCCGCAGCTTCGCCCGCGACCTGGGTCCGCACGGCATCCGCTCGGTCTGCATTGTGCCCGGCAACGTCAAGACGCCGCGCCAGATGAAGTGGTACACACCAGAGGGCGAGGCCGAGATCGTCAAGGCGCAATGCCTCAAGGGCCGCCTTGTCCCCGACGATATCGCCGCGATGGCACTCTTCCTTGCGTCGGACGATGCCCGGCTGGTAACGGGCCACGAATATTTCGTGGATGCAGGGTGGCGCTGAGATGAGCAACGTGGTGACGTCGGAACCGGTAAGCGTCTGGAACCTCGCGGCACCGCTTCTCGAAGGCCCGGTCTGGGTCGAACGTGACCAGGCGCTCTGGTTCGTCGACATCAAGAGCCACAAGATTCACCGCTTCGATCCCGCAAGCGGCGACAAGAAGAGCTGGGACGCGCCCGCCCAGGTCGGCTTCGTCCTGCCGATCGCCGGCGGCGGCTTCGCGGCTGGCCTGCAGACCGGCGTCGCCCGCTTCGACGAGCGCGACGGCAGCTTCACCCAGATCGCCACGCCCGAGCCCGACAAGCCCGGCAACCGCCTCAACGACGCCACCGTCGATCCGCAAGGCCGGCTGTGGTTCGGCAGCATGGACGATGGAGAGTCCGACGTCAGCGGCGCGATCTATCGGCTCGCCGACAATGGCGAATGCGTCGCCAGCTCGCCGCTCGTCACGATCACCAACGGCCCCGCCGTCTCGCCCGACGGCAAGACGCTCTATCATGTCGATACGCTCGGCCGCATCGTCTATGCCTGCGACATCGATGCCGCGGGCGCGCTGGTCAATCGCCGCGAATTCGTCCGCATCGCCGATGGCCAGGGCTTCCCCGACGGTCCGCAGATCGATGCCGAAGGCTGTGTGTGGATCGGCCTCTATATGGGCAGCGCGGTGCACCGCTATTCGCCGGCGGGCGAGTTGCTCGAGACGATCGCTTTCCCGGTCGACGCGATCACCAAGGTCGCGTTCGGCGGGCCGGACCTGAAGACGGTCTATGCCACCACGGCGAACAAGCACCATTCGGCCGAAGAAAAGGCGGCAAACCCGAATGCCGGCGATCTGTTCGCCTTCACCGTCAGCGTGCCGGGCGCGCCGGGGCATCTGATCCGCGAAGGCGTATAGTCTCCGCCGCCGCGTAACCGCGCCTCGTTCCGAAACGTCGCGAAAGGGCATCCTGCAGGCAACGCCCGCATCGGCGCGGCGCGCGTCCCCCAGCCGGAATCCGCGGGCACAAGTTTTTGCATTGCAACGCAATTTCACGCAATTTCGCCAATATTGCCGAATCCTGTCGCGGAAACGGGGATTTCGTGTCAGTTTCCTGACGCGCGGGTGACGCTGCAACGCAGCGCGATCAGGGCAATGAGCCCGCGGCAGAAATGGGGATCAGATGCAGCACCACCGCTCCGCCGCGCGTTTCCGCCTCCGCTGGCTCGCCGTCACGGCAACCGCCTTGCCCCTGATTGCCGCCGCAGGCGCGGCCCAGGCCCAGGAAGCTGCGAGTGCGCCCGAGGCAGGGCTTCCCGATATCGTCGTGACCGCGCAGCGCCGCGCCGAAAATATCCAGGACGTGCCGGTGTCGGTCGCAACGCTCGACGGCGAGCAGCTCCAGACGATCTTCAATTCGGGCAACGACATCACCGCGCTCGCGACGCGCGTCCCCGGGCTCTATGCAGAAAGCTCGAACGGCCGGGTCGCGCCGCGCTTCTATATTCGCGGCTTGGGCAACACCGATTTCGATCTCGCCGCCTCGCAGCCCGTCTCCGTGATCATGGACGATGTCGTGCTCGAGAATGTCGCGCTGAAGAGCACGCCGATCTTCGATATCGAACGCGTCGAAGTGCTGCGCGGTCCGCAGGGCACGCTGTTCGGCCGCAACACGCCTGCCGGCATCATCAAGTTCGATACCGTCAAGCCGTCGGATAATTTCGACGCCCAGGCCTCGGTCTCGGCGGGCAGCTACGGCACGATCAGTGCCGAGGGCGGCGCCGGCGGCCCGATCGTCCCCGAAAGGCTGGCGGCGCGCGTCTCGGTGCTTTTCCAGCACCGCGACAACTGGATCGACAATGGCTTTACCGGCCAGAAGAACGCCTATGGCCAATATGACGAGGTCGCGGCGCGCGCCCAGCTGCTGTTCACGCCGACCGAGGCGTTCAGCGCGCTGGCGAACATCCACTATCGCCGCTTCGACGGCGAAGGCGCTGCGGCCGTGTTCCGCGCCAATATCCTCGGGCCCGGCAACAACGATCTCAACCAGAATTTCCAGCGCGACACCGTGTATCTCGATGCGGGCGGCGACAATCGCGCCCAATATCGCGGCTGGGGCAGCTCGCTGAAGCTCGATTATGATTTCGGCGGCGCGGTGCTCACGTCGATCACCGCCTATGAAACCACCCAGGGCAGCAGCCGCGCCGATGTCGATGGCGGCACTGCCACCAACGGTCCGGGCTTCATCCCCTTCCAGTCCGATACCGAGGATTCGCTCGACCTCGATCAATGGACGCAGGAGATTCGCCTCGCCAGTTCGGGCAGCGGCCCGTTCGGATGGCAGGTCGGCGCCTTCTATTTCGACAGCGACTTCACCGTTCTGACCGAAGGCTTCAGCTTCCCGCCGCCTACCACCGTACGCCATCAGAACCAGAGCTGGGCGGTGTTCGGGCAGGCAAGCTATGCGCTGACCGATGCGTTCAAGCTCACCGGCGGACTTCGGTACACCGAGGACGACAAGCAATTCGAAGTGATCGGCGGATCGCCCGCCGATGACCGATCGGTTTCGGACGAGCGGATCAGCTGGGACGTCAGTGCGATGTACGATCTCACGCCCGGCTTCAGCCTTTATGGCCGTGTTGCCAGCGGCTTCCGCGCGCCTTCGATCCAGGGCCGCGACGTCGCCTTCTTCAATCCGCCCTCGATCGCGACGTCGGAAAAGATCCTGTCCTGGGAAGCCGGCATCAAGAGCGAGTTGTTCGATCGCCGGGTGCGCATCAACGCCACCGCCTTCACCTACACCGTCGACGACCCGCAATTCACGGCAGTGGGCGGCAGCGGCAACCTCGTCCAACTGCTCAACGCCAACAAGGGCAAGGCCTGGGGCTTCGAGCTCAACTCCGAGTTCCGCCCGACCACGTCGCTCCGCTTCACCGCCGGCGTGAGCTACAACAATACCCGGATCGACGACCCCAATCTCGCCGTGGGCATTTGCGCCCAGTGCACGGTCACCGATCCGCTGGTGACGATCGCAGGCACGCCCCGCGCGCTGGTCGACGGCAATCCGTTTCCCCAGGCGCCCGAATGGATCGTCGACGCCACCGCGCGCTATGCGATCCCGATCGGCGGCGATGGCGAGATCTTCGCCTTCACCGATTGGGCCTATCAGGGCTACACCAATTTCTTCCTCTACCAGTCGCGCGAATTCTACAGCGACGGTCAGTTCGAGGGCGGCCTGCGGATCGGCTATGCCAAGCGTGACGGCAGCTTCGAACTCGCCGCCTTCGTCCGCAACATCACCGACGAGGAGAATGTGAAGGGCGGCATCGATTTCAACAACAATACCGGCTTCGTGAATGAGCCGAGGATCATCGGCCTCTCGTTCAGAACGCGGGTCCATTGAACGCGGCCACCAGCTAACCTTTTGTTAGCAGAGCAGTTTTAGGTTGATCCTGGCTTTTGGCCAGGAGACCGGCAATGGACGAGAATCCCTCCCGCAGCACGACGACCGCCGCGCACGCGACCGGCGCAGGAACGACGGCATCGCCTATCCCGGGCCGGAACGCCGCAAGGGCGATCGCCGCGCCGATCCGCGCTGACGCCGCTCAGGCCGGCGCCGGCGCGGTCACCGAACCGCGCAGCGACGGCCGAAGCCCAGCCTGCAGTAGATTGCCGGCATAGGCAGGGAGGAACGGCAGGTCGCCGCGCGCGCAGCCATGCCGGCGCGTTATCGTGCCGCGTCACGCGGTTCGGGCTTCCAATGTAGGATTTTGCGTGAGACGCTTGGTCTCACGCTCTTTGCACGATCCGGATTCCCCCTCCTGAGCAACGCAATATCGTTACAAGTCCGCGCAACGGAATTTCACGATTCACACGCATTCTGTGACGCTAAGCCGAAATTTCCCTACATTTCCGCTCGCAACTCGCCACCGCCGGATCAGTGATTGTGCCGCGGCACTTTCTCGCTGGTCCGCCGATAGTTGAGCGCAAAGTCGAGCACCCCGCCCTCGCCCAATTGCCCCACTTTCTCGCGGTACAGTTCTTCCCACGGCGTGTTGCTCTCCGGGATCGGCGGCGCCGGCTCGGTCTTGCGGCGCGCGATCTCGTCGGGCTCGACCAGCGCGTTGCAGGTCCCCGCGTTCAGGTCGACGCGGATCGTGTCCCCGGTGCGCAGCCAGGCCAGCCCGCCCCCCGCCGCGCTCTCGGGCGAGGCATTGAGGATCGAGGGGCTGTCCGACGTGCCCGATTGGCGGCCGTCGCCCAAGGTCGGCAGGCTCATGATACCCTGCTGGATGATATGATCCGGCGGCTGCATGTTGACCACCTCGGCCGAGCCCGGCCAGCCGAGCACCCCGGCGCCGCGGATCACCAGGATGCAGTTGGCGTCGATCTCCAGCGCGGGATCGTTGATCCGGTGGTGGTAATCGTCCGATCCGTCGAAGAGTATCGCCCGTCCCTCGAACACGCCTTCGGCGCCCGGCCGCGACAGATAGCGCGCGCGGAAATCGTCCGAGATCACGCTGGTCTTCATGATCGCGATGTCGAACAGGTTGCCGATGAGGACGAGGAACCCGGCCTTCTCCTTGAGCGGCGCGTTCCACGGCAGGATCACGTCGCGGTCGTGCACCGTCGCCCCGGCGACATTCTCGGCGAGGGTCTTGCCGGTGCAGGTCATCACGCTGCCATCGAGCGCGCCGTTGGCGAGCATCTCGGTCAGCACCGCCGGGATGCCGCCGGCGCGGTGGAAGCGTTCGGAGAGATAGGTGCCGGCGGGCTGCATGTTGACCACCAGCGGCAGGTCATAGCCGCTGCGCCAGTCGTCCGGGGTAATCTCGAGCCCGGCATGCCGCGCCATCGCGACGAGATGCGGCTGGGCGTTGGTCGAGCCGCCGATCGCAGTGAGCAGCTTGATCGCGTTGAGGAAGCTGGCCTTGGTCAGGATCTTCGAGGGCCGCAGGTCTTCATAGGCCATCTCGACGATCCGCCGCCCGGTCTCGTAGGCCATCTGCCCGCGCTCGCGGTACGGCGCAGGGATCATCGCGCAGCCGGGCAGGCTCATGCCGAGGCCCTCGGCGATGCTGTTCATCGTCGAGGCGGTGCCCATCGTGTTGCAATGGCCGGCCGAGGGGGCGCTGTCGGTAGCGCGGCGGAGGAACTCCTCCTCGTCGATCTCGCCCGCCGCCATCTTCCGCCGGCTCCGCCAGATAACGGTGCCGCTTCCGACCAACTCGCCTTCATGCCAGCCGTCGAGCATCGGCCCGCCGGAGAGGACGATCGCCGGGATGTCGACCGTGGAGGCCGCCATCAGCGACGACGGCGTGGTCTTGTCGCAGCCGGTAGTGAGGATCACCGCATCGATCGGATAGCCGTTGAGGATCTCGACCAGCCCGAGATAGGCGAGGTTGCGATCCAGCGCCGCGGTCGGTCGCCGGCAATTCTCGAAGATCGGGTGGAGCGGAAACTCCATCGGTATGCCGCCCGCCGCCAATATGCCCTCCCGCGCCCGCTTGACCGTCTCGAGGTGGATGCGATTGCACGGTGCGATGTCGCTGCCCGATTGCGCGATGCCGATGATCGGCTTGCCGCCGCGCAGCTCGTCGGGGGTGATGCCGTAGTTCATGAAACGCTCGAGATAGAGCGCCGCCATGTCGGCGCGGCCGGGCGCCGCGAACCATTCGCGCGATCGGAACGGACGTGCAGGCGTGCGGGTCATGGGTCGGTCTCCTTGTGCAGAGGGGCGCGGCCTCGCAGCCGCGCCCCTCCCGATAGTCTCAACGCATGGAAGGCGATCAGCCTTCCATCGCTTCCAGTTCCTTGCCCTTGGTCTCGTGGATGAACCGCTGCACCAGGAACAGGCTGATCACCGCGCAGACGCCGTAGAACACATAGCTGCCGGTCAGGCTCTTTGCCGCCATCACCGGGAAGCTCTGCGCGATCAGATAATTGGCGAACCACTGGAAGAAGCCGCACACCGCCAGCGCCGATCCGCGGATCTGGTTGGGGAACATCTCGCCGAGCATCACCCACATCACCGGGCCCCACGAGACGTTGAAGAAGATCACATAGAGATTGGCGGCGACCACCGCGACCATACCAAGGTCTCTCGAAAGCACGAGCTTGCCGGCCGGATCGAGCGAGCCATGGCTGAAAGCATAGACCATCACGAAGAGCGTCACCGCCATGCCCGCCGAACCGACCAGGAGCAGCGGCTTGCGGCCGATCTTGTCGATCAGCGCTATGGTCAGGAAGCAGGCCGCGATCGAGACGACGCCGGAAACGATGTTGATCATCAGCGAATCGGCTTCGGTGAAGCCGGCGAGCTGCCACAGCGTCGAGCCATAATAAAAGATCACATTGATACCAACGAGCTGCTGGAACACCGCCAGCATGATGCCCACCCAGACGATCTTGCGTACGC
Source organism: Sphingomonas sp. MMS12-HWE2-04 (assembly GCF_044881185.1). Classification (GTDB taxonomy): domain Bacteria; phylum Pseudomonadota; class Alphaproteobacteria; order Sphingomonadales; family Sphingomonadaceae; genus Sphingomonas. Next base: position 444,763 of record NZ_CP173254.1, on the reverse strand, counting down.
CAAGGAAGCCGCGACCGCCCGCTGGGGTCAGCACGTCGGCAAGGCGCGGACGGTGATCCTGCGAAAACGTCGACTGGATTTCGGCAAGCTTGAGGCCGCCAGCGGTGGTGCCGAACAGGCTGCTCAGCACGCCCAGCGCCTCGGGGTTGCGGCCCTTCGAAACGAGGAAGCGCGGGCTTTCCGGAATGAAGAACAGCGCGACGAGAAACACCGCCGCAGGCAGTGCCTGCATCAGATACATCCAGCGCCATGCTTCGATGCCGCCCCACAGCACATTGGTCGAGTCATTGCCCGCCGCCTGCTGGAGGAAGTAATTAACGACAAACGCCAGCGTCAGCCCGGTGATGATCATCACCTGCTGCACCGACGTCATCCGCCCGCGGATGTTGGCAGGAGCGACTTCGGAGATATAGGCCGGCGACAGCACCGAGGCCGCGCCCACCGCCATGCCGCCGATGATCCGGGCGATGACGAAGAGCGTGTGATCGTGCGCGAAACCCTGGACCAGCGCGCCGCCGAGGAAGAGCAGTGCCGCGAGGCGCATCACGTTGCGACGACCGAACCGGTCGGCCAGCGTGCCAGCGAAGAAGGCGCCGGCTACGCAGCCGATCAGCAGCGAGCCGACAGTGAAGCCGAGCCCCGCATCGTCGAGCGCGAACGCCGCCTTAAGCCCCGGTTGGGTGCCGTTCACTGCGCCGCTGTCATAGCCGAATAGCAGCCCCCCAATCGTCGCGACCGCGACGATGGCGCCGATCAGGCCGAAATTGGCCCGCTCCGCTGTTTGGTTCATCCCCAAGTCCTCTCCTGGCCGCCGGCGCCTGACGCACCGGACGTGTTAGCGGTAACGGTGGCGCGGTCGCGCCTGAAAAGCAAGATACTAGCGTCCGCGCGGCTTGGCGCGCGCCGCTCCGGTTCCAGGAATAGCGGCGCCGGGCGGGCCGGAGGATTCGCGCATAATCAGTTCGTGATCGAGCACCTGCTCCTCTAGAACGCCACCATCGGCGCCGCGATGCGCACGGATGCGGGCGAGCAGCAGGTTGAGTGCAGATTCTGCCATTGCCGCGATCGGCTGGCGGACGGTGGTAAGCTCGGGCCAGATCGTCGTCGCAAGCGACGTGTCGTCGAACCCGACGATGCTGACATCCTGCGGGACGTGCAGCCCGCGGCGATGCGCCACGCCCACCGCGGCTGCGGCCATGTCGTCGTTGCTGGCGAAGATCGCCGTCGGCGGATTGGTGCGATCGAGAAGGCGCTCGGCAGCGACGATGCCCGAGCGAAAGGTGAAATAGCCCTGCTCCACCGGCATCGCGTTGATGTCATACCCCGCGGCTTCGAGCGCAGCGGCGAAGCCGCGATACCGCTCGGCGCTCGAGGTCTGGTTGGGATTGCCGCGGATGAAGCCGATAGTGCGGTGGCCGAGATCGAGCAGGTGCCGCGTCATCGCCGACGCCGCCGCGAAATCGTCGATACGGACATTGAGGCTGTTCTCGGGCGGCAGGCCCATCGCCACCGACACCCAGGGAATGCCCGCCGCTTCGAGCTCGGCGCGCACGGGCGCGGCCTCCGAAAGCGGCGGCGGCAGGATCACGCCTTCGACACTGGTCGAGGCGAACTGACGGGTCGCCTCGGCCTGCTCGTCGGGACGGTCGCCATCGCATGCCTCGAGTACGAGATGGCAGCCCACCCGGCGTGCCGCGGCGAGCGCGCCGATCAGGAATTGCGAGAGATAGGCGGCGGATGGGTTGGCATAGAGCAGCCCGATCTGCGTAGCCTCGCCCGCCGCAAGGCTCCGCGCCGCGCTGTTGGGCGAATAATTGAGCTTGGCGATCGCTTCGATCACCGCTTCGCGCGTCGCCTCGCGAACGTTCGAGCCCCCATTGACCACACGAGATACGGTCATGGCGGACACGCCTGCGGCGCGTGCAACATCCTGTACCGTTACGGTGCCCCGGCTTCTTCGGCTTGGTCTGCTCATTCCGCTCCTTGCGCAGACGGAATAAGTTGCGACGATATAGAAAGCAATGTCGCTCAGATTGACCCTTGCGCGAGGGCGCCCCTATAGTTGATAGCGCTACCATAATCAGACGGCAGACCGCCGCGACCTTTGAAGGAGAGGATATGACCGTTCCCGGCCATGTGCCCGGCGCCCGCGCCTGCCGCATTCGCACCATCGCTTTGGCAGCCGTTGCGGCAATCGCATTTGCGCCTGTTCTAGCGCCCGTCGCACACGCCCAGACTGCACGTGCCGACAAGCCGCTTTACAAGGATGCCGCGCAGCCGGTCGAAGCGCGCGTCGAGGATCTGCTGCGCAGGATGACGCTCGACGAAAAGGTGGCGCAGCTCGTGGCGCTGTGGCTTAACAAAGGCCAGGTGCAGACCCCGGCCGGCGATTTCGATCCCGCAAAGGCGAGCAAGAGCTTTCCCAACGGCCTAGGCATGATCTCCCGTCCCTCGGATCGCAAGGGCGTCGAGATCGGCACCACCAATGCCGGCGCCGATGCGGAGGGCGCAAATCGCAGCCCCGAGGAAACCGCGCGCTACATCAATGCCGCGCAGCGCTGGGCGATGGAGAATAGCCGGCTCGGCATTCCGATGCTGATGCACGAGGAGTCGCTCCACGGGCTCGTCGCGCCCGGTGCCACCAGCTTCCCGCAATCGATCGCACTGGCATCGAGTTGGGACCCCAAGCTGGTCGAGCAAGTCTTCAGCGTTGCCGCCAGCGAGGCGCGCGCGCGCGGCGCCAATCTCGTCCTCGCCCCCGTCGTCGACGTGGCACGCGATCCCCGCTGGGGCCGCATCGAGGAAACTTATGGCGAGGATCCGTATCTCGTCGGCGAGATGGGCCTTGCGGCGATTCGCGGCTTCCAGGGAACCACGCTGCCGCTCGCCAAGGACAAGGTGTTCGTCACCTTGAAGCACATGACCGGCCACGGCCAGCCCGAGAACGGCACCAATGTCGGCCCGGCCTCGCTGGGTGAGCGCACGCTGCGCGAGGATTTCTTCCCGCCCTTCCAGCGCGCCGTCACCGGGTTGCCGGTGATGTCAGTGATGGCGTCCTACAACGAAATTGACGGCATCCCGAGCCACGCCAACAAATGGCTGCTCACCGATGTGCTGCGTGGCGAATGGGGTTTCCAGGGCGCGGTGGTCAGCGATTATTTCGCGGTGCGCGAGCTGGTTACGCGCCACAAGATGTACAAGGATATCAAGGACGCCGCCGCCCGCGCGATCGATGCCGGGGTCGATGTCGAAACGCCCGACGGCGAGGGCTTCAACCACCTCGTCGAGCTCGTCCGCGCGGGCCGGCTGAGCGAAGGCCAGATCGACAACGCCGTGCGCCGCGTTCTGCGCATGAAGTTCGAGGGGGGTTGTTCGAGAACCCCTATGCCGACATGAATACTGCGGCGAAGAAGACGAACACGCCCGGCGCGATCGCGCTTGCGCGCCAGGCTGCACGCGAATCGGTCGTGCTGCTCAAGAACGCCGACGGACTGCTTCCCCTCGATGCCAGCGGGATCAAGCGGATGGCAGTGATCGGCACCCATGCCAAGGACACCCCGATCGGCGGCTATTCGGACGTGCCCAACCATGTCGTCAGCGTCCTCGAAGGACTGCAAGGCGAAGCCAAGGGCAAGTTCCAAGTCGATTTCGCCGAGGGCATCAAGATCACCGATCACCGCGTCTGGGCACAGGACGCAGTCAAGCTCGCCGATCCCGCCGAGAATGACCGGCTCCGCGCGCAAGCACTCGAGACCGCGAAGAACGCCGATGTGGTGGTGCTGGTGCTCGGCGGCAACGAAGCGATCAGCCGCGAGGCCTGGGCGGACAACCATCTCGGCGACAGCGACACGCTGGACCTGCCCGGCCCACAGGATCAGCTCGCGCGCGAAATCTTCGCGCTGGGCAAGCCAGTGGTGGTGATCTTGCTCAACGGCCGCCCCTATTCGGTCAACTATCTCGCCGAAAAGGCGCCGGCGCTGATCGAGGGCTGGTATCTCGGCGAGCAGACCGGAACTGCGCTCGCCGATGTGCTGTTCGGCCGATACAATCCCGGCGGCAAGCTGCCGGTGTCGATCGCGCGCAGCGTCGGCCAGCTGCCGATCTACTATAACAAGAAGCCGAGCGCGCGGCGCGGCTATCTGTTCGGCGACACCACGCCGCTCTATCCGTTCGGATACGGCCTTAGCTATACCAGCTTCGACGTCTCGGCGCCGAGCCTGGCGAGCGGCACGATCGGGATCGCCGACAAAGTGACCGTGCGCGTTGATGTGAGCAACACCGGCAAGCGCGCCGGCGACGAAGTGGTCCAGCTTTATGTCCATGACGACGAGGCGAGCGTCACGCGCCCGCTGATCGAGCTCAAGCGCTTCGAACGCGTCACGCTGAAGCCCGGCGAGAAAAAGACGGTCAGCTTCGAGCTTACGCCCGAGGATCTTGCGCTGTGGAATGTCGACATGAAGCGCGTCGTCGAGCCGGGGACATTCACGATCTCGGCGGGTCCGAATTCCGCAACACTCAAAAGCACGACGCTTACCGTGAAGTGAAGTGCCTCCCTCCCCTCCCCCTTCCAGGGAGGGGAGGCATCAGCTATCCAGCCACGCCGCCACCCAGACGAGCGGTGCATTCCAGTTGATCGCGACTTCGTTGAGCGCATAGGCGCGGATGTCGTCGGCCCAGCATTTCTGCGGCGCGCACTTGCCCTTCATCTTCGCGGCGACGTCGTCGCTCATCGCAGTCGAATTGGGCCCGCCGGAGAGGACGCCTGGCGGCGGCCCGGGCAGCCGGGCATCGAGCGAATGCGCCCAGAAACGGTGATGCGGATTGCGCATCGCCCGTGCGCCAAAGCCGCTGACATAGGATTGGCTGAGCGGATTGCGCCCCAGCAGATAATCGATCGTGGCGACAACGCCTGCGCGATACTTCGCCTCGCCGGTGAAGTCGTGCGCCAGCCCCAATAGCATCGCGCGGTTGAGCAGCGCCGAATTCGACCCCCAGGGGTAGTCGCTGGCGCGATAGGGGATGCCATAGCCATTCCCCTTTGAGTTGGCGAGAAAGCGGTCCGCCGCATCGAGGATCGCGCCGCGCAGCCGCTTCACATCGGCGGCCGGCAGCTTGGGTGCCGCAATCGCCAGGGTGATCGTTCCGAGCGTTGCGGTGGAGGGCCAGCCAGGCTCCTCGACCTGCGCGCCGAAGTGCGGCGAGCGGCGCAGCGCCTCAAGATACGCCGCCTCACCCGTGGTCGCGAACAATTCGGCCGCAGCCCAATAGAATTCGTCGGAAAGTTGCGTGTCGCCATAGCCGCCGCTGCCAGTGAAGCTGTTGGTGGCGTAAACCTGCGGATTGCGCAGCGCCGCGCGCCAGGCGCGCTCGGCCGCAGCGCGGCACCGCGCAGCGAACCCGTCATCAACGCCCCGCCACAACCGCGCGCATTGCGCCGCCGTCGCCGCGAGGTTGAGCGTCGCGGCAGTGGTCGGCGGATAGAGCAGCCGCTCCTGGCGATCGTCCTGCGGCGGGGTGGGCAGCGCGGTCCAGAAGCGATCGGCGACCTTCTGGTGCGCCATCCCGCCGGCATCGATGTCGTCAAGGTCGGCGGCATCGGCTTCCCAGGGCGATTGGCCCGGCTTCACCGGCTTGAATGGGCCCACCGGCAGTTTTGCGTGCATGCCCTGCGGCACCTGCATCCGCAGCAGGAACGCCATCTCGTAGCGCGCCTCGTCGAGCAGGTCGCTGACGCCATTGCCCGCCTCGGGGATCTTCAGCGATCCGTCGGCGAACGCCGTGGGGCGGCGCTCATAGGCATTAAGCAGCGTCCACAGCGCGATACCGCCATTGACGACATATTTGCCGTGATCGCCCGCGTCATACCAGCCGCCGGTGACGTCGAGCCTGTAGCTGCAGCCAGGCCATTTCAGTCCGCGCTCGTCGGTGCCGGCGAAGCACGTTACGATCTCGCGGGCATGCCCCGCCGGCCGTGCCCAGCCGGCACCGACCAGCTTGGCTTCGATCGGCACACCTGCGCGCTGGTGATAAAAGAATGCCGCGGCATCCTTGGCAAGCGGTCGATAAAGCTTCTTGCGTATGGCAAATGCGTCGCTCGATGCGCCGGCGACGATCAGCCGATAGCCCTCGCCCGGCGCCTCCACCGCGGAGAAGTCGATGCGCTGAAGCTCTTCCCCCGACGCCCCGTCCTTGCCGATAGCCTGGGTCTTGCCGCGAAGAAGGACATGCCCGGCCGAGTCGACCAGCGTCCAGTCGAGCGGCAGACTGTCCTTGGCACGGAGGATCGCGACCTTGGCGTCACTCGGCTCGAAGCCCAGCTGGTTCAGGTCGATCGGCGGCGCGGGTGTGTCAGCAATGCCCGGGGCAGCGAGCATGCTGGTGACGATCACAGCAAAAATCGCGCGCATCATGCCGCGCAATGCTCAGCGATGAAATCGCGATGCTTGGGCATATACTCGGCCGAATTCGCCACTGCTTCGCGGATATGCGCCAGCCGCGCGCGCGTCTCGTCGAGGCTCATCACGCCTGCGACGGGATCGAAGCTGCGCGGCTTGAGCAACTGCCCGTGCATCACTGCATACCAGCTGGTGTCGTTGAACAGCTCCTCATTCTCGCGGAACGCGCGGCCGTGCGCGCGATAGACGCGCATCTTCTCGGCCAGCCGCTCGGGGATCTCCATCGTCCGGCAGTAATCCCAAAACGGCAAATCATCGCGCTGGGTGGCGTGATAATGCAGAACGAGGAAGTCGCGGATCTCCTCATATTCGGTCTGCATGATCCGATTGTAGCGATGGATATCGGCGGGATCGAAGCCGCGATCGGGGAACATCGTCAGCAGGCGCGACAGTCCGCTCTGGATCAGCCAGATCGAGGTCGATTCGAGCGGTTCGAGGAATCCGCCCGACAGCCCGATCGCGACGCAATTCTTGATCCACGCCTTGTTGCGGTGTCCGGTGACGAAGGGGACGGTGCGCGGCTCGGCCAGCGGCTCGCCATCGAGATTGGCCAGCAGGATCGCGGTCGCCTCGTCGTCGGACATGTGATCCGACGCGAAGACATGGCCGTTGCCGATGCGATGCTGGAGCGGGATGCGCCACTGCCAGCCGGCGCGGTGCGCGGTGGACCGGGTATAGGGCGTCCATTCCTCGACGCTGGCGCAGGGCACCGCGATCGCACGGTCGCACGGCAGAAAGCGCTTCCAGTCGGTATAGCCGGCGCCGAGCGCCTGCTCGATCAGCAGCCCGCGAAATCCCGAGCAATCGATGAACAGATCGCCGTCGACTGCCTCGCCGCTTTCGAGCACCACCGATTCGACGAAGCCGTCCTCGCCGCGCAGCCGCACATCGACGATCTTGCCTTCGCGTCGCACGACGCCGCGCGCCTCCGCATAGCCGCGCAGGAATTTGGCATAGAGGCCAGCATCGAAGTGAAAGGCATAGGCGATGTCCGACAGCGGCGAATTGCCCGCGTCGATCGACCGCATGAACTTATTGCCCTTCGCCGCCTGCGCCTGCAGCGACCAGGCATCGATGTCCGGCGCTTCGCCCAACAGGTGCATCCGCTGGAAATAGGCGTGAAACGACACACCCTGCATGTCGAGCCCATAACGGCCGAATGGGTGGAAGTATGTGTGGCCGATCCGCGCCCAATCGACGAACTGGATGCCCAGCTTGAAGCTTCCCTTGGTCGCGCGGACGAAGGCGTCCTCATCGAGCCCGAGCATGCGGTTGAACGTTGCCATTTGCGGGATCGTCGCCTCGCCGACGCCGATGATCCCGATCGCATCGGATTCGACCAGGGTGATCTTCGCATAATCGGGACCAAGGATGCGGGCGAGCGTGGCGGCGGTCATCCAGCCCGCAGTGCCGCCGCCGACGATGACGATGCTGCGGACGCGATTGTCGGTCATGATGCTTTCCGAAGGTCAAGCGGCGGCGCGGGGCAATGGTGCGCGAGCCAGTCGCTGTGCAACGGCATCGCATCGGCAGCCCGCGCGAAGGTGGTGCGGATGCGATCGAGCATCACGCTAAGCTGCGCGGGATCCAGCGCATCGGCGAGCGGGTCCCAGCCCCGCGGCATCACCCCCTGCCCCAGCAGCACCGCCACCCAGCTCGCCTCGGCGAACAGCTCGTCTTCATGGCGGAAGATGCGGCCGCGATTCGCGAACAGTGCGATGCGCTGCGAAAGGCTATCGGGCACGTCCATTTCGCGGACCTGCCGCCACAGCGGCTCGTCGCGCCCGTTGGTCTTGTAATGGAGAACGACGAAGTCTCGGACGCGCTCATATTGGCTGCGGGTGAGCTGGTTATAGGCGTCGCGCTCGGGATCGCCCCAGCCGCTGTCGGGGAACAGCGCGAGCAGCCGGGCGATGCCGGCCTGGATCAGATGGATGCTGGTCGATTCCAGCGGTTCGAGGAACCCGCTGGACAGGCCGATCGCGACGACGTTGCGGTTCCATGCGCGTTTGCGGCGCCCGGTGGTGAAGCGCAGCGGCCGCGGATCGGCGAGCGGCTCGCCCTCCAGATTGGCGAGCAGCGTTGCTGCGGCCTCGTCGTCCGAGATGTGCGCGCTCGAATAGACATAGCCATTGCCGGTGCGGTGCTGGAGCGGGATCCGCCATTGCCAGCCCGCCGCGCGCGCCGTGGCGCGGGTATAGGGGGTGAGCGGGCCGATATTGGCGGTGGGCACCGCCAGCGCGCGATCGCAGGGCAGCCAGTGCGTCCAGTCCTCATAGCCGGTGTGGAGCGCGTCCTCGATCAACAGCCCGCGAAATCCCGAGCAATCGATGAACAGGTCTGCCGCCAGCCGGCTGCCGTCTTCGAGCAGCACTCTCTCGACATGGCCGTCACTGCCGCGCAGCGCGACATCGACGATCTTGCCTTCTCGCCGCGCCACGCCGCGCTGCTCGGCATAGTCGCGCAGGAAAGCTGCGTAGAGCGCCGCATCGAAATGATAGGCATGGACAAGCCGCGAAAGCGGTGAGGCCGGGTCGCGCGGCGGCGCCGCGTAGCGATTGCGCGCGCAAGCGGCGGCGCACAGGCTGTAGTCGTCGAGCGCGCCCGCCTGCCCCGCCGCACGGAGCCGGTGCCAGATCTGGTGGAACTTCACCCCGTCGATATCGAAGCCATAGTCGCCGAACGGGTGGAGATAGCGGTGCCCGGGGGCGTTCCAGTCGACGAATTCGATGCCCAGCTTCATCGATCCCTGGGTGCGAGAAAGAAATTCGGCCTCATCGATGCCGAGCATCGCGTTGAACGTCAGAATCGGCGGGATCGTCGCCTCGCCCACGCCGACCGTGCCGATCTGCTCCAATTCTACTAACGTGATCGCCACGCCCGTGCGCACCATCCGGGCGAGCGCCGCGGCGGTCATCCAGCCGGCAGTACCGCCCCCAACGATGCAGATGCTTCGGATAGGCGCGCTGGTCACAGCCCGGCCGGCCTCGCGGCGATCGCTGCCGCCTTTCGCTGCTGCGCCATTTTTACGCCTCTCCTTGGCGACGATGTTAGCGCTCCCTCAAGACGCGTCAATCACGGTGACGCAGGCGGGCTATCGTCCCCCAAATCACCGCAGCGCAGCAAAATATCGCGCCGCAACAACGCCGTTGCCATGTACCTCAACTCAGAGTTTTTTACACAAATATGTCGAAAGACGGGTTGATCTGGCCCGCCAAGCTCCTCTACGTTGCCCGCCAACAACAAAAGCGCACATCAAAATGATAGCGCTACCATAACGAGGGGGAGGTAGCTTGATGCTCAAGCTCGAATCACGTTTAGCATCCGCAATCCAGGGCAAGCGCGCGATGGGGCTGCGCGCGGGCACGTCCCTGGCGGTCATCGCCGGCCTGTCGATCGCCGCACCCGCCTGGGCCCAGGCAGACGACGCTGCCGCCCAGCCCAGCGCGACCCAGCCCGCCGACGACGCTGGTCAGGCCGGACAGGAAGACGATGCGATCATCGTCCAGGGCTATCGCCAGTCGCTGCAGAGCGCCCAGCAGCTCAAGCGCAATTCGGATGTCGTCGTCGATTCGGTGACCGCCGAGGATATCGGCGCCCTCCCCGACCGCTCGGTGACCGAGACGCTGCAGCGCATTCCGGGCGTCTCGATCAATCGCTTCGCCGCGGGCAACGACCCCGATCACTTCTCGGTCGAGGGTTCGGGCGTCGTGGTGCGCGGTCTCACCTATGTCCGCTCCGAGTTCAACGGCCGCGACGCGTTCAGCGCGGGCAATGGCGGCGGGCTCAGCTTCCAGGACGTGCCGTCCGAGCTGCTCGGCGGCGTCGACGTGTTCAAGTCGCCGTCGGCAGACCGGATCGAGGGCGGCATCGCCGGCGTGGTCAATCTGCGCACCCGCCTTCCCTTCGACCAGAAGGGGCTGCTGATCGCCGGCTCGCTCGAACTAAACTATGGCGAGTTCGTCAATAAGGGCGCGCCGGTCGCCTCGCTGCTCGCCAGCAACCGCTGGGACACCGGCATCGGCGAGATCGCCTGCTCGCCAGCGTCTCCTATTCGCAGCTCTATTCGCGCGCCGACCGGCTGGGCATTTCGAGCTTCCGCGTCCGCCCGATCTATTCGAACGGCACGCGCACCGACACGCTGCCCTTTGCCGGCGCGACTCAGACCGGCGAGGGCCTGTTCCCGCGCGGCGCCGTCATGGGCAGCCAGGAATTCGATCGCGAACGCTATGGCTATTCCGCCGCGGCGCAGTGGCGCAGCCATGACGGCTCGATGGAGGCGACCGCGCAGTTCCTCCGCTCGGACGCGCGCCAGGCGTGGCTGGAGAACACGATCGAAATTGCCACCGACAACGTCCAATCCAACGGCGATTCGCGCGCCCGCGCCGGCACCAGCCTCGACTTCGACGATAGCGGCCTGTTCCAGAGCGGGGTGATCACCGGCCCCACCGGCTGGCGCGCCGATCAGAACACCGCGGGCAACATCCGCACCCCGATCATGGGGCTGCAATCGAACAACATCCGCCGCGAGCAGCTCGAGAAAATCGTCACCAGCGACTATTCGTTCAATTTCAAATGGGACGTGTCCGACCGGCTGGCGGTCAATCTCGATTATCAACACATCGTCTCGAGCAGCAAGATTACCGCCAACACGCTGTGGATCTCGACCTATCAGGATGCCGCGATCAAGCTCAACGGCAGCGATCTTCCCGAGGTCCGCTTCCTGCCGCCGCAGAATTGCGAGTCCGCGAACTTCAATATCGCGACCGGAAGCTGCAACGGAACGCCCGGAACCGCTGCCTACCCGTCCTATTACACCGGCACGCACCAGAGCTATCTCGATCCGTATAACAGCTTCCCGCGCGCCGCGATGGACCATGTCGAGGATTCGGACGGCAATTCGGATGCCGCGCGGATCGACCTCGAATATCAATTCCCCGAAGGCGGCTTCCTCAAGTCACTGCGGGCGGGCGTCCGCTATGCCGATCGCGACACCACCGCGCGCTTCTCGACCTACAATTGGGGCAGGCTTTCGGAGCAATGGGGCAATGGTGGCCCCGTATGGCTCGACGATCCGGTCAACGGGAGTCCGACGACGGGCGGCGGCGCGCCGCTCACCCAATATCAGCCGGTGTTCTTCGACAATTTCCTCGGCGGACAGACAAACAACCCCGTCGCTGGCCAAGGGCGCCTCTTCTATTCAGGCCGCCCGTCGACCGATTACGATGCCTATGCCAACTACGCCAACCAGATCATCAACGAATGGGTGCCCAAGATCACTTGCGCGCTCGACGGCCGTTCGATCAACGATGGCTGGAACCGCCTTTCGGAACGATGCGGCGTTATCCCGGGCACCAATTACCTGCCCGGCGAAATCAACCCGCAAAGCGAGACCAACAAGGCGGCGTACCTCATGGCGCGGTTCGATACCGGCCTGGGCGGCGCGAAGCTGAGCGGCAATGTCGGGCTGCGCTACACCAGCACCCGGCGCCAATCGGCAGGCTTCCAGTCCTTCCCGGTGGTCACAACGATCCCCAGCCAGGCGGATTGCGCGGATGCCATCCAGGATATCCTCACCAACGGCTCCGGCGCGCTCCAGGCATTCTGCGCCGTGCCGCAGAGCGTGCGCACCAGCGCGAGCAACTTCCTCAACGGCGCGCTCGTGCCCAACGACGTCGACGTGACCTATGATTACTGGCTGCCCAGCCTGAACCTCAAGCTCGAGGCCGGCGACGGGTTGCAGTTCCGCTTCGCCTATACCAAGGGGATCGCGCCGCCTTCGCCGGGCCTGGTGCGCAACTATTATGTCGTGTCCTTGGCCGCGCAGCCGAATACCGACGCCAACGGCCAGGCGCTGCCGATCGTAATCAACCCGGACGGCACCGTTCCCGCCGGACAGGCGCGGGTCGAAGGCCAGTTCAACGCGGGCAACCCTTATCTCAAGCCGGTGAGTGCAGACAGCTTCGACCTGACCGCCGAATGGTATTTCAACCGCGTCGGCTCGTTCACGGCCTCGGCCTTCTACAAGCGGCTGCACAACGTCCTCACCAACGACATCCAGCGCCAGACCTTCACCAACAATGGCGAGAGCTTCGATTCGATCGTGACCACCCCGGTGAATTCGTCCCAGACAGGCGAGATCAAGGGCATCGAGGTCGCCTATCAGCAGACCTATGACTTCCTGCCGAGCTTCCTGAAGGGGCTCGGCCTGGCGGCGAACTACACCTATATCCAGAGCTCGGGTGTGCCGCAGGCGATCCTCAATCCCACCGATCCGGCGGTCTCGTCGGGCCAACAGCCGACGATCACCGGCGCAGACTTCCCGCTCCAGGGACTATCGAAGCACCAGTTCAACATCACGCCGTTCATCGACATCGGACCGCTCTCGCTGCGTGCGACCTATAACTGGCGCTCGGACTATCTGCTGACACTGCGCGACGTGATCACGCCGTTCGATCCGATCTTCCAGCGGGCGTATGGCCAGCTCGATGCCTCGGCGTTCCTGACCGTGAACCGGAACTTCAAGATCGGCGTCCAGGGCGTCAACCTGACCAAGTCGACTACGATCACCGAAGCCGCGGTCGCGGATCAGGATGGCAACGTCCGCCGCGTGCCGCGTCAATGGTACAGCCCGGACCGGCGCTTTTCGATCATCACCCGCTATACCTTCTGACACCGGAATACACCCTGCCTTGGCGCTGCCGGCTCTGGCCGGTGGCGCCAATTTTTTGGGCGTCAGACCGGGCGATAGGTGACGAAGATGTTGGCCGTCAGCCTGCCTGCGCGTGGATCGGCGCAGAGCGGCGCATCGGGCGAGATCGATCCCGAATGGAGCAGATGGCTGCGATAGACGATCAATCGGTTCATCGCCGCCTCGATCAGTGCAGTCCGTTCGAAATCGGCGGTGTCGCCACGGATATAGCCCTCGCCTGGCGCCTCGGTGGCGCGCGCTGCCTCATAGGCGGTGATCCGCTCGGGCGTGATCGTCTCGAAACCCGTGGCGCGGTGGCGATAAAAGCCAGTGCCGCCGAATTCGGGACCGCACAGATAATGGAGAAAAGCGAATTGCAGCGGATCGGTGGTGTCGATGTGTGGCGCGCGCTGCGCGGGCACCAGCTCGCCGGGCGGCCGCGTCACCAGCGAGAAATTGCACTCGGCGCGCCCGAGCTTGACCGGGCCGAGGCGGAAGGCGTGGCGCAGCAGCGGATCGACCGCACGCACCACCGCCTCGACATACGCGAGCGGCGCCGGCGCGCGCAGCCCCGGATAGCCGCCCTCCGGCCCGTCGGCGGGTGCAAAGCCATTGGCGCCGGCGGCATAGGCGATCAGCGGTTCGGCCGAGCGCAGCAACCCATCGACTTGGAGCATCGGCTCGCGCTCGAACCCGAGCTGGCGGAGCTGCATGTCGGCATTCCCGTTGAGCGAGAAATCGGATGCGCTAAAACTTGCCATGCGTCGCCGAACCCAAAGCATCGGCGCGTGTCCGGGGGTTGTCGCGTGTTGAACGCCAGTGTTGCAGGGCCAAAATGACGCAGCCGATCGCTGAAATCGGCGCCGGCGCCTCCTCCGACTCTGTCGCTGCGGCGCTCGATGGCTATGCGCCGGTGATCCTGCGCGGGCTGGTCCGCGATTGGCCGGTGGTTGCCGCGGGGGCGGTCTCCAGCGATACGCTGGTCGAGTATCTCGCCGGCTTCGACCGCGGCGGCGTGGCCGAGGCATTTGTCGGTCCGCCTTCGATCCGCGGGCGCTTCTTCTATTCGCCCGATCTGCGCGGCTTCAATTTCGAGCGGCGGCGCGGGGCGTTCGGCGAGCTGCTCCGCTATATCTTGGGCTTGGCGGGCAAGCCGGAGGTCCCATCGGTCTATGCCGGCGCGGTGGAAACGGCGCGCACCCTTCCCGGCTTTGCGGCCGCCAATTCGCTGCCGCTCGCCGAGGCGCGCGGCGGCACGCCGCGGATCTGGGTGGGCAATGCCTCCATCATCAGCACCCATTTCGATGCGTCGGACAACATCGCCTGCGTCGCGGCCGGGCAGCGACGTTTCACGCTGTTCCCGCCCGATCAGGTCCATAATCTGTATGTCGGCCCGTTCGATCATACCGTGGCGGGCCAGCCGACCAGCATGGTGGACTTGAAAGCCCCCGATTTCGATCGCTATCCGCGCTTCCGCGACGCGCTCGCTGCAGCGCAGACCGCCGAACTCGGGCCGGGCGACGCGCTCTACATCCCGGCCTTGTGGTGGCACCAAGTCGAGGCGCTGTCGGACGTCAACGTGCTGGTCAATTATTGGTGGGAGGATTCGCCCGACATGGCCGCGCGGCTCGAGGCGATGGTCTATGCGGTGCTGACGATCGGCAGCCTGCCGCCCGAGCGCCGCGCGTCGTGGCAGGCGATGTTCGACACCTTCGTGTTCAAGCATCACGGCGAACCCGCGGCGCATCTGGCGCCGGAACAGCGCGGGATCCTCGCGGAGCCGACACCGCGGCTGCGGCAATATATCCGCAGCTTCCTGGCAAGAGGCTTGGGGCGGCCCTGAAAATCCTCCCCGAGCGAGTCTCGGGGAGATGCACTACTGCGCCCCGCCCGGGGCGTACGGAGTCTTGATCGCCTCGTACCAGCCCAGATCATGCGCCGGTGCGGCATGCCCCGCGGGCAGAGGCCGCTTAGAGATCGACTGGAAATAGGCGATCGACGCATCGCGCCACCACAGCGCCTCGTCCTGCTGAATCGCGAGGAAGCTGTGGACTTCTTCCCAGCGCTGGGGGTCGACCTTGTCCTTCAACCCGTCCCATCGCGCCTGCATCGCCGCGACTGCCGCGACACCGGCATCGTATCGCACCACCATCTCGTCCCACAGCGTCCGCCTCGAACGCATGCGATAGTCCCAGGACACATGGTGAAACCATAGCAGCAGTTCGTCGGGCACGGTGTTGGGGCTCCCCCAGCGCCGTGCGACTTCCGGCGCATATTGCGCCAGCGCGTTGGTCCCCGTTTTGGTCCGGTCGAAGCCGATCCCTGTGGCATCGGCCTTGTGATAATAAGTCGGGTTCCATTCGGGTCGTGCAAGATCGGAGACCCATGGCCCGGGACCGTAATGATGCCCCGTCGCCATCAGATGGCCGAGCCCGAGCGGAGTCATATAGTCCACCACCGCCTCCCGCGACGCCATCATCATCGCGACGATCGGCGTCACCACCGCGGGGTCGCTACCCCAGGTCATCGCCGCCCAATCGCGCGCGATCGCCTCAGCATGAGCATCGGGGTCCCAGGCGAAGCGGCCATAGGCGTACCAGTTCGCCTGATCGAATTGCGATCCGGACCAGTTGCGATCGCTGCCGATATTGGCGACGCCGGCCATGCCGGTCGCGGCCCCCGTGTCGACCGGCGTCTCGATCGTCCTGGCGACGGTGGCGCCCCTGCGGGGCCGTGCGGTGTCCGCCTCGAGCACCTCCTCCCACATCGTGCCAAGATAGGCGAGGTGCGTCGCGAAGCCGAGATATTCCTTGGTGATCTGGAATTCCATCATCAGCGGCGTCTTGGGCATCGCGCCGAACAGCGGATGGAAGGGCTCGCGCGGCTGGAAGTCGATCGCGCCGTTCTTGACTTGGACCAGGACATTATCGCGGAATTTGCCGTCGAGCGGCTGGAACTCGGCAAAGGCCTGTTTGTGGCGATCCTCGGGATTCGCGGCAGCATAGACGAACGCCCGCCACATCACGACGCCGCCATGCGGCGCCAGCGCGTCGGCCAGCATGTTCGCGCCGTCGGCATGGCTGCGCTTATAGTCAGCCGGACCCGGCTGGCCTTCCGAATTGGCCTTGACCAGCAGCCCGCCGAAATCGGGGATCACGCGGTAGATCGCGTCGATCTTGGCCCGCCACCAGGCGCGCACCGCGGGATCGAGCGGATCGGCGGTTTTCAGCCCCCCGATCTCGATCGGCGCCGAGAAGCGCGCGGTCAGATAGACGCGGATGCCATAGGGGCGGAAGACTTCCGCCAGCGCCTTCACTTTCTCGAGATAGGGGGCGGTGAGGATATCGGCATTGGCGTTGACGTTGGTCAGCACCGTGCCGTTGATGCCGATCGCGGCATTGGCGCGGGCATAATCGGTGTAGCGCGGGTCCTTGTAGCCTGGCAGCTTCTGCCAGTCCCAGATCGATTGGCCGGCATAGCCGCGCTCGACATGCCGGTTGAGATTGTCCCAATGGTTGAGCACGCGCAGCTTGAGCCTGGGCGCGTCGGCGATGTCGATCGTGTCGATCGGCTGCCCGGTCTGGAGCAGCTTGAGCAGGCGGAAGACGCCGTAGAGCGCGCCGATATCCTTGTTCGCCGCGATCACGATGGTGCGCTTGCCACCGATCTCCAGGGTACGGATCAGATAGCCTTCGTCGCCGAGCCGATCGAATGGCAGCTCGGCCATTTCGAGATGCACCGAGTCGCGCGTTGCGATGAGGATACCCCCCGCTTCGTCGAGCGTCTGGTGCTGGCCAGGCGTCGCGCCGAGCATGCCGCCAAGGCCACGCTTCAGCTCGTCGGCAGCGGCGGCGATGATCGGCCGTTCGGTGGGGCCGACGAGGTAGCGAAGCGCGGGCTCGGCACGCGCCTTCGCAACGGAATCGAGCGGGCGATAGCGCAGCCACAGGTCATAGCCGTCTTCGGCATGTGCCTGATTCGTCCCCGTAAAAACCATAAACGCAGACAAAACAGTCAGCAATTTCCGCCACATCGGCTTCCGCTCCTCTCGCCGGTCACGCGCCGCCGTTGACAAGACTGTAGCAGCTCCATCATGGTAGCGCTACCAAGACAAAGACGGGCGCGACGACGCACCGATCCGGAGAGGCAGTTGTACCCCTATGACCACACTTGTTTCCGCTCGCGTGATCGCTCGCTGCCCCGGGCGCAAGTGGCGAGCGAGCGCGGCATGATCACGCGCCGCGATATGCTCGCCTCCGGCGCCGCGCTGGCGGCGATGGGCACGATGCCCGCGTTCGGGGAGGAGACGGCGCCCTCGCTGCACGCGCTCGCCAAGGCCAAGGGCATGCGCTTCGGCTCGTGCGCGGCATGGGGGCCGCCTGGCGCCGATCGCGGATCCTTCGCCAACCCGGCCTATGCCGCGCTGCTCGAGCGCGATTGCGGCATCCTGGTGCCCGAGAACGAGTTCAAATGGCAGGCTGTCCGCCCCGATGCCAAGACCTTCCGTGTCGAACCGTTCGCCGACTTGCTCGACTATGCCGAGGCCAAGGGCATGGCGATGCGCGGCCACACTTTGCTCTGGCACAAGACCCAATATTTTCCGAAATGGCTCAATGATTTCGACTTCGGCGCCTCTCCCCGCACCAGCGCCGAGACGCTGCTGACCACCCATATCCGCACGCTGTGCCGGCTCTATGGCACTCGCCTGACCAGCTTCGACGTGGTCAACGAGACGATCGACGAGAAGACCGGCGAACAGCGCGCCTCGTCGCTGTCCCGGGCGTTCGGCGGCGCCGACGCGATGGTCGACCATGCCTTCCGCGCCGCCCGCGCCTACGCCCCGCACGTCCAGCTGGTCTACAACGACTATATGAGCTGGGAGCCCGGCAACGAGCGGCACCGCACCGGCGTGCTCAAGCTGCTGGAAGGCATGAAGCGGCGCGGCGTGCCGTGCGACGCGCTCGGCGTCCAGTCGCACATCGCGCCTTCGGGCGAGGGCAGCGTCGCGCAGATGGTCGCGCGCCAGGAAAAGCCCTGGCGCGACTTCCTCGATGCCGTGACCGGCATGGGCTATGGCCTCGTCGTCACCGAATTCGACGTAAACGACCGGGCGCTCTCCGGCGACCCGGCGCACCGTGACCGCATCATCGCCGATTATGCCGCTGCCTATCTCGAGACGCTGTTTGCCTATCCGCAGCTGCGCGACGTGCTGGTCTGGGGAATGTGCGACCGATATAGCTGGCTCAACGGTTTCACCCCGCGCGCCGACGGGTCGCTCCAGCGCGCTACGCCGTACGACGCCAGTTTCCGCGCCAAGCCGCTCCGCCAAGTTTTTGCCGATACGATTGCCGCGCGCAGCTAAGCGTCTATAGGCTGCCGTTCAGGCACTGCTAAGCCCGGGTCGCGCATCGCAAGCGCAAGGGAGAGCGGCACATGGCGGCAAACGCCGCGAAGAAGGATATCGACGCGCCGCTTCTCACGCGGCCCGGACTCGACATGCCTGCACTATATGCGGCGGCCGAGCAGATTGCTGCGCAGCATAAGGCGGCGCCGCGCGCAGACGGCGCCGCGTTTCGCGCCGCATTGGCGCAACGGATCGACTCGTCCCAGCGCAAGGAGCTCGACCGCCTGAGCGCAAGCCTGGTGCGGCGCGGCGATGCCGGCCGCGTTCGCCGGATCAACGGCGCCCCCGCGGACATTCTCTACGATCTCGCCGATCCAGTGGCCCTGCTGCTGCGCCAGGGGCGTGCGCCCGACGCCAATCTGCTCGCCAATCGCTATCTCGATATCCAGCCCCAGGGCGCGACCGGCTGGGCGCTGCTGCCGCTGTTCGTCGCGCTGCATGCCGCGCCGGGCGAGCCCGCGCAGGCCGAAGCGGTGCTCGCCGCCGCTCCGCCCCAGCTGCTCGTGATCGCCGGGCTGTCGGGCACCGGCAAATCCGTGCTCGCCGGCCTGCTAGGCCATCGCCTCGGGCGCGCGCCCGGTGCCCGCATCCTGCGCTCGGACGTGTTCCGCAAACGGCTGATGGGGTTGGCGCCGGAGCAACGCCTGCCGCCCAAACATTATACCCGCCGAAGCGATGCGGAGACGTATGAGGCAATGTTCGAATCGGCCGACGATCATCTCGCCTGCGGCAGTTCGGTGATTCTCGACGGGACGTTCATGAGCCGCAGCGAACGCGACGTCGCCGAGGCGATCGCCGATCGTGCGCGCGTGCCCTTCACCGGCATCTGGCTGGAGGCGCCCGAGCGCGATCGAATCGCCCGCGTCGCGGCGCGGCGCGGCGATGCTTCCGACGCGACCGAAGCCGTGGTGCGCGAACAGTCGCGGCGCGGCGTCGGCGAGATCCATTGGCACCGCATCCGCACCAATCGTCCCACCGCGCTGATCGTCGCCGCCGCGCGCGCTGCGCTGGGCCGGACCTGAGCCCTCCATGCCGGCGATCGTCACGCTCACGCTCAACCCCGCGCTCGACATCACGACCGAAACCGAGACGGTGCGGCCCACCCACAAGCTGCGCTGCGGTCCTGCGGTGCTCGAACCCGGCGGCGGCGGGATCAATGTCGCGCGCGTGCTTCACGCGTTGGGCGGCGACGCCGTCGCGATATTCCCGCAGGGCGGGCCTGCGGGCGCGACGATGGAGCAGTTGCTGCGTGACAGCGGCGTGCCCATCGCGCCGGTCTCCACCGCCGGTGCCACCCGCGAGAGCTTCACGGTCGACGAGACCGGAACCGGAAAGCAGTTCCGGTTCGTCCTGCCTGGGCCCGAGTTGAGCGAAGACGAGCTGGCCCGGCTGCTTGCCGCGATCGAGGCAGTGGCGGCCCCCGCCTGCCTCGTTGCCAGCGGCAGCCTGCCGCCCGGGCTCGATCCGGCGATTTTCGGCAGGCTGGCCACGCTCTGCAAGCGCATCGGCGCGCGGCTGGTGATCGACACCTCGGGCCCTGCGCTCGCCGCCTGCGAAGGCATCCAAGCCTATCTGATCAAGCCGAGCATCCGTGAAGTCGAGGAACTGGTCGGGCGCGACCTGCGTGACGATGGGGCGCAGGCCGAGGCGGCGCGCGAGCTGATCGCCCGCGGCTTTGCCGAGGTCGTGGTGATCTCGCTGGGCGAGCGCGGCGCGCTGCTCGCGGGCAAGGGCATCGATCTGCGCATGGCAGCGCTCCCCGTGCCGCCCGGTGGCGGTGCGGTCGGCGCGGGCGATTCGATGGTCGCGGGGCTCACGCTCGCGCTGGCGCGCGGCGCATCGCTCGAAGAGGCATTGCGGATGGGCGTGGCGGCAGGGGCCGCGGCGTTGATGACCCCCGCGGAGGAACTCGTCCGCCGCGACGATGTCGAACGGCTCTACGCCGCCGCTTCCGCCGGAACCGCCGCCGAACAGAACAGCCCGTGAAGCGATTCGAGCATCTGCACGGCGTCGTCGCTCGCCAGCGAATAGAAAATCATCTGCCCCGATCGTCGGGCAGTGACCATGCCTTCGCGGCGGAGCAAGGCAAGCTGCTGCGAGACAGCGGTATCCCGGGACCCGGTAAGCCGGGCGAGCTCGCCGACCGACTTTTCGCCCTCCCACAGGTGGCACAACAGCAGCAAACGGCTTCGACCTGACAGCGCCTTCAAAAACAGGGAAGCGCGGTCGATCTTGGTAATCAGTTCGTCCTTCACGGGGCGGACAGCTATGCCGGACGTGTGATCGTTGCAACTGCAAACCGGCCTGTTCCGGCAAGAAATAATGCCTACTTACCAACGCAATCTTGCAGGTGGCACACCCAGAAACGCGACAGAAACATCGCCATGACGCTGAACAACATAGATTAGGTAAAGTTAGTGTAATGATTTCCGATCTTTTCGGTACGCCTTTGCTATCCGGCATGTCCTATTCGGAAAATCTCATCTCTGCTGACGTAGAGTCGGCGCTGATCGAGGGAATCAATTCGCTCCCGCTCGCGCCGTTTCGCTTTCAGGGTTGGCTGGGAAAACGGCTGACTGCAAGCTTCGGCTGGCGCTATGATTTCGACGATTCGAGCTTTCACGAGATCGAGCCGCTTCCCGCATGGCTGCTGCCGACGCGCGATGTCGCCGCGGCCTTCGCGGGACTGGCGCCCGATGCCCTCGTCCACGCATTGCTGACTCGTTACGATGCCGGTGCGGGAATCGGTTGGCATCGTGACCGCCCGGTATTTGAGCATGTCATCGGCGTTTCGCTCGGCAACCCGGCGACGATGCGCTTTCGCCGCCGGCGACCGAACGGCTTCGATCGCTTCCGGGCACCGCTGGCGCCGCGGTCGGCATATCAACTCCAGGGCGAGGCCCGGCATGGCTGGGAACACAGCATTGCGCCGATGGACGTGCCACGCTGGTCGATCACCTTCCGCAGCCTCTCCGCCGCGGGCCACGCGATCCGGGTCAAAAGCATCGACACCTGAGCGGATTCGCTCTGGCCCATGGGCTTGCAACCTGTATGGTCGCCGTGCCGGTGGGCACCGGATAGGGGTAATTGCGACGGCATGACGCTCGGGCTTGCGGCGAGTTTCCTCCAGGATGGCGGCGAAATGGGCCGGCGTATCCGCGCGCTCGATTGGCAGTCGCATCCGCTGGGCGTGCCCGATGGCTGGCCGCAGGCACTCCGCACCGTGGCACGGCTGATGCTCACCACCCAGCATCCGACCCTGATCTTCTGGGGCCCGCAGCTTTTCTGCCTCTATAACGATGCCTTCGCCGCCTCGCTCGGCCCCGAACGGCATCCCGCAATGCTCGGGGCGGAAGCGCGCACCATATTGGTGGATAGCTGGCCAATCGTTGGGGCAGATATCGAGGCGGTGCTCGCGGGGCATGGCTCGACCTATCGCGAAAACCGCCTAGTACCCTCGCGCCGCCATGGCGTAGTCGAAAATGCCTATTGGACCTATAGTTACAGCCCGATCGATCATGAGGGTGCCGTCGGCGGTGTGCTCGTATTGTGCACCGAGACGACCAGCCAGGTGCGCGATGCGGAGCGCCGTGACGCCGAGCGCATGCGCCAGCAGCGGCTGTTCGAGCAGGCGCCAGGCTTCATCACCATCATGCGCGGCCCCAATCTCATCGTCGAGTTCGTCAACGATGCGCATCGCGACATCTTCGGCAGCGAGGACTGGATCGGCAAGCCGATTCGCACGGCCTTTCCGAGCATCGAGGGCCAGGGCTTTTTCGAGCATCTCGACCGTGTCTACGAAACCGGCCAGAGCTTCGAGGCCACTGCAGTACCGGCGCATTTCCACCGCGCTCCAGGCATGCCTCAGGAGACCCGCTACCTCACCTTCATCTATGCCCCGCTGCACGACGACGAGGGCCGGGTCACCGGCGTCTTCTGCGAAGGCTTCGACGTTACTCGGGGAATGCATGCCGATATTCGCCACGCGGCGCTCGCCGAACTTGCCGATCGGATGCGCGATATCGAAGAGCCCGACGCGATCGCCTATGCCGCCGCGGAGACACTCGCCGGCACGCTCGGCGTTAGCCGCGCGGGCTATGGCACGATCGACAAGCGCGCCGAGACGATAACGATCGAGCGAGACTGGAATGCGCCAGGTATCCAGAGCCTCGCCGGCGTGCTTCATTTCCGTGACTATGGCAGCTATATCGACGATCTGAAGGCAGGACGCACGGTCGTCGTCGAGGATGCCGAGCGCGATCCGCGCACTGCGGACATGGCCGGGAGTCTCAAGGCGATCAGCGCCCAGGCCTTTGTCAACATGCCGGTGACCGAGCAGGGCGATTTCGTCGCGCTGCTGTTCCTCAACCATGCAGTGGCGCGCGTCTGGACAGACGAGGATCTGGCGCTGATCCGCGATGTCGCCGAGCGCACGCGCAACGCCGTCGCGCGCCGCGAGGCAGAACAGGCATTGCGGGAAAACGAGGCGCGCCTGCGCTTCCTCGACGGGCTCGGCTCAGCTGCCGCGTCGGCGCGCGATGCAGATGCCGTGATGGCGGTCACTACGCGGATGCTCGGCGAGCATCTGGGCGCGTCCGATTGCGCCTATGCAGACATGGAAGACGATGAGAACCTGTTCAACATTCGCGGCGACTGGCACGCCGCGGAGTTCCGCAGCATCGTCGGACGCTATAGCCTTACCAGCTTCGGGTCGGTCGCAAACGCCCAGCTTCGTGCGGGAAAACCGCTGGTCGTCAACGACGTCGCCGACCTTGGAGAAGATGGCGCCAAGGCATTTGCCGGCATCGGCAGCCGTTCGATGATCTGCATGCCCTTCCTCAAGGAAGGGCGCCTCACTGCGCTGATGGCAGTCCATAATTCCGTCCCGCGCTGCTGGACCACCGCAGAGATCGACTTGCTCCAGGAAGTCACGTTGCGCAGTTGGGCGCATATTGAGCGCGCCCGCGCTCAGGCCGATCTACGCGAGAGCGAGCGGAGGCTGCGACTGACGATCGACGGCGCGCGGATCGGCACATGGGAATGGGACGTGCCCGCCCGGCGGGGCCACTGGTCAGCCCGCACGCTCGAAATCTTGGGGATCGAGAGCGGCGACGCGATCACTTTCGAGAAGCGCTTCGACTCAATCCATCCCGATAATCGCGAGGCGGTGCGCGAGGAGATCACCCGCTCGGCTCAGGAAACTGGCCGTTTTTCAGCCGAGTATCGTATTTTGCGCCCCGATGGCGGGGTCCGCTGGGTGGCGTCGCGCGGCTTGGTCGAGCGCGACGCCACGGGCGCGGCGCTCCGCGTAACGGGCACGACGCGCGACGTGACGGAGCGCCGGGAGGCGCAGATCGCGCTGCAACGGATCAACGAAACGCTCGAGCAGCGAGTCGCCGATCGCACGGCCGAGCGCGATCGGATGTGGCGCCTAAGCGGCGACCTGTTTATGGTCATCGGCAAGCGCGGGGAAATCCGCGCAGTCAACCCGGCGCTTACCCAGTTGCTCGGCTATACCGCCGACGAAGTGATCGGCGAACGCTTCAGCCGCTTCACGCATCCCGAGGATCTATCGAGCATCGCCCGCGCATGGCGCGCCGCATCGCAAGGCCCACTGCGCGACTTCATCGCGCGCCTGCGCTCGCGCTACGGCAGTTGGCGGCACTTCGCGTGGAATGCCGCGCCCGGCGACGGCGAGGCATATGTCATCGGCCGTGACGTGACGAGCGAGATCGAGCGTCGCGAGGAGCTCGAACAGGCGCAGGAGGCGCTGCGCCAGTCGCAGAAAATGGAATCGCTCGGCCAGCTCACGGGCGGAGTGGCGCACGATTTCAATAACCTGCTGACGCCGATCCTTGGAAGCCTGGACCTTCTCCGCCGCAGCAAAACGGCCGGCGAGCGCGAACTGCGGCTGATTGGCGGCGCACTCGAATCCGCCGAGCGCGCGCGAACGCTGGTCCAGCGCCTGCTCGCCTTTGCGCGTCGACAGCCGCTACAGCCGGGGCCGGTGGACCTCGCCGTTCTGGTCAACGGGATGGCCGGGCTCATCGCCAGCACGCTGGGTCCGCAGATCCGGCTCGATATCGCGCTTCCCGACAATCTGCCTCCCGCGCATGCCGACGCCAACCAACTCGAAATGGCGATCCTCAATCTCAGCGTGAACTCGCGCGACGCAATGCCCGGGGGTGGCGACCTAACAATCCGGGTCACTCAGGAATCAATCGGCTCCGGCCACCAGATCGGCCTTGCCTCTGGCGATTATCTCTGTCTCGCCGTCACCGACACCGGCGTCGGCATGGACGCATCCACCAAGGCGCGCGCGATCGAGCCTTTCTTTTCGACTAAGGGCATCGGCAAGGGCACCGGCTTGGGGCTTTCGATGGTCCACGGCCTGACGTCGCAACTCGGCGGCGCCATGCTGCTGACGAGCCGCCCTGGCGAGGGCACGACGGTCGCGCTTTATTTGCCTGTCGATCGCGATGGGCTCCCCGAAGCCAGCCCGTCCCAGATCGCCTGCATGGGCGGGGGCGGCGGCCGTATATTGCTCGTCGACGACGAAGCCAGTGTCCGCACCGCCACTGGCGAATTGCTGCGCGACCTCGGCTATGAGGTCGTCGAGGCAAGCAACGCACGCGAGGCGCTCGATTATCTCGATCGCGAGAATGTCGACTTCCTGGTCTCCGATCACCTCATGCCAGGCATGAACGGCACCGAACTGGCACGCGTGGTTCGCACGCGCCGCCCCGATCTGCCCGTGTTGATCGTCTCAGGTTATGCCGAACTGGAAGGCGTCGCATCCGATCTGCCGAGGCTCGCCAAGCCCTTCCGCCAGGACGAACTCGGCCAAATGCTCGCGCGGATAAGCTCGGCAAATCGCTCGCGATAGCGTCCCTATTGCAATAAATTCGCAAATTAGCTGCCCTTATCGCGATACGGTCGCAATAACGTTTCAGAGTCGAGCAGTCTCCCATAGCGCCGCCCGCTTCCTGAACTCCGTTTCGGAGCGGGTTCCGGTGTTCGGGGCGCCCATTTGCGAATTTACTCCGCACCTTATTGGGGGAGGACCAGATGGGCGCCGCACCGATCTTCGAACTAGGCTCCGAGGCGCTGAAGCCGCCACGCCTGCTCCGCCTCGCGCCCAATTTTTATGTGGCGATCTTCGGCATTATGAAGCTCTACCCGGCGTCCTATATCATCCGCCAGGCCGAGGCGCGCCGCGAGATCGGGCCGCACACCCTGGTGGTGGAGACGACTTCGGGCACCTTCGGGCTCGCACTCGCGATGGTCTGCGCTGAGCGCGGCCATCGGTTGTGGCTGGTCGGCGACGGCGCGATCGACGCGACGCTGCGCGACCGCATCCTTGGTCTCGGCGCCGATATCAGCATCGTCACCGAGCCCGCTGCCGTCGGCGGCATGCAGCAGGCACGGCTTAACCTGCTCACGGCGCTGCGCCGCGACCACGAGGATCATTTCTGGCCCGCTCAATATGAGAATCCGGACAATAGCCGCTCCTATGCCGAGCTCGCCGAGATGCTGCACGCCCAACTTGGCCAGATCGATTGCCTGATCGGCACCGTCGGCACCGGCGGATCGATGTGCGGCACCGCCGCCGCGCTCGGCGAACGCTGTCCGGGTCTCCACGTCGTCGGCGTCGATACGCATGGCAGCGTGCTGTTCGGCCAGCCTGATCGCCCCGGCCGGCTGCTACGCGGGCTTGGCAACAGCCTGTTGCCCCGCAATGTCGTCCACACTGCGTTTGACGAAGTCCATTGGGTCAGCGCCGCCGACGCGTTCTCCGCCGCGCACGAACTCCACCGCCGCCACGCGCTGTTCATGGGCCCGACCAGCGGCGCCGCCTGGCTCGCCGCGCGCTGGTGGGCGCACGAGCATCCCGATCGCCAAGTGGTGGCGATCCTGCCCGATGAAGGGCACCGCTATATGAGCACGGTCTATGATCGCGAATGGCTCGCCGCGCGCGGGTTGGGGCGCGCCGCGCTGCCCAGCGCGCCGGTCACGGTCGACACGCCGGGCTTCGAGGGCGAAGGCTGGAGCCGCTTTGGCTGGCACCGCCGCCGCATCGACGAGGTCCTAGCCGGCTCGGAGATCGAGCGCGCGGCATGAGCATCCTGGCGTTTATCGAGAGTAACACCACTGGCACCGGCAGGCTGTTCCTCCGCGCCGCCCGGGCCGAGCGCTGCATCCCAGTGCTGATCGCCCGCGATCGACGGCGCTATCCCTGCGCGCAGGAGGAGGGCGTCCGGGTAATCGAGGCCGATACTTCGGACGAGGCGGAGTTGATCGCGCTTCTTTGCGACATCGATGCCGAAGCCGGACTGGCCGGCATCACTTCGACCTCGGACTATTTCATCGCCACCGCCGCGCGAGTCGCGGCGCATTTCGGTCTCGCCGCCCCGTCTCCGGCCGCGATCGATCGTTGCCGCGACAAGGCGCGGCAGCATGCCCGGTTGCGCGAATTCGGCGTGCCCGTGCCCAATGCGATCTCCGCGGGCAACGTCGCCCAGGCGCTTGCCGCCGCCGTCGCGATCGGGCTTCCGGCGGTGGTCAAGCCCGCAGGCGGCAGCGGCAGCGTAGGGGTGCGGCTGTGTCGGTCGATCGACGAAGTCGAGGTGCACGCCGCGACGCTGCTCGCGCAGAGCGCCAATGAACGTGGCCTCGCCGTGCGACCGGCAGTGCTGGTTCAGGCCTTTGTCGAAGCGCGTGAATTTTCAGTCGAAACGCTCGCCGGCGAGGTCATCGGGATCACCGCGAAACACGTGTCTGCGCCGCCAACCTTTGTCGAGCTTGGCCATGATTTCCCGGCCTCGCTCGGCACCGCCGAGGCGCGCGCGCTCGCCGACATCACACGTGCCGCCGTCGCCGCGCTCGATCTGTGCTGGGGCGCGGCACACACCGAATTGCGCCTCGGGCTCGACGGCCCCTGCGTGATCGAAGTCAATGCGCGGCTCGCCGGCGGCTTCATCCCCGAGCTGATACGCCGCGCCACCGGGCTCGATCCGATTCGCGAGCTGGTCCGCATCGTCCTCGCCCGACCGGTTCGCCGTGCTCCACCGCTGCGTGGCCACGCCTCGATCCGATTCCTCGTCCCGCCGCGTGCGGGGACGCTCGCAGCCGTCGAGGGCGTCCCCGCCGCCGCCGCGGTTGAGGGCATATGCGATGTCGGCCTGTATCGCGCGCCTGGCAGCCCGATCGCGCTCGCCGGCGATTTCCACGATCGCATCGGCCATGTCATCGCCGCCGCCGCCAGCGCCGAAGTCTGTCGCGGCGGCGCCGAACGCGCACTTGCCTTGCTGACACCGACGATCGAATGACCGATACTGGGCGGATCGGCGCAGCGCTGTCGCCGCTGGCTGCGAGCGCGCTGGCCTTTCGACCCGCCCCGTTCGGCCGCGCCGACGAACTCGCCCTGATCCGCCAGATCGACCGCGCACACCTGGTGATGCTCGCTGAGACCGGGTTGATCTCCAGTAAGACCGCGCCGCAGTTGCTAACCGAAATCGACGCGCTTGCGGCGACGGGCTTCGCTGCACTGGAGACCGCGGCCGCCCCGCGCGGCCTCTATCTGCTCTATGAGGCACATTTCGTTGCTGAATTGGGAGACGCGTTCGGCGGTGCGCTCCACACCGCGCGATCGCGCAACGATCTCAACGCGACGCTGCTGCGGCTGCGGCTGCGCACGCCCGTAGAGTCGCTGATCCGCGCGCTGCTGCGACTCATCGCCGTGCTGCTCGCCCAGGCGCGGCGCTTTGCCGACACGCTGATGCCGATCCACACCCATGGCCAACCGGCGTTGCCTGGCAGCTATGGTCACAGCCTCGCAGGCTTCGCACAGCCGCTGCTGCGGAGCGCCGAGGCGCTCACCGCCTGGCTCGATGGCGATTTCGCGCACTGTCCGCTCGGCGCCGGTGCTGCAGGCGGCACCAGCCTGGCGATCGAACCGAAAACCACCGCGCGGCTACTCGGCTTCGCTGCACCTGTCCCCCACGCAATCGACGCCGTCGCTGCGCGCGATTTCGCGCTCCGCCTGCTCGGCGAGGCTGCGATAGTCGGCACGACGCTGAGCCGGATGGCGCTCGATCTGCAAAGCTGGGCCAGCCCGCCTGCGTTGGTAGATTTGCCCGATACGCTGGTCGGCTCGAGCTCGATGATGCCACAGAAGCGCAATCCCTATCTGCTCGAGCATATTCAAGGTCGCGCGTCGCGTGCGCTCGGCGCCTTCACCGCCGCAATCGCGGCGAGCCACGCTGCGCCCTACAGCAACAATATCGCCGCCGGCACCGAGGCGATGACCGGACTGTGGGATGCGCTGGCCGACAGCACCAGCGCGGGGATGCTGATGGAGGCGATGGTGCGCGGCGCGCGGCCGCGCGCAGCGGCAATGCAGGCCCGGGCAGAAGCAGGGCTGGTCGAGGCGACCGAAATCGCCAACCGGCTGGTCCGTACCGGCATGTCGTTCCGACGCGCGCACCATCTCGTAGGCGCCACGATCCGCGCCGTGCTGGAAGCAGATCCGCTGGCAGCGGGTGCGGAGGTCATCGCCGCACTCGCCGCCCAACTGCCCGAGGCAGTCCTGCGCGGCATCGACCCGCGCACGACGATGATCGCCAACGCCTATGGCGGGGGGCCGGGAAGCTGGCGCAGCCGCGCTGCCTTCGCGCCCGACCTTGCCCGGCTGGGCGCCTGCCGGGCGAAGCTCGCCGAACATGTCGCGCGCTGGCGCGATGCCGACGCCGCACTCGATGCCGCCGCGACCCGGCTGATCTCAGCCGACAAGCGTCTCCGCAAGGCAGGCTGACAGCCGCTCGGCGAGTTCCGCGGCGTTGCGCTCGGCCATCATCGTCACATGATCGCCCCGCACCCATTCGACTCGCACCGGCGCGCCCGCGACCTGCCGCCAGCCGAGCGTTTCTTCGCCGGTGCGATCGCTGTCGCTCGCACGGAACAGCGTGATCGGAACCGGCGAGGATTTCGGGCGGTAGCGCCGCCGCGCGGTGCGGTGCGCCTGCGCGACCGCCAGAAGATTGCGGACCAGCTGCGCGCCATCTTCCGCCGGCAGCGATCCGTTTCGCGCAAAAGCCTCGGCCACGCGGGCGATCTGATCATCCACAGCCAGTGCACAAAGCGCGGCATAGTCGATCGACACTTCCATCCCGGTGAAGCGGCGAAAGATCGTGACGGCAGCGGCAAGGTCGCGCGCCACCGAATTCTCAGGCGTTACCGCGGCTTCCTCCTCGTTCGGACGGACCAGCGCGCTGTCGAACAAGGCGAGCAGTGCCACCTGCTCGCCCGCGGCGCAAAGCTGGCGCGCCATCTCATAGGCCACGACGCCGCCAAACGAATGCCCCCCGATCCGATAGGGCCCGAAGGGCTGGAGCCCCCGCAGCCGCGCCACATAGTCCGCGGCCATTGCCGACACGTCGGCCAGCGGCGGCGCCTCGCCCGAGAGCCCGCCAGCCTGCACCGCATATACCGGCAGGGCAGGCGCAAGATTGCGCACCAACGGAACATAATTGAGCACCGTCCCGCCGCCGGTATGCACGAGGAACAGGATCTGCCCGCCCTTCCCCGCCCACAGCCGAACCAGCTGCGAGTCCACTGTTTCCTGGCGGCGGACGAGATTCGCGAAATGCTCGATCGTCGGATTCTCGAACAGCGCCGAGAGCAGCAGCTTGCGTCCCAGACGTTGCTCGATCCGCACCAACAATCGCATCGCGAGCAGCGAATGCCCACCCAGGTCGAAGAAGCTGTCGACCACGCCGATCCGGTCGATGCCCAGCAGTTCCTCCCAGATTTGCGCGATCTGGAGTTCGATCGTGTCGCGCGGCGCGATGTAGCGCTCGGCCCCCGCCGCGACGATCGGCGGAAGCTGCGCCCTATCGAGCTTATGATTGGCGGTGAGCGGCAGCGCGTCGAGGAACGCGAAGGCCTGGGGCACCATCGGCCTGGGCAGACGCTGGCGCAGATAGTCACGCAGCCCCCGCGCACTGCGTTCGCTTTCGGGGTGCGCAACGACATATGCCGCGAGCATCGGCCCGGTTGGCGTATCGGGATACATCACCACCGCACACGCGGCGACATCGGGGCTGGTGCGCAGCACAGCGGCGACTTCGCTCGGCTCGATCCGCACGCCGCGCAGCTTGACCTGTCCGTCGATCCGGCCGCGAAATTGGAGCACCCCCTCGGCATCGATCAGCCCACGATCGCCGGTGAGATAGAGCAGATCGTCGGCCGCTGTGCCGAACGGATTGCGCACGAACCTGCGCGTGGTCTCGGCTTCCGCGTCGAGATAGCCCAGGCTGCGAAACGGCGTCCGGATCGCGATCTCGCCGAGCTCGCCGACGCCGCACCGCCGCAGCGCCGGCGTGACCACGATCACCTGGGTCTGCGGTAGCGGCCGGCCCAGCGGCTGCACGCCGGCTCCCGCAGAGCCGAGCACGTGATAGCATTTGGCGAGCGTGGTTTCCGTCGGACCATATAGATTGATGACCGCGCTGTTCGGCGCAAACGCGGCGCGCCAGCGGCCCGCCAGCGTTCCAGAAAGCGGCTCGCCGGCGAAGAAAGTCATGCGAAGCGCCGGGAGGGTCGCGTCCTGGGCTTCGATCAGCCAGGCATCGGCGATCGAGGGAACGGCGTGGAGCAGCGTGATCTGCTCGGCGGCCAGCCACTCCAGCGTCGCCGCGTCCTGGTCCGGCAATACCAGCTCGGCGCCCGAGACGAGCGGCAGGAAGACGTCGCGCAGCACCACATCGAACGACAGGCCTGTCAGTTGGCCACAACGATCGCCCGGGCCCACGGCAAAGGTGTCGCGCTGCCAGTCGAGGAAATGCGCGAGTCCCGCGGCGGTCCCGCGTACGGCCTTGGGAACACCGGTACTGCCCGAAGTGAAGAAGATATAGGCGGGATCGCACGGCCCGCGCGCCGGCGCCCCCGCGCCGGGATCCGCCCGCTCGTCGCCGAGCGCAAGCCCCACGCACTCGCCGAGCCAATCGGGCCGCGCGCCGGCGTGGAGCAGAAAGCGCGCGCGCGCATGCTCCGCCATCGCGGCGCGCCGTCCCTCCGGAAGGTCGGGGCTGAGCGTGAGCAGTACGCCGCCAGCATGGAGCACCCCGGCCATCGCGGCGACGAGCTGCGGACAACGTGGCCCATGCACCGCGACGACATCGCCAGGCCGCATCCCGGCTGCACGCAATTGCGCAGCCACGCCCCCCATCGCCAACGCGAAATCACGATAGCGGAGCGTCCCGCCCGAGTGGCGTAGCGCTGGGGCATCGGGCGTGCGCGCCGCCCAGCCGAGGATCTGCTCGGTAACCGGTCGGTGCGCCGGCATGTCGATGGGCGCCGACGGATCGGCGAGCGGCGCACCCGCCGTCACCAGATCGAAATCGCCGAGCGCCCAATTCGGCTCGGCCGCGGCCTGTTCGAGCAGCGTGGCATATTGGCCGAGCAGCGCCGCGATCCTCGCCTCTGAATAGCGCGCGCTCTGATAGGCGAGCTTGAGGTCGAGCCCGCCTTGCCATTCGCTGACATAGAGCGTCGTCGAGAACTCGCAGCGCGGCGCGCCGGGCGCGACGAAACGCGCGCCCACGCTGCCCAAAAAGAGCGCGCGCGGTGGCGTAGGCGTGAAGTTGAACAGCGTCTCGAACAGCGGATGGCTCGCCGCGGCGCGCTCGGGCGCAACGGCCTTGACGATCCGATCGAACGGCACTTCGCCATGGTCTATTCCGTCGATGACTGCGCTGCGCACGCGGGCCAACGCTTCACGGAAACTGAGATCGGGGGTGAGCCCTACACGAACCGGGAGCGTGTTGAGGAACAGGCCGATCAGCGGTTCGGTCTCGAGGCGGGTGCGGCCGCTCACCGGCGTGCCGACGATCAGATCCTCGCGCGCCGTCAGCCGCATCAGCAGCACCAGATAGGCGGTGAGCAGCGTCACGAACAGCGATCCGCCCTCGGCCTGGCCGATCGCATCGAGGCGCTGGCGGAGCGCAGGCGCGATCCGGCGTTCGAGCGCGGCCCCGGCATAGTCGCGCTCGCCGGGATGGTCGGCGGGAAGTTCGAGCACCGGCGGGGCATCGCGGAGCTGCTCGCGCCAATAATCGAGGCTGCGCGCCAGCCCGCCCTGATCGAGCCGGCGGCGCTGCCAAGCTGCATAATCGCGATAGGCGATCGGCAGCGGCGCGACTTCGAGCCCGGTATAGCCGCGGGCAAGCTCGTCGAGCAGAACCCCGATCGACCAGCCGTCGCCGGCGATATGGTGAAGCGCGAAGACGAGCAGGTGATCGTCCGCGGCGATCCGGATCAGCGTGATGCGCAGCGGCGCCTCTCGGGTCAGGTCGAACCCCTTTTCGGTCTCCGCGGCATAGAGGCGCAGCGCTTCGGCTTCGAAAAGATCGACGCGCCGGATCGGCAGCGGCGCGAATGCCGCGATCGACTGTCCCGAGGCCGCATCGAAGCGCGCGCGCAGCGTTTCGTGGCGGCGCACGATCGCATCGAAGGCGGCCTGGAGTGCCGCGACGGACAAGTCGCCCTCGAGCCGGAGCGCGCCGGCGATGACATGCGCCGGATCGCCCGGCGACATCCGATCGAGAAACCATTGCCGCTCCTGCGCGAAGGAGAGTGGAGCCTCCTCCCCGTCATGCGGCGGAATCGCGTCGCAACGCTCAGCGGCAAGCCGGCGCAGGAGCAAGGCGCGTTGCTCGGTGGAGAGTTCCCGCAGCCGACCGCGCGCTTCAGCCATTCCCATCCTCCACAGCAAGCAGACGCTCGATCTCGGCATCGTCGAGGCGGGCGAGCAGGTCTTCCGCATCCGGCGCGGAGGCAGCGGCGCGCACCGCCTCGGCAAGCGCGGCGATCGTCGGCGCGCGCAATATGCCAGCAAGCGACAGCTCGACGCCGAGCGTGCGCGCGATCCGCGCATTGAGCTGGGTGGCGAGCAGCGAATTGCCCCCCAGTTCGAAGAAATTGTCGTCGACCCCGATCCCTTCGATCAGGAACAGCGATTGCCATATCTGCGCGAGTTCGTGCTCGACCGGGTCGCGCGGTGCGACATGGCGGCTGCGCATCGCCGGGCGGGCGTGCAGCGTCGCGCTGGGCGTTTCGGCCCAGTGCTCAACCCATTGGCGCAGCCGCTGCCGCAGATCGCCACTGGAGACGACGACATTGGGCACGCCGGCCACCGCCAATATCCGCTCGCAGGCATCCGCGGCCTCGCCGCCCTGCATGAAATAGTCGGCGACGGTGCCGCCAAGCCCGGCAACCGCGGCGCGCGTTTCGCCGAGGCGCCAACTGTCCCAATCGATGCTTAGCCAACGCGTCCGGCGCACGCGGCTGCGATCCTGCGCGAAAGCATCGAGGAAGCAATTGGCCGCGGCATAGGCGGCGAAGCCGAGCCCGCCGAGCACCGCCGACAGCGACGACATCAGCACGCAGAAATCGAGCGCGCGGCCGGCGATGACCTGATCGAGCACGATCGCGCCGCGCGCCTTGGCGTGAAGCTGCGCGTCGATATCGGCAGAGGTCATCCGCGCCATCTCGCAAAAGGTATCGGCGCCGATCGATCCGGCGCAGTGGAACACCCCCTGCACCGCACCGAACCGCGCCTCGGCAGCGGCGAACACTTTGGCCATCGCCGCGCGATCGGCGACATCGGCGGAGAGGGTCAGCACCTCTGCGCCGGCTTCCTCCAGCGCCTGCACGGCCGCGATACGGCGCGCTGGCCCTTCGCCAAGCGAGGTGCGCCCGACCAGCACCAGCCGCGCCGCGCAGCGTTCTGCCAGGTGCCGCGCGAGCACCAGCCCGACCCCGCCCAACCCGCCAGTGATCAGATAGACGCCGCGATCGCGCAGCGGCGACAGGCCGTCTGCGACCGGGCCGAGCCGCACCGGTTCATAACCCCGCAGCCAGCGCGCCTTGCCGCGATAGGTCACGAGCGGCGCAGTCGGTTCGACCGCAAGCTCGGCCACCACTGCATCGACTGCGTCGCCAGAAGCCGGATCGAGATCGATGCAGCGGCAGCGCGTGCCCGGGCGCTCCTGCGGCGCGACCAGCACCGGGCCGAGCAGCGTCGCCTTTTCGGGCACGGTTTCACCGAAGTCCGCAACGCCGCTGGCGAGGACTTCGACGCGCAGCGACCGGCCGGGATCGTCGCGCCACAGCGCAGCGAGCAGCGCGACCACGCTTTCGATCCCGTGCGCCTGCGTATCGGCAAAATCGCGGTGCGCGTCGAGCGCCCAGCAATGCGCGATATTGGGAGGAACGTCGCCGGCCTGGCTTAGCGACGCGACGAGCGCACCATAGTCGGCGGCATCGCCGGGCGCGACGGTGAAGCCGTCTGCAGTGGCCGCGAATGCAAGCCCCGGCCGAACCAAGATCGTGCGCCCGCCGCGCGGGCGAAGCCGCTCCGCCAGCTCCGCGCCGATGCCGTGGGCATCCGCAAAAATCAGCCAGTCGCCGCTGGGCATCTTGCCTTCCTGCGTCAGCGGCGCCGGCTTCCAGCAAGGTAGCGAGAACCAGTCCTCGACTGCCCGCCGACCGGTCTCGACAGGATCGTCGGCGGCGGGGGGATCGATCCAGTGCCGCACCCGCTGGAAAGCATAGGTCGGCAGCGCGATCCGCCGCGTATCCGCGCGTGCGAATGCCCGGCCGAAATCGAGCGTGGCGCCCGCGGCCCAGAGCTGCCCGACCGCGCGCTGCAGCGTTGCCGCTTCGCCGTCGCCGCCATAGGACCAGCGCATCGCCGGGATCACCGGGTTGGCGCGGCCGAGCCGGGTGCGCACCGCGAGCGCATGCGAGGTCAGCGACTGGCCGGGGCCAAGCTCGATCAGGATGCGCGCCGGATCGGCGAGCAGCGGCTCGAGCGCCTGGTGGAAGCGGACGGTGCGGCAGAGATGCTGCGCCCAATAATGCGGATCGATCGCTTCCTCGGCGCGAATCCAGTCGCCGGTGAGGCACGATACCCAGGGGGTGCGCGGCGGCTGGGGCTCGGCCGCCGCGACGCGATTTGCCAGAGCGACGACGATCGGCGCCATCATCGCCGAATGATAGGCATGGGTAGCGGGCAGATGCTGGCAGGCGACTTCCTCGGCGATCAGCCGGCGTTCGAGCGCGGCGATCGCGTCGACGGGACCGGCGGCGATGGTAAGGCTCGGACCGTTGACCGCCGCGATCGAGACTTCGCGCGGGAGCAGCGCACCCAACGCAGCTTCGCCGATCGACACCGCTAGCATCGCGCCCCGCTCGACCCGCTCGTCGATCAGCTGCGCGCGCGCCGCGACCAGCGCGAGCGCATCGGGCAGCGCGAACACCCCGGCGAGAGTCGCGGCGACGAATTCGCCGATACTGTATCCCGCCATCGTCGTGGGCACCGCGCCCCAATCGACCAGCAGCTGCGCCAGCGCATATTCGACGACGAAGATCGCCGGCTGGCCCCAGCGCGGTCCGTCGAGGCTCGATTCTTCGCGCGTGGTGCGGCCGAGCATCGCGCGGAGGTCGAGCGCCGGTGCGTCGGATGTTGGTGCGAGTTCCGGATGGCGCCAGTCGTGCCTTGCAAAGAGATGGTCGCGGATATCGCCGCCCAATTCGGGGAGGAGCAGCGCCGCGCAGCGATCGACTTCGCGCCGAAACAGCGGCTGGGTGCAATAGAGCTCCCAGCCCATCGCCGGATAATGATCGCCAAGGCCGGGAAAAAGGAAGGCGACGCTGCCGACAGTCGGCATCTCGCCCGGCTCGAGACGGCGCAGCTGGGCAATGGCATCTCCGCAATCGCGCGCAACGACGAAGCTGCGATACGGCAGCGGCCGGCGCCCGCTGCGGAGCGTATGGGCGACGTCGCCGAGCGACAATTCGGGATGGGCTTGCAGATGGTTGGCCAGTCGTTGGGCGGTGGCTTCGAGCGCGCCCGGGCTGCGCGCCGAGAGCAGCAGCAACTCCGGCCCCTGCGCCGCCGGCTTGGGCGGATTGGGCACATACTCTTCGAGCACGATATGCACATTGGTGCCGCCGATGCCGAACGCGCTGACCCCGGCGCGCATCGGCGCTTCGGCGTCGAAGGCGCGGGCCTCGCCAAGGACCTCGAAGCTGGACCCGAGTGCCAACCGAGGACTGGGCGCGCAATAGTGCGCAGTCGGCGGAAGCGTCCGGTGGCGCAGCGCGAGCACCGCCTTGATCAGCCCGGCAATCCCCGCCGCGGCGTCGACATGGCCGATATTGCTCTTGATCGATCCGATCGCGCACGGCGTTTTCCGGGGCGCATGGGCGAAGACTTCGGCAAGCGCGGCGACTTCGATCGGATCGCCCAGCGCAGTGCCCGCGGCGTGCGCCTCGATCAGCGCGATGCTCTCGGGCGCCACCCCAGCGACGGTCAGCGCTTCGGCGATCACCCGGGCCTGGGGTGCCACGCTCGGCGCAGTGAAGCCGACCTTGTCGTGCCCATCATTGTTGATCGCCGAGCCGAGGATCACCGCCTGGATCGGATCGCCATCGGCAACGGCATCGGCGAGCCGGCGCAACGCGACCGCGCCGGCGCCGTCGCTCGATACCGTGCCCTGCGCCTCGGCATCGAAGGGGCGGCAATGGCCATCGGGCGAGAGGATGCTGCCCGGTTCGAAGCGATAGCCCGCAACCAGCGGCAGATGGACCGAGGCGGCGCCGGCAAGGGCGAGATCGCATTCGTGCGCGAGGAGGCTCTGGCAGGCGAGATGCACCGCGGTGAGCCCGGTCGAGCAGGCAGTGCCGACGCTGGTGCTCGGCCCGGTGAGCCCGAGCAAATAGGAGGTCCGGGTCGCGAGAAACGTAGGATCGTTGCCGACCGCGAGCTGGAAGCTGCCCGCCTGCTGCGCGAGCGCGCGATTGGGCCAGAGATTGCGCAGCAGATAGGTGCTGAGGATGCTCCCGGCAAACATCCCGACGGCGCCGTCGAACCGCGCGGGATCGACTGCGGCATCCTCCAGCGCCATCCACGCGCATTCGACGAACAGTCGCTGCTGCGGGTCCATCAGCGCCGCCTCGAACGGGCTAAGCCCGAACAACGCGGCGTCGAAGCCATCGGCCTCGGCGACCATGCCCTTGGCGCGGACATAGGCGGGATCGGCGAGCGTTGCCGCGTCGACGCCCGCGGCGGCGAGTTGCTCGTCGGTGAAGCGCGTGATCGCGTCGCGACCGTCGCGGACGATCTGCCACAACGCTTCCGGGCTGTCGGCGCCGGGAAAGCGGCACGCCGCACCGATGATCGCGATGGCGTCGTCTGGACAAGCCTCGCCCGCCCTCATGGCGCGAGCACCCTGCGCCGCGCCGCGGCCGCCTTGCGCGCGGCGGCGCGGGTGTCGGGCGCGACGTCGGCCGTTCCTGCCAGATGCCGGGCGAGCGCGGGCAACGCGCCGTGCCGGAACAGATCGGTGATTTCCACCGCATGCCCTTCGGCGGCGAGCGCCTCCTGCACCGCGAGCAGCAGCAGCGAATGCCCGCCCTGGTCGAAGAAATTGACCGCGGGATCGATGGCTTCGACTTCGAGCACCTCGCGCCAGATGCGCGCGACCAGCGCCTCCATCGCGTCGAGCGGCGCTTGCAGCGGTGTCGGTGCGCTGCTCGGCAATGCGGCGAGCAGCGCTGCGCGATCGCGCTTGCCGCTGGGGGTGAGCGGCAGCGCGTCGAGCTCGACGATCGTCGCGGGCACCATATAGTCCGGCAGGCGCTGGCGCAGCGCGGTGCGCAGGGCGGCGGCATCGAGGCATGCCGGGGTGGCACCGGTGGCGAAGAAGTCGCGATAGAAGGGCGTAGCGCGATGGGTGCGCGGCTGGTGCGGCGCTTCGTAGCGGAAGCCGGGGCCTTCGACGAAATAGTCGACATGGACGCCGTCGCTGCTCGCAGTCGCGCCGCAGCGCGCGGTCAGGCGCTCGCCCTGGGTGACGGTGCGCGGGGCGCCGAACGCCGGCAGGAACACCGGCAGCCAGCAATGCGCATGGTCGAGGATGTCGATCGGATCACCGGCCCCGGTATCGAGCGTCAGCCAGACCAGGAAGCCGTCGGCGCGGCCGGTACGGGTGATGGCGAAGTCGCTGTCGAGCCGATAGTCGATCGGCACGTCGCCGCGATAATCGAGATCCTCGAAGGGTTGCGGCGCGGCGAGCAGATGCGAGCGATCGAGCCCCTTGACGCATAGCCGCAGGTCGAACGGCGCGCCTGCCGCGGCGAAAATCCGCTCGGCATAGCGCGCGGCGAGCGGCCCGAAGCCCAGCCCGCGCAGGTCTTCGGGGAGCTCGACGGGTGCATAGAGCGTCGTGCTGCACGCCGGGATCATCGCTGCGCCGGGCTTGAGCAGGTGCCGAATGCGGTTGGTGATCGTCGCCGCCCCCTCGCTGCCCCCGATCGCGCCGACGATCTCGGAGACGCAGAGGTCTGCCCGCTCGGGCAACGCGATCGCCGTCGCGTCGCCGTGGATCACCGTGATGCGGTCTTCGAGGCCGAGCGCGCGCACCCTGGCCTGCGCCTTGCGGAAGCTGGCTTCGAGCAGTTCGACGGCGTAGACGTGGCGCGCGCCCGCCTCGACGCAGAAGCGCGCGAGCAGTGCTTCGGGCCCGGTGCCGACTTCGAGCACGACTCGGCCCGGCACCGCCGCATCGATCGCGGCGCGATAGGCGCGGTTGCGCCGTTCGTCGCTGGTCATCGCGTGATAGGCGAGGTCGTCATAGACGAAGAATTCGGCGATCGACGGCCACCATTCGAACTGCGCCGGTCGCCGGGTGACGAACGCGACCAGCCGCTGCGTCTCGCCCGGGCCGCCGGTGGCGAGCACCGCGGCGTCGCCCACGCCGGGCTCAGCGCGCAGTGCCGCCTCGAC
The DNA here is from genome assembly GCF_044881185.1 of Sphingomonas sp. MMS12-HWE2-04. Taxonomy (GTDB): domain Bacteria; phylum Pseudomonadota; class Alphaproteobacteria; order Sphingomonadales; family Sphingomonadaceae; genus Sphingomonas. The sequence goes on along the minus strand of NZ_CP173254.1, from coordinate 405,362 downwards.
TTCGCCGGGCTCGACGCGGAACCCGCGCAGCTTGATCTGCGCGTCGATGCGGCCGCAATATTCGAGCTGCCCGTCCTCGCGGAAACGGCAGAGGTCGCCGGTGCGGTAGCGCCCGCCGGCAAAGGCGGCCGCGGTCAGTTCGGGGCGCTGCCAATAGCCGCGCGCCACGCTCGGCCCGCCGAGATGGAGCTCGCCGGGAACCCCGATCGGCACCGGCCGGCCGTCGGGACCGAGCAGATGCACGCGCACCTCGCCGATCGGGCGGCCGATCGACGGCGCCGCGCCGTCGGGCGCCACCGCGCCGATCGTCGCGCAGACCGTCGCCTCGGTCGGGCCATAGGCGTTGAGGAAGCGCCGCCCCCCGGCCCAGCGCGCGGCGAGCCAGGCCGGGCACGCCTCGCCCGCCACCACCAGCGTCGCCAGCGCCGGCAGCGCGGCCGGCGGGAGCAGCGCCAGCACCGAGGGCGGCAAGGTCAGCGTATCGATCCGCCAGCGCTCGAGCAGCGCGACCATCTCGGCCGACGGCACCAGCAGCGCGCGCGGGGCGATATGCAGTGTCGCCCCGGCGAGCAGCGCCGTGAAGATCTCCGACACCGAGGCGTCGAAGCCGAAGGACGAGAATTGCAGCACGCGGCTCTCCGCAGTGATCGCAAAGCCGTCGAGCTGCGCCTCGACCAGCCGGCGCAGCGCCCCGTGGGTGATCGGCACGCCCTTGCGCCGTCCGGTCGAGCCCGAGGTGTAGATCAGATAGGCATCGTCACTCGGCGCCGCTGCCTCGGGAAGATCGGTGTCGGCAAACCCGTCCTCGCCCAGCGTGCCCGGCGTCAGGCCTGCGCTTTCGATCCCCGGATCGGCGAGCAGCAGCCGCGGCGCGCAATCGGCGATCAGCTCGGCGTGCAGCCGTGGCGGCAGGCTGGGCTCGAGCGGGACATAGGCCGCGCCCGCCTTGAGCACGGCGAGCACCGCGACCAGCCGGTCGAGCGACGCCTCCATGCAGATCGCCACCCGGTCGCCGCGCATCACCCCGCGGGCCGCCAGTGCGCGCGCAAGCCGATTGGCGCGGGCGTTGAGCGCGGCATAGCTCCAGGCGATGTCGCCCTGCGGCCCCGCGAACACCGCCGCGATCGCATCGGGCGTGCGCGCCGCCTGCGCCTCGAACAACCGCGACACGGCAAGATCGCCCCGGCGGCACGACGCGGGCAGCGGCGCCGGCGCGCGGCTCCAGACCTCGAGCTGGGCGCGCTCGGCCGCTTCAAGCGGATCGAGCGTGCCGACCAGCGCCCGCGGATCGCGCGCCATCGCCAGCAATAGCGTGCGCATATGGCCCAGCAGCCTCCGCATCGCCGCGGTCTCGAACCGTCCGCGATCGAACCCGACTCCGAGCACGCTCTGCGCGCGTACCGCGAGCAACACGGTCAGCGGCAAGTCGGCGCGCTCGACGAAATCAAAGGCGCCGAGCGAGAGCCCCGCCCCTTCCATCCGCGCGCGGTGCGAGGCGAAGTCCTCGACCACCAGCAAGCTCTCGAACAAGGGCTGCTCGCGCGGCACCGCGCTCCAGCCCTGCACCTCGGCCAGCGCGACATGCTCGAAGCGGCGCGCGGCAAGCTGGCCATGCTGGAGCCGCTGGAGCCAGTCGCCGATTGGCATCGCCGGATCGAGCGCCACGCGCAGCGGCAGCGTGTTGACGAACAGCCCCGCCATCGTCTCGACCCCGTCCAGCGCATGCGGCCGCCCCGCGACGGCGCTGCCGAACACCACGTCAGCCTCGCGCGAATAGCGCGACAGCAGCACTGCCCAGGCGCCGTGGACGAGCGTGCTCAGCGTCACCCCCGCCGCGCGCGCGCCGGCGCGCAGCGCCGCTACCTCGTCAGGCGGAAGGTCGAGGAACTCGAGTCCATAGCCCCGCACCGAAAGCGTGCGATCGATTCCGAGCGGCGTCGGCGCCTCGATCCCGGCAAGCGTCTCGCGCCAGAATGCCGCCGCCGCCGCGCCGTCCTGCTGCCCGAGCCAGGCGATGAAATCGCGATAGGGCCGCACCGGCGCGAGTCCCGTCTCGCCGCCGCCGACCGCCGCGCGATAGAGCGCGAACCATTCGTCGAGCAGCACCGGCACCGACCAGGCATCGAGAATGGCATGGTGCCAGGTCCACACCAGCCGGTGCTCGGCCTCGCCGATGCGCACGAGCACCAGCCGCATCAGCGGCGCGCAATCGAGTGCGAAGCCGCGCCGCTCGGCGCTGCGCAATGCCGTCAACCGCTCGGCCTGCGCCGCGGCGTCCACCCCGCGCCAATCCTCGCAGCGCAGCGGCAGCGCGACGCGATCGCCCGCCACTTGCAGCGGCTCGGGCAGCCCGATCCAGGCAAAGGCCGTGCGCAACGGCGCGTGGCGCGCGACCAATCCTTCCCACGCGGTGCGGAAGGCGTCCGGGTCGAGCGCACCGTGCAGCGTGCAGGCAAGCTGCTCGACGTAGACGTCCGATCCCGGCGCCGCCGCGCTGTGGAACACCATGCCCTGCTGCATCGGCGAGAGCGGATAGGCGTCGAGCGTCGCTTCGGTCATGCGGGATCTCCGGCAAAGCGGACGAGCGATGCCGCGCGCGCCGCCCGCCCGGCGGGTACGGCTTTCGCGGGTTCGGCCTTCGAAACGGCAGGCCCGTCGGCAAGCAGCACATCGAGATGCGCGGCGAGCGCGGCGATGGTGCGGTGGACGAACAAATCGAGCGGCTCGACCGGAAGCCCGGCCTGGCGGCAGCGCGCGGCAAGCTGGACGCTGCGGATCGAATCGCCGCCGCTCGCGAAGAAATCCTCGGTCACCCCGACGCGCTCGCGCTGGAGCAGCGGGCCCCAGATCGCGGCGATCCGCGCCTCGATGGGATTGCGCGGCGCGACGGCGATGCGCGCCACCTCCGCCTCCCAGCCGGGCATCGGCAGCCGGCGCTGGTCCAGCTTGCCGTTGGGCGTGAGCGGAATCGCATCCAGCGTCACGAAGCGGGCCGGCAGCATGGGCTGCGGTAGCGTGCGCGCCAGGAAGCGCGTCAGCTCGCCCGCCTCGGGGATCGCGCTGCCAACGAGATAGGCGACGAGAACGCGCTCGCATGTCGGCGTCTCGCGCGCCACGACCACGGCCTCGGCGATGCCCGGATGGCAGCACAGCGCCGTCTCGATCTCGGCAGGCTCGATACGCAGGCCGTTGAGCTTGATCATCTGGTCGACGCGACCGAGGAAATCGATCCTCCCATCGGCGCGCCGCCGTGCGAGATCGCGCGTGCGATAGAGCGGCTTGGCACTGCGCGGATCCGTGACGAATGCCGCCGCGGTGCGCACGGCGTCACCGCGATAGCCGCGTCCCACGCCGATCCCGCCGATATGGAGTTCGCCGACCACGCCGGGCGGCACCGGCGCGCGATTCGCGTCGAGCACGTGCGCGGCCATGTTGGCAATCGGCCGGCCGATGCTGACGATCGCGCGCGGCGCATCGCCGTCGTCGAGGGCATCGAGCCGATAATGGCACTGGTCGTCCGAACATTCGGTCGAGCCATAGGTGTTGAGGAGGGGTATGCCGGGATACAGCGCGAGCCAGCGCCGGCAGAGCTCGGCGGGGAGCGCCTCGCCCGTCGGAACGATCCAGGCGAGCGGCGTGAGATCGGGCGGCCAGGCGTGGCGCTCGGCCTCTTCGATCAGCGCGCGCAGCATCGAGGGAACCGCCTGGAGCACGGTGATGCGCCGACGCGGAATTTCCAGTAGCAGCGCCGCGGGATCGCGCGCGACGTCGTCTGCGACGATCACCACCCGCCCGCCGGCTGCGAGCGGCGCGAGGCATTGCCACACCACCACGTCAAACGATTGCGGGGCGTTCTGCGCGAGTGCATCGTCGGGCCCGAAGCCGAGATCGGCGAGCTTGGCGAGCGCATGGTTCACCGTGCCGCGATGCTCGATCATCGCGCCCTTGGGCCGACCGGTCGAGCCCGAAGTGTACATAACATAGGCGAGGTCGCTGCCCGTAGCGACGGGAAGCACACAGGCCGCATCGCCGTCGAGCGCGGCGAAGCTGGTGCGCGGGATCGTGGTGTCGATCGCGAAGTCGGTAAGTACGAGTACCGGCTTCGCATCGGCGATCAGCTGCGCCAGCCGCTCGGCGGGCATTCCGGGGTCGAGCGGGAGGAACGCGCCGCCTGCCTTGCCGACCGCGAGCAGCGCCGTGACCAGATCGATCCCGCGCGGCATCGCGACCGCGACCAGCGTCTCGCACTGGACGCCGCGCGCCGCGAGGCCATGCGCCGCGCGCGTCACCCGGGCGGCAAGCTCGGCATAGGTGATCGCAGCGTCGCCCTGCTGGACTGCGATGGCATCGCCCGCTTCGGCGGCGCGCGCCTCGAACAGCGCGCAGAGCGTCGGCTGTTCGGGAAGCGGCACGCAGGGGCCCTCGCCGATCGCAAGTGCCTCCGCTGCCTCGGCTGCGGAGAGCAGCGACAGCGTGCCCACCGGCTGGTCCGGCGCCGCCACCACCTGCCGCAGCAGCGTCTCGAAGGTCGCGGCCATCTGCGCGACGCTGTCGGGCTCGAACAGCTCGGCGGCATATTTCCACGCGCCGGCCAGCCGTCCACGATCGTCGCGCTTCATCTCCAGATTGAGGTCAAACTGGCCGTCCTGCTGCGCGAGCTGCCAAGGTTCGAGCGTCAGGTCGGCGAACGGGATCGGGGGCTCGTCCTCTGAGGGCAGCAGCGCGCGCTGCAGCTCGGGATAGCGATGGAATTTCTGGAGGACGAAGCTGGTCTGGAAAATCGGCGCGCGGCTGAGGTCGCGCTGCGGCTGCACCGCCTCAACGATCGCCGAGAAGGGGACGTCCTGGTGGTGCATCGCCGCGATGACTGCCGCGCGGGTCACGGCGAGGAGCTGGCGGAAGCTCTGCCCCCCTTCGATCGCCACGCGGATCGGCAGCATGTTGACGAGGTCGCCGACCAAACCTGCCAGCCCCGGCGCCTGGCGGCCAGCGCTGGGAATGCCAGTAATCAGATCGTCCTGCCCGGTATAGCGGTTGAGCAGCAGCTGGTACGCGGCGAGCAGCGCCATGAACGGCGTCGCGCCTTCCGCCGCGGCAAACCGATCGAGTGCGGCAGTCAGATCGGCGTCGACCCAGCGCATCACCGTGCCGCCGCGAAAGCTTCGCTTTGCAGGCCTAGCGTGATCGAGCGGCAGATCGAGCAGTGGGAGTTCGCCGCCCAGCGTTTCGCGCCAGTGGCGCAGATGGCTGTGGAGGTCGGCGCGGGTCTCATCGGCAAGTGCACGCCGCTCGGTGAGGACGACATCCTCGAACTCGATCGGCAGCGGCGGCCAGGCCATCGCCCTGCCCTCATGCTCGGCGGCATAGGCCGCGCGCAGCTCGTCCATCACCACGATCAGCGACCAGAGATCGGCGGCGATATGGGGCAGCGCCAGCAGCAGCACATGCTCGGTTGCGCTGCGCCGATAGAGCCGCACTCGCATTGCCGCGGAGTCGAGCAGGTCGAACGGTGCGCGCGCTGCTGACTCGACGGCTTCGGCGAGCTGCTCCGCCGACCAGTCCGATACTTCGATCTCGACCAAGTCGATCGCCCAACCGCGCCGCGCGCGCTGGCGCACCACGCTGTCTTCCTCGCGGAATTCGAGGCGCAGGCAGGCGTGGCGGTCCGACAGCGCCTGGAGCGCGCGGCGCAAGGCGCCGGGGTCGAGATCGCCGCGGATCGTCGCGGGGAGCACCATCGTATAGGCCGAGGCGGCGGGCGCGAGCCGCCATTGGAACCATAGCGCCTCTTGCCCCGCCGAAAGCGGGTGCCAGCCGCCGGTCACGCCGATGCGTTCGCGCACCATCGCCTTGAGCTGGCGCTTGAGCAGCTCCTTGGCGTCCTTGGGGTCAGCGTGCATCGGCGGCCTCCGCGCGATCGGGGGCATAGCTGCCGGCAAGCGCTTCCAGCTCCGCCTCGGAAAGCTCGTCGATCCGCGCGAGCAGCGAAAGTGCATCGTCCTTGGGCGCTGCGCCTCTCCCGGCGAGATAATGGGCCAGTCCGCCCAACGTCGGATGCTCCCAGATCAAGGTCGACGGCAGCGCCGTGCCGAGCCGCGCCTCGAGTCCGCCGGCGAGCAGCGTCGCCGCTACCGAGTCCATCCCGAAATCGCTGAATCGGGCGGTGGCGGCGATCCGATCGCGCGCGTCGCCATATTCGGCGGTGAGCCAATTGCGCAGCCAGTCGAGCAGTTCCGGATAGAGCGGGCCTTCTTCCTCTGATGCCGCAATCGGCTCGGCGGCTTCGGTCTGCGTCGCGGTGACGCGGAGCAGCGGATCGAGCCCACGTTCCTCGCCACTCGCGCGCTGCTCGATGTCGCCGATCGCCAGCGCGAAATCGGCGACGAGCGCCTCGGAATCGCGGGCGTCGAGCAGCACCGAGGGCACGCCCAGCGCGCGCGCCAGCCGCCGATCGAAGCGGCGCGCTGCCCATTGCTCGGCCCGGTCGAGCGCCGCCGAGGGCGCGGCCCGCGCGCGGTGCCGCACGCAGGCGCGCAACAGGCCATAGGTCGCGACTTCGCCGGCCTCCAGATAGGCCCATTGCCGCGCGGCATTGGGCCCGCCGAGCGCGTCGGCATGGGCGAGCGCATGCGCGACGATCGCCTGCGCCGCCTGCGTGAGCGCATCGGCGATGCCGCCCTCGCCGAGCGCCTCGCGAACGAAGCCGCATAGCGCCTCGGGCATCCGCACCAGCCGCGAGCCGACATGCATGTGCATCGGCTCGGTCGGCCCCTCGAAGATGCGCAGCACACGGGTGTCGCGCAGGATCTGCGGCGCGAGGTTGGTCTCGATATAGCCGCGCCCGGCAAGCTGCTGGACGAGGCCGTCGGCGGCGCGCCAGGCGAATTCCGGCCCCGCAGTCTTGCACGCGCAGAACAGTTCGGGCGGGATCGCCGTATCGGCATCGAGCAGGTCGGCGACGGTTTCGACCAGCGCCTCGACGGCATGCGTCGCCGCGGCCAGATCGCTCACGCGCATCCGCGTCGCGGGGTTGTCGATCAGCCGCCCGGTGGCGATCGTCCGCCGCGTGCCGTGGCGGACCATGAGCTGGAGGCAGCGCTTGAGGATGCCTACGCTCATCGCGCCGATCGCGAAGCGCCCGAACGCCATCGTGTCAGTCGCCGCCGCCATCCCGTCGCCAGCTTCACCGAGCCGGTCGGCGGCAGTCACCCGCACGCCTTCGAGCAGCACCTGGTTCTGCACCATCGCGCGGAGCCCCATGGTCAGCGCCTCGGGGCCGTGCCGCAGGCCCTGGCTGCCCTGGCGCAGTACGAAGCCGGCGACGCTCTGCGCGCCGTGCTCGCCCTCGACGCGCACAAAGGTGTTGATCACCCCGGCCCAGGCTGCCGATCCGCTCCACAATTTGGTGCCCCATAGCCGCCAGCCCTCGCCGTCGGGGCGGCCGACCGAGGCGAGGTTGCGGATGTTCGATCCGGCATCCGCCTCGGTCATCGCGAAGGCGGCAAGTTCGCGCCCCGCAGCGAGCGCCGGCAACAAGGCCTCGCGCGTCGCGGGCTGGGCGTGGCGCACGATCGGCCGGATGCCGAGCGCGTTGTTGACCAGCACGAACGAGGCGATGGTCGTGTCGATCGCCGCGAGCTGCTGGACGATACGGACGAGCTCGCGATTGGAGATCTCCATCCCGCCGTGCGCGCGCGGCGCGACCATGCCGAGCACGCCGCGATTGCCAAGATCGAGCACGACATAAGGCGGGATCGAGCGGCGCTCGTCCATCAGCCGCGAGTCGAGCCGCTCGACGGCATAGTCGCGCAGCCATGCATTGAGCGCGTCGACCCGGTCCGGCACCTGCTCCTCTTGCGCAGGGGTAGCCGCGACCTTCGCGTCCCAGCGCGCGAGTGGTTCCAGCGTATCGTCGGCAAAGCCCGACCGGCAGGCATGGCGCTGCTTCTTGCCGCTGTGCGTGCGCGGCAGCCCGCCCGGGCGCAGCAACAGGATCGCGGAGACCGAAAGCTCGTGCTGCTCCGAGACCGTGCGGCGGATCGCCTGCAGTAACGCCGTCACATCGAGCGTGCGCAGCGCCTCACGCCGCACCTCCTGCGCGATCACCAGCCCCTGCTCCTCCGCGAACGCCGCGCCGCCGCCCGGAGCCAGCGCGGGATCGCAGCGCTCGACGCTCAGCTCGATATCCTCGGCGTGGTGGTTGACGCCGCGGACGATGATCAGATCGTCCATCCGGCCGAGCACGAACAGCCGGCCGCCTTTGAGAAAGCCGAGATCGCCCGTACGCAGCCAGGTTTCGGCCGAGCGGCCCCCTGCGATCCGCGCTGCAAATTTGGCCGCGCTCGCCTCCGGGCGCCGCCAATAGCCCGCCGCGACCGAAGGGCCGGCCAGCCAGATCTCGCCGCGCTCGCCGGCCTTGCAGCGGCGATACGTCTCGGGGTCGACGATCGCGATTCGCGTGCTCGTCGGTGCGCCGCTCGATGCGACCAGTTCGTCCACGATCGCCGGCAACTCGCCCGGCCCGCACAGGCTTGCCATCAGCGTCACTTCGGCGAGCCCATAGCCGGGACACATCGCCTCGGCCGCAAAGCCAAGCGGTCCATAGGTCTCGGCAAAGGCGCGCACGGTATGCGCGCGCACCGGCTCGGCGCCGTTGGTCGCCACCCGCAGGCTCGACAGGTCGAGCCCCAGGCGGCGCGCCTCCGGGATTGCCAGGCAAGCGTCGAACGCGAAATTCGGCGCCGCGGTGTGGGTGATCCGGTGCCGCGACACCGCTTCGAGCCACACCGCCGGGCTGCGCGAGAAGTCGGTCGGGCTCATCAACATGCCCGGGCATCCCGCGACGAGCGGCGCCACGCAGCCAAAGACGAGGCCGAGATCATGGTAGAGCGGCAGCCACGACAAGGTCCGGCTGTCCGCGTCGATCTCCCAGCAGCGCAGGATGTCGCGGACATTGGCGATCAGCGCGCGATGGCCGATCATCACGCCCTTGGGTGCCGCCGTGGATCCCGACGTATATTGAAGATGGGCGACGTCCTCGCCGGCAATCTCCGGCCCGGCCCATCCGGCCGGCGCCGCGGGTAGATCGGCGACGGCGAACGCGGCGATACCCAACGCACCCTCGAGCAGTGCCCGCATCTCGCCGGTGGTCAGCACGCACGCCGCGCCCGAATCCGCCGCCACCGCGCGGATATGCGTCAACGGCCGCCGCGCATTGGGATAGCGCACCGGCACCGCGATCATGCCGGCATGGAGGCAGCCGAGATAGGCCGCGACGAAATCGGGCCCGGTCGGGAACGCGAGCAGCACCGGCGACTGGGGCTCGAGCCCCGCCAACGCCGCCGCCACGCTGCCGGCGCTCCGGTCGAGCTGGCCGAGCGACAGGCCGGTATCCGCGCCGGACAGCGGCGAGAGGAAGCGAAGCGCGATTCCCGCCGGATCGGCGGCCGCACGGGTTCGGACGATCGCAGCGATAGTTTCCTCTGTCTCCGGCTTGACCATGCGCGCTCCCCCGGCGCCGATGCTTGCGCCGAAGTCCAAGTCTTATCGAACCCAGCCGATCTGCCGAGATGCCGCTGCATCCGGAACGGAGATACTGCGCCGCCCTGTTTCGATGATATTTGTCGTCATCGATCCCGCATCTATTGGCGATAGTATCGATTTTTCCTAACGACTTGATGACACCCCCCATTAACCGCCTCGGAAATGAACTATACTCGCGAATCCTGTTGCCGCGAATTTTCGCCAGGCATAGATCGATGGCGCCTCAGCAACATGGGAGGGCGCGATGACCAAGGACGCAAAGGTTCTCAAGGCCAAGGCCGAAGCCAAGTCTGACAACAAGGCCAAGGCGAAGACGGCGCAAAAGACCGAATACAAGACGGCGCAAAAGGACGCGCAGAAGGAAGCTTCCAAACTTCAGCAGAAGACTGCGCTCAAGGCGCAGTACAAGGCCGATTACAAGGCGCAGGCCAAGGCCGATCAAAAGGCCGATGCCAAGTCGCAATATAAGCAGGCAGAGAAGACCAAGGCCCAGGCCCAGGCACTCGGCCAGCATTGACCCCCGGCGGCGGCGCGCCTTACGACCCGCGCCGCCGATCGTGGTCCGTTCCGGGGGGACACCGCCATGCTCGAACCGCGAACCGGCCTTACCGCCGAAACCGCGACTTGTGTCGGCTGCGGCCGTCAGCATCCGCTCTCGGCGCACAGCGCGCAGTGCAATTGCCCGGCGCGCGACAACCTTGCGATCGACATCGCGCTCGGAGCCGCGCAGGCGAGGGCAGTGCGCGCCTCCACCCGCGAGGGCCCGTCCTCGCTTTGGCGCTATGCGCCGCTGCTGCCTGTCGCGCCGCACCACGCGAGCCCCTTGTCGGTCGGCTGGACCCCCCTGGTAGATTGCGGCCCGGCCGGCCCTGCCCAGCTATACCTCAAAGACGACACCCGCCTGCCGAGCGGATCGATCAAGGACCGCGCCAGCGAAGTCGTCGTCGCGGTGGCGCGCGCGCAGGGGATCGATCGGCTGATCGTCGCCTCGACCGGCAATGCCGCCGCATCGCTCGCCTGTATCGGCGCGGCGTGTGCAATGGCAGTCACCGTGCTCGTCCCCGCTTCCGCTCCGCCGGCCAAGCTCGCCCAGGCGCGGGCCTATGGCGCGCGGGTCCACCGGATTGCAGGCAACTATGACGACGCCTTCGCGATGGCGGGCAGGATAGCCGCCGCCGATGGCGCGCTCGATCGCAGCACCGGGCGCAATCCCTTCACGCGCGAAGGCAAGAAGAGCTGTGCCTTCGAGATCGCCGAGCAGCTCGGCTGGCAAGCGCCCGAATGGGTGATCGTGCCGACGGGCGACGGCAATATCCTCAGCGCGATCGGCAAGGGCTTTGCCGAACTCGTCACGCTCGGCCTGATCGATCGCCTGCCGCGCCTCGTCGCGGTCCAGGCCGCGGGCTCGGACGGGATCGCCGCCCGCCACAACCGCGCGCCACGCATCCCCGGGACGACGATCGCCGACAGCATCACCGTCGGCGCGCCGCGTGACGCCACTGCCGCGCTCACCGCGCTCGCCCGATCGCAGGGGCGCGCGCTGGTGATCGGCGACGATTCGATCCGCGCCGCCGTCGCAACCCTCGCCGCGCGCTATGGCGTGTTCGCCGAGCCGTCGAGCGCCGCAGCCTATGCCGGTTTCGAGGCGCTATCGGCGTCAGGTTGCTTCGCGCCCGGCGACCGGGTCGTCTGCCTGATCACCGGCACGGGGCTCAAGGATCTGCGCGCGGTCTCCGCCGCGGACGAAGCGGCTGCGGTCGATCCGGCCGACTGGCGCCGTCTCGTTGCGCGCGGCTGAGGGAGGCGCATCTTGTGCGGCATCTGCGGCGCGTTCCGCCCCGGCGGACGCCCGGTCGCCCCCGAAGCGATCGCGGCGATGAGCGCTGCGATCCGTCATCGCGGGCCCGACGATACCGGCGCCTATCACAAGGGGTCCGCCGCGCTCGGCTTCCGCCGGCTGAGCATCGTCGATGTCGCCGGGGGGCACCAGCCGATCGCCAATGAGGGCGAGACGCTCCACCTTGTCTGCAACGGCGAGATCTACAACCATCGCGCGCTTCGCGATGGGCTGCGCGGCCGCGGCCACCGCTTCCGCACCGGCTCCGATGCCGAAGTGATCCTCCCTCTCTATGAAGAGGTCGGCGAGGCGCTGGTCGACCGGCTCGACGGCCAGTTCGCCTTCGCGCTGCTCGATACGGCGCGCAATCGTCTGCTGCTCGCCCGCGATCCGTTCGGCGTCGCCCCGCTTTTCTACACCTGGGTCAACGGCGCCTTCGTCTTCGCTTCGGAGATCAAGGCGCTGCTCGCCTATCCCGGCGTCGAGCGCCGTGTCGACCTGGTCGGGCTCGACCAGCTACTATCGCTCCCCGGGCTCGTCAGCCCGCGCACGATGTTTGCGGGGATCAACAGCGTGCCGCCCGGACATCTGCTGACCGTCGACGGCCGCGGCAGTCACGGCCGCGCCTATTGGGACATGGCCTATCCGCCGCAGGGCGACTCGGTAGAGACACGCAGCGAGGCCGATTGGTGCGAGGAGCTCGACGTCACGCTCCAGGCCGCAGTGACCAAGCGCCTCCAAGGCGAGGTCCCGATCGGCGCCTATCTCAGCGGCGGGCTCGATTCCTCGCTGGTCACTGCGATGATGCAGGGCGCGGAGCCGGTGCGCACCTTCTCGATCCATTTCGGAGACAGCCTGTTCGACGAGCAGCCCTATCAGCGGCTGGTCGCCGAGCGCTTCGGCTGCACCCACAAAGAAGTGCCGCTGCCCCTGACCGCAATCGAGCAGGGCTTGCGCGCGGCGGTGTGGCACGCCGAATGCCCGCTGCGCGAGACCTATAACACCGCCTCGCTCGCGCTCTCCGCCGCGGCCCGGCGCGACGGCGTGCCGGTCGTACTCAGCGGCGAAGGCGCCGACGAGCTGTTCGCCGGCTATGTCGGCTATCGCTACGATGCGTTTCGCCGCGCGCGCGGGACCCCGCCACTCGCACCGCGCGAAGCCGAGCTGCGGCGCCGGCTATGGGGCGACGAGACGATCTTTTACGAACAGGATCTCGCCGCGCACGAGGCCAGGCGCAAGGCGCTTTACGCGCCTGCACTGCGCGCCGATTTCGATGCGATCGACTTCACGCGCCACGATCTGGTCGATACGCGGCGGCTCGCCGGGATCGACCCGCAGCACCAGCGCGCCTATCTCGATCTCAAGCTGCGCGTCGGCGATCATCTCGTCGGCGATCATGGCGATCGCATGCTGCTCGCCAACGCAGTCGAGGGCCGCTTCCCCTTTCTCGATCTCGCCGTTGCCGATTGCGCGCGGCGGATGCCGCCGGGGCTCAAGCTCAACGGCGCTATCGAGAAGTACATCCTCAAGCAAGTCGGCCGCGCCTGGCTTCCCAACGCGATCACCGAGCGCGAGAAATACGCCTTCAACGCTCCCGGCAGCGCCTATCTGCTGGCGTGCGGGATCGACTGGGTCGAGCAGCTGCTCGATCCTGCGACGATCCGCCGGCAGGGCTATTTCGATGCCGAGCGCGTCGCCGCGCTGGCCCGCACCGCGCGCGCATCCGACGCCGCACCGGGCCAGGGCAACGAAGCCGATCCGCTGATGACCATCCTCACCTTCGGGCTGTTCCTCGACCTGTTCGACATGCCGGAGCTGGGCACGTGACGCGGGTGATCCTCGCGGTCAGCGGCAGCTCGGGCGCGGGCAAGACCCGGCTGATCGAGGCACTCGCGCACGCCCGTCCCGACGCATTGCGGCTGCATTTTGACGACTATGTTTCGCTCGGCAACGACGTGGCCGAGATCAAGGCCTGGCTCGCCGCCGGGGCCGATCCCGATGCGATCCGATCGCCGCGGCTGGCCAAGGATCTTGCCAAACTCGCGCGCGCGCCGCTCGTCATCCTCGAGGAACCGTTCGGCAAGGCCCGCCGGGAGATCGCCGGCTTCGTCACGCATGCAGTGCATATCGAAGTGCCGCCCGAAGTGGCGCTGGCGCGACGGCTGCTGCGTGCGATCCGCGACGAATTCGAACCCGGCGATCCTGCGCTGGTCGCCAGTCTCGAAGGCCAGCTCGCGGCGTTCCTGGCAATCGGGCGCGAGGCCTATGCCGCCGCCGATCGCGCCGCGCGCAGCTGCGCTGACCTGATCGTCGACGGGCTCCAGCCGAGCGGCACGATCGCCGCCGCGGTGCTCGCCGCCATCGAAATAGCAGGGGAGAAGCCATGACCAACTTGCAGCGGATCGGCGTGGTCGGCGCCGGAGTGATCGGATCGGGGGTAGCGCATCTCTTTGCCCAATCGGGGCACGACGTGGTGCTGATCGATACCGGCGAAGAGAGGCTTGCGGCGGCACGCGCCACGATCGGCCGCAATGCGCGGCTTTATGGCATGCTACAGAAGGATGTGCCCGATGCCGGTGAGGTGCTGGGGAGAATCGCGTCGCACGCCGATGTCGAAGCGCTGGCCGGCACCAGCTTCGTGATCGAGAACATCACCGAGGATTGGGCGATGAAGCGCGACGTCCATGCCAGGATCGATGCCGTGCTGCCGCCGGACGTGCCAGTGGCGGCGAACACCTCGGCAATCCCGATCACGCGCATCGCCAGCGTCCATCGCCGCCCCGAGCGCGTGCTGGGCATACATTTCATGAACCCGCCGCCGGTGATGCCGATGGTCGAGATCATCCGCGCCGCGCGCACCGATCCGGCGGTGCTCGCCTGTGCCGAGGCGCTGGTGGTGCAGGCGGGCAAGCAATCGATCACGGTCAATGATTCACCCGGCTTCGTCACCAACCGGGTGATGATGCTGATGGTCAACGAGGCGATGTTCCTCGTCCATGAAGGCGTGGCGGGCGCGCAGGATGTCGATCGGCTGTTCAAGACCTGTTTCGGCCACAAGATGGGCCCGCTCGAGACCGCCGATCTGATCGGGCTCGATACCGTGCTGCGGTCGCTCGAAAACATCCATTCCGAATTCAACGATGGGAAGTACCGCCCCTGCCCGCTGCTAAGACACAAGGTCTATGCGGGGCAGGTCGGCCGCAAAAGCGGCGAAGGCTTCTATCGCTATGGCGTGGCCTGATCCGCTCAATTCTGGGGGAAGCTCGATGACCGTCACATCGCAGAAGATCGCCACCTTCCTGTCGCGCGCGTTCGAGGGCCGCATGCTCGGGCCCGACGACGACATCTTCGCCGGTGGCTTCGGCAATTCGATGTTCGCGATGCAGCTGGTCGGCTTTGTCGAGAAGGAGTTCGGGATCGAGATCGACGCCGACGATCTCGACATCGCCAATTTCAGCACGATCGCGCGACTGACCGAGCTGGTCGAGCGCAAGTGCGCGGGCAGCAGCGCCGCGGCGGCTTGAGATGGGCTGCGGGCAGGCCGCGCTGGACGCCGCCGGCTGGGCGGAGATCGCCGAGCATCACGTAGCGCCGCACGCCCAGCGGATCGATCGCGAAGCGTGCATCTCGGTTGAGGTGATCGACACGCTGCGCGGCGCCGGCGCCTTTGCCAGCGGCTTTCCGCCGGCGCTGGGTGGCCTCGACGATGATTGGCTCCGCCACGGCCGTATGCACGCGGCGCTCGGTGCCGCCAGCGCCTCGGTGCAGGGGCTGGTCAATGTCCATCATATGGCGGGCAGCGCGATCGCGCGCTGGGGCTCTGCCGAACAGAAGCAGCGCTGGGTGCCAGAGCTGAGCTCGGGCCGGATGCTCGGCGCGCTGGCGATCACCGAGCCCGAGGTCGGCAGCGACATCGCCGCGGTGCAGACCCGCGCCACCCAGGCGGGCGCCGGCTGGCGTATCGAAGGCATCAAGCGCTGGATCACCTGCGGCCAGAATGCCGACCTATTCGTCGTCCTCGCCAACAGCGATGCCGGCCCCGCCGCTTTTCTACTGCCCCGCACCACGCCCGGGCTGGAGATTGTGCCGATCGACCACATGCTGGGCTGCCGCGGCTATATGCTCGCCGAGCTGCGCATTGCTAGCGACCTGCCCGGCGACCACCTGCTCGGCCGCCCGGGCTTCGGCGCCTCGCATGTCGTTGCCGCCGGGCTCGACGCCGGGCGGTTCAACCTTGCCTGGGGCTGTGTCGGGCTGGCGCAGGCCTGTCTCGACGCTGCGATCGGCCACACCCGGCGGCGTGGCCTCGCCGAATTCCAACTCGTCCAGGCGATGGTTGCGCGGATGTCGGTCGACGTCCAGGCCGCGCGGCTGCTCTGCGAACGGGCCGCGGCGTTGCGCAGCGCCCGCGATCCCGATGCAATCCGCGCGGGCGCCGTCGCAAAGTATTTCGCCTCGACGATGGTCAATCGTGTAGCCAACGACACGCTTCAGCTCCACGGCGCGCAGGGCTGTGGCCCCGACCTTCCCGTCGAGCGCTGGTTCCGCGATGCGCGGATCATGGAGATCATCGAGGGAAGCACCCAGGTGCTAGAGCTGCTGATCGCGCGCCACGCCTACCAGGCCGCCCCGCGATGACCGCGATCCACTGCCACTTCGCGCTCGACCGGGTGAGCGACACCGGCGTCCGCGCGATCCTCGACGGGCTCGGCGTCGATCGCGACAATGTCCGCGCGCTCCGCTTCGAGGCCAGCACCGGCGCGCTGCTGGTCGAGGTCCGCGATCAGGCCGCCGCCGAGCGTGTCGAGAGCTTTGTCGCCGGCATGCGCCGCACCCAGCGGCTGGTGACCCGCAAGACGTTGCTCGAACACGCGCCCTGCCGCCCCGAGCCTGGCGTCAGCGCCGCCGAGATCGCCGCCTCGCCCGATCTCGCGCTGCTCGGCGAGGGCCTCACCGGCCTCACCGGCAACGCCCTCAAGCTATTCCGCTATTTCGAGCGGGGCTTTGCCGATCTCGCCCGCGCCTTCGATGCCGAGGACCATCATTTCCCGGTGATGCTGCCCAGCACGACGCTCGCAGAGATGGGCTATTTCGCGCACTTCCCCCAGCACGTCACCTTTTGCTGCCACTTCCCCGACAGCCTGCCGCTGCTCGAACGCATCGCCGCCGAGCCGCACTTGGCCGACCGTGCCGCCGCTCAGCTTTCCCCGCCCGAACACGTCCTCACCCCCGGCGTCTGCCTCCCCTGCTATCGGCTGCTGAAAGGCGCCCGGCTCGGCTCCGACGAGGTCCGCACGCTGACGATGCAGAACCATGTCTTCCGCTACGAGGCCGGCAATTTCCGCCCGCTCGCGCGCGGCTGGGATTTCAGCGTGCGCGACATCGTCTTCTTCGGCAGCGGCCCCACGCTGGAGCGGCTGCGCGGCGAGGTTATCCAGCGCGCGTTCGAATGGTGCTGCGCGCTCGATCTCGATGTCTCGATCGAGCTCGCCAACGATCCGTTCTTCCTCGACGCCAGCCGCGACAAGACCGTTTATCAGCGGATGGGCGAGGTCAAATACGAGCTGCTCTTCCGCCTCGACGCCGGCGAAGCCCCGCTCGCTGCGGCCTCGTTCAATCTCCATCGCGGCTTCTATTCGAGCCTCTACGATATCGGCCATGGCGATGGGCTTGCCGAAAGCGCCTGCATGGGGTTCGGCATCGATCGCTGGGTTTATGGCTTCCTTCGCCAGAAGGGCCTCGATCCGGCGCGCTGGCCCGAGCCGGTCCGCGCCGCGCTCTAGCCCGCCAGCTCGGCGACGCGCAGTTCGACCCGCTCGATCGCGCCCCCGCCCCTCGGCGCCGCCAGCGCGAGCCAGTGTCCGGCAAAGGTCTCGCCATGCACCCACCAGCGCGCCGCCGGCCCATGCGGATCGCGTATCCGTGCCAGTCGCGGCGGATCGCCGTCGAACACGATCTCGTTGAACGGCAGCGACAAGCCAAGTCCGGTCGCCTTGGCGACGGCTTCCTTCAGCGTCCACAGCCGCAGCGGATCGCCGCGCTCCTCGGCGGCGAACACCCGCCGCCCGATGCTCGCGACATCGATCGCGCGCGTAGCCGCCTCGACATCGACGCCGATCGGTCCCTCCCGGTTGATCGCCACCGCAACCAGCCCGTCGGCATGCGTCAGGTTGAAGTGGAGGTCCGCAAAGGGCGGCGCCAGGGCGGGCTTGCCTTGCTCGCCGCGCACCATCGACCAGCCCGGGCCGATCGCCTCGTCCAACGCATGGTGGAGCAGCGCGTGCGCCGCGGCGTAGGAGAGCCTTGCCGGCGCCACTGCGAACCGCTCCGCGCGCGTCCGCTCCTCGGGAGTCAGCCGGGCGAGCAATCCGGGCAACCAGACCTCGTCCGCGGTATCGACGCGGCAAAGGTGCAGCTGCACCACCGCCTTAGAGCGCGCGGTTCTTGCGCAGGATTGCGACGATCAGGAGCAGGAACGCCGCCAGCCGCACCAGATAGACCCAAGCCCGCTGCTCGTCGGGAATGCCGCCCAACGCCAGGATCGCCTGCGCCACCGAGAGCAGGAAAAAGGCGAGCGCGAAGGCCGCGAACAGCTCGTCCTGCGTGTCGCGCCAGAATTTGAGGAAGAACAGTCCGGCGATCGCCAGCCCGAAGAAGATCGCGCCAGAGAGGAAGGCGAGCAGCATCACGCCTCCTCCATGTCCCAGATGAAGCCGAACAACAGCACCGCCACGGCGCCGAGCGCAAGCAGCGCGCGCACCACGCGGAAATCCACGTCCTTGATCAGCACCAGATCGACGATCACGAACAGATTGTTCGCCGCGAGCAGAACGAAGCACAGGGCGCTCCACAGCAGCAGCCGCGCGCCGCTGCGCCGATAGCTGCGCCCGAGCAGCAGCGCGCAGGCTGCGCTGGAGGCGAAGCAAAGCAGATAGACGATCGGAGCGAACGCGGCGCCCATCAGTCCCGCCGCAGCCGGAAGGCATCGGCGAAGCTCGCCGCACCCGAAGGCGTCACGATGATCCGCCGCACCGAATCGGGGCGTTGCGCATAAAGCGCCTCCGCCGCGCCGGCGAGCTTGTCCACCGGATCGGACACCGGCTGATAGCGCACGCGATTCTCCCCCTCGATCACAACCAGGCCGGCGGCGAGCAGTCCTTCGACGCTATGCGTCACCACCAGGTCGCTTCCCCGCAGCGCCGCAACCAGATCGGCATGGCCGAAAGCCTGGTCCCGGTTCTTCCTCAGGAAGCAGAGTAGTTCAAGCGACCAGACCGACCGGAACGACGAACGGACGAAACTGGCAACCTCTTGCTTGGTCGGCATGCCTGGCGCCGTCTCCCGTCACTGCTTCCCCCGGGCTTGGGGCCCTAACTAGCGGCTCGATCGCATCGCGCAACCGCCGCACAAAATGTTCGCATGGTTCACTTTTCCTAAAGCGAGGCTGTTGCTATCGTGGTCGCAGGCCGGGGGGCCCGATCATCTTGTCTCTAACGGGAGGGGGAGACGCCAGGAGTGATAGGTGCACGCCGAACAGCCCCGCGACACGCTCGATCGCCGTCAACTCGTCGCCGCACTCCGCAGCTTTCGCCGAGGTGATTTTTCCGTTCGCCTGCCCGACGATCTGCAGGGCACCGATGGCGAGATAGCCTCGATCTTCAACGAAGTCGTCGCCATGGAAGAGGCGATGACCGCCGAATATGAGCGGCTGTCGCGCGTCGTCGGCAAGGAAGGCAAGATCACCCAGCGCGGCCATGTCCGCGGCGCCACCGGCGGCTGGGAAGCCAAGCTGCGCTCGGTCAACGAATTGATCGAGGACATGGTCCAGCCGACCGCCGAAGTTAGCCGCGTGATCGGCGCGGTGGCCAAGGGCGACCTTTCCCAGACGATGACCGTCGAGATCGACGGGCGCCCGCTGCGCGGCGAATTCCTGCGCATCGGCAAGGTGGTGAACACCATGGTCGAACAGCTCGCCTCGTTCGCGTCCGAAGTGACGCGCGTGGCGCGCGAGGTCGGCACCGAGGGCAAGCTGGGCGGCCAGGCCAAGGTCAAGGGCGTCGCCGGCACCTGGAAGGACTTGACCGACAACGTCAACGCGATGGCGACCAACCTCACCGGCCAGGTCCGCAACATCGCCGAGGTGACCACCGCGGTGGCCTCGGGCGACTTGTCGAAGAAGATCACCGTCGAAGTGAAGGGTGAGATCCTCGAGCTCAAGAACACCATCAACACCATGGTGGACCAGCTCAACTCGTTCGCCTCAGAAGTGACGCGCGTGGCGCGCGAAGTGGGCACCGAGGGCAAGCTGGGCGGCCAGGCGCGCGTCGAGGGCGTGGGCGGCACCTGGAAGGACTTGACCGACAACGTCAATCTGATGGCGGCGAACCTCACCGGCCAGGTCCGCAACATCGCCGAGGTGACCACCGCCGTCGCCTCGGGCGATCTTTCCAAGAAGATCACCGTCGACGTGAAGGGCGAGATTCTCGAGCTCAAGAACACCATCAACGTGATGGTCGATCAGCTCAACGGCTTCGCCTCGGAAGTGACCCGCGTGGCCCGCGAGGTCGGCACCGAGGGCAAGCTGGGTGGCCAGGCGCAGGTGCCCGGCGTCGGCGGCACGTGGAAGGATCTCACCGACAACGTCAACCTGATGGCCGACAATCTCACCGGCCAGGTTCGCAACATCGCCGAAGTGACCACCGCCGTCGCCTCGGGCGATCTTTCCAAGAAGATCACCGTCGACGTGAAGGGTGAGATTCTCGAGCTCAAGAACACCATCAACGTGATGGTCGATCAGCTCAACGGCTTCGCCTCCGAAGTGACCCGCGTCGCCCGCGAAGTCGGCACCGAGGGCAAGCTCGGCGGCCAGGCGCAGGTGCCCGGCGTCGGCGGCACCTGGAAGGATCTCACCGACAACGTCAATCTGATGGCCGACAACCTCACCGGTCAGGTCCGCAACATCGCGGACGTGACGACCGCGGTGGCGAAGGGCGATCTTTCCAAGAAGATCACCGTCGAAGTGAAGGGCGAGATCCTGGAGCTGAAGGACACCATCAACGTGATGGTCGATCAGCTCAACGGCTTCGCCTCGGAAGTGACGCGCGTCGCCCGCGAAGTGGGGTCGGAAGGCAAGCTCGGCGGCCAGGCGCAGGTCGAGGGCGTCGCCGGCACCTGGAAGGATTTGACCGACAACGTCAACCTGATGGCCGGCAATCTCACCGGTCAGGTCCGCAATATCGCCGAAGTTACGACCGCGGTGGCGAAGGGTGATCTTTCCAAAAAGATCACCGTGGACGTGAAGGGCGAGATTCTCGAACTCAAGAACACCATCAACACGATGGTCGACCAGCTCAATTCCTTCGCTTCGGAAGTGACCCGCGTGGCGCGCGAAGTGGGTTCGGAAGGCAAGCTGGGCGGTCAGGCCAAGGTCGAGGGCGTCGGCGGCACCTGGAAGGATCTGACCGACAACGTCAACGATCTCGCCGCAAACCTCACCGGCCAGGTCCGCAATATCGCCGAGGTTACGACGGCAGTGGCGCTGGGCGACCTGTCGAAGAAGATCACGGTGGACGTGAAGGGCGAAATCCTCGAGCTCAAGAACACCATCAACACCATGGTGGACCAGCTCAACGGCTTCGCCTCCGAAGTGACCCGCGTGGCGCGCGAAGTCGGCACCGAGGGCAAGCTCGGCGGCCAGGCGCAGGTGCGCGGCGTGGCAGGCACCTGGGCCGATCTCACCGACAATGTGAACCTGATGGCGGCCAACCTCACCGGCCAGGTCCGCAACATCGCCGATGTGACGACGGCGGTGGCCAAGGGCGATCTTTCCAAGAAGATCACGGTGGACGTGAAGGGCGAGATCCTCGAGCTCAAGGACACCATCAACACCATGGTGGACCAGCTCAACGGCTTCGCGTCGGAAGTGACCCGTGTGGCCCGCGAAGTCGGCACAGAGGGTAAGCTCGGCGGCCAGGCGCAGGTCCCCGGGGTTGGCGGCACCTGGAAGGATCTCACCGATAACGTCAACTTGATGGCAACAAATCTTACCAACCAGGTTCGCGGCATCGCTGACGTTGTCACCGCCGTGGCGCAGGGAAACCTCAAGCGCAAACTGACCGTGGATGCGAAGGGCGAGATCGCAGCATTGGCCGAGACGATCAACTTCATGATCGATACGCTCTCCACGTTCGGCGACCAGGTGACCAACATGGCGCGCGAAGTCGGCATCGAGGGCAGGCTGGGCGGCCAGGCCCGCGTGCCGGGCGCCGCCGGCCTGTGGCGCGACCTCACCGATAACGTCAACCAGCTCGCTGCCAACCTGACCAACCAGGTCCGCTCGATCGCCGACGTGGCGACCGCGGTGACCAAGGGCGACCTTACCCGCTCGATCGCGGTGGAGGCCTCGGGCGAGATGGCCGCGCTTAAGGACAACATCAACGAGATGATCCGCAACCTCAAGGAACAGACCTTGAAGAATGCGGAGCAGGACTGGCTCAAGACCAACCTCGCCCGCTTCTCACGCATGCTTCAGGGCGAGCGCGATCTCTCGACCGTCTCGAACCTGATCATGTCCGAGCTCGCGCCGCTGGTGAACGCGCAATACGGCGTGTTTTATGTTTCGTCGCGCGACGGCGACGAAACGGTGCTCGAGCTCGCCGCCAGCTACGGCGCCGAGAAGCGCGACGAACTGAAGCCCAAGTTCATGCTGCGCGAGGGCCTGGTCGGCCAGGCCGCGGCGGACAAGCGCGCAATCCTGCTCGAACAAGTCCCGTCGGACTTCCTGCGCATCGGTTCGGGTCTCGGCCATGCCGCCCCGGCCAATGTCACCATCCTCCCCGCCTTGTTCGAGGACGACGTGAAGGCAGTGATCGAGCTCGCCTCGTTCAGCGAGTTCAACGAGACCCACCAGAGCTTCCTCGATCAGCTGATGGAATCGGTCGGCATCGTGCTCAACACGATCGCCGCGACGATGCGCACCGAGGGCCTGCTCAAACAGTCGCAGTTGCTCACCCAGGAGCTGCAGGCGCGCCAGACCGAGCTGACCACCAAGCAGGAAGAGCTGCACAACACCAACGAGGAGCTGCAGGAGAAAGCGCAGCTGCTCGAGAACGAGAAGCGTCAGGTCGAGGGCAAGAATCTCGAGATCGAACTCGCCCGCCGCGCGCTGGAGGAAAAGGCCGAGCAGCTCGCGCTGACTTCCAAGTACAAATCCGAATTCCTGGCCAATATGAGCCACGAGCTGCGCACACCGCTCAACTCGCTGCTGATCCTGTCGAAGCTGCTCGCGGACAATGCGCAGGGCAACCTCAACGACAAGCAGGTCGAGTTCGCCCGCACGATCAACGGCGCGGGGTCGGATCTGCTCAACCTGATCAACGACATTCTCGATCTGTCCAAGATCGAGTCGGGCACGGTGTCGATCGAAGTCGGCGAGATGCCGCTCGCCAGCCTCAAGCAGCATATGGAACGGACCTTCCGTCAGCTCGCAGCCGACAAGAATCTCGACTTCCTCGTCGAGTTTGACCGCAGCCTGCCCGCGACGATCCGTACGGACGAGAAGCGGCTCCAGCAGGTCGTGCTCAACTTGCTGTCAAATGCGTTCAAGTTCACCGCTGGCGGCTCGGTCACGCTCGCGGTGCGCACCACCGATCATGGCTGGAGCACGAACAATGCGGCGCTACGTGGCGCCGAAAAGGCCGTCGAAATCGCCGTTACCGACACCGGAATCGGCATCCCCGAAGATAAACAGAAGTTGATCTTCGAGGCATTCCAGCAGGCCGACGGTACGACAAGCCGCAAATATGGCGGCACCGGCTTGGGCCTCTCGATCAGCCGCGAGATCGCGCGCCTTCTCGGCGGAGAACTTCAGGTTCGCTCGAAGCCGGGCGAGGGATCGACCTTCACGCTGTTCGTTCCGCTCCAGGCAGTGGCACCGGCCCAGGCCGGGCAGACCGGCACCCCCGCGCGCTACGACAATTCGGGCGCGATGGTCCCCACTGCCCTCCCCGCCACCTTCGACCTCAACGACGACCGAGACGCTTTGGGCGGCGAGCCCTTCGTGCTCATCGTCGAGGACGATCCCACCTTCGCCTCGATCCTGCTCGACATCGCGCGCACCGCCGGCCTCAAGGGCGTCGTCTCCACTGCCGGCGCCGGCACGCTGGCCATGGTGCGCAAACTGCAACCGCACGCGATAACGCTCGATCTCGGCCTGTCAGACATTGACGGCTTCGTGCTGCTCGATCTTCTCAAGCACGACCCACAGACGCGCCACGTGCCGATCCACGTTATCTCCGGCGCCGACAAGGTCGCTAAGGCGCTCGACCTCGGCGCCTATGGCGTCACCGAAAAGCCCGCCGACAGGGAAGCGCTTGCCGAGGTGTTTGCCGATCTTGCGGAGCGGATGGGTCGCCCGCGCGCCCTGGCCCAGCTCGCGCCCGGCCAGATCGAGGAAGTCGCCAATGCCCGCGCCTTGGCGGAGCTCGCCGATACGCGGATCCTCATCGTCGATGACGATATCCGCAACATCTACTCGCTCACCAGCGTGCTGGAGAGCTATGGCGTCGAGGTGCTCCATGCCGAGCGCGGGCGCGACGGCATTCTGATCCTCGAACAGACACCGGGCATCGATATCGCGTTGATCGACATCATGATGCCTGAAATGGACGGTTATGAAACGATGCAGCAAATTCGCCAGCTTCGGCAGCTCGCCGATTTGCCGCTGATCGCCGTAACGGCCAAGGCCATGAAGGGGGACCGGCAGAAATGCCTCGATGCGGGCGCGTCGGACTATATCGCCAAGCCGGTGGACATCGACTTGCTGCTCGCTCTGCTGCGCGTCTGGATCGCGCGGTCGCGCGAGGCTTCGCAGACGATCGGGCTGATCGTGGCGGAACCCAACTGAGGTGGGAATGACCGCCAGAATGCCCTCGCCCCGGACAGCCAAGATCGCCCCCGCCGGCATCGGACCTGCCGACGAGTCCGCGCCGCCGCGCGCCCGGGTGCTCGTAGTCGACGATGACGAGCGTAACCTGCTCGCCATTTCGACCGTGCTCGAGGACGTTGCCGAAGTCGTCACCGCTGATTCGGGCGAGGAAGCGCTGCGCCGCCTCCTCAAGGACGAGTTCGCGGTGATCCTGCTCGACGTCTACATGCCCGGCATCGACGGCTACGAAACCGCCCAGATGATCCGCGCGCGCGAACAGACCAAGCGCGTGCCGATCGTCTTTCTCTCGGCAGTAAACAAGGAGAGTCAGCACCTGCTGCGCGGCTACTCGATGGGCGCGGTCGATTATGTGTTCAAGCCAGTCGATCCGGTCGTGTTGCGCTCCAAGGTCGCGGTATTCGTCGATCTGTTCACGATGACGCGCGAGATTCAGCGCAAGGCCAAACAGGAACAGGCGCTGCTCGATGCGAACTTGCGTGCCAATGCCGAGCTGCTGCGTGCCGAACAGGCCTTGCGCATCGCCGAACAGCGCCAGGCTGCGATCATCGAATCGCTGCCGATCATCCTCTATCTCGAAGAGATCGACGCCAACCCGCGAATCCCGAAATTCGTCAGCGGCAATTTCTCCGCACTCACCGGATTCGCGTTCGCGGATATCCAGCGCACGCCCGGCCTGTGGGTCGAGCGGCTCCATCCGGACGATCGCGGCCGCGTGATCGAGGCGCTGGCCGGCCGGCCCGAAGGCCGCTCACTCGCCGTGGAGTATCGCTGGCAATGCGCCGACGGGCAGTACAAGCATTTCCTCGACCACGCGGTGCTGCTGCGCGACACTGTCGGCAATCCCGTCGAATATGCCGGCACCCTGCTCGACGTCACCGAGCGCAAGGAGCTGGAAAGCGAGCTTACGCAGGCGCGCAAGATGGACGCGATCGGCCAGCTCACCGGCGGCATTGCGCATGATTTCAACAACCTGCTCGCCGCCGTGCTGGGTGGATTGGGGATGATCGAGCGCCGCGTGCCGCTCGACGACAAGCAGAAGAAGATCGTCGGCATGACTCGTCGCGCTGCCGAGCAGGGTGCCGGACTGGTCAAGCACCTGCTCGCCTTTGCCCGCCGCCAGAAGCTTGAGCCCGCTGCCATCGAAATCCCCGCACTCGCCGCCTCCGTCACGGATCTGCTCGCCCATACGCTGGGCGGGCTGGTCGAAATGCAATGGTCGCTCGGCGGCGATGTCGCCCCAGTCTATGCCGATGGCGCCCAGCTCGAGCTCGCGCTGATGAACCTTATCATCAACGCGCGCGACGCCATGCCCGAGGGCGGACTCGTTACGGTGTCCGCGCGCGACGAAATCGTGTTCGGCGGCGATGGCCGCACCCATCTCGCCGCGGGCGATTATGTCGTGCTCGCGGTGCGCGACACCGGCTGCGGGATTGCGCCCGATCTGCTAGAACAGGTGATGGAGCCGTTCTTCACAACCAAGGCTGTTGGCAAGGGCACCGGGCTCGGGCTCAGCATGGTTTATGGCTTCGCGCAGCAATCCGGCGGCGCCGTGCGCGTCGAAAGCGAAGTCGACGTCGGCACATGTGTCGAAATCTGGCTGCCGCGCGCCCGCACCGACGAAATCCCGATATCCGCCGAACTTCGCATCGATCGGTTGGACGCTGCGCCCGCGAAGACGCTGAACATATTGCTCGTCGACGATCACGATGGCGTGCGCGCCACGACCGGTGCGTTGCTCGAGGACCTCGGCCACCAGGTCACGCACGCGATCGACGGTCCGGACGCGCTTTTATGCTTCCAGCGGACGCCTGAGAGCTTCGACGTGGTGATCACCGACTATGCCATGCCACGCATGTCCGGCACCGAACTCGTTCGCCAAATCCGAGCGCACCGCGCCGACCTGCCCGCGCTTGTCGTCACCGGCTATGGGGAGTTCGACTCGGCCGCGCTGGGGGACGATGGCGTGCTGGTTCTGGGCAAACCATTCGTCGCCGAGCAACTCATCGCCACATTGTCCGAACTCGCCAGAGCAAGGGTTACCGCGGCGCGGGGCACGCGCGGCTGAGCGAAGGGACGCCGCGAACCAAGTGCTTCCGTCTTGTTCTGGTACGATCTGACGTGCCGTCAATCCGACGAATCGATTGCCGCTCGATAAACCCGGCACAATAGGGTAGATGAGCGATGCGGACGGACTGCTGCCAGTCTGCTGCGAGAGGATGCGATGTCGGAAGGATCGAGCCCCTGGGGCATGCCGGTAGCTCCGGCGGCCAAGCACGAACGCGATGAAGTCGCAGCGATCGGCGCCGCAACAACCGAGACGCGCATTCCGCCATTCCCCGTCGAACGCGCTGATGGATTGATCGAAGGGCTGTCGCGACTCGCCGGGCCACTGGCCTTACTCATCGTTTTCGCAGCGATCGCTTGGTTCGTCATCAAACCCTTGTTCTAAACCGTTTTTGCTTTCGTTTAGCGAATAATTACCAAGTTTAATCGGGACTTGGTGGTTAACAGCTTCTTCAGCGAATCTCTCTCCAGGCACGACTCGTCTCGAAATGCCGGGTTTTGGCGGCGCGGTGGGTTGCGTTCATTTCCACCCTGTGTCCTGCTGCAATGCAGCAAGACTTGGAGTTCGCGTCTTCGCGCGTGCCCAAGTCCGGCTGGCTCCATCGTTCCGGAGCCGAGTTTTGCGTCAGGGAGTTCGGGGCCTCGCATGTCAAAGATTGACTTGGCGATCCGCGGTTATCCAGACCGCATGCCGCTCGCCACCATGGCCAGGCGCAGTGCGAAGGTCTGGTTCAGCCTATCATTGATCGGCGCCGATGCGCTCGCCTTGCTCGTCGGCTTCTTGGTCGGCGTGGGGATTGAGGATCGCGGCGCGATTTCGGGCGATGCCTGGACTTCGCTGCTGGGCGTAATAGTGGTTTTCACCGGCGTCGCGTTCCAGAACCAGGCCTATAGCGCGCGCTGTCTCACCAGCGGGACGGCGAGTTGCCGCCAGGTCTTGCTTTCGATCAGCACGACCCTGCTCATCTTCTTTCTCGTCGTCTTCTCGCTGAAGCTGACCGGGCACCTGCCGCGCTTCGCGCTCAGCATGGGCATCGCCGCGACGGTGACCCTGATGCTCACCCAGCGCTTGCTGCTTTGCTACGCGGTGTGGCGCAGCTGCGGCGGCAAGCTCGAGGCCGAGCTGGTCATCGTAGACGGCGGCAACGTCCCGGATCAGTGCCTGGGTAGCGACGTGATCGACGCGCGCAATGCCGCGCTGCGGTCCGATCTCGACGACCCCTACATGCTCAATCGGCTCGGCAAGATCCTGCGGCACTATGATCGCGTCGTCATCAGCTGCGCGCCCGAGCGAAAGACCGAATGGGCCCAGGTTCTCAAGGGCGCCAACATCCAGGGCGAGATCATCGTCCCTGAAATCGCCGAACTCGGCCCGCTCGCGGTGCACAAGCTCTCCGGTGTCACCACTGTCGTGGTCTCGCGCGGGCCGCTCAACCTGGCCGATCGCGCCAAGAAGCGCGCGCTCGACATCGCGCTCACCGTGCCTGTACTCGTCGCACTGACCCCCGCGATGCTCGTAGTGGCGCTGCTGATCCGTTTCGACTCGCCCGGTCCGATCTTTTTCCGCCAGGAGCGGATGGGCCGCGGAAACCGGATCTTCCACATCCTCAAGTTCCGCAGCATGCGCGTCGAGACCAGCGACTCGGATGGAACGCGCTCGGCGAGCCGCGACGATGACCGCATCACGCGAGTCGGCCGGTTCATCCGCAAGACCAGCATCGACGAGTTACCCCAGCTCATCAACGTGCTGCTGGGTGACATGAGCCTGGTCGGGCCACGCCCCCACGCCCTCGGCTCGAAGGCGGGCGACGAGCTGTTCTGGCGAGTCGACCGGCAATATTGGCATCGCCACGCACTCAAGCCCGGCATTACCGGACTCGCCCAAATCCGCGGTTTTCGCGGTGCTACCGAGCATCGCCGCGACATCGTCAACCGGCTTGGCGCCGATCTTGAATATCTCAATCGCTGGAGCCTGCTGCGCGATGTCGGCATCCTCGCCCGCACCGCGCAAGTGCTCGTTCACCGCAACGCCTATTGATCGGCTCGGCGGAAGGATGCGCGTGCCGGCGTCAATTCGGCGCACAGGCAATCTTCCGTAAAGCTTTTTGCGTCACAGCTGCCCGCTGAGCAAAAAGGGTCAGAGCGGTGGCAGACAATCTTGTTTTCTCGCGGGACGCGGAGACGCGCGCACCCGCCGACACACAGGCCGAACCGGTGTGGCTGATGCCCGCCGAATGGAGCGAGCCGCTTGGCGAACGACTAGTCCAGTCCTTCTCGCGATGGGCAGGCGTTGCTGCATTTGCTGGTGCTACAGGTGCACTCGCTTGGTTAATATTTAGCTAACAGACCGGCGTTGCGGTCAAGCATTCGGATCGCTTCGCCGCAGATAAACGACCAAACCGTGCCTCACGCGCGACCAGTGGTTAACCCACTGGTGTGCAGGTGCGGCGAAACGAGCTAGCATGCCCGAATTGCTGCATTGCAATGAGGTCATGAGCGCGTGTTTTGCTCGCCGAATAGCGTATCAAGGGTTAATCCTTTCGCAACTGCGAAGGGCGCGGGGCGTCTGGATTGCCGCACCCGCGTTGCAGGTGGGCGGTTGCGGATCGTCGCCAGCGGCGCCGTGTGCAGCATGGCGCTGGCCCTGCCCGCACACGCCCAGAATGACGAGAAGAAGACCCCCGAGCAGGGCCTTCATATCGAACCGTCGCTCACTGCCGTGTATGACGACAATGTCTATCGCGTCGATTCCGCGCGCGAGGATCCGACCAGCGATGTGATCGTCACGCCGCAGGTCGAAGTCCGCTTCACGCGCGACAATGGCGTGCGCGCCTTCACCCTGCGCGGGCTTGCCGGCTATGATCGCTTCATCAGCGAGAGCCAGCGCAGCAAGCCGCGGTTCGAAGCCGAGGCTTCGGGCAAGCTGCTCATCGCCGGCACCTGCTCGGTCCGCCCGCTCGCCAGCTATCGCCAGCAGCGCGCCGATTATGGCGATATCAACAGCGCCACCGAGAATCTCCAGCGCTTCTCGACGCTGGGCGTCGCCGCCGATTGCGAGCGCGCCGCCGGACTCTATCCGCTTGCCGCCTATCGTCGCGACACCACGCGCAACGGCGACGGCTTCGAATATGCCGACATGACGAGCAATCTCTATCGCGCGGGCATCGGTTACGCGCGGCCGAGCCTGGGCCGCCTGACTGCCTATTACGAACATAATGACAGCGATCGCCCGGAGATCGGCGTCAAGAATCGCTATGATGCCGGCGGCGTCACGTTCGATCGCTCGGTGTCGCCGATCACCACGGTCAGCGCTGACCTGCGCTGGATGCACGTCACCAGCAATTCCGGCGCGGTGGGCAGCTATGATGGTCCCGGCTGGCGGGTCCAGCTTGCCACCACGGCGATCCCGCGGCTCAAGATCACCGGCACGACCGATCGCACCGTGGTTAATGACAGTCTGGTCGCCACCGGCTTCGTGATCCGCACCGGGTACCGGCTCGGCGCCGAATATGGCCTTAGCGAACTCACCTCGATCGGTGCCTTTGCCGATTTTTCGCGCCGCGAGCTCCGCCAGGACGCGAGCATTCGGCCGTTCAGCTACACCCGGGATCGCACGAACCAGTTCGGTGCATTGATGCGCCGCAAACTGACGGAGAGGTTCGCCCTGGAGCTATCGCTATCCCATTATGATCGCAGCACGAACAGTGATGCCTCTCACTATAAGGCAACGCGCCTGTCGCTCGGCGCTACGGCAAAGTTCTGAACCAATGAGGAGCATGAAGATGAGTATTGGCATGTTCCAGCCGGCAAGCATGGCCGCGGCGCTGCTGGCTTTAGCGCCGCTGGCCGCCGCCGCGCAGACGGCGCAACCGACCCAGCTGGCCTCGGCCGCGCCGACTGCGGCACCGGGCGCAGCGCCGGCGCCGGAGAGCGCCTCCGCGCCGGTCGGCTATCGCCTCGGCCCCGACGACGAGATCAAGGTCGCCATCTATGGCCAGCCCGATCTTTCGGTGACCACCAAGGTGAAGTCCGACGGCACCGTGCGCCTGGCGATGCTTCGCCCGATCGACGCGCGCGGCAAGACCACCGCCGAGCTCGCCGACGCGATCGCCGCGCAATATTCGGCGGGCGGATATCTCACCAATCCCTCGATCAATGTCGAGGTCTCCCAATATGTCAGCCGCTTCGTGACGGTGCTCGGCAACGTGCCCCAGGCCGGCAATTACCCGCTCGACCGCCCCTATTCGGTCGCCGCGATGCTGGCCAAGGCCGGTGGATCGACGGCGATCGGCGCCAACGCAGTGATCCTCACCCCCGCCGATGGCAGCGGCCCGGTGCGCATCTCGCTCGCCGACATGAATGCCGGCGCCGGGCGTACGCTTAATCCAGGCGACATCCTCTTCGTCCCCGCGGCCGAGAAGGTCTATGTCTATGGCCAGGTCCAGCAGCCCGGCGGCTTCGGCTATGTCCCGGGCCAGACCTTCCGCCAGGCGCTCGCTCTCGCCGGCGGCCCCACTCTCGCCGGCTCGACCAAGCGGATCAAGGTCCGCCGTGGTGGCAAAGAGATCGACAACGTCTCGCTCGACGATGCCGTCCAGCCCGAAGACGTGCTCGTCATCCGCGAAAAGCTGTTCTGATCATGGCGCGCTATCCCGCAACCGAGGGAGATTTCCCGATGGGACTGACCCAGAAAGTGCAGCATTGGCTGCGCACCCTGTTTGCAGCCGATAGCGGCCGGCGGATCCCGCTGCTGCTCGAGGCTCCCGCCTGGAGCGAGGCGCCCAGCCCTGCCCCGGCTTTGGCGCGCGCCATTGCCCCGGCGCCGCGTCCCGTGATCGCGTTTCGGCGTAACGCCGTGTTCGCCGCGTTCAACACTGCGATGCCGGTCACCGATCGGCATGGCCTGGCCGGGCGCCAGCGCGAATTGGTACGGCTGATGGATTCGGTGGTCATCCAGCGCAAGCACGCGCTGATCTTCGGCGGCCGCGGATCTGGCAAGACCTCGCTCGCCCGCGTCTTCGGCGATCTTGCCGACGAGGCAGGCTGCGTCGCGCTCTATGGCTCGGCCAGCGCCGGTGCCGATGTCGGCGGGCTGTTCCGCCCCTTCCTCGCCGAATTGCCAATGACCCAGGGCAGCCACGCGACGATTGGCGCCGACGCCGATGTCCAGCAGCTCGCCAATCTGTTCGTCGCCAACGTCACCCAGCGCACGCTGCTGATCGTCGACGAGTTCGATCGCGTGGAATCGCCGCGCACGCGTCACGACGTCGCGACGCTGCTCAAGCTGCTCACCGATATGCACGCGCCCGTGCAGGTGGTGCTGGTCGGCATCGCCGGCAATGTCGACGGCCTGATCGCGTCGCACCCGTCGCTGCGTCGACATCTGTTCGCCCAGCCGGTGCCGCCGATCGCCAATGACGAGCTCGCCGGGCTGTTGCGGCTGTGCGGCCAACAGGCCGGGCTCGAACTCGACGAGCGCGCCGTCGAGCGGATCGTCGGCATCGCGCTCGGCTCGCCTTATCATGCCCGGCTGGTCGGCATGCACGCCGCGCTCGCCGCCGACACTGCGCGGCGCGACCGCGTAACGCTCGCCGACGTCCAGCAGGGCACTGCCGACGCGATCGAGGAATGGAGCGATCTCAGCCCGGAGGTCCGCCGGATCTTCGATCGCGCCCTTCGCACCGCCGGCCCGCTGCGCAGTGTGCTCGCCGCCGCGGGCGCGCTGGCCTCCCAGTCGCAGGCGCTCGATGCCGATCGACTGGCGCGCGCCAGTGCCGATCTGTTCGAGGACGCGCGCGACAGCCTCGCCGCCGCCGAGCAGGCGATCGCGCTGCTCCGTCCTGCGCTCACCGAGCGCGAACCCGGCCTGTTCGAGTTCGAGGACTCGCTCTCGCCTCAATTCCTGGTGCTGCTCGCGACCGAGACGGCACCCGCTGACGATATCGCGCGCACGCCACAGGCCGAGGCACCGCGCGAGCGCATCCAGGGAGTAGCCGCGCTATGACGATACGAGCCGCCGATCTGATCGAGGCGCTCAAGGCGCGGTGGCTGCTCGTCGCCGCCATTGCCGGTGCGCTGTTCCTCGTCGTCGCCGCGATCGCGCTGACCCAACCGCGCCAATATCTGGCAACGTCGTCGATGCTGCTCGATCTGTCGCAGACCGATCCGACCGCGACCGACCAGCAGCAGCAGGGCCGTGTCGAGACCGATTCGGTGATCGCCACCCAGCTCGACCTGATCAAAAGCGCCAAGGTCAGCGATGCGATCGCCAAGGCCGCCGGCTTTGTCGAGCAGACCCCCGCCGATCTTCCCGCCGACACCCGGCTCCAGCAGGCGGCCGCGCGTGTGCGCGGCGGCCTGACCGCCTCGACCGGGCGCCAGAGCAACGTCCTCCAGCTCCAATATCTCGATCCGGACCCCCAGGTCGCGGCGAAGGTCGCGAACCTGGCCGCGCGCATCTATATGCGCGAGCAGGTCGGGCTGCGCGCGTCGTCGGCACGCGGCTCGGCAGAATGGTTCGAGGCACGCACCGCCGACGTCCGCCGCCGCTATGAGCTCGCGCAGAAGCGTCTCTCCGACTTCCAGCGCGCCAACGACATCATCGGCGTCGGCCGCATGGATCTCGAGGCGGAGAAGCTCAAGAACCTGTCGGCACATCTCGTCCAGGCCCAGGCCGATGCGGCCGCGGCGCATTCGAAATCGGGTTCGGCATCGGTTCCCGAGGTCGCCAGCTCGCTCGTCGTGCAGAACATCGAGGAAGCCGCCGCCACCCAGGCCGCCAAGGTTTCCGAGCTCTCCAAGACACTCGGGCCCAACCACCCGCAGATGACGGCTGCCAAAGCCCAGCTCGCCGAACTCCAGGCCGGCCTCAACAAGGCGCGCGGCAATCAGGCCGCATCGATGACCGCCAACAGCACCGCCGCCAGCCGCCGCGAGGCCGAGCTTCGCGGCGAGATGTCGGCGCAGGAGGGGCGGATGATCCGCATGTCGGGCGTGCAGGACCAGCTGATGGTCATGCAGCGCGACGTCGAGGCTGCCCGCCAGACCTATGACACCGTCCGTCAGCGCTTCAATGAAGCCGCGCTCAAGAGCCAGATCTCGCAGCCCAATGCGAGCCTGCTCGACGAGGCGACCGTCCCGCTGTTCCCGGCGCGGCCAAACATCCCGCTCTGGCTGGTCGCGGGGCTTGCCCTCGGCCTCCTCGTTGGCGTCGCCGTCGTCGTGTTCGGCGAAATTCTGCGGCCGCGTGTGCGCACCGCCAGCGGCCTTGGCGCCGCGACCGAGCTCGATGTGATCGCCGATCTTACCACTGCCACCCGTCCGCAGCGCGGCGGCTGGTTCATTCCCCGTCAGGAGGCTGCATGAGACTGCGTTCCACCGCGGGGGCCAACCCGCTAGTCGCCAAGAGCGCCACGCTGCACAGCTTTCCGGCAGCCGCCGGCGACCAGGAACTGGCCGAGCTGGTGCGATCGTCCTCGCTGCTTTCCGACGAAGCGATTGCCGCGGCCCAGCTGCGCCAGCGTGAAGCCGGGATAGGCTTTGGTGATGCCGTGGTCGAGCTCGGCATGCTCGATCGCGACACAGTCGATCTGCTCGCTGCACGCCAGGCGGGGCTCTCGCTGCTCGAAGGCGGCGATGCCCGCGTCGATCCGCTCGTCACCGCCGCGTTCGATCCGGGCGACGCCTATGTCGCCAAGGTCCGCGCCGTCCGCGCCAAGCTGACCGCCACCGCGCGCCAGTCGGGCGGGATGCCCGGGCGGCTGAGGCTCGCCCTGCTTTCGGTCCAGGGCGGTGACGAAGCCGCGATCCTCGCGGCCAATCTCGGCGTCGTGCTCGCTCAGATGGATGGCGGCGCAGTGCTGGTCGATGGCGGCATGGACGATCCCGCGCTCGATCGGCTGTTCCGCGTGCCCAACCGCATCGGTTTGGCCGAACAGCTCGGCGGTGTCGCGCTGCGGCTACCCGTCGTCCAGACGGCGGTCGAGCGACTGTGGCTGATGCCCGCAGGCCAGGCGACCGCAAGCGCAAGCCTGGTCGAAAAGGGCTCGCTCGCCGATGCCGCCGATCGCTGGAACCTGCCTGAGGCGAACCTGCTCGTCTATCTAGCCGAGCGTCCGCGCAAATCGACCTCGTTCGGCAACATCCTCGAGAAGTTCGACGCCGTGGTGATCGCCGCGCGGCACGGCGTAACGCCGGTCGCAGAGGTACGCCGCGTCATCGACGACCTCGACCGCCACTCGATCCCGATCGCGGGATCGGTGCTCGCCTGAACTCGATACCAAAGGGGACGCCAATGCAGAGCAATGTTGCAACGCTCGATCTCCCGCTGGGCAGCCGCGGCGGCAGCGGACAGGATCGAGTTGAGACCGTCCGCGTCGGCGGAGTGCCGGTCTCGACGCTGTCGCTGGCGGGTCTGATCGAGCATATGCTGACCGATGCGCCGCGCCGGCTGGCAGCGGGTGATCGCCCGTTGCTGGTGTTCGACGTAAACGGGCACGCACTGTCGCTCAACGCCAGCGATCCGGCCTATCGCGCCGATCTCGCCAAAGCCGATCTCGTCCATGCCGATGGCCAGGTAATCGTCAGCGCCTCGCGCCGCTATGGCCCCGCACCGATCGCCGATCGGTCGAGCACCACCGACATGTTCATCGACAGCCTGCCCGGCGCCGCGGAACGCCAGGTCCGCTATTATCTTCTCGGTGGCACCGAAGACGTGAACGCCGCCTGCGCCGCCAAGATCACCAATGATACGCCGGGGCTCGAACTCGCCGGGCGTCGCAATGGCTTCTGGAAGGCGGAGGAAGAGGATGCGGTGATCGACGCGATCAACGCCGCTGCCCCCGACGTGCTGTGGGTTGGCACCGGCAAGCCGCGCGAGCAGGCCTTTTGCGTGCGCCACCGTGACCGGATCAATGCCGGCTGGATCGTCTCGTGCGGCGGCTTGTTCAACTATATCACCGGCGATTATCCGCGCGCGCCCTTGTGGATGCAGCGCAATGGCCTCGAATGGCTCCACCGGATGGCGACCAATCCGCGCCATCTCGCCTGGCGCTATCTCACCACCAATCCCCATGCGCTCTGGCTGATCTGGAAGCACCGCAATGGCTGATGCGCAGGTGGCCCAGCCCCAACGCAAACCGCTTCGCGCGACGCTGGCCCGCTTCGGGCTGGCGAGCGTGTCGTCGGCCGCGGTGTCGGTCAGCCATTTGCTCGTCCAGCTCGTCTCGGTGCGCCGGCTCGACGCCACCGAAATCGGTACGCTCGCCTTCCTGCTGGTGATCCTCCAGTTCGGCTACAGCCTGTCGAACGCGCTCGTCTCGACACCCTATACGATCGCAGTCAACCAACGAGAGGAGAAGGGCGAGGCACTCGACTTCTTCTTCCCGATAAATCTGATGCTCTGCCTAGTGCAGGGCATCGCCTGCGCCGCGATCGCCTGGGCGATGGTGGGCCCGCTTGCCGCCGCCGCTTTCGGCGTTGCAGGCGTGATCTCGCTGCTGCGCTGGTTCGGCCGCGCCAATGCCTATGCGCATCACACCCCGATGACCGCGGCGATCTCGGACATCCTCTATGCCGGTTGCGTCACCGCAGGCATCGCCGCGCTGCTCGCCTTCGACGTGCGGATCGAGGAAATCGGCGCGCTGCTCGCGCTCGCCGGGATGGTCGCGCTGATCCCCTTCGGTGCGGGCTTTCTCGGCCGCCACAAGCCGACCCGCCTTGTCGGCGCTTTTTCCGAGTATCGCCCGGTATGGCAGCGCCAATCGGCCTGGACGCTGATCGGCGTGGTCACCACCGAGGCAACCGCCAATGCACACAGCTATATCGTCACGCTGCTCGCAGGTCCCGCCGCCTTCGCGCCGATCGCGGTGGGCATGCTGTTCTTCCGCCCGGTCAATGTCTGCATCACCGCGCTCACCCAGCTCGAGCGTCCGCGCATGACCCGCGCCGTCGCCAAGGGTGACGAGCGCGGCGCGCTCGGCTCGCAGCGCGCCTTCATGGCGGCGCTGCTGGTGATCTGGGTTGCCACGTCTGGCTTGGCGATGGTGATCCTCTGGGCCTTTCCCCATATCCTGATCAAGCCGACGCTCGATGTGCAAACGGTGATGCTTGCGGTGCTATTCTGCGCGGCGCTTTCGCTCGTCCAGTGCATCCAGTCGCCGATGAGCGTGCTCACCCAGGCGCATGGCGCCTTCCGCCCGCTCGCCGCGACCAGCGTGCGCAGCTGCTTTGTCGGCCTCGCGGCGGTGCTCGTGCTCACTCTTACTGTGCCCGCGGTCTATACCGTCGTCGGCGTGGTGGTGGCGCAGCTCGTGATGATGCTCGGCATCTATCGGCTCAACCGCGAATGGCGCCGGCGCGCTGGCGAGGCGCAATGACCGGCGTCGCCACCTGGCACCGGCGCCTCGACGCCGCCCGCACCGAGGACGCACCGCGGATCACGCGGCTCTTCGGGCTGCCGGCGGCGCAGATCGTGTACTTCACCTTCCTGATGATGATCTTCATCGGGCAGCAGCCCTTCTCGTCGCGCACCCAGGAGCAGCTGGTCGCGCTGGCGCAGAATGCCGACGGCTCGGATTTCTCGAAGCAGATGTTCTTCATCGGCTTCGCGCTGATCCTCAGCACCGTCGCGCTGACGCAGCGTCACGCCCGCGAATATCGTTTCAGCTATTGGCCACTGGTGATCATGCTCGGCTGGTTCCTGATCACCTGCACCTGGGGCGTCGATCCGTTCGTTTCGTTCAAGCGCGCGATGCAGCAGGTGATCGTGATCTACATCACCTTCCTGTCGCTGGCGCTGATCGGCCCCGAACGGCTCTACAAGACGCTGCGCGCCGCGCTGATCCTGTCGCTGATCATCTGCTGGGTATCGCTGCCGCTCACTTCCGCCGCGGTCCACCCGCCGAGCGAGAGCGACAAGGCGCTGATCGGCGCCTGGCGCGGCTTCTTCTTCCACAAGAACATCGCCGGCGCGGTGATGGCGCTGACCTTCGTGGTTTGCGGCCACGCCTATTTCACCGAGCGCAAATGGCCGTTCGCATTGTTCTCGGTGATGGCGTTCGTCTTCGTGATCGGCACCAAGAGCAAGACCTCGCTCGCCCTGTGCTTCGTCATCCTCGCGGTCAGCGGCGTCTATCGTGTGCTCAGCGCGTCGGTTGCCAAGCGCGCCATATTGCTGCTGCTCGTCGGCGTCGGCATGGTCGCCTTCCTCGCGCTCTACATCGCCTTCCAGCCCACCGTGGAGCGGCTGTTCGCCGATCCGACCGCCTTCACCGGCCGCGTGTCGATCTGGAAGGTGCCGCTCGATTACCTTGCCGAGCACCCCTATCTCGGCGCCGGCTTTGGCGGCTTCTGGCAGGTCGGCGACAAGTCGCCTGCCTTTCTCTACATCAACCAGCAGTTCCAGACGCTGACCGCGCATTCGCACAACGGCTATCTCGAGATCCTCGTCACCACCGGCCCGATCGGTCTGGTCCTGCTTCTGGTGTCGTTCGTCGTGCAGCCGGCCTGGTGGTATCTCACCGGCGCGACCGCGGAGAACCGCACGCTGCTCGCCACAAGCTTCGGCATCTGGAGCTTCGTGCTTTACCAGAACCTGCTCGAGACGTCGTTCTTCGACAAGGATCGCCAGGTCTGGGTGATCTTCCTCTCGGCGATCGCGATCGCGCACGCGTCGTTCAAAGCGGTCGAACGCCCCGAATGGCATCGCCGCTGGGCACCGGCTGCCACCCGGTCTTCCGGCAAATCCTGGACTTCGATTGGCGCCCGCGGGCGCAGGAGACGCGCGTGACTGAGATCGCGATCTGCATTGCCACCCGCCAGCGCCCCGCCGGGCTGCGCCGCACGCTGCTGTCGCTCGCCGCGCTCGACACCCAGCGCCAGGTGACGATCGTCGTCGCCGACAATGACGGCGACAAGCGCGAGGGCATCGCTGCTGCCGAGGCGCTGCGCGTCCAGGGCTATCGCTGGCCGATGCGGCTGCTCAGTGTGCCGACGCCGGGCATCCCCCAGGTCCGCAACGCGCTCGTTGCCGAAGCGCTGACGCTGCCCGACGTCCAGTTCGTCGCGATGCTCGACGATGACGAGGCCGCCGAACCCCACTGGCTCGACGCGATGCTGCGCTGCCAGGCCGCCACCGGCGCCGACGTCGTGGGCGGCGCGGTGCTGCGCGAGCTCGAGGGCCAGGTCGCGCCCTGGGCGAGCAGCCATCCGCTGCTCCAGCCCAAGACGCGCGGCGCCTCGGGCCCGGTCGACCTGATCGACAGCACCGCCAATGTCCTGATCGCCGCGGAGACGCTGCGCACGCTGGGCGACAAGCCGTTCGACGAGGCGATGGCGCTCACCGGCGGATCCGACAAGCAGCTGTTCACGCGCATGCAGCGCGCCGGCCGCCGCTTCGCCTGGGCCGAGGACGCGCGCGTCACCGAGCTGATCCCGGCGAGCCGGATCACTTCCAAATGGCTGCTGATGCGCGGCTACCGGATCGGCATGACCGACATGATCACGATCCTCACCCACTCCACCCCACTCAAGGCCGCGGCGTCCGAAGCCACACGCATCGTCGGCGGGTTCGTCGTCGGCGGGCTCGGCGCAGCGCTGACGCTCGATCGCGGCACCCGCATCGTCCGGCTCGGCAAGGCCTATCGCGCCGCCGGCAAGCTCGCCGCCCTTACGGGCCATCACTACGAAGAATATCGAAAGGTCCACGGCGCATGAGCGAGCCCCAACCCACTTTCTCGGTCGTCATCCCGCTCTACAACCGCGCGGAGATCGTCGGCACGACGATCCAGTCGGTGCTCGATCAGGATTTCGGCGACTTCGAGATCATCGTCGTCGATGACGGATCGAAGGACGATCCCGAGCCTGCAATCGCGGCGTTCGGCGATCCGCGCATCCGCTTCATCCGCCAGGAAAATGCCGGCGGCGGCGCGGCGCGCAATCGGGGCATCGAAGAGGCTCGCGGGCGCTACATCGCCTTCCTCGATTCCGACGACCTGTTCCTTCCCGGCAAGCTCTCGATCATGGCCGCTGCGCTTCCCGCCGATGACGGGCTGACCATCCTCTATTCGCAGATGCAGGTCGATCGCGGGGTCAATCGCTATTGGGTGCGCCCGGATCGCGGCATCCGCGAGGATGAGGATGTCGGCGAATATCTGTTCTGCGCGAACCAGTTCATGCAGACCTCGACGCTGGTCGTCCCCTCCGGGCTCGCCAAGCAGGTCCGCTTCGATCCGGCGCTGAAGAAGGGCCAGGATCTCGATTTCGCCGTCCGGCTGCAGGTCTCGGGCGGGCGCTTCCGGATGATCGAGCAGCCGCTCACCATCTGGCTCGATGCCACCGAAGTCGGCCGCACGTCCTATGTCCGCGGCTATGAGACGTCGCTCGACTGGCTCGATCGCTGCGGCCACCTGCTCACCAACCGCGCGCGCCATGGCTATCGCGCCACCGTGCTCGCCTATCACATGGCACCGGTGCGCCCAATCGCGACGATCCCCGAGCTGGTCCGCGGGCTGTTCTACGGGCGCGTGCCGCCGCGCATCCTCGCGCGCCAGCTGCTCCGCTCCTATCTACCCAAATCCTTCTACCGCTCGATCGTCAACCAGTTCGTCCACCGTTTCGGAAAGGCCGAGGCGCGATGAGCCCCGAGGAGCGCGAGGCCGAACTCGACGCCGGGGAGAACGCCGACAGGCCGCTCTTCACCGTAGTGATCCCCACCTTCAACCGCCGCGATGCGGTGGTCGAGGCGGTGCGCTCCGCGCTCGACCAGAGCATCCGCGACATCGAAGTGATCGTCATCGATGACGGTTCGGTCGACGGCACCGCCAGCGCGATCGCCGCGATCGGCGACGAGCGGCTCCATGTCATCGTCCAGCCCAATGCCGGCGCCGCGGCGGCGCGCAACCGCGGCATCGCCTATGCCCGCGGCCGCTATGTCGCCTTCCTCGATTCGGACGACCGCTTCTTCCCCGAACATCTGGCGGAACTGCTGCCGCTGCTCGCGCAGGGCGACGACGTCGTCGCCTATTGCCGCGTCGTCGTCGATCGCGGCTCGGGCCGCCTGTTCCTCAAGCCGCACCGCGCGATCGAGGCAGGCGAGAGCGTCGACCGCTATCTGATGTGCGATCGCGGCTTCATCCAGACGAGCAGCCTCGCGCTCGGCCGCCTGCTCGCCGATCGCGTGCGCTATCGCGAGGATGTCGGCTTCGGCGACGATACCGATTTCGCCGTCCGCCTGTCGCTTGCCGGCGCGCGCTTCCTGATGGCGGCGCAGGCCAGCGTGCTCTGGGCCGATCGCCGCACCGAGAACCGCCTTTCCCAGGTCCGCGCCAATATCGGCAACCTCGCCTGGCTGAGCGACCTCAAGCCGCACATCTCGGCGCGCGCCTATTCGGCTTATATGGGCTGGCACGCCGCCAAGAGCGTGTGGCCGACCAGCCGCCGCACGGCGCTGCGCTATTATTTCGATGCCGTGCGCGAAGGCGCCTTTCGTCCGCGCGTCGCCGCGATCGTGCTACTCCAGATCATCATGCCCGATCGGCTCTATCGCGAGACCGCCAATCGCTGGATCGCCCTGACCAGCCGCGTGCGGGGGGCACGGATATGAAGCGCCGCGCCTTCCTCGCCGGCGCGGCGGCTGCGGCGGTCTCGGTGCCGCTCACGTCGAGCGCCGTGCCGCAGCTTCCGCCGATGCCGGATACCAGCGGCCCCGGGCTCAAGGCGCATGCCGCGCGCAGCGGCCGGCGCTATGGCTGCGCGATCAAGTCGAGCCAGATGCAGAGCGATCCTGCGCTTACCGCCGCCATCGTCCGCGAGGCCGGCGTGATCGTCCAGGAATGGGAGCTCAAGCGCAACGCCACGCAGCAACGCCCCGACCGCTTCGATTTCTCGGGCGCCGACAAGCTGATCGCCTTCGCCCAGAAGAACGGCATGGCCGCGCGCGGACACACGCTCGTCTGGTACGCCGCCAACCCAAAATGGCTCGACGCCGCGATGCGCACCAGCCCGCGCCGTCGCCAGGAAGGTCTGCTCGGCGGCTACATCACCGCGGCGATGCGCCGTTATGCCGGCAAGATCACCGAATGGGACGTCGTCAATGAGGCGATCGAGCCCAAGGAAGGCCGCCCCGACGGGATGCGCGCCAAGACGATCTGGGGCGAGGCACTGGGCGAAGGCTATATCGATCTCGCCTTCCATCTCGCGCGCGACGCCGATCCCACTGCGCGCCGCTTCCTCACCGATTACGGGCTCGAACATACGTCCCGGCGCTGCGAGCAGCGGCGCACCGCGATCCTCAAGTTGCTCGAGCGACTGCTGGCGCGCGGCGTGCCGGTCCAGGCGCTCGGCGTGCAGGGTCATCTCAAGCCCTTCCAGGAAGGGTTTGACGAGCGCGTCTTCGCCAATTTCCTCGACGAGGTCCGCGGCATGGGCCTGAAAATCGCCATCACCGAATTCGATCTTGCCGATCGCGGCGGCCCGCTCGACATCGACCAGCGCGATGCCGAAGTCGCCGCGGTGGGCCGCGCCTTTCTCGACGTCGCGCTCGACAATCCGGCGGTTGGCTCGGTGCTGACCTGGGGGCTTTCGGACCGCTATTCCTGGCTGTCGACCTATGAGGGCTATCGCTGGCCCGACGGCGAGCTCTCGCGCGGGCTGCCGCTCGACAGCAATTTCCGGCGCAAGCGGCTGTGGGCGGCGATTGCGCAGGCCTTCGATCATGCCCCGCGCGCCGAAGCGGAGCTGCCGGTGCCGGGCCTGCCTGCATGAGGATTGCCCCGCTCACCGGGCTGCGCGGCATCGCCGCGATCGCGGTGATGATTTACCACATCCCGCACAATCCCGCCTTCGCGGCCTGGGATCTCACGCTCTTCTCGCGTGCCTATCTGTGCGTCGACCTGTTCTTCATCCTCAGCGGCTTCGTCATCTCGCTCGGCTATTATGAGCGCGTCGTGAAGCGGCTGGGCCCGGCGAGCTATGGCGATTTCCTGGTCAACCGTATTGCCCGGGTCTGGCCGCTCCATCTCGTCGTCGCGCTGGTCTTCGCCGCGCGCTTCCTGCTCAATGTCTCGGGCGAGCAGACCGTAGCGCTGACCCCGGCCAACATTGTCGCCAATCTCATGATGGTGCAGAGCTGGGGCTGGGGCACCCAGGCGCTGGCCGGCAACAGCTGGTCGGTGAGCACCGAACTGGTCGCCTATCTCGCCTATCCGCTCGTCGCCTTGCTCGCCTTTTCGCGGCTCGCCTGGCTCCAGGCGGCCGGATCGGTCGGGCTGCTGCTGCTCGTCGCCTGGCTCGGCCAGGGTTCGCGCGGGCCCCTCGACGTCAACGACGGCGCCACGATCCTGCCGGTGCTGCGCTGCCTTGCCGGCTTCTCGCTCGGCGTGATCGCCTATCGGCTGGTGCAAGATGCGCGGATCGAGCGCTGGCTCGGCGGCGAGCACGGCTTCATCGCGGCCTGCCTTGCCATCGCCGCGGCGCTGATCGTTCCCGGCGGCGACGTGCTGGTGGTGGTCGCGTTCGTGCCGCTGGTGATGGCCTGCTATTATAACGGCCATGTCGCCCGAGCGGTGATGGCCAACCCGGTTTCGTTTCATCTCGGGCTGATCAGCTATTCGATCTATCTCTGGCACCCGCTGGTCCGCGACGTCTTCGCGCGCGGCATGAGCGTCGCCCACCGCAAGGGCTTCGCGGGGGATGACTGGGCCTTTGTCCTCGCCACCTATCTCGTCACCTGGCTGGTCTGCTGGGCCAGCTACAAGCTGATCGAGGTTCCCGGCCATCGCGCGGTCAAGCGGATCGAACGCCGCTTCACCGAGGCGCCGCCGACGCTGCACGAGGCCGCGGAGCGCGCATGACCGACGCCTATCGCACGCTGCGCGAAGCCGGACCGCACGACGCCGAGACGATCATCGCGATCCCCACTTTCCGCCGCCCCGCGCTGCTGCGCCGCCTGCTCGAGGCGCTCCGTAGCCAGGAGGGACTGGAGGGCGCCGCGTTGCTGATCGCCGACAACGACGCCGCCGGCCAGCAGGGTGCCGCGGTCGCCGCCGAGATGGCGCGAGACTTTCCGGTTCCGATCGAGATCCTCCTCGTTCCCCAGCCGGGGCTCTGCCATGTCCGCAACGCGCTCGTCGCCCAGGCGCTCGGCCACCGGGCGATGCAGCGGCTGGTGATGATCGACGATGACGAATGGCCCCAGCCCGGCTGGCTCGCCGCCTTGCTCGCGATGCAGGCGCGCACCGGCGCGGCGGTAGTCGGCGGGCCCGTAGATCCGTGCTTCGCCGGCGCCGCGCCCGATTGGGCGGAGCAGACGCTGATCTTCCGCCCCGAAGAGCGGAGCGAGGGCCGCACCACCCTGCTCTATGCCGGCAACAACCTGCTGGTGTCGGCAGAAGCGTTGGAGGCGCTCGAGGCGCCCTGGTTCGATCCCGCCTTCGATCGCAGCGGCGGCGAGGATCTCGATTTCCTCACGCGCATCGAAGCGCTCGGCTTGGGCTTCGCCTGGGCGCCGCGCGCGCGGGTGAACGAATGGGTAGGGCCCGAGCGCGCCCGGCGCGGCTGGGTCTTGCGGCGGATGTGGCGGATCGGCGTCACCGACACGATGGTCGCGCGCAAGGCGAAGCCGGGTCTGGGTGGCCGCGTCGGCCTGGGCATCCGCGCGGTCGGCTTGCTGGGCATGCGCACCGCCGCCCTGCCCGCGCTTGCCTGGGCACGACGGCGGCGGCTCGACATTGCCGGGCAATGGGTCAAGGCAGTCGCCCGCCTCTATGCGATCGCGGGCGGGAGCGACGCGATCTACGCCGCCCCCGCGCCGGTCACTGCGCGTACGCCTTGAAGCTCTTGACGATCATGTCG
Source organism: Sphingomonas sp. MMS12-HWE2-04 (assembly GCF_044881185.1). Lineage (GTDB taxonomy): Bacteria > Pseudomonadota > Alphaproteobacteria > Sphingomonadales > Sphingomonadaceae > Sphingomonas. The sequence continues at coordinate 361,122 of NZ_CP173254.1, read as the reverse complement.
CCCGAGCCATCATCATACGCGCCGGTCGTCTTCACTGCGACATCCATGATCGGATAGAAGCGGAAGCCCTTGAACGGGTTGACGCTCTGATAGGTCTCCATCCCATCGACGAACCAGGTGATGTAGTCGGACTGGATGTCGACGGCGAAGCTGTGGAAGCCCTGGCTGAACCCCTTGAGCAGGTACGCCTGCTCGGCCTGGATGTTGGTGCCGCGCTGGAAGGTTCGCACGGCATTGGCGCCGCCATGGATGGTCGACGAGATATGCCGGTCGAAGTCCCAATAGCTCTGATAGCCAAAGCCCTCATAGACATCGATCTCGGGCGGCCAGCCCGAGGTCGAGATCAGCCAGAAGGCCGGCCACGAACCGCGGCGGTTGGGCATCTTGGCGACCCATTCATATTGGCCATAGCCGATCTGAGTGACCGGCGTATTGTGCCCGCTCAGCACCACCGAGCCGTAATTATACGCCACGCCGGCCCAGCTGAGCGGCGTCTTGAGCACCTGGGTGTGCATCACCAGGCCCTCATCGGTATAGCGTAGCGGCGCCTCGATGCCGGGATAGACATAGCCGTCCAGATACATGCCGGTCTCGCCGTTCGCCGGCTGCGAGCGGCCATTGGGCAGCTTGGTCGACCAGGCGCCGGCATGGCCCGCGTCGGACCAGTGCATGCTCGTCTTGGTCATATCGAACTGGAGCGTGCCCTTCGCCTGGAAGGTCCGCGGCGCGCGGAACCCGCTGGTCGAAGCGGGCGTGGCGGTCACATTGGCATCCGCAGTCACCGTTGCGCTCGCCGTGCCCTGATTGGCGCCCCAAGGCGCCTCGCTGAACTTGAGCGAGAACTGCTGCCCCTGCACCGAAGACAAGATCGGCACTGCCACCGTCTGCTTGAGCGGATCGTTCGGGCGGAAGATGATCACGCCGCTGGTCGCCGAATAATGCACGCCCGAGATCGACTTGGTCGCCCCCGATCCGTTCACCGTGGTGTAGCGCGCGATCACCGTGTTGGGCGTCGCCCGGTCGAGCGTCACCGGCACATAGGCCACGCTCGCGCCGGGCAGATAGGTCGCCGCCCCGACCGACAGCGTCGCCTTGTCGGGCAGCTTGGTGCCCTTGGCGAAGTCGAAACTCGCAAAGGCATTGGCCGTGGTCGCCGCGGCAGTAACCGTCGTGGCGAGCGCGGACTGTACCGGCCCGGCAACGGCGGTCGTCGCCGTCTCCGCGACGACAACAGTGCCTTGCGTTGTAGTAGAAGAAGAGTCATCGCCGGCGCATCCGCCGAGCGCGCACAAGGATAAAGCGCCCGCAAGCGGGCGTGAAATAAGGATACGCATGAAACACCCCCCGGTGTCGACGAGGAAACACCCCTCGCCTGACTACCTTGTAGGGCAATCCACTTTAATTTTCTGCCTATGAAAGTGCTTTTCGCGGTTAATGGAAAGTAACTCGAGCCCGTTCGAATTTCTTAGTTGAAACCATTGCGACTATTAAGACGAATACTTTTAAAACGGATTGTCTTTATTGCATCTGCATTGCTCGATCCGCGCAACTATCTAAAAAATAGCAAAAAAAGGCCGGACGCCCCCGCATGGGAGCGCCCGGCCCGGTCAGCCTTTCGCGTACGGTTACTCAGCCGCGATGCTGAACTCTTCGCCCGCCGGGGCATTGAGCCCGCGGCCCACGCCGGTGTAGCGGAGCCCCGCCGCCGCGACGGCATCGGGACGATAGATGTTGCGCAGGTCGATCAGCGCGTCGCCCGCCATCTTCTCGCGCAGCTGGACGAGGTCGAGCGCGCGGAACGCGTTCCATTCGGTGACGATCACCACTGCCTCGGCACCCTCGGCGGTGTCGTAGGGCGAGGTCGCGAACTCGACATTGGGAAGCAGCGGACGCGCCGCGGAAATCCCTTCGGGATCGAACGCGCGCACCTTGGCGCCGCCATCTTCCAGCGCCTGGATGATCGCCAGGCTCGGCGCATCGCGCATGTCGTCGGTGTTGGGCTTGAAGGTCAGGCCCAGCACGCCGATCGTCTTGCCGCGCACCGATCCGCCGCACGCCGCGATCACCTTGCGCGCCATCGCCCGCTTGCGGGTGTCGTTGACCGCCACCGTGGTCTCGACGATGCGCACCGGCGTGCCCGAATCCTCGGCGGTCTTGACCAGCGCCAGCGTGTCCTTGGGGAAGCACGACCCGCCATAGCCGGGGCCGGCATGGAGGAACTTGCTGCCGATGCGGTTGTCGAGCCCGATCCCGCGCGCAACCTGCTGGACGTCGGCGCCCACCGCCTCGCACAGATCCGCCATCTCGTTGATGAAGGTGATCTTGACCGCGAGGAACGCGTTCGCCGCGTATTTGATCAGCTCCGACGTGCGCCGCCCGGTGAACAGGATCGGCGACTGGTTGAGATAGAGCGGGCGATAGACCTCCTCCATCACCGGCCGCGCGCGATCGTCCTCCAGCCCCACGACGATGCGGTCGGGCCGCTTGAAGTCGTCGATCGCCGCGCCTTCGCGCAGGAACTCGGGGTTCGAGGCCACCGCGAAATCGGCGTCGGGATTGGCTTCGCGGATGATCCGCTCGACTTCGTCGCCGGTACCCACCGGCACGGTCGACTTGGTCACCACCACGGTGAAGCCCTTGAGCGACACTGCCATCTCGGCGGCGGCGGCATGGACATAGGAGAGGTCGGCATGGCCGTCGCCGCGGCGGCTGGGCGTGCCCACCGCGATGAACACCGCGTCCGCCTCGCTCACCGCCTCGGCAAGCTCGGTGGTGAACAGCAGCCGTCCGGCCTCGGCGTTGCGCGCCACCAGGTCTTCGAGGCCGGGCTCGTAGATCGGGATCTGGCCCTGCTTGAGCCGCGCTATCTTGCCTTCGTCCTTGTCGACGCAGACCACGTCATGGCCGAAATCGGCGAAACACGCGCCCGATACCAGGCCGACATAGCCCGAGCCGATCATCACGATGCGCATGCGGTAACTCCTTGCTGGAAACTGGCCACCGAAGCCGGCGGCGAAACGGGATGCGAAACGGGGGCGCTGCCGGCACGCGGCTCGAGCAGCAATTTGCGGGCGAACGCCTCGACTTCGTCGGCAAGGTCGTCGCGGGTCAGCGCCATGGCGAGATTGGCGTGGAGGAACCCCGCCTTGTCGCCGCAATCATAGCGCGTGCCCTGGAAGGTGACGCCGTGGAACGCCTGGCCGCCGATCATCCGCGCCATGGCGTCGGTCAGCTGGATCTCGCCGCCGGCGCCCTTTTCCTGGGTGTCGAGCACGCGCATCACCTCGGGCTGGAGGATATAGCGGCCGATCACCGAGAGGTTGGACGGCGCCGTGCCTGGCTTGGGCTTCTCGACCAGCCCCTGCACCTGCGTCAGCGTGCCGTCGCGGCTGCCCGGCGTGATGATGCCATAACGATGCGTCTGGTCGTCGGGCACTTCCTCGGCGCAGATCAGATTGCCGCCGACCTGGTTATAGGCGTCGACCATCTGCTTGAGGCAGCCGGGCTTGCCGACCATGAAATCGTCGGCGAGCAGCACCGCGAACGGCTCGTCGCCGATCACGTCGCGCGCGCACCACACCGCGTGGCCGAGCCCCATCGGCTCCTGCTGGCGGACATAGGCGATCGCGCCGGGCTTGAGCCGGGTGCCGCCCAATATGTCGAGCGACTTGCCGCGCCCGGACATCGTCGCCTCTAGCTCATAGGCAATGTCGAAATGGTCCTCGATCGCGGCCTTGCCGCGCCCGGTGACGAAGATCAGTTGCTCGATCCCGGCCTCGAGCGCTTCCTCGACGGCATATTGGATCAGCGGCCGATCGACGACCGGCAGCATCTCTTTCGGGATCGCCTTGGTGGCAGGCAGGAAGCGGGTTCCGAGACCGCCAACGGGAAACACGGCTTTACGGAGCGGCTTGGGCATGGGTACTCCCCCTTTTCATCGCTGCAGTGCAGCATAAAACAAGGGGAGCCGCCCGGCAATTTCGTCTCGCCGCCTGCGAGGCACCGGTGAGCGGACTTTAGTTTATTTTGGGTTAGGGATGTGTGGGGGAGCCTGCCATGCGAGAGCCGACCCGTCGGCCCTTGTAGCCGCCCCGCGGTTCGCCATAGTTCAGCGAGTTCGTGCACCAGCTCTTTCAAGCGAACATGTCGATTGCGTCGAGAAGATCAACGACACCTACGTAAGGATTTATATTATGTTGTTGATCACGTCCGGCCTCCGCGTTTTGCAGGCCCTTCGCATTCAAACGCTTCGCTCGCGCGCGCGCCTCTGGCAAATGCGGCTTCAGCAGGTCAAAAATTGAGCGTTCCGACTTCTTATAGTCGCAGCCACATTGCGCTTTCATCTGGGTTCGAAGCGCGCTTGTAGCTATTAGATTATCGTAGCTGCTGAACGGCGCATCGGTATCGACAAGATGGATCAATAGCCAATATTCGAAACAAACATTACACAGGGCGACTTTAACACCCGCCTTATCGGCCTTGGCACGCGCCTTGGCGTGAAGATCGTCGGAATATTTTACCACGGACTCCCGGTCATATACGACCCAGAATTCATCTTCAGGCAACGATCCCGAAGATTTCTTCATGCTTATCGCTTCTTCAACTAGCTGAACTGCAGTATTTTTACGAGATTTCTCGATCTCAATTACCGACTTTCGCGCACGATTTTCGAGCGTCGAAATATAACCTTTGAGGTAGTTTGGCTCGGTGCGCTCGCCTTCGCAGAAAATGCGTAGAGTCTTGAGCGGCTTGAGTTGCGATGGTTTGCGTTTTTTTGGCATGGAAAGTCACGCTCGCATCATGTCGAGAGCATCGAGCAGTACCTGCTTAACCCTTTTATATGGCAAGCGAGGCAGTGCACCGAGCCGTCCATCACGGTAAAACGCTTCGAATGGACTGTCCTGACGAACATATTTCTTATCGTATTCTGCGAGACACTTTAGCGTAGAAACTCCGTCCTCCTTGCTCGCCAACCATATTTGGTCGCGCCGCATATAGTTCGCATCCAGAACATTAGTGTCATGGGTCGAGAAGAGGAGTTGTGCGCCCTTGGCATTAACTTCTTCGTCGTGGAACAGTTGGAGGACGAGATTTACAAGATCCGTGTGGAGGTGCGCATCAATCTCGTCGAGCGCAAGTACGGAGCCATTCTCAAGCACGCGCAAGATTATCGGGAGAAGATCGAACAACCGGTTAGTGCCATGTGACATATCGTCAGCCTCGAATGGCACCGGATCGCCAGAACCAGACTTCATCCAGAATTTGGCAACCATACGATTCTGAGCGAGGATTGCCTCCTTTAAATCGTCTGGAATATTATCAGGCAAGCGAATATCGTCTGCGATATCATTTTCTTCGATCGTCACTTTACCCACCCCAGTATCGGCCAGGCAGAGCAACTCGCTGACCGCATGCATCATCGTCGGGTCGCTCAAGGCCATCCGGGAGAGCATACCGTTTGTGGCAGGAATGTACCTGAGGGATTCGAAATACGTGTAAATTTCGCGAATGAAGTCTGGCGACGAGGCATCATTGCCGGCGCGAGACAAATAAGCGGCATTGTCGAAGAACGGGAATCTGCGTGTTCCGCCCTTAAATGTTCCACCGAATTTGATCGTCTCCCATGTATCCTCCGCAAGCCGCTCAAAGACGGTCGCGCGTGAACGGCGAGCGAAGGAAATTAGTCGCTCACTGACAATCCGTTGGCGAAGAAACGAGACTTCGTAGCGATACCGCGCGCCGGTAGGAACGACGAATTCGATTTCAAACGCAACCGGACGCTCCACGTGCGCTGGTGACAATCGAAATGGTTCGTATGGCAGGATCGATTGCGTCTCCTTGCGACCGGCCGAAGACACGACGATCCACTGGAGGGCAGCAAGCGCGCGCAGGACATTGGTCTTACCCGAGGCATTCGCGCCAAAGATACCCGCCGACCGCAGAACCGCGAAGCGCTCGTCTTCGACGAGCGAAAAGTTAGAGGAGTGACGTAAGCGCGACCCCTCCACATTCATACTCAGCATTTGCTCATCGCGGAACGAGCGAAAATTGCCGATGCTGAAATCGACTATCATGACAAATCTCGATTTGCATTATTTCCCGCGAATATCGCGCAAATTTCCCGGCAAAACGATATGATGATCGCGTGAGCCTTTGTAAATCTATTAAATCCCCCGCCCCGCCAGAAACGGCTCGATCACCGTCGCCATCAGCGCATAGCCCTGCGCGGTCGGGTGCACCCCGTCGGAGGCCAACCCCGGCTTCATCCCGCCCGCGGCGTCGGCGAGCACCGGGGTATAGTCGATCCAGGTCGCGCCCGCCTTGGCGGCATAGTCCTTGAGCCAGGCGTTGAACCGGCGGATCGGCTTGACCGTCTCCAGCCCCGGCCGCCATGGGAAATTCGCCGCCGGCGGCACGCTGGCGAGCAGCACCTCGATGCGGTTGGCCTGGGCGAGCTGGGTCATCATCCGGAAATTGTCGCAGCTCTGCGCGAAGGTCATCGGCCCGGTATTGCCGGCAATGTCGTTGGTGCCTGCCATGATGTGGACGAAGCGGGGTTTGAGGTCGATCACGTCGGCCATCATCCGCAGCACCATCTGCGGGGTGGTCTCGCCGCCGATCCCGCGGCAGACGCGCCCGGGCTTGAAGAAGTCCGGCTGCTTGTCGCGCCAGCCCTCGGTGATCGAATTGCCCAGGAAGACGATGTTGGTGCGGGTGCCCGCGGCGCGCAGCCGTGCATTGTCGGCGCGGTAGCGGCCCAGCCCCGGCCAGTCCTCGCGCAGCATCCGGTTCCACTTCGCCTCCCAGCTCTCGGCCTCCTGCGCGCGGGCGGCGAAGGGCAGCGTCAGCCCGGCGGCGAGCAAGCCGCGGCGGAAGAGATCGGTCATGGGGCCTCCAGCATCGCGTGGCGCCGCGCGGGCGCCCTGCCTGCGCGGGTCGCGCTGTCCTACAGGGTCCGGGCCATGCTATCCAGCGTGCGGCTCTTTGAACGGCTGTAGGACGTCGCTCGCGGCATTGTGCGCAAGGAAGTTTCACGCGGACGCAACGGAATTTCACGACTCGCACGTATTTTGCGAATCCAGGCGCCGCAAACCCTACACGGCGGGGGTGTCGCTGTTGGATTCGTGCTAGCGGCGCTGCCCCGATACGCGGCCGCGCTCCGCCTCGGGCACCAGCCCTTCGAGCACGCCCCAGAAGCCGCCCACCGCGCCCTGCCCCGCGCTCGAATAGGCGCCCGCCATCTTCTCGCGCAGCGCGTCGAACAGCTCGGCCTCCAGCGCCGCGCCCGCCGGGGTCAGCCGCAGCAGCCGCTGGCGCCGGTCACGCTCGCCGGTCCGCGTCTCGACCATCCCGCGCTCGGCCAGGTCGCCCAGCACCCGGCCGAGCGATTGCTTGGTGATCTGGAGGATCGCGAGCAGCTCGCTCACCGTCAGATCGGGCTTGCGGGCGATGAAATAGAGCGCGCGGTGGTGGGCCCGGCCCAGCCCCTGTTCGGCGAGCCCGGCATCGATCGAGCGGGTGAGGTTGGCATAGCCGAAATAGAGCAGTTCGATGCCCCGGCGGATCTCGGGCTCGCGCAGGAAGAGCGGCGACGCGGGAATTGGGGCAGCCATGTTGACCATCTTTGCCATGCGGCCTAGTCCCCCGCAAGCCGCCCGGACCGGTCCCGGGCCCGCCAAACTCGGGAAGCCGCAATGCAAGACACGTCGATCCTGGATTTCGAGTTCGAAGCCCATGCCAATCCGGTCGCCGAGACCGATCGCGCTGCGCTCCTCGCCAATCCCGGTTTCGGCAAGATCTTCACCGATCACATGGCGGTGATCCGCTATTCGGTCGACAAGGGCTGGCACGATGCCCGTGTCCAGCCCCGTGCGCCCTTGCAGATCGATCCCGCCTGCGCCGTGCTCCATTATGCGCAGGAGATTTTCGAGGGTCTCAAGGCCTATCGCCTGCCCGATGGCGGCGCCGCGCTGTTCCGGGCCGACGCCAATGCCCGCCGCTTCGCGGAGTCCGCCGAGCGGCTGGCGATGCCGCCGCTGCCGGCGGCGCTGTTCCGCGAATTGATCCGCGCGCTGGTCCGCGCCGATCGTGACTGGATCCCCGAGGGCGACGGCGCCTCGCTCTATCTGCGCCCCTTCATGTTCGCCAGTGAGACCTTTCTCGGCGTGCGGCCCGCGCATGAATATCTCTACATCGTCATCGCCTCGCCCGCCGGCGCCTATTTCAAGGGCGGCGCGCCGTCGGTGACCTTGTGGACCTCGGACCATTATACCCGCGCCGCGCCGGGCGGCACCGGCGCCGCCAAGTGCGGCGGCAATTATGCCGCGAGCCTGGTCGCCCAGGCCGAAGCGATCGAGAAGGGCTGCGACCAGGTCGTGTTCCTCGATGCGGTCGAGAACCGTTTCGTCGAGGAGCTCGGCGGCATGAACGTCTTCTTCGTGTTCGAAGACGGCTCGATCCAGACCCCGCCGCTGGGCGGCACGATCCTTCCCGGCATCACCCGCGAATCGCTGATCACTCTCGCCCGCGATGCCGGCGTGAGCGTGCGCGAGGAGCGTTACAGCATGGAGCAGTGGCAGGCCGACGCCGCCAGCGGCAAGCTGCGCGAGGCGTTCGCCTGCGGGACCGCCGCGGTGGTCACGCCGATCGGCCGGGTGCGCGGCCGCGATTTCGATTTCGCGATCGGCAATGGCGGTCCGGGCATGCTGACCGAGAAGCTGCGCGAGCAGCTCACCTCGATCCAGCGCGGCACCGCCGCCGATCCGCACGGCTGGGTCGACCGGCTGTTCTGATCGTCGTGCGGAGCGGCCATATCGGGTCTTGAGTACCGATCTCGAAGCCCTATAAGCCGCGCTTCCCGTTGGGGCGTCGCCAAGTGGTAAGGCAGCGGCTTTTGATGCCGCCATTCGCAGGTTCGAATCCTGCCGCCCCAGCCAGTTTCACGCTAAGTAATGGATTTCGGTGACCAGCCATTAGGTGGCAACGTGCCGTGTCGAGCGGCGCGTTGCTAGACGATCGGCTTAGACAGCGTGCGTGCGAGTTTCAGCAGATCAGCGCGGCTATGCGTATCCGTTTTCTGGAATAGATGGATCAAGTGGGTGCGGACCGTGCTCGGCGCGATCTTCAAATTGGCGGCGATCTCGCGCGTTCCATCCCCCGCCATCATCATCTCCAGCACTCTAATCTCTGCCGGGGTCATGTTGAACAACGTTTCGAAAACCGCCGCGGGGAGATCGTGTTTGGCCGTGGTATCGCAAACAAAAATGGCGGCAACCGGTTCGGAAGCCGACTTCGCCCGCGTGGTGCCTCGAGGCAGGGGCAGCAGATGCAGGACTAGGGGGGCTCGATACCGGACTGAAGGACCATGCCACTTCCGCGTCCGGGTATTTGGCTATGGTCGACCGATAGCAATCGTATCGATTCGGATATCGCCTGTTCGATACCCGGCAGCGACGAGATCAACCGTCCATGCCGGAAGGATAAAATCGATCCGACCTGCAGCCGGGCCTTCGCACGAGCGTTGGCATGAACCACAGCGCAGTCGGAAGAGACAAGGACGACGGGAACAGCAAGAGCATCGATGACCGCCTCGAAGTCGCGCGCGACGTCCTTGGCGCCATCGAGCAGGCCGTTGATCCGGGCGGCGCGTTGGCAATGGGGTAGCAGCAGGGTGAGCGCCTCGATCAGCGCATCGTCGATCAAGCCCAACCGGGCGTCCGTTGCCAGGCGCATGCTGCCAAACAGGCCTTCTCCTCGCGCCAGCACGATCGCTGCGCCATCGACGAGCGCCATCGGCCCCACCCAATTGCGATAATAGTCGGTGCGCTTCAGAGTCTGCGCACTGATGATCCTGCTGACGATCCAGGGGCGATCGATCGGCCTCGTCATGACGGCTGCGATGCCGCCCCAAACTTCCGGCATGGCGCGGTATTGGCCCACCATAGTCGCAGCCTGTTGTTCGTCGATGCCATAGTGAAAGTTGAACAGGTTCGTCATTGCCGGGACGCGATTGAGGTCGATCGTTGCCTTTCGGAAGCCGAACGCTCCGCAGAGTAACCCCAGCGTATGAGGCCAAAGGCTCTGATCGATCGCGGCATCATAGATGGCGCTTACGAGGTCGGAGAAAATTCTGCCGTCCATAGCCCCGCTCGCCCAATGCCCTGCGCTGTACTGTACGACTATTAGCGCCGTTCCTCCACCTTTTGGTGCATGCGCAACCGCGCGCGACAGTCCCGATAACTGAAATCCAAGCGCAGGCCGCCTTGCCCAGCACCCCGCCCCTGATGCTAAGCTCCACCATCGATGCCATCGCATCGGGGAAGGCGTGGGGGCGCATGAGCGGGTTCGAGTTCATCTTTTCGTTGTTCGGGCTGATCCTCGGCTTGGCGCTGGCCGAGGGGCTTGGCGGGCTTTCGCGGGCGCTCAAGGCGAGCCAGCAGGTACGGATCGGCTGGGCCACGGCGCTGCTCGGCCTGTTCGTGTCGTGCGACGTGGTCACCTTCTGGATGTATGGCTGGGCGCTGCGTGACCTGCTGCCGCTGACCTGGCCGGTGCTGTTCGGCGGGTTCGTCGTCACGGCGATCTATTATGTCTCGGCATCGCTGATCTTCCCCGATGATTCCGAGCAATGGAGCGATCTCGACGCCCATTTCGACCGGCATCATCGCAAGGTGATGGCCGGCGTCTTCCTCTGCAACGTCGCGCTGATCGGCACCACCGCGCTGTTCAGCGGGATGCCCGGCGCCGGGTCGCTGCGGGTGATCGTGCTGACCTGGTCGTTCTTCCCCGTCCTCGCGCTGGCGATCGCGGTGTCTAGCCGGCGAGTCGCGATCGCGTGCCTGTTATGGCTGATCGCGCTCTATCCGCTCTCGGCCGTCTGGCATTGAGCGCCGGTGGTCGCGCGGCCCGCTAGCCGGCGACCTGCTCGATCGCGTCGAGCAGCGCGTCGGGGTCCACTGGCTTGCTGAGGAACGCTACTGCCCCCGCCGCCAGTGCCTGCCCGCGTGCGGAATTGGTGGGATAGGCAGTCATCAGGATCACCGGCTGGCGCCAGCCGCGCCGCGCAATCTCGGCCTGCAGGTCGAGGCCTGTAAGGCCGGGCATGTGGAGATCGGTGACGATGCAGGCCAGCGCCGCCTGTCCCGCATCGTCGAGCAGGTCTTCGGCGCTGGCGAAGCAGCGCGCGGTCATCCCGGCGGAGCGCACCAGACTGTCGAGGCTGCGGCGCACGTCCGGATCGTCGTCGACGATGCCGATAATGGGGGATGGACGCACGGACCGGTTACTCCAGAATACCCAGACGCGGCGCGCCGGGCGGAGATCACAAATGCATCGGCCGTGCAGGCTTTTCCATCATACTCAGATGTTAAACCGATGGATGCTTTCGTCGCGCACGCCGAGCTGCTCGGCCATGCGGACCAAGTCGGCGAGCGACTGCGCCGCCATCTTGCGCATAACATTGCCGCGATGGATCTTCACGGTGATCTCGGAGAGGTCGAGCCGCGCCGCGACTTGCTTGTTCATCAAGCCGGTGACGACCAGTGCCATCACTTCGCGCTCGCGCGCGGTGAGCCTGTCATAGCCCTGGCGAAGCTGCTCGACACTAGCGGACTCGGCCCTGCGCGCGCGATCGGCATCGATCGCCGCCGCGACAGCGGCGAGCATCTGATCGTCGCTGAACGGTTTGGGCAGGAAATCGATTGCGCCGGCCTTCATGCCGCGCACGGTCATCGGGATGTCGCCATGGCCGGTGATCAGGATCACCGGTATGGCGATGCCCTGCCCCGCCAGCGTCTCCTGGAAATCGAGCCCGCTCTGCGTGCCCAGGCGGACGTCGAGCACCAGGCACGAAGCGACCTGCGGCACGCCGGCAGCCAGGAACGCATCGGGGCCATCATACAGCGCGACCGCGTGCCCGCTCGATCGCAACAGGCTGCCGATCGCGCCGCGCACCTCGGGATCGTCGTCGATCACGCAGACCTGGCTCGCGCCGCTCATGCCGCCAGGCTCGCTTCAGCGGTCACCGGCAGACGGAAGCGGAAGATCGCGCCGCGATCGGCATTGTTGGCTGCGACCAAGGCGCCGCCATGCTGCTCGATGATCGAGCGACAGATCGAAAGTCCCATCCCGAGCCCCGTCGTCTTGGTCGTAAAGAAGGGTGTGAACAGGCTTTCGGGGTCGCCCGAAATGCCTGGTCCGCAGTCGCGCACACTCACCTGCACGCCCTCGCCATCCTGCGTAGCCTCGATGCACAGCTCGCGATGATCCGCGGTGTCGGCCATCGCCTGCTCGGCGTTGAGCATGAGATTCATCAGCACCTGCTGGATCTGGACGCGGTCTCCCAAAGCCGCCGGCAGGCCGGGCTCGGCGCGGACATGGATCTCGACATCGTGCGACTGGAGATCGCGACGCAGCAGCGCGACGGTTTCGTCGATCAGCGGCTCCAGTTCGATTCGGCCGCGCTGGGGATCGGCTTTGCGTGCGAGATCGCGGATGCGTGCGATCACGTCGGCGGCGCGCGTGCCGTTGGCGGCGATGTGATCGAGGCAGTCGGCGACCTCGGGCGCCTCCGCCGCCTCGCGGGCGAGCCAGCGTTTGCCCGATTTGGCATAAGTGATGATGGCCGAGAGCGGCTGGTTTACTTCGTGCGCGATCGAGGCGGCGAGCTGGCCGAGCGTGGTTACGCGCGAGACATGAGTCAGTTCGGCCTGCGACTGGACGAGCCGCGCCTGCGCGCGGTTCCGCTCAGTAACGTCGATCGCCATCACCAGCACGCGGTTCCAGCCATCGCTGCCCGGCGGCAAGGTGACGCGCAGCACGACGTCGACGATCTCGCCCGAGGCGGTGAGAAACTGGGTCTCCTCCTCGATCGCGGGGTCCCCCCGCGCCAGCCCGGCCAGGATATGCGCCAACGTCGCTTCCGCCGCCGGGGTATGGTGGGCTATGATGGTGCCGCCGACCAGCGCCTCGGGGCCCGTAAGCCCGAACAGGCGTGCCGCGGCGTCATTGGCATCGCGGATCGTCGCGGTCCTGGCGATATGGTCGATCGCCGCCGGGCTGAGCGTCGAATTCCCGCGCAACAGGGCATAGGCGGCGGACCAGTCGCCTTCCCAGATCGGTAGGCCGGCCGCGTTGAAGATCGTGCGATAGCGGACTTCGGAGCGTTCGCGCTCCGCGCCCGCCGCCTGGTTGCGCACGCACAGCCAGGCCGTGATCGAAACCGCGATCAGGCTCACCGCCAGCCGCATCGCGGGCGAACCCAGCGGCGCCGACCAATGGCTGATGCCATAGCCGAGGATGGCGAGGAGGATCGAGACGATCCCGGCGGCGGCGACCAGCGATCGATCCTGACTGCGCGCCGCGAGCAGCACGACGATCGTGTAGAGCACCGCGACCGCTCCCTGAAGCGGGCTCAGCACGTCGAGCGCGAAGATCGCCAGCGCCAGCACCAGCGCCGCCGCGCTGTGCACATGTTTGAACAGTCGCCGACCTTCGGCATCACTTTGCATCATCGCCTCCCGCAGCCGCCCCAAGGCCGGGAAGCAGCGCAACGCCACGCTGGCGAAGGGTTCATGCGATCGCAACCGCCAAACTCCCGAACTACCCGTTAGAGTTTGGCGACGCGCAGCGTGAAGCGCGTGCCGGGGCCTGCATCATGCCAACCCTGCTCGCCGCCCAGCCGGCTGGCCATCATCGCGATCAGCCTGGCGCCAAGTCCAGTACCCTGCGGCGCGGCGTCGGCTGCCATGCCGCAGCCACGATCGGCGACATCGAGCCTGTATCCGCCAAGCGGCAGCGTCTCGAGCTGGATGGCGATGTCGCCCGGCTCGTCGGCGGCATAGGCATATTTGCACGCATTACCGACCAGTTCGGAAACCAGGATGCCGATCGATGTCGCGTCTTCCGCGTTCACCTCCACGGTCTGAGCGGCCACCAACACGCGGCGCCCGGCCCAGCCGCCGCCGACGCCCTGTTCGAGATCGGCGGCAAGCGCCTCGAGATAGGCGGCGAGGTCTATCCGGCTGGCAGTGGCGCTGCGATAGAGCTGGCGATGGACATTGGCGATCGCGCCGATCGCCGCAATGTCATGTCGAACGCGGCGCGCGCCACCGGATCGACGATCCGCCGCGCCTCGACCGAGACCAGTGCCGCAAGCAGTTGCAGGCTGTTGGCGAGCCGGTGGTCGACCTCGCCGGCGCTATCCGGCTGGGCGAGCGCGGGCAGCACGGTGATCGCTGCCGGGAATCCAAATTGCTGTGCCAGGGTCATCGGACCATCTCCTTTCCGCGGGTGCGGTGTCGATGGCTCGTGATCCGAGATCGACCGTGCGCGCGCTATCATACGCAGGTTTGGGGAGGGGATTTGGCGGCGCAAACTTGCGTATGATAGCGGCGAGCGCTGCCCGCGCCGATATGGCCCGGGGTCGGACAGGCAAGTGCCCCGTCCGCTCTCACAATGGAGAACATCATGGGCTACATCACCACCGCCGACGGCGCTGAGATCTTCTACAAGGATTGGGGCCCCAAGGACGCGCAGCCGATCGTGTTCCACCATGGCTGGCCGCTGTCGTCGGACGATTGGGACGCCCAGATGCTGTTCTTCCTGGACAACGGCTATCGCGTCGTCGCGCATGACCGCCGCGGCCATCGTTCCTCACCGATCGCTACCGGCCACGACATGGACCATTATGCCGCCGACGCCTCGGCCGTCGCCGAGCATCTCGACCTCAAGAATGCCGTGCATATCGGCCACTCGACCGGCGGCGGCGAAGTCGCGCGCTATGTCGCCAAGTTCGGCCAGCCGCAGGGCCGGGTTGCCAAGGCAGTACTGGTCAGCGCGGTGCCGCCGCTGATGCTCAAGACCGAGGCAAATCCGGGTGGCACTCCGATCGAGGTTTTCGATGGCTTCCGGCAGGCGCTGGCTGCCAATCGCGCCCAATTCTTCCTCGATGTCGCCTCGGGGCCCTTTTATGGGTTCAATCGTCCGGGCGCTGCGGTATCCGAAGGGGTCATCCGCAACTGGTGGCGCCAGGGCATGACCGGCAGCGCGCTGGCGCATTATGCCGGCATCAAGGCGTTCAGCGAAACCGACCAGACCGAAGATCTCAAGGCGATCACCGTGCCCACCTTGGTGATCCAGGGCGATGACGACCAGATCGTGCCTTACAAGGACGCCGCCGAACTCCAGGCCAAGCTGCTGCCGAATGCGACGCTGAAGATCTATGCGGGATATCCGCACGGCATGCTGACCACCAATGCGGACGTGATCAACCCGGATCTGCTAGCCTTCGTGCGGAGCTGAGGCTGACAGCGCGTCATGCGCCTCCATCGTCGTATTGGGCGCCGAGGGGGGAGCATGACGCGATTCGGCGCGTGCCAAGTTGCCATGCGTATTCATGGACCAGATTAAGGAAAGCCGATGACATCGTGTCGCCACAGCAGCACCATCAACGCCGTGACCCCGAGCGCACGGGGATGCGAAGAATGCCTCAAGATCGGCAGCGCCTGGCTCCACCTGCGCCTGTGCCGCGCATGTGGGCATGTGGGTTGCTGCGACCAGTCACCGCACCGCCACGCCACCGCGCATTTTCACGCGACGCATCACCCCATCATCGAGGGCTATGATCCGCCCGAAGGCTGGGGGTGGTGTTATGTCGACGAGGTCGAAATCGACCTGCCCGATCAGACGCCGCAATGGGGTCCGATCCCGCGCTATTACTGAAAGGGCGCCGAGGCTCCTGCCCCGGCGCCCATCCCGTCAGGCGTGGTGCAGATGCTTGACGGCGTGATCGGCCGCGCGGGCCGTGAGCGCCATGAACGTCAGCGACGGATTGACGCACGATACCGAGGCCATCTGCGCGCCATCGGTGACGTAGAGGTTCGATGCGTCGTGGGCCTGGCTCCAGCCGTTGAGCACCGATGCGCGCGGATCCTTGCCCATGCGGGCGCCACCCATTTCGTGGATCGCGTCGCCTGGGACGTGCTCGCCTTCCGAGCTCTTGACGTTGGCGAGCCCGGCAGCCTTGAGCATCGCCTCGCCCTGCGTCCGCGCGTCCGCCATCATGCGCAGTTCGTTCTCGCGGAATTTCACGTCGAACCGCATCAGCGGCACCCCGAAGCGATCGACCTTGCTGGCATGCAGCGAGACCTGATTGTCCTTATAGGGGAGGCACTCGCCGAAGGCGCCCATGCTGAACTTCCAGCCGGCATATTTGCGCATGCCGTGCTTCATCTCGGCGCCGAAACCCACCGGCGCCGCCGGCTCGCGCCGGGCGCTGCCCTGATAGCCATAGCCGCGCTTGAACCCGACGCCTTCCTCGCCGCCGATGTTGCGGAAGCGCGGGATGTAGACCCCGCCCGGGCGGCGGCCATATTCGATATACTCGCTCATCCCCGGGATCTCGCCTTCGACGCCGACGCGGAAGATATGATCCATCACATAACGGCCCAGCGTGCCGCTTGCGTCGAAATGGCTGCGGCCGCTGCCGGGCGCACGCGAGTTCATCAAAATCTGAGTCGAAGCCATGGCCGAAGCGCAAAGGAAGACGAGATCGGCATTGATCACGGTCGCCTGCCCGGTCTTGGCATCGATATAGCGCACCCCGGTGACGCGCTTCTTCGCCGCATCATATTCCAGATTGGTGACCACAGCGTCCGACTGAAGCGTTAGCCGGCCGGTGGCGCGCGCCGCGGGAAGCGTCACTGCCTGAGTTGAGAAATAGGCGCCGAACGAGCAGCCATTGCCGCATTGCGAGCGGAACTGGCACTTGGTCCGGTTCTGCTCGGGCTTGTCCTCGGTCATGTTGGACAGGCGCGTGTTGATAAGCTTGCGCCCGGGAAACTTCGCCTCGAGCCGCGGCTTGAGCCATTTCTCGGCGATGTTCATCGGGATCGGCGGCTGGAATTCGCTGTCGGGCAGATAGGGCAGGTTCTCGCGCGAGCCCGACACCCCGATATATTTCTCGATATAGCTGTACCACGGCGCGATGTCGTCATAGCCGATCGGCCATTCGCCATCGATGCCCTCGCGCTTGTTCGCCTCGAAATCCTCGGGCGCCCAACGGAAGCTCCAGCGCCCCCAGATCAGCGACTTGCCACCGACCGCGCCTGGCCGGATCCAGTAGAATTTCTCGCCTTCGTCAAAGGCATACGGATTCAGCCGGTCGTCATTGTAGAAGCGCTGATTGCTCGGCGCGACATAGCCGTGCTGCGCGATGAAATAGTCGCTGTCGACCAGCGGCTCGGGCATCATATTGCGCGCCGGCACCTCATAGGCCGGCTTGCCGTCATAGGTGTAGCCCTCGCCATGCTCGACCATCACGCCGCGATCGAGCATAAGAACGCGCAGGCCCTTTTCGGTCAATTCCTTGGCAGCAAAGCCGCCGCTCACGCCTGATCCGATGACGATCGCGTCGAACCTGTTGGTCGAAGCCATTTTCCTCTCCCCGTATCTTGTCAGAAACGCAGCGCGCGCAGCGTCTGGAAGCTTTTCGTGATGTCCGGAAGATACGGCGCGGGCGCCTGATCGTTCTCGACATAGAAGTGGCGAACGCCGGCAGCACCCTTCAATTTGAACAGCGCGCCAAAATCGATTGTGCCGGAGCCCACTGCGGTCATGCTGCGATCGGCGCGCATGTCCTTGACGTGGAACGCGTAGAGGCGCGAACCCAGCCGATCGATCAGCGCCGCCGGGCTCTCGCCGGCATGCGCCGCCCAATAGAGGTCGAGCTCCGCCTTCACCAGCGCGGGATCGGTTTCCTTGAGGAACCGGTCATAGAGGCTGATGCCGCCGGGCTTGGTGGTGAACTCGAAATCATGGTTGTGATAGGCGAAGCCCAGCCCGGCCTTCTTCAGGTCGGTGGCGAAGCGGTTGAAGTTTGGCAGCGCCGCCGTCCAGCCCGCCTCGTTGCGGTGCTCGTCGGTCATATAGGGCAACACCACCGTATCGGCGCCGAGCGTCTTCGCCATCGCCAGCGACTTGTCGAACTGCCCGAGCAGCGCGTCATAGCCGATATGGACCGAAGGCGATTTTAGGCCCAGCCGGTCCATCGTCTTGCGCAGCAGGGCGTGGTCCATCGTGTCATAGCCGCCACCGCCGAATTCGACTTCGCGATAGCCGATGCGCGCCACCTTCTCGAGCGTCCCCACCGGGTCCTTCTGGAAGATGTCGCGAACCGTGTAGAGCTGGAGGCCGATTGCCTTGAGCTGCGCGGCCGATGCCGGTGCGATCGAAAGGTCGGCGAACGCGAGCGCAGCGACGCCGCCGGCACTTGCGAGCAGATTTCTGCGGCTGATCATCATGCGCAATACACCTTGTTGACCTGAGAATAGAGAAACTCGCCATTATACTCGCCGGGGACCGGCAGATATTCGCGCTCCTGCGTCATGCCGATCTCGGACGTGTAATAGCCGGTGATGACGAGCTGGCGGAATGCTTCGAAAAAGTCTTTGCCGGCGGCCAGCTGCTTGTTCATCGCCAGCGTCAGCAGCGCGTCCTGCTGGACCGGCGTCGCCTTTGCCGCAGAGACCTTATAGTCCTGCAGGCTGCGCGCCTCGATCGCGTCGAGCCCCGTAACAATCGGCACGCGGTCCTCCGGCTTGGCCCAGTCGGCCAGCAGCTTCTCGATGAATTCGGGCACGCCCGCCGCGATCGCCCCCGGCGTGTCGGTCGTCGGCACGATGCGTTCGCTGAGCACGGTCATCAGCGCGCGCTGGCCGGGCGTGAACACCATCACGCTTGGCGGTCCCTCGCTGATCACCGGGATACCCCCGCCCTTCTGCGCCGCCTGAGCAGCAGCGCGGGCGATCGGCGCGAACACCGATGCACCGAACATGCCGACCACGCCGGCAAGCGCCGTTCTGCGATTGATCACTTGCCTTCTCCCAGATCGATCGCCGCTTCGGGAAGCGGGCGAACCCAGATGTTGCGGAACGAAACCGGTGAATCATGGTCCTGCAGCTGCAGCGGTGCAGCGTCGGGATGTGCCTGATATTGCGCGATCTTGCGCCAGATCGTGGTGCCCAGCATCGGCTGATGGTTCTGGACGAGCACGCCGTTGAGCAGCGCGGTGACATAGGCGGGGCGGACCAGCTTGCCGTCGGCGGCGAAGCGCGGACGCTCGAAGACGACGTCGTAGCTCTGCCACTCGCCGGGCTTGCGCGCGGCGTTCACCAGCGGCGGCTTCCAGCCATAGACCGCGCCGACAGTGCCGTCGGCATAGGTCGGGTTCTGATAGCCGTCGAGGATCTGCAACTCGTAGCGCTGCATGAACCAGATGCCGCTGTTGCCACGGTCCTGCGATGTCTTGGTCGGCGGATTGGGCGAGCGGAATTCGAGATGGAGCTGGACGTCGCCGAAGCTCTGCTTGGAGACGAGATTGCTCTCGCCGCCGCTGCTGGCGCGCGACGGGATCGTCATCGCGCCGTCCTTGATCGGCCACGCACCTTTCTCCGATACCCATGCGTCGGTCGACTTGCCGTCGAACAGGATGACGGCGTCGGCAGGCGCGCCGCCGGCATTGGCCGCCGGGGCAACCACCACCGGCGCCGGACGATCGGAATCATGGACATGCCACTGTCCGCCGGGGAGCATCGGGGTATCCTTGAAGCCGGGCTTTTCCTGTGCAGCAGCGGGAACTGCAGCGATCGCGGCAAGCCCCGCGAGCAAAACAAAATGCGTGCGGATGACAGCCATCCTCCCTCTCCTATTCTGTATCGATCTGGCGATAGGCGGCGATCAGACGATCCTCGCCTGCGCGTCCGTCCACCGAATTGCCATGCTCCGTGCCAATCACCCCGGCGTAGCGCTTGGCGCGTAGCCATTTGACGATATTGGCATAATGGATTTCGCCGGTCCCCGGTTCTTTGCGGCCGGGATTGTCGCCGAACTGGATATAGCCGATCTCGCTCCAGCAGGCGTCCATCGCCGGGATCAAATTCCCGGACTGGATCTGCTCGTGATAGAGATCGGCCAGGATCTTGACCGCCGGGCTGTTCGCGCCGCGCGCGACGGCATAGCCCTGCGCGATCGACTGCATGTAGACGCCGGGATGGTTGGTGCGCGTATTGAGCGGCTCCATCACCATCGCGATCCCGTGCGGCGCGACGATGTCGCCAGCACGGCGCATCACGTCGATCACCCGCGCCGTCTGGATGTCGAGCGGCACCTTCGGGTCGAGGAACCCGGTCACGACCGTCATCCGCGTTGCGTTCAGCCGCTTGGCGACGTCGATCGCGGCGCGGATATCGGCCAGGAACGCCTCGCGCTCGGCGCCGTCATTGGCGCCGAGCAGCGGGCGGGACTGCGACCATTTGGGCATGCTCGCAACAAACACGCCCATCGTCATGCCGCGGTCGCGCAGCGCCTTGGCCATCTGCACCTGTTCGGCCACCGGGCGGCCGGCCGCCTCATTGTCTTCCCAGGCAGTGAAGCCCTGGTCGGCGGCGAAGGCGATCTGCTCGATCAGTCCGCCGCGGCTGGCAAAACTCCCCTCGTGCGGCGCAAAGCCGAGCGAGAAGCGCGCCGCATTCGAACCGCGACGCTGCGCCCCGGCCAGCGCAGGCGCCAGCGAGGACGCAGCACCCGCCGCGATCAGGGTGCGGCGTGACACCGTCACGCGCGCACCGCGGTCACTGCGCGCCCTTGAGATAGGCGATGATCGCTGCACGCTTCGCCGGATCGGCCATGCCGATCGGCATCCGCGTGCCGGGAACCTTCTTGGTCGGCGCCGCGATGAACTGGTCTAGCGTGGCATCGTCCCAGCGCAGCTTCGAAGCCTTCATCGCCGCGGAATAGTTGAACCCCGGCGCCGATCCGGCGGCGCGGCCGGCAACGCCATTGAGATTGGGCCCGACGCCGTTCTTGCCGCCCTTCTGAACGGTGTGGCACGCCTTGCACGCCGCGAACGCCGGCGGCGGCGCGGTCTGCGCCACGGTGGGCGCAGCGGCGACGATGAGCGTTGCCGCTGCGACGGACGCTGCTCCCAGGCACGCGATAAACTTCATGCACTCTCTCCGATCATAGTCCATTTCTGGTCCGACGCCGCATTGGCGATGACTGCCTCAATGAACTGCATCGTCCGCAGCCCGTCGACGACATCCGGATACCAGCGCCCGTCCCCGCCGCGGATCGCCTCTGCGAAGCCGCGGTAAAGATTGGCGAAAGCCTCGATATACCCTTCAGGATGTCCCGAAGGTGTACGCAACAGCGGCGCCGTTCGCGGATCGAGACCCGGCCCACCGGCACGCACGATCTCCGCCGGGCGGTCGAGCCAGCGCAGCACCAGCGTGTTCGGCTCCATCTGGGCCCATTCCAGCCCACCGCGCTCGCCATGGATGCGCAGCTTCAGCCCATTTTCCTCGCCCGCCGCGACCTGGCTGGCCTTGAGCGTGCCGCGCGCCCCGCTAGCGAAGCGGAGCAGCGCACTGACATCATCGTCGAGCCGCCGCCCGGGCACGTGCGTGGTGAGCTCCGCCGACACCGATTCGACGGCCAGGCCCGACACATGCTCGGCAAGCTGGAAGGCGTGGGTGCCGATATCGCCGAGGCAGCCCCCCATCCCGGCGCGGGCCGGATCGGTGCGCCATTCGGCCTGCTTGTTGCCGCTCTCGTCGATCGGCTGGCTGAGCCAGCCCTGGAGATATTCGACCTGGACCAACCGGATTGCGCCGAGATCGCCGCGGGCGACCCGCGCGCGCGCCTCTTCGACCAGCGGATAGCCGCTATAGGTGAAGGCGAGTGCGAAACGGCGCCCGCTCGCTTTGGCCGCGGCGGCGATCGCCTGTGCCTCGGCGACGTTCATCGCCATCGGCTTTTCGCAGAAGACATGAAAGCCCGCCTCGAGCGCGGCAATCGCCATCGGCGCGTGGAGATAGTTGGGCGTGACGATCGCCACCGCGTCGATGCGCGCGTCGGCGGGCAGCGCCCGTTCGCCGGCGAGCATCGCCTCGAGCGAGGCATAGACGCGTTCGGAAGCGAGCCCCAGCGCCGCGCCGGTGCGGCCGTTGCGCCCGGCATCGGTGCTGAACGCGCCCGCCGCCAGTCGCCAGTCGCCGTCGAGCGCGGCGGCCATGCGGTGGACCGCGCCGATGAATGCACCCTCCCCGCCGCCGACCATGCCTAGGCGAAGCGCGCGCGTCATCGCGACAGCCCAAGCACCGCGTGGATCGCCGCCGGGTCCGCGCCGCTCGCGGCGAAATCGTCGAACGCGCGCTCGGTGCGGCGGATGATGTGATCGCGGATGAAGGGCGCGCCTTCGCGCGCGCCGTCCTCGGCATTCTTCAGCGCGCATTCCCATTCGAGCACGGCCCAGCCGGCATAGCCATATTGCGCCAGCTTGCTGAAGATCGCGCCGAAATCGACCTGGCCGTCGCCCAGCGAGCGGAACCGCCCGGCACGATCGACCCAATTCTCATAGCCGCCATAGACGCCGCTGCGCCCGGTAGGATTGAACTCGGCATCCTTGACGTGGAAGCAGGAAATCCGATCGTGATAGCGATCGATGAAGTCGAGATAGTCGAGCTGCTGCAGCACATAATGCGACGGGTCGAACAGGATCCGCGCGCGCGGATGATTGTCGACCGCCGCGAGGAAGCGCTCCCAGGTCGCGCCGTCATGGATGTCCTCGCCCGGATAAATCTCGAACGCGCAATCGACGCCGGCATCGTCGAACACGTCGAGGATCGGCACCCAACGCCGCGCGAGCTCGGCAAAGGCTTCCTCGACCAGCCCGGCGGGACGCTGTGGCCAGGGATAGACATAGGGCCAGGCCAGCGCGCCCGAAAAGGTCGCATGGGCATTCAGCCCGAGATTGGCGCTGGCCTTGGCGGCGAGCTTGACCTGCTCGACCGCCCAGGCCTGGCGCTCGGCCGGCTTGCCGTGCAGCTCGGCCGGCGCGAAACCGTCGAACAGTGTGTCATAGGCGGGGTGCACCGCAACCAGCTGGCCCTGGAGATGAGTTGAAAGCTCGGTCGGCTCGATGCCGTGCTTCGCCAGCGTGGCGCGCAGATCGTCGCAATAGGCCTGGCTCTCGGCGGCGGTCTTCAGGTCGATCAGCCGCGGATCGCAGGGGATCTGGACGCCTTTATAGCCAAGCCCGGCCGCCCAGCGCGCCATATTCTCCAGCGTGTCGAACGGCGCCGCGTCGCCGAGGAACTGCGCCAGGAAGATCGCTGGCCCCTTCATCGCCTTCATGCTGCCGCCTCCGCCTTGCTGGTGTCGCGGAAGGTGAGCTGGAACAACAGTGCGATCACCGCCGCGGCCGCGGCCGGATACCACCACATATGCTGCCAGTCGGCGATGGTCGGCGCCTCCGGCAGCTGCGCATAGAGCAACGCGCCGATCTGCGAGCCGAGCAGCATGCCCACGCCATAGGTGAACAGGGTAAGCATTCCCTGTGCCTGCGCGTTGACCCCCTTGGGCGTCGCGATCGTGCCGGTGTAGATCGCGCCGGCGACGAAGAAGAAGTCGTAGCACACGCCGTGCAGCGCGACGCCGAGATAGACTGCCCAAAGCCCGCTGCCGCCATCGCCGATCGCGAACAGCGCATAGCGCAGCGCCCAGGCCGCCATGCCGACCAGCAGCAGCGGCTTGACCCCGAAGCGGCGATACAGGAGCGGCATCGCGAACATGAAACCGAGCTCGGACATCTGCCCGATCGCCAGCGTGCCGCTGACATTCTCGATGCCCGCCGCGCCGACATAGGGCGAGGCATAGGCATAATACATCGCCAGCGGGATCGAGATCAGCGTCGCGCAGGCGATGAAGACCAGGAACGAGCGCTGCCGCATCAGCCCGAACGCCTCGACGCAGAAGACCTGGCGCACGATGCTCTCGTCGCGCGGCGCATCGGGCGCGACGTTGGGCAGGGTGAAGCTGTAAAGCCCGAGCGCGATAGAGACGACTGCCGCGACGGTGAAGATCTGCGGGCTGGCGGACAGGCCGAGCCAGCCGATGATCAGTCCCGCCACGATCCAGCCGAGCGTGCCGAAGGCGCGGACGAAGGGGAAATTGTCCACGCGCTCGCCGAAGCTCTTGAGCGCGATCGTATTCGCCAGCCCGACCGTCGGCATATAGAGGATCATATAGCCCAGCAGCAGCCAGACGAAGGTGGCGCCGTTCTCCGGGGTGATCAGCGAGGGCAGCACGAACAGGATCACGCCGCCGACGAGATGGAGGATCACCATCAGCATCTTCGGGCTGAGATAGCGGGTGGCGACCATGCCGAGCAGAAACGAACCGGCGATCGAGGCGATCGGGCCCATCGAGAAGGCGTTGCCGATCAGGTTGCCGATCCCGACGGTCTGCATGACCAGCCCGAGCGTAACCTGCCAGGCGCCCCACACGAAGAACTGCAGGAACATCAGCGCGCTCAGGCGCCCGGTCAGCACTCCGGAGATCGGACGTTCGACACCCGTAACCGCGCCATCCGCAATGGCCATGCGTAACCCTCCCCAGACGCAGGTGATCCTGCTTTTCGACTCGAAGGCTAAGCAGATCGAGGGTCGATGTAAAGGATTACATCGCCAGCTATCGACAGTGCGCATTTCCCACGACATGAAGGGGGAATGCCGACGATCATCGAAGTCGCCGCGATGGCCGGCGTCTCCACCGCCACCGTCTCGCGCGTCCTCAGCCAGCCCGAGCGCGTGGCCGAACAGACGCGCCGGCGCGTACTCGAGGTGGTCCAGCTTATCGGCTATTCGCCCAACGTCGCCGCCCGGTCGCTGCGCACGCTGCGCGCCGCCAAGATCCTGCTGACCGTCCCCGACATCTCGAACCCGTTCTTCGCCAGCGTGATCCGCGGCGCCGAAGAGGCAGCACGCGATGCCGGCTATGCCGTGGTGGTGGGCGACACCGGGCACGACCCCCAGGTCGAGGACCAATATGCCGAGATGCTGTCGCGCCGCGAAGTCGATGGACTGATCTTCCTCGGTCATCGCCTGCCCGAAAGCCTGGAAGCGCTGCTCGCACGCCAGGGCCCCGCCGCGCCGATCGTCAATGGCTGCGAATATAGTCCCGAGCTCGGCGTGCCGAGCGTCCATATCGATAACGCAGCGGCCAGCGACGACGCGATCGAGCATCTGATCGGCCTCGGCCACCGCGCCATCGGCGTTATCACCGGCCCGCCGATCAGCCCGATCAGTCGCGATCGCCTCTCCGGCGCGCTGCGAGCAGCCGAGCGTCACGGGCTGCGCGACCGCCTGCATCTGCGCACCGGCGATTATTCTGCGAAATCCGCGTTCGAAGAGACCGGCGACTTGCTCTCTCACGATGTGACGGCGATTTTCTGCTTCAGCGATGAAATGGCGCTCGGCGCGCTCAGCGCCATCAGCGCGGCGGGACTGTGCTGCCCGAACGACATATCGGTAGTCGGCTTCGACGACCTCCCGCTCGCCCGCTATTTCCAGCCCGCGCTCACCACAATCGCGCAGCCCAAGGGGCTGATCGGGCAGCGCGCTGTCGAATTGCTCGTGCAGATCCTGCGCGGCACGCCGAGCGCGGAGAGTCAAACGACGCTCCCGCATGCGTTGATAGTCCGGGAAAGCACCGGCCCACATCGTCCGCCTGAGGCCTAACAGCTCCGGTGAGGTGCTTGGAGGCGGTGGCGCTTATCGCCTCAGAAAACGACGACCCCGCGCATCGCAACTCGGTCACCGGCCGTGTCCGGCGCCACCCCCGACACAAGTCAGAGCCCAAGCGCAACCACTCAGCGCATCGCGAGCCCCAGCATCCTCCGGGTCGAATGGAGCGCCGTTTCGAACGGATCGTGCGTGCGGAGGATCTTGACCATGACACTCGCCCCCAGCCACTGATGATAGAGCGTCGCAGCGAGGTCTTCCGCCGGGTCGGCAGCTCGCAGCGAGCCATCGGCAACGCCTGCCTCGATCACCGCCTTCAACCGCGCGATGATACCGGCGGTGCCGGCCTTCAGCGCGAGACGCATCGGCTCGGAAAGGTCCGAGACTTCAGCTCCGAGCTTTACTGCGAGGCACCGACCCTGGCAGTCGAACGCCCCTTGCGCCTCCCGCCAGTTAGCGAAGTAGGTCATCAGGCGCTCGGCACCATTGAGTCCGGGCTTAACGAAAAGCGCGTCCATCTCTGCCAGATAGTCCTCGAAATACGCGTCGAGCATCGCTTCGCCGAACGCGTCTTTCGAGCCGAAATAATGGTAGAAAGACCCCTTGGGCACGCCGGCACTGCCTAGAATTTCAGTCAGGCCCACTGCCGAGAAGCCCTTGCGGCTCATGATCTTCTGGCCCGTCGCAAGAATTGCGCTACGGGTGTCCTTCTCAAATATGGCAGTGGTCATGCTTGCCATATAGGAAAATATAGACCGGTCGTCTAGGCCTCCGTTCCGCTCCCACTCCGCATCCATAAAGAGGCAAGCGCTGCTCCGCACCGCGTGAACGAAAAATGGCAGCAATCGAAAATTCTCTAGACGACCGGTCTAGCGACGTGTATTCGATCATTCAGCAGCACATAACGGTCTAGCCCGATTACAAGACGACCGGTCTAGTTCGAGCTGTCGGCCGAGCGTGCCGCCGCAAACGTATTTTTAGAAGGAAGATAACGATGAAGATCCTGATGGTGCTCACGTCCCACGACACGCTCGGCGACACGGGCCGCAAGACCGGTTTCTGGCTAGAAGAGCTGGCCGCGCCCTATTACGCGTTCAAGAATGCCGGCGCCGAGATCGTTCTCGCCTCGCCCAAGGGTGGCCACCCGCCGCTCGACCCGAAGAGCAACGAGCCCGCCAATCAGACCGACGACACGCGTCGCTTCGAGGCCGACCCCGAGGCCATGGCGTTGTTGGCAGAAACCGTGAAGCTGGCCGACATATCGCAGGCGGATTTCGACACGGTCTTCTACCCCGGCGGCCACGGTCCGCTATGGGATCTCGCCGAGGACGCGGCCTCGATCGCGTTGATCGAAGCATTCCTCGCCGCGGGCAAGCCGACCGCGTTCGTCTGCCACGCCCCGGGTGTGTTGCGTCATGTGAAAACCGCCGATGGCCGACCGCTGGTGGAAGGCAAGAAGGTCACCGGCTTTGCCAATAGCGAGGAAGACGGCGTCGGCTTGACCGACATCGTGCCGTTCCTCGTCGAGGACGAACTCAAGGCCAAGGGCGGCATCTATTCGCGCGGTCCGGATTGGGCCTCCTATGTCATCCAGGATGGGCTGCTCATCACTGGTCAAAATCCCGGCTCTTCGACCGCGACCGCGCGCGCGCTGGTGGACGCGCTCAAGGTGGCGGCATGACGGCCTATGTCGTCATGCTGCGCGAACGCACGACCGATCCCGAAGCGTTAGCGCTGTATCGCGAGCAGGCACCGCGCGCCCGCGAGGCCCATCCGCTGACGCCGCTGGCGTTCTACGGATCGCATGAGACGCTGGAGGGCGAGGACGTCGAGGGCGTCGCGATCCTTGCCTTTCCGTCGATGGCGGAAGCGCGTGCCTGGTATTCCAGCCCGGAATATCAGGCGGCGCTGCCCCACCGGATCGCCGGCAGCGTCTCCCGTGTCCTCCTGGTCGCCGGTACCGACGAACCGCCCGCGGGCAGCCCCACATAGAGGATCGGCCCTTCCTTGCCTTGAATTGACGCTGCGTTCGTCACCCGCTATTCTGCCGGTGCCAAAAGGTGCTCGCCGTCGCCGCCTGAACCCCACGCAAAAGCCGCACCGGACGGGCGGCTAGGAGACCTGCCATGAAGACTCTTCTCAAGCTGCTGACCGCCACCGCGCTCATCGCTTTGCCAGGCATCGCGACGGCGCAAACCCAAAAAGACCCCGTGCGCAATGTCGTGCTCGTCCACGGCGCCTTCGCCGACGGATCAGGCTGGAAGCAGGTCGCCGATATCCTTGCCAAGGACGGCTATACCGTCAGCATCGTGCAAGAGCCGCTGACCTCGCTGGCAGACGACGTCGCTGCGACCAACCGGATCCTCGATCGTCAGCAGGGCCGCGCAGTCCTGGTGGGCCACAGCTATGGCGGCGCGATCATCACCGAGGCGGGCAATAACCCGCATGTTGCCAGCCTGGTCTTCGTCGCCGCGTTCGTGCCGGACGCCGGCGAGACGATCGAAGCGCTGAACAAGACCAATCCACCGGCCGCGAAGAGCATCGCGCCGACCGCGGACGGCTATCTGCTCGTCGATCCGAAGAGCTTCCCCACCGACTTCGCTGCCGACGTGCCGCCTGCCGAGGCCCGATTCATGGCGCTCTCGCAGGTTCCGTGGAACGCCCGGATCGTATCGACGACGATCACTGCCCCGGCCTGGAAGTCCAAGCCGAGCTACGGGATCGTCGCGACGGAGGACCGCATGATCAACCCCGCTCTCGAACGCTCGATGTATCAGCGCGCGGGCGCCAAGATCACCGAGATCAAGGGCAGCCACGCCGTCTTCATCTCCCAGCCGCGCGCCGTGGCGACCGTCATCGAACAGGCGGCAGCACGCGCAAGCCAGTAAACGGTACCCCGCGAACGGGCGGGCGAACCGCGGGCGCTTCCGCAAGGCAGCCCAAATCCTCCCGCGCCTGCCAGCGGCACGCGCGGGAGGCAAAGCGACATCAGAACTTCGCCCGCAGCGTCACGCCATAGCGCGCCGGCAGATTGTAGTTCACCGTCCGGCCGAGATAGGCCGTCACGCCGGCACCCGAGGGCACCGCGAGCAATGCTTGCGAGATGATGTTCTTCTCGTTGGTCGCATTGTTCGCATAGAACGAAATATCGTATTTCCCTTCCTCCAGCCGAACACCGGCCCGCAGGTTGAGGTTAAATTGGCCGGGCACCTGCGTATAGATCGATTGGGTCACGCCCGTGCTGTAGTCGCTGGTGTAGGAATATTGCGCATAACTGTAGAACTCGCTGTCCGAGCCGATCTTGAAATCCCACGAAGGCGTGACCGACAAGGACCATTCGGGCGAATAGGGCGCGCGCTGCCCCTTGGCGTCGATATTCGCGATGCCGTTATAGCTCAGTTCCGCGGGTGCCGGCAGCGAGGGTGCGCGCGTATAGACGGCGTCGTTATAGTTTCCGTCGAACGTCAGCCGGAGCCCCGAGCCGAAATTGGCCGCCAGGCTCCATTCGACGCCCCGCGCGCGAATATCGCCGACATTGGTGGCGCCGCGCTGGGGCGTGCCATTGGGCAGCGTGAACGAGATCGACGTCTGAAAGCCCTCGAGTTTCTCTTGATAGGCGGCAAGGGCCAGGGTCAGGCGGCGGTCGAACAGCGACGCCTTGACGCCAGCCTCGAGATTCTTGGTCTTGGTCGGTTGGACCGCCGGCGCGGTCGGGCTGAGCGAGCGGTTGTTGAGGTCCAGGCCGCCAGCCTGGAAGCCCGTCGCATAGGTGATATAGGTCGTGAGGTCGGACGTGACCTTGTAGGACAGGCTGACCGTCCCGGAGACATTGTCGTTCGAGGTCTCGATGTCGAGCGGATAGCCGACGGTTGCCACCGCGGCGGGATAGCCCGGCGTAGTATAGACCACGCCCGGGTTGCGCTGCACCGCGTCGATCGCGGTGTAAAACGCGTTGAGCTGCGCGTTGGTCACCCCGGTGGGAAGCGATGTCGGGAGCAGGGTGGTATCGACCGGGCTGCTGCCGTTCTTGCGGTCGTAGGTGTAGCGAAGGCCTCCGGTCAGGTCCAAGGCGCTGCTGATGTGCCAGGTCGCCTGGCCATAGGCGGCCACGTTCCGGTTCTCGACGCGCGTGTCCTCAATGATCTGCGCACCGGTGAGCTGTGACCGAAACGAGAGCGGGATCGGGGTCAACGCCGTTCCGGCGAGCGTGTTATAGGCGTTGTACCACGGTATCACGTCCGCGCCGAACTGGTGGACGACATAATGGTCGTTCAACTTCGAATAATAGAGGAACGCCCCGGCCTGCCATTCGATCGGACCCTTGCGATTGGACGCCAGCCGGAATTCCTGGCTGAACTGGTCGCTCTTGCTGATCGCCATGTTCTGATAGATGTCGAGCGGAGAGCTGTCGCTGTCCTGGGGCGGATTGAAGCTCCACCGCCGCCACGCGCTGATCGAGGTCAGCGTCGCCCAGCCGAAATCATAGTCCGCCGTCAGCGAAACACCGGCGTTCGTCGTGCGCATGTGATTGTAGTTGTTGGTGATGCTGGCGCTGGGGTCGACGGCGAGGTTCCAGTTCTGCACGCCGCCGAAATTGGTGAGCTGGCTCAGCGCGTTGCGCGCGATCGTCACTCTCGCCTGCTGCGCAGCGGTGGTGTTGATCCCCCAATTGCCGGGGCCGAATATCTCGGTGATCCCGCCGCCCGAACTGAACCCCGACGAGCTGTCGCTCTCGATGTTCAGGTCGCCCGACAGGTTGATCTTCAGGTCGCCGGCATCGACCAGGAATTGCTGACGGATCCCCCAGCGCCCGGTCCCCGCGGTCTTGGCGTCGTCGGTCGCGGTCGGCGCGTAAATGCCCTTCTGCGTGGCCGAGTCTCGAAATGCCGGTCGGAACGGCGTGTCGATCCACCCGTCCGAGCGGGTGCCATAGGCCACCGTCCGAAACGCGATATTCTCGCTCAGCGGGCCGGTAATGATCGCTTTCGCCTGGGCAAAATTATAGCGGCCATAGGACAGTTCGAAGGTCTGGCTCGGCGTGAAGCTCGGCTTGTTGAAGGTGACGTTCAGCGCGCCCGCGGCGGCGTTGCGTCCGAACAGCGTGCCCTGGGGCCCGCGCAGCACCTCGAAGCTCTGGACGTCGACCAGATCCTGCAGCACCTGGCCCGGCCGGGCCTGATAGACCCCGTCGAAATAGACGCCGATCGCATTGTCCAGCCCGTCGGCTGCGGTCGGCGCATAGCCGATGCCGCGGATCGTCACCGAGAAATTGCGCGGATTGCCGCCTGTCGAATTCAGCCCCGGCGTCTGGTCGATCAAGCTTTGCAGGTCGATCGTGCCCTTGCGCTCGAGCGTTTCGCCGCTGATCGCCTGCACGGAGATCGGGACGTCCTGGATATTCTCGGCACGCCGCCGGGCGGTCACCACGATGTCTTTGTCGCTATCGCGGTCGCCCTCTGACTCGATGCTCGGCCCCTGTTGCGCCCAAGCCGGCACAGGCATCGCCATCACGGAAACGGTCACCAGAAGCGCACGCAGATAAGCAGATCGACCCATTCGATAGTCCCCCAACTCAATTCCTATTGAGTCGATAGGATATTGATCCTTAATTCCCACCGAACAGATATGGATTCTGTTCCGGACGGAAGTTTTTCTGCATCGCGGCCAGCGTGGCAGCGGGTCAGCATGGGGGTAGGAACCGGGAGAAGAGCCGTGCCGCTGATCGGAAATTTGCAGGTGAGCCCCCAGGGCTTCGGCGCGATGGGCCTGTCCCATGTCTACGGAAAGGCGGACGAAGCGGCGTCGATCCGCACGCTGCATCGCGCGATCGATCTCGGGGTCACCTTCTTCGATACCGCCACCGGCTATGGCAACGGCCATAACGAGGAACTGCTCGGCAGGGCGATCGCCGGCCGCCGGGACGGCCTCGTCATCGCCAGCAAGTTCACCCATCGGCGCGGCAGCGACGGCCAGCGCGTCTCGGCGCGCGAGGCGGTGGAGGCCAGCCTGCGCCGCCTCAACCTTGCGCGCATCGACCTCTATTATCTGCACCGCGTCGACCCCGAGACCCCGATCGAGGACTCGGTCGGCGAACTCGGGCGTTTGCGCGATGAGGGCAAGATTGGCGGTGTCGGGGTATCCGAGGTGAGCGCCGCCCAGCTTCGCGCGGCACATGCCGTCACCCTGCTAACCGCGCTCCAGAGCGAATATTCGCTCTGGAGCCGCGAAGTCGAAGCCGAAATTCTGCCGACGGCACGCGAACTCGGCATCGGGTTCGTCGCCTATAGCCCGCTCGGCCGCGGTTTCCTCGCCGGTGCCGGCCCGATCGACGATGAAGACCGCCGCCGTATCCACCCGCGCTTCCAGGCGGAGGCCGTCGCGGCGAACGCCCGCCGGCGCCGCACGATCGAGACCGTCGCCGAGCGACTGCACCGCACGCCGGCGCAAGTGAGCCTCGCCTGGGTGCTCTCCAAAGGCGTAGTGCCCATCCCCGGCACGCGGCATGTCGGCCATCTCGAAGACAATTGGGCAGCGGGCGAACTCCAGTTGGACGACGCCACCATCGCGGAACTGGAAGCCGCCTTCCCCCACGGCACCACGGTCGGCGATCGCTATCCCGCCGAGCAGATGAAGTCGGTCCCGGCCGAGCCCGCCCTCGCCTGATGGCGCTGGCGACCGCCTCGCGCTGGCCCAGGGGATCGGCACCGCTCGCCTTGTTCGTCGGCATATCGATCGCGCTGTTGGTCTTCTTCGCGCCGGCGCGCCATGCCGTCGCCGCGAAGGCCGGGCTCGCGCTCACGGCGCCACTGCCCGATCGCGTGCCCCCCGGCATCGTGCTGCGGGTCGGCGATCCCGTCACCCGTTGGGTGTTCGAGCATAACGGCTGGGACAAGAAGGTGCCGTTCCGCATCGAATGGGCCGAGATCACCGGCGGCCCCGATGTGACCGAAGCCTTCCATGCCGGCGTGCTCGATGTCGGCTTCGGCGCCAGCGTGCCGCCGATCCATGCCGTATGGATGGGCATCCCCGTGCGCATCATCGCATTTCGCGAATATGCCGATCGCGAGAGCCGCCAGGCTTATGTCTTCGGCATCGCGCCCAAGGCCAATATCAAGACCCTCTCGGACCTCCGCGGTAAGCGGATCGCCTTCAGCCCCAGCCAGGTGCAGGCGCAGATCGTCATCGAGACGCTCAAGGCGGCCGGCATCCGCCGCGAGGAGGTGACCCTGGTCGAACTGCCATCGAGCATCGGCGGCGATGTCTATACCAACGCGCTTGCCTCCGGCGCGATCGACGCCGCTCCGATCCGGGCGGATCTCGTCGCGCAGCGCTACATCCGCGATTTCGGCCCGCGCGGCGCGCGGATACTCAGGCATCCGCCCTTCCGCGACGACGGCGGCAACATCTACGTTCCCGAAACCGCGCTGGCCGATCCCGGCAAGGCGGCGGCACTCCGCATCTTCGTTCACTATTGGGGTCTCGGCCAGGCCTGGATCAACGCGCACCCCGAGGAACTGGCGCGCGGCTATTATGCCACAAAGCGCGGCCTCCCGCTCGCCGATGCCCGGGTGATGGCCTCGTATATCGCCAACGTCTCGGTGCCGCGCACCTGGGACGGCGCGATCGCCTATGAGCAAGCCGCTATCGACACGCTCGGCCCCGAGACCAAGCGTCCGCGCCTCGATGCGGCGGCGCTTTTCGACCGCCGCTTCGAGACGATCGCAGGCGATGCCGCCGCTGCTGCCAAAGGAAATCGGTGATGAACGCCTATCCCGAAGGGCTTCACCTGCCCGCGTTGCAGGAAGAAGCTCCGACCGCGCGCCCCGCCAAGCCGCGTCTCGCGCCACGGCACCGCCTCAGCCTGGGCAAGCCCGCCCGCTACGGCGTCCTGCTGGGCCCTGCCCTGCTGCTGCTTTACTGGTCGGTCCTCTCGGCCACCGGCTGGCTCGATCCCAGGACGTTGCCGGCACCGTGGACCGCAATCACCACGGCGGTCGACCTCATCCGGGAGGGCCGGCTCCAGGAGAATCTGGCAATCTCGGCGTGGCGCGCGCTGACCGGGCTCGGCTTCGGCGTGGCGGTCGGCGTAGCCCTAGCGCTGCTGTCCGGCCTCTCGCTACTCGGCGGCTATGTCATCGACGGGCTGGTCCAGATCAAGCGCGGCGTGCCGATCCTCGCGCTGATCCCCTTCATGATCCTGTGGCTGGGCATCGGCGAGACGATGAAGATCACGCTGATCGCCACTGCGGTGTTCTTCCCGGTCTACATCAATACCCATAATGCCTTGCGGGCGATCGACATCCGCCATGTCGAGCTGGCCGAAACGGTGCGGCTGACCCGCTGGCAGTTCCTGCGCTACGTCGTCATCCCCGGCTCGCTGCCCGGCTTCCTCACCGGACTTCGCTTCAGCGTCACGTCCTCCTGGCTGGCGCTGGTGGTGGTCGAGCAGCTCAACGCGACGAGCGGGATCGGCTATATGGTCACGCTCGCGCGCAACTATGCCCAGACCGACGTCATGCTGGTCGGCCTTGTCGTCTATGCGCTGCTCGGCTTCGGCTCGGACGCGCTGGTACGCCAGCTCGAGCGCCACCTGTTGCGCTGGCGCCGGACGCTCGGCCAATGACCGCCTCCATCGAACGGCCCGCGGTCGAAGTCCGCGGTCTCGTCCGCGCCTTCACGCTCAAGGGCGTACTCAACGGGATCGACCTGGAGATTGCGCCGGGCGAGTTCGTCGCGCTGCTCGGCCGCAGCGGCTCGGGCAAGAGCACCTTGCTGCGCGCCTTGGCCGAGATCGATCACGAGGCCGGAGGCACGGGCGAGATCCGGCTGCCCGAACGCAGTGCGGTGATCTTTCAGGACGCGCGTCTGCTCCCCTGGATGCGCGTGCTCGACAATGTCCTGCTTGGCATCTCGGGCGCGCGCGAGCGCGGGCGCGAGGCGCTCGCCGAAGTCGGCCTGGCCGGCCGCGAGCGCGCCTGGCCCCACGAGCTGTCGGGCGGCGAGCAGCAACGCGTCGCGCTGGCCCGCGCGCTGGTCCGAGCGCCCAAGCTGTTGCTCGCCGATGAGCCGTTCGGCGCGCTCGACGCGCTGACCCGCATCCAGATGCACGCGCTGCTGCGCCGGCTCGCCGACGTGCACGACCCGGCCGTGCTGCTGGTGACGCACGACATCGACGAAGCGATCCTGCTCGCGGATCGGATCGTCCTGCTCGATCAGGGGCGGCTCGCCGCCGACCTTCCCGTTGACCTCCCGCAGAACGGATTGGCGCGGGCCAAGCGGATCGCCGAGCTGCGCGCACTGCTCCGCCGGCTGCTCGGCGTCGAGGAGCCCCCCGAGCATCACGAGGACGCGGGGCTAGCCCCGGCTTTGGGAGGACAAAATGGGTGAAGTGACCAAACTGACGCGTGCGGCGGACGGGGCAGAGGCCTTGCGCGACACGCGCCTCTATGATCGCTATCGCGCCGCGCTCGACGTGGCGATCCCGTCGAATGCGACGCTTGATACCGTCCTCGCGCACCGCTCGGTCCGCGCCTATCTCCCCGATGCCGTGCCGCCCGGAACGATCGAGCTGCTGGTCGCCGCCGCGCAATCGGCGGCCAGCTCCTCCAACCTTCAGCCATGGAGCGTGGTCGCGGTCGAGGATCCGGCGCGCAAGGCCCGGCTGGCGGCGCTCGCCGGCAATCAGAAGCAGATCCTCCAGGCGCCGCTGTTCCTGCTGTGGATCGTCGACCATCACCGGCTGACCCAAATCGGCGATCAGCTCGGCACGCCGGCCGAGGGACTGCACTTCCTCGAAAGCTTCCTGCTGGGCGCAGTGGATACCTCGCTGGCGGCGCAGAACGCCGTGGTGGCGCTGGAATCGCTGGGTCTGGGCAGCTGCTATATCGGCGGCATCCGAAACAAGCCGGCAGAGGTGGCGGCGGAGCTCGGCCTGCCACCCCAGACCTTCGCGCTCTTCGGGCTGACGGTCGGCTATCCCGATCCCGCCGCCCCCGCCTCGGTCAAACCGCGCCTCCCGCAAGAGGCAGTCCTGTTCCGCGAGCACTATGGCGCGAGCGACAACAGGCCCGCGATCGCCGCCTATGATGCTCGGCTGCGCAGCTTCCAGCGCGAACAGCGCATGCCCGAGCGCGATTGGAGCGAACAGGCCAGCCAGCGCGTGCGCGGCGCCGTGTCGCTCGCCGGCCGGGACGTGCTGCGCCGCGTGCTCAACGGGCTCGGCTTCCGGCTCGATTAGGTCGCGCCCCTCTTCCTTCCGCATCGCATCATGGAGTTCTTATGCCGAACCCTTCCGAATTCCTCTGGTACATCCCCAATCAGATCGAGGGCGGCCATCGCGGCGACGTCAGCGACGGCGACCCGACAAGCCTCGAAACGCTGACCAGCCATGCCCTCGCGCTGGAAGACCATGGCTGGAAGGGCGCCCTGATCGGCACGAGCTGGGGCCGGCCGGACACCTTCACCGTCGCCACCGCACTCGCGGCGCGGACAAAGACCTTCGAGCCTCTCATCGCGATCCGGCCCGGTTACTGGCGGCCGGCGAACTTCGCTTCCGCCGCTGCGACGCTCGATCAGCTGACCAGCGGCCGCGTCC
The DNA here is from genome assembly GCF_044881185.1 of Sphingomonas sp. MMS12-HWE2-04. Taxonomy (GTDB): domain Bacteria; phylum Pseudomonadota; class Alphaproteobacteria; order Sphingomonadales; family Sphingomonadaceae; genus Sphingomonas. The sequence continues at coordinate 324,951 of NZ_CP173254.1, read as the reverse complement.
GCATCAACATCGTTTCGGGCCAGGACAATCTTGCGGCCTATGGCGATAGCGAGGGCGATCAGGCGCACCGCTATGGGCGCACCAAGGAGTTCATGCGGCTGGTGCGCCGGCTGTGGACCGAAACCAATGTCGATTTCGCCGGCGAGCATTTCCAGGTCGCGGGATCGACGGTCGCCCCGCGCATCACGCCGCGCGGCGATCGCCTTCATCCCCGGCTCTATTTTGGCGGCGCCTCCGAGGCGGCCGAGCGCGTGGCGGCGACCGAGGCGGACGTCCAGCTCTTCTGGGGCGAGCCGCTCGACGGCGTCGCCGATCGCATCGCGCGGCTGAAGCGATTGAGCCGCGACCTCGACCGCGACTTGCCGCCGCTCGAATTCGGCCTGCGCATCACCACGCTGGTACGCGACACCACCGAGCAGGCATGGGCCGATGCGGAGGCCAAGGTCGACGAGATGGCCGCCCGGCAGGACAAGGTCGACGAGCATCGCCGCGCCAAGGCGGTGGGCCAGCAACGACTGCTCGATCTCCACGCCCGCGGCGAAGTGCTCGACGACAATCTCTACACCGCACCCGGTCGCTATGGCGGCGGCGGCGCGGGGACGACCTGGCTGGTCGGATCGGCCGCCGACGTCGCCGCTTCGCTGCGCAAGTATCGCGACCTCGGCATCACCCATTTCGTCCTGTCCGACACGCCCTATCTCTCCGAGATCCGGCGGCAGGGCGATCAACTGCTGCCGCTGCTCCGCGACGCGCCGCCGGCGGCGTCCGGACGCCTGGTGCGGGCCGATCAACTCGCCTGATCCGAGGATGACCGACGCAGGAGAAGAACGCGTCGCGGGCGGCGGATTGCTCCACCGCCGGGCGCTGCTCGTCGCGGGGGCCTTGTCGACCGGCGGGCTCGTCACCGCCGTCCGGGCTGCGTCGCAGGCGCAAAGCCCGGCATCGATGCGCGATCCCGGCGCGCCGCTCTCGGGCTATGGCGCGCGCGTCCATACGAGCGAGGCGATCCAGCGGATCGTGCCGGACCTGCCCTTTCCCGGCACCGGATCGTCGCGAACCCCGCTGCAATTGCTCGAAGGGACGATCACGCCCAACGATCTCCATTTCGAGCGCCATCATAACGGCATTCCCGAGATCGATCCGGCGATGCACGAGCTGCTGGTCCACGGCCTCGTCCGCCAACCCCTGCTGTTCCGTTACGAGGATCTGCTGCGCTATCCCCGCGAAAGCCGCATCCTTTTCCTCGAATGCTCGGGCAACAGCGGAACACTCGCCGCCGCCCAACCGGTCCAGGCCAGCGCCGGCCAGCTGAACGGGCTCATTTCGGCAGCCGAGTGGACCGGCGTGCGGCTGTCCACCTTGCTCGACGAGGCTGGCATCGCGCCTTCGGCCCGCTGGGTGCAGGCCGAAGGGGCGGATGCCGCGGGCATGACGCGCAGCATCCCGCTGTCGCTGTGTCTCGAAGACGCGATGATCGCATTGTTCCAGAATGGCGAACCGCTGCGGCCCGCGCAGGGCTTCCCCATGCGGCTGCTGCTGCCGGGCATCGAGGGCAATGCCTCGATCAAATGGCTGCGTCGCCTCAAGTTGATCGCCGCGCCCGCCTTTTCGCGCGAGGAGACCTCCAAATACAGCGATCTGCGGCCGGACGGCAAAGCCGAGCTGTTCTCGCTGCGCATGGGGGTGAAGTCGATCATCCTGTCGCCGTCGTTCGGGCTGGACCTGCAGGGCGCGGGCTATCGGGAAATCAGCGGCCTCGCCTGGTCGGGTCGCGGGCGGGTCCGCAAGGTCGAGGTGTCCGCCGATGGCGGCGCGAGCTGGGCGGAGGCCGCGCTCGGCGATCCGGTGCTGCCCAAGGCGCTGACGCGCTTCCGCATGCCGTGGCGCTGGGAGGGCGGCCCGGCCGTCCTGATGAGCCGCGCAACGGACGAGACCGGCGCGGTCCAACCGCTGCGAGCCGCGTGGCGGGCGCACTATGGCGCGGGCCAGGGCTATCACAGCAATGCCGTCCAGAGCTGGGCCATCGACAGCCAGGGCAAGGTCGCGCATGTCTATGTCTAGGCACATGTTCTTCGTCGGTGCGGTGCTGCTGACCGGCGCAGTGGCCCTTGCCCGCGCCAGCGATGGCCCCGGCCATGACGGCACTCCGCCGCCGGCCAGTCCAAAGCTGGGGCGACCAGCTTCGGCGGACGCTATCCGGCGGATGGAGATCAGCATCGCGGCGAATGGCGCGGGACTCCCGCCGGGGTCGGGGTCGGTCGCCGACGGTCAGACAACCTACGAATCGAAATGCGCCGCATGCCATGGGCCGGCCGGCAGCGGCGGCATCGCCGATCGACTGACCGGCGGCATCGGCTCGCTCACCTCGGCCAAGCCGGTCAAGACCGTGGCCAGCTACTGGCCCTATGCGCCGCCGCTGTTCGACTATATCCGCCGCGCGATGCCGCTCACCGCGCCGCAATCGCTGGGCGACGGGGAAGTCTATAGCCTCGTCGCCTATCTGCTCTCGATCGACGGCATCGTCGCACGCGATGCCCGGCTGGACGGCGCCAGCCTGTCGCGAGTCCGAATGCCGAACCGCAATGGCTTCGTCAGCCTCGAAAACCAGCGCTTCGACGGCAATATCGAGCGCCCCGAACCCCATCGTTCCAACTGAGCCGCCCTCCCGGCTGCCCTTCATCTCCAGGGAATCCTGCCATGCCCCTATCCTATCGCTATCTCGGCCGCTCCGGCATCAAGGTCTCGCCCCTCACGCTCGGCACGATGATGTTCGGCGGGCAGACCGATGAGGCGACCGCGCACCGCATCATCGCCAAGGCGCGCGATCAGGGCATCAACTTCCTCGACACTGCAGACGTCTATAATGGCGGCCAGTCCGAGGTGGTCGTCGGCAAGGGCATCAAGGCGCATCGCGACGAATGGGTGGTCGCAACCAAATTCTCCAATCCGATGGCGCCCGGCCCCAACGGCGGCGGCCAGTCGCGCAAGTGGATCATCCGAAGCGTCGAAGACAGCCTGCGCCGACTCGGCACCGACCATATCGATCTGCTCTATTTCCACCGCGCGGTGTTCGACGCGCCGCTCGGCGAAGCCGTTCGCGCGATCGGCGACCTGATCCAGCAGGGCAAGCTGCGCTATTTCGGCGTCTCGAACTTTCGCGCCTGGCGCATTGCGGAGGTTTCGCATCTCGCCGATCAGTTCGGCATCGACCGGCCGATCGCCAGCCAGCCGCTCTACAACATCTTCAACCGCGTCGCTGAAGTGGAGCAGCTCCCTGCGGCGGACTTTTACGGGCTCGGCACCGTTTCCTACAGCCCGCTCGCGCGCGGCGTGCTCACCGGCAAATATGATCCCAACCAGCCGCCCCCTGCCGACACGCGCGCGGGACGGGGCGACAAGCGCATCCTGGAAACCGAATGGCGCCCGGAATCGATCGCGCTCGCCGCCAAGATCGCCCAGCACGCGCGCACGCGCGGCGTTGACCCGACGGCCTTCGCGATCGCCTGGGTGCTAAACAACAAGCACGTCACCAGCACGATCACCGGCCCACGCACCGAGGCGCATTGGGACAGCTATATTGCCGCACTCGACGTGACCTTCTCCGCCGAAGACGAGGCGCTGATCAACGATCTGGTCCCGACCGGCCATGCATCGACCCATGGCTTCACCGATCCCGGCCACCCCATCGAAGGCCGGGTGGCGTTGACCGACTGACGACCGATCCCCGGCATCGCTGCGGGTGGGGTCACAATCGTCGCCCGCAGCGCGATCCTATGGCAAGATTGCGGGCGCATTTTGGGGCGACAGCGCTGCGCTGCGCGGGCGCGGCACCATGGAATGACGGCAGGAAGCGCGGTGCGCGCGGCGCAGATTGCGGGTCAGCGATCTTGAAGCGCGACAAGGCGACAGCAAGCTTCCGGATGTAGACCATGACTACGCTGGGGAGGGTTTCTCGCCGCAACCCCGGCAGGTCTGGCGGCACCAGCATGCCCGGCGTCGCAGGCGCTTCAGCCCGCGAGACTTCGGTGCGAAAGCTCGCCACGGAGGCGGCGTTCGCCACGCCGGAGCGTGAAGGCCAGGCTGGATGTCGCCCGCGCGGCCCCGGATCCAGCGTCGGCATTTCCCCCGGCACTCTCTCGATTTTTGACGATCCTCGCCCGGGCTCCGACCAGACCGCTTTCGCCGCAGGTTGCTCATGCTGAAGCCGGTGGACCGCGCCACTGCGCGGGGCGGCGGGCACAAAAAAACCGCCGCGGGGTATCCCGAGGCGGTTGTGTTTGTGTGTTGGTTGCGGGGACAGGATTTGAACCTGTGACCTTCAGGTTATGAGCCTGACGAGCTACCGGACTGCTCCACCCCGCGCCACCAGACGATGCTTGGCTGGACGGAGCCCGGGGGCTCCGCAAGGCCGACCGGCCGTCGCGCCGAGTGGCGCGGTAGCCAAAGCCGCGGATGCGGCTGCCGGCGCTTGAGGCCAAGCAAGAAAGTGAATGGGTTTTTCCGAAATTCCTGAGTTGCTTCACGCACACCGGCTGCAATGCCTGGCGACGACCTACTCTTCCATCGCTTAGGCGATAGTACCATCGGCGCTGTCTGGTTTCACGGCCGAGTTCGGGATGGGATCGGGTGGGTCACAGACGCTATAGCCACCAAGCAATGAAGCCGGTGTGGCGAAACTTCTCAGGGTTTTCAAATCGATGCCCGTGCAGGCTTTGTTTCATCATCCGACCAAGCGGACAGATCTGGATATCCAGGGCTGTCATTGATGGTGGGACTCATCAAGCGCGAATAGGACAATTAGTACTGGTTAGCTCCATGCGTTACCGCACTTCCACATCCAGTCTATCAAGGTCGTGGTCTCCGACCGTCCTAAGAAATCTTATCTCGAGGGAGGCTTCCCGCTTAGATGCTTTCAGCGGTTATCCCGTCCATACATAGCTACCCAGCTGCGCTCTTGGCAGAACGACTGGTACACCAGAGGTATGTTCAACCCGGTCCTCTCGTACTAGGGTCAACTCCTCTCAAATTTCGACGCCCACGGCAGATAGGGACCAAACTGTCTCGCGACGTTCTGAACCCAGCTCACGTACCACTTTAATTGGCGAACAGCCAAACCCTTGGGACCTGCTCCAGCCCCAGGATGTGATGAGCCGACATCGAGGTGCCAAACAACCCCGTCGATATGAGCTCTTGGGGGTTATCAGCCTGTTATCCCCGGCGTACCTTTTATCCGTTGAGCGATGGCCCTTCCACGAGGGACCACCGGATCACTATGACCGACTTTCGTCTCTGCTCGACTTGTCAGTCTCGCAGTCAGGCTGGCTTATGCCATTGCACTCTAACAGCCGGTTTCCAACCGGCCTGAGCCAACCTTCGCGCGCCTCCGTTACTCTTTAGGAGGCGACCGCCCCAGTCAAACTACCCGCCACAGAGGGTCCCAACACCGGATGACGGTGCGTGGTTAGACATCAGAAAACAACAGGGTGGTATTTCACATTGTGGCTCCACATCAGCTGGCGCCAATGCTTCAAAGCCTCCCACCTATTCTACACAGTTCTTTCCTAATGCCACTCTGAAGCTGCAGTAAAGGTGCACGGGGTCTTTCCGTCTAACCGCGGGTACTCCGCATCTTCACGGAGAATTCAATTTCGCTGAGCATGTCCTGGAGACAGTGGGGAAGTCGTTACGCCATTCGTGCAGGTCGGAACTTACCCGACAAGGAATTTCGCTACCTTAGGACCGTTATAGTTACGGCCGCCGTTTACCTGGGCTTCATTTCGGAGCTTGCACCCCTCCACTTAACCTTCAGGCACCGGGCAGGCGTCAGGCCCTATACGTCGTCTTGAAGCCGACTTAGCAGAGCCCTGTGTTTTTGCTAAACAGTCGCTACCCCCTGGCCTGTGCCCCCTCAAAAAGCTTGCGCTCAGTGAGGGCCTCCTTCTTCCGAAGGTACGGAGGCAATTTGCCGAGTTCCTTCAGGACACTTCTCTCAAGCGCCTTGGTATACTCTACCTGACCACCTGTGTCGGTTTCGGGTACGGTCTATACGGTGGGGCTATTTCCCGGGACAACTTCGAAGCATGCTCAATCCGATAAGAGCATACAACACACGTCATCCGTCACACACCACCAGGCCCACGAATATTAACGTGGTTCCCATCGACTACCCCCTTCGGGCTCGTCTTAGGGGCCGGCTCACCCTGCGCGGATTAGCCTTGCGCAGGAACCCTTGGTCTTTCGGCGAGAGGGCATCTCACCCTCTTTATCGCTACTCATGTCTGCATTCGCACTTCCGATACCTCCACGACCCATTACCAGATCGCTTCACAGGCTTACGGAACGCTCCGCTACCGCGTACTCGTAAACGAGCACACCCTAAGCTTCGGTGCGTGTCTTGAGCCCCGTTACATCTTCGCCGCAGGAACCCTTATTTAGACCAGTGAGCTGTTACGCTTTCTTTAAAGGATGGCTGCTTCTAAGCCAACCTCCTGGTTGTTTTGGGATTCCCACATGCTTTCCCACTTAGACACGACTTGGGGACCTTAGCTGTAGGTCAGGGCTGTTTCCCTTTTGACGACGGACCTTAGCACCCGCCGTCTGTCTCCCGAGTAGTACTCCTAGGTATTCGGAGTTTGGTTAGGTTTGGTAGATCTCGCGACCCCCTAGCCCATCCAGTGCTCTACCCCCTAGGGTATTCGCTCGAGGCACTACCTCAATAGTTTTCGCGGAGAACCAGCTATTTCCCGGCTTGATTGGCCTTTCACCCCTAAACACAACTCATCCGGTAACTTTTCAACGTTAATCGGTTCGGACCTCCAGTGCGTGTTACCGCACCTTCATCCTGGTCATGCCTAGATCGCCGGGTTTCGGGTCTAATCCATCAAACTAAGTCGCCCTATTCAAACTCGCTTTCGCTGCGCCTACACCTAACGGCTTAAGCTTGCTTGATAGATTAAGTCACAGACCCATTATGCAAGAGGTACGCTGTCAGGCCTCAAGGACCCTCCAACTGCTTGTAGGCAATCCGTTTCAGGTACTGTTTCACTCCCCTCATCGGGGTGCTTTTCACCTTTCCCTCACGGTACTAGTTCGCTATCGGTCATGTACGAGTATTTAGGCTTAGAGGGTGGTCCCCCTATGTTCAGACAGGATTACACGTGTCCCGCCCTACTCGAGTCTTCTAACATCACTTTCGCATACGGGGCTGTCACCCGCTATGGCCATACTTTCCAGTATGTTCTGCTAGTTGAATTAGAAGCACTGGCCTGGTCCGCGTTCGCTCGCCACTACTAACGGAATCTCGGTTGATGTCTTTTCCTCCGGGTACTGAGATGTTTCAGTTCGCCGGGTTCGCTTCACGAAGCCTATTTTATTCAGCTTCATGATACCTTTCTCCCATTACTCCGCTCGTCATTGCTGACGGTCGAAATAATCGGATTAGGTGGGTTTCC